>JAJDVI010000065.1 GCA_022826195.1 Acidobacteriota bacterium
GCCGCGCCGCCCGGGCCGCGGCGGCGAGCGCGCCCGCGCGGGGTCCGCCGGGAGGCTCGGCATCGGCGTCCGACGGCGTGCGGGTCGCCGGCGCCCACCGGTTCAGCGGCAGTTCGGGGAGCACCGCGAGCTGCGCCCCCCGGCCCCGGGCTTCGTGAAGCCGCGCCAGGAGGCGCTCGTGCTCCTCCGGCTCGGGAAAGACGTCGGTGATGAGAGCGAGGGTGAGAGACCGCGGGTCCACCCTTCGCCTCCGGCCCGCCCGCTACTCGGCCGGCTGGAGCGGCAGGAGGAGCGCGGACGGACGTTCGGCCGCGTGGTGGATCACGTTCTCGGCCGGAACCAGGCGCGTGTGACGGCCGAGCGGCTCGCCGGTGTTCGGGTTCGGATCGAAGCGCGGAAAGTTCGAGCTCGAGATCTCGAGCCGGATCCGGTGGCCGGCCCCGAACCGGTTCGCGGTGGGGAAGAGGGTGATCTCCAGCTCGTAGATTTCCCCGGGAGTCATCAGCGATTCGGACTGCCGGGAGTCCCGGTAGCGGGCCCGCAGGATGCCGTCGGTGACGTTGAGATCGAATCCCTCGGGGAAGTCCTCGCTCGGGGGATAGACGTCCACCAGCTTGGCGGTGAAATCGGTGTCCGGCGCGCTCGAGGACACCCAGAGCCTCGCCGACACGGGCCCGATGACCTCGACGTCTTCGGCGAGCGGTTCGGTCTCGAACACCAGCACGTCGCCGCGGTCCGCGGTCCGCCGGCCGTCTACTTCGGAACCGAAGAAGCCGTTCTCCGAACCGCCGGAGAGCGACCGGAAGGTCCGCTCGCGCTGGTCGTAGCCGCCCCGCTTCAGCGCGCCCGAGAAGGCGCCGCCGATCGTGGGGACCGGGTGTGCCGGATCGTAGGTGTACGCCGAGGACCCTTCGTCCTCATCCGGCGCCTCGGGGGTCAGGCCGCCCCCGGCGCGCAGGTGGAACGGCGTCACTTCGGTTCCTTCGAGCGGCCAGGTGGCCGCGGTCCGCCACGCGCCGCCGTGGAAGAGCCGGCCGCTGTCGTCCCGGTGGCCGTCGCCGCCGCCCATCACGAACAGGGTCACCGCGCCCGGCGTCTCCAGCCGGCCGTCCGCGAACGGCGCGCAGGCGCCCTGCCCCTTCAGGCGGGCGTCGAACCAGCGCAGGTGGAACTCGCGGGCGAAGTCCTCGATCGCGGCCGACGCGCCGAACTCGATGTCGCCGGCGTAGGAACGGCTGTTGCCTCCGTGGGTCCACGGTCCCATGACGAGGGTCATGGGGGCCGACTTCACCCGGGAAAGCTCGAGGAAGCTCTGGATGGTGCCGGGGGCGTAGGAGTCGTACCAGCCGCCGACGTGGAGCATCGGGATGTCCGAACTCGCCTCGTAGTACTCGGCCCAGTTGCGGCCGATGCCCCGGAAGTAGTCGTCGTAGTCCCCGTGGTTCTGCATCTCGAGGTAGTAGTCCTCGAAGTTCGGGGCGGCGGAGAGCGGGTTTTCGCCCTTCCGGAACGGCGTGTCCGGGAACCAGTCGGCGGGGCCTTCCGCTTCCAGCCGGGCCCGGACGCTCGGCTCGTCGGTCACCGCGGCGAGCTGGCTGTGCGCCCAGCCGAGCTGCTGGCCGAGCTCGAAGGCGCCGTGGTTGCGCACCTTGTGGGTCCAGGCGTCCGACAGGCCGCCCATGGTCAGCACCAGGGTCTCGAGGCCCGGCGGGCTCAGCTTCGCCGCGTCGGCCTGGGTGTGGGCGCCGTACGACGTGCCCCACATCCCCACCGACGGCAGCGCGTAGTCGAGGCCGGTGATCCACTCGATGGTGTCGAAACCGTCGGGCGCGTCGAACTCGTGGTACTTCTGGAAGAGGCCCTCGGAGAAGTAGAGGCCGCGCATGTCCTGGACGACGACCACGTAGCCGTGGGAGGCGAACCAGCGCGCCTGCTCGGCAAGACGCTCGGACGCCTTGTTGTAGGGGGTGCGGTGCAGCAGCACCGGGAAGCGTTCGGCCACCGGCGTCCCGTCGCGGCCCGGGCGATAGACGTCGGTGGCGAGCCGCACCTCGTCGCGCATGGGGACCATGAAGTTCTCTTCGACCTGGATCGCCTCGTAGGACGGCGCGGCGCTCGGGCCCGGGTCCGGAGCGTCCCCGGTCCCGCAGGCGGCGAGAGCGGCCGCACCCGCCAGGGCCAGACAGCGGAGGTTCATGCCGGGGCTCCGGCGGGAGCACCCGCGAGGGCGCCGGCGAGATCGCTCACCCGCGGCGCCTCGTCCACCCGTTCGACCTGCAGGAGCGCCTCCTCGATCCGGTCCGGGGGGAGCGCGCCGGCGGCGCAGTCGCGGAACTTCGCCCGCAGCTCGTCCCGGGTGAGCGGCCGCTCCGGACCACCCGGATAGATGTCGGCCTCGACGGTGAGCACCGAACCGTTCCGGAGCGTCACGTCCATCGCGCTCCGCATCCGGTCGTAGCCCCGGGCGTCGATCTCGGGATCGAACTCCACCGCGACCCGCCGCATCATCTCCACCACCTCGGGGGACCGGACGAAACCGTCCGTGAACTCGGCGAGCCCGACCCGGCGGCGGAGGACCGCGCTCGCCAGCAGGAACGGGACCGAGAACTTCCCTTCGAGGGCGTTTTGGGGATCGAGGTAGCGGAGCGGATTGAGGATGTTCCGACCGGCGCGGAACGTGATCCGCTCGATGTCCTCCGGAGCCAGATCGCGGGTTCGCACGAGTTCCAGGAGCGCGGCGAGGCTCGGGTGGCTGAGGCTGCCGCAGGGGAACATCTTCACCGAGACGCCGGGATCGAGGAGCGTGTAGGGGTTCCCGAGGTTCAGCCGTTCCGGGTCGAAACCGCCCCCGAACACCCGGAAAAAGCCCCACGGCGCCTCGAGCGCGTCGTGGCCGGAGGTGTAGCCCCGCGCCGCGAGATCCGCCGCGAGGATTCCGTTCTCCGCCGCCCGGCCGGCGTGGAGCGGCTTCGTCATGGTGCCGAAGCCGAGCCGGATCCCGGACGCGAGGCTCGCGGTGATCCCGAGCGCCATGGCCAGCTCGCCCCGGCTCAGCCCGGCCAGCTTCGCCGCCGTGGCCGCCGCCCCCATGGCGCCCACGGTCGCCGTCGAATGGAATCCCTCCATGTAGTGACGCGGATGGATGGCCTCGGAGACCTTGCACTCGACCTCGAAGCCGATCAGGAACGCCTCGAGGAGCTCGGCGCCGGTGGCGCCCTCGCGCTCCGCTACCGCGAGGCCCGCGGCGAGCGGCGCCACCGTCGGATGGGTCAGCAACCCGAAGATCCGGTCCGGCGCGTTCGAGAGCTGGGTGTCGTCGAAGTCCGGAGCGTGACCCGCGGTTCCGTTGGCGCGCGCCGCCAGGGAGGCGGGCGCCCGGAGGCCGGCGGGACCGAGGATCGCCGCTTCGGGACTGCCACCCTGGGAGGCAATCTGCTCCTGAACGATGCGGGAGCAGTCGTCGGTCGAACCGGCGAGCATGACGCCCACGCCGTCGGTGACGCAGCGCCGGCCTTCGGCGAGGAGCTCGCCTGGCAGATCCTCGATCGTGGTGTCGAGAATGAAGTCGATAACGGCGGCAGTCGCGCTCACGGCGGTTCCTTTCTTCGTCGGTGGGGGCGGCCGCGAAGCGCTGGCCCCGGCTGCAAAGGGTTTCGCAGAATAGCAAAGGGCCGGAGCTTCCCGAAGCCGCTGCGCGACGACGCGGCATCGCGCTATGTGTCAGATATTCGCTATGATTTCTGACAAACATGAACCTCCACCGGCCAGGCAGCATCCCGACCCGCATCATGGAACGCGCGGAAGCCCTGCCCGAGGCGACGCCGATCTGCCCGAACGCGCTGCTTGACCTGGGGAACCGCGCCGCCGTGGACCAGGCGCTCTCCCGGCTGGTTCGGGAAGGGCGCCTGGACCGGATCTTCCCCGGGATCCATATGCGTCCGATCGAGACTCGCTTCGGGCTGCGTTCCCCTGATCTTGCGAAGTCGCTTCACGCCCTCGCGGAACACTGGGGAGAGGTCATCGTCCCGCACGGCGGAGCCTCGGCCAACATTCTCGGGCTCACGACACAGAACCAGGTAGTCCCGACCTGTCTCACTTCCGGTCCGGATCGGACGCTGCGTTTCGGCGCGCGAAGGGTTGTGCTGATTCACGCACCGAGGTGGCAACTGACCCTGCCGCATCGTCCGGCCGGAGAGGTGATTCGGGCTCTGTACTGGCTGGGCCGGGAGCGGGTCCGGGAGAACCTCAGGCAAGTCTTGGCCACACTCAGCGCCAGGGATCGGACTGATCTTCAGGAGGCGCGCCCCGTCCTGCCGATCTGGATGGCGGAAGCGTTCACAGCGGAACTGGCCAGTGGCTGACCTGCGCCTTTCACGCCTTTCGCCGGTCGAGCGAACCGACGCCCTCAGGACCGCCGTTCGGTCCGTACCGAGGGGCGCGGAGTACCTGCTGGAGAAAGACGTCTGGGTGGTCGCGACCATCGAGTCCCTGTTTTCAGCACCGTTCGCCGACGATCTGGTCTTCAAGGGCGGAACGTCACTCTCGAAGGCCTGGGGCGCGATCGAACGCTTCTCGGAGGACGTGGCCGTGACGTACGACATTCGCGCCATCGCCCCGGACCTGGTTTCCGGCGCCGGGCCCGAAGCGCTGCCACCGACTCGCAGCCAGGAACAGAGGTGGACGAAAGCAATCCGGACCAGGCTGGCCGACTGGGTCCGGCACGAAGCCCGGAGCGCAATCGAAGACGGCCTGCGACGCGCCAGAATGGACGCGCGGGCAGAGGTTGATGGGGACCGGGTCTACGTGCACTAGGAACCCCTCTTCGGCGACTATGGCTTCGTCCGTCCGATGGTCATCGTGGAGTTCGGAGCGCGCTCAACCGGCGAGCCACACGAAGCCCGGACGATTCGGTGCGATGCCGCTCCATGGTCCAGGCCCGCATGCTGCCCGACGACGCGGAGCCCTTCGAAGACCTCATGGACGCCTGCGCCGACCTCGAGCGGCGGGCCAACCGCCGCTGACGGACCCGACGCTCAGCCCGTCGCGCGCCCCGACCGCAGGCGGCTCCGGAGCGCCGGCGCCGCGAAACTTGCGGCCGCGAGCAGCAGCAGCACCAGGGCGATGGGGCTCTCGAGAAAGACCGTGTGCGAACCGGACGAGAGCGCGAGCGCGCGCCGGTAGTTCGTCTCCACCATCGGCCCGAGGATCAGACCGAGGACCGCGGGGGCGAGCGGATACCCGCGGCGCAGCATGAGGAACCCGGCCAGGCCGAAGAAGAGCGCGAACCAGGCGTCGGCCAGGTTGCCCCGGAGCACGAAGGCGCCGATGAGGGAAACGCCGACCACGAGCGGCATCAGGATCCGGGGAGGGAGGCTCACCACCCGCACCCAGAGCGGGATGCCGAGCCTGCCCACCCCCAGCATGAACACCACCGCCACGATGAATCCGGCGTAGAGGGCGTAGACCAGGGAGGCCTGCTCGGTCATGAGCAGGGGCCCCGGCGCGACCCCCTGCACCGTGAGGCCCCCCAGCAGGACCGCCGCGCTCGCCGAGCCGGGAATCCCGAGGGCCAGCAGCGGGATCATGGCGGCGCCGACGCAGGCGTTGTTGGCGGCCTCCGGCGCCGCGATTCCCGCCGGCTCTCCGCTGCCGAAGCGTTCCGGAGTGCGGGACACCCGGCGTTCCTCGTTCCAGGCGACGATGGAGGCGATCGTCGCGCCGGCCCCCGGAATCGCGCCGATGACCCCACCGATGGCAGAGCCGCGGAGGATGGGGCGCCAGAGACGGAAGAGGGCCCGGAAAGCCGGGAGCGCCCCCCGCATGCCCGCCGCTCCCTCCACGTTCTCACGGCGGCCGGCCACGCCGTTCAGGGCTTCGGCGATCGCGAAAAATCCGATCAGCATCGGCACGAGGCCGAGTCCGTCCATCAGGACCGTGGTTCCCAGCGTCAGCCGGGGGGCCCCGGTGAGGACGTCGAGACCCACGATGAAGGCGAGCAGGCCCAGCAGCGCGCTGATGATGCCCTTGAGGGGATCGCTGCCGACCAGGTTGGCCACGATCGCCAGCCCGAACACCCCGAGGCCGAAGTACTCGGGCGGCCCGAACGCGATGGCCGCCCGCGACAGGGGCCCCAGCGCGGCCACGAGCAGCAGCGTGCCCAGGATCCCGCCGCTCATGGAGGCGAAGAGGGAAATCCCGAACGCCCTGCCCGCCTCCCCCCGGCGGGTCATCGCGTAGCCGTCGAAGGTCGTGGCGAGCGCGGGAGAGCTCCCGGGGACGCCGATCGCGATCGCGGTGATGGAACCGCCGTACTCCGCCGCCATGTAGATGGAGATCATCATGAGGAGCGCCGGGGTGGGCTCGAGGGCGAAGGTGACGGGAAGCACCAGCGCGAGGCCGACCGTCGAACTGAGGCCCGGCACCGCCCCGGCGAACACGCCGAGCACGCTGCCGCCGAGCAGCGCCGCGAGGTTCGCCGGCTGCAGCGCGGTCGCGAGCCCCTGCCCGAATTCGGTCACGGCAGGGGCACTCCGAGCGTGACCGCGAACAGCAGGTGAACGAAACCGCCGAACGCGAGCGGGACCGCGGCCAGGATCCACGGGGAACGTTCCCCGGAGAGCCACATGAGGCCCAGGACCAGCGGCGGAAGCGCGGCCAGGTGGCCGATCAGCGGCAGCACGACGAGGAAACCCGCGATCCAGAGCACCGCTCCGAGAAGCCGGAGCGCTCCACCGCCCGGCCCGGACGCGGCCGGTGCGCCTGGCTCGGTCCGCAGCGCGAGGACCGCGGCGCAGACGGTCAGGAACACCGCCACGAGCCCGGGGAAGAAGGCGGCCCCCGGCACGCCCTCGATGAGCGGAGCCGGATAGCCGCGGGCATCGACGAGCACTCCCGCCCCGACGAGGGCGAGCAGTCCAGCCTCGACGAAAGAGACCGGACGGCGGCGGCGGTCACTCATTCATGAGAAGGCCCAGCCGGCCCAGCAGCGCGCGGCTGGTTTCGACTTCCTCGGCGATCCAGGCCCCAAAGGCGTCCGAGTCATCCATGACCGCGTATTCCATCGCCGCCCGGGCCATGTATTCCTGAAATCCCGCCGTCCGGATGGTCGCGAGCAGCCGCTCCCGAAGGTCGGCGCGGACCTCCGGGGAGAGGCCGGGAGGCCCCACCACGCCCCGCCAGTGAACCGGCGTCAGGTCGTAGCCCTCGTCGAGGTAGGTGGGCGTGTCCCGGAGCGCGGTGAGCGGCAGCGCCACCGCCAGCACCCGCATCGTGCCGGCCCGCAGGTGTTCGCGCACGATGTTGTAGTTGGTGTGCGCCGCGTCGGTGTGGCCGCCCAGCGCCGCGACCACCGCGTCGCCCGAACCCTCGTAGGCGATCCAGCGGATGTCCGGATCCCCCGCGGCGGCCCGCAGCCGCTGGAAGCCGAGGAAATGGGCCGACGCCGCCCCGAACCCCGACATCGACACCTCGCCGGGCCGCGCCCGGGCGGCTTCGATGAGGTCCGCGAGCGTCCGGAACGGGCTCTCCTCCCGCACGGCCACGAGGAAGGGATCGATCTGGATCCTGAGGATGGGCGTGAAGTCGCCGGGGGCGAACGGGATCCGCCCGGTGGCCATGTTCACGGTGCCGCTCGCAGTGAACACTCCGAGCACGTACGGATCGCCGGCCCGGCCCTTCAGGTACTGCATCCCCGCGGCTCCCGCGCCCCCCTGCCGGGTCATGACCGTGACCCGTTGCCCCCCGAAGTGTTCCGGGGCGGCGTCGGCAAGCGCCCGGGCGAGCAGATCGCTGGGACCTCCCGGAGTGGCCCACGAGACGATCTCGATCGGACGGCTCGGGAAAGCGGCCTCGTCAGGAGACGAGCCGCAAGCCGAGAGCAACGCCGTTACCAGGAGTGACGCCCACGCCCGCCGGGCCGCAACCCGATGAGAGGTCACGGGACCCTTGGGGGCAGCGGGCATCAGCCTGAACGGTCCCCTACCGCAATGAGATGGTCTGGCGGCAGCCGATCCGGGCCGCTTCCCGTTTACATGCCCGAGACGCGGCCGGCGATCCGGTAGCACTGGAAGATGACGTGCCAGGCGATCGCCACGATCAGCAGCCAGGCCACCCAGTAGTAGTCGCCGGGGATCCCGAAGTTGCCGCCGAAGAACGGCGTGGCGTGCTCGTTCGCCATCGCCCACAGGAGCGGCAGCGACATGTAGGTGTTGTGCTTCGAGCGCAGGCCGGCAAGCGCCGGGTCGGCGGCGGCCGGAGCTTCGCCCGCCTTGACGGCCGCGATGATCCGCTGCTGGGCCGGCCAGATCCGGAACCAGACGTTGAAGGCCATCATGGTCCCGAACATGGCGCCGGTATGGATCAGCACCGCCCGGGGCGTGAAGGCCCCGACCTCGACGAAGAGGAAGACGGTGACCGCGAGCAGCAGGAACGAGACGATGGTCGCCGCCCGGACGTTGGACTTCAGGCCGCTGTTCCAGAGCGCGTCGTAGACGAAGACCGCGACGAAGGTGATCAGCGCCATCGCGATGGCCCCGCCGCCCCAGCCGTCGCCCGGATCGAACATGAGGCCGCCGTGCCAGAAGACGAGCAGCAGCAGCAGGACACCCGTGATCCAGGTCCAGGCGGCGCCCCACCGGAACCAGTAGAGGGCGCGCGGCATGAGTTCGGGCACCACCTTCGCCTTCGTGGCGCCGTCGAGCTTGGCGGTCATCTGGGCGTTCACGAAGTTGAAGAAGTAGAGGTGGCCGATCCAGATGATCCCCACGAAGATGTGGAGCCAGCGGAATATGAAAGTCACGCCGTCCATCAGGCCTTGCATCATGTCGCGCCTCCCTTGCCGGGCATCGGATGAGTTTTCGATTGTATCCGGGGCAAGGCCGGCCAGGGCCACGTCCGACCGGTACCCGGTGAGTTCCACGAAGCCGTGGCCCGGGGGAGTTCCGGAGGCTCCGGAGCCGGCGGTTTCAACCCGGACCGCTCCCTCCCAATAGGGAATGTCAGGCCCGGCCAGGCCGGCGGGACGGCGGTTTTCCTGGTTCGGGAGGAGCGGCCGGACGATCAGGTCGAGGTCTTCCCCGGGGAGTCGAAGACTCCAGCCGGCCGGATAGGGCCGGGCGTTCCCCGGGTCCGCTTCGAGATCGGGCGGCATCCAGGTTTCGAGGACTTCGGCCTCCGCGCCTCGAACCCTCCGGCTCGTGTCCCCGCCGGCGTCGCGCAGCGTGCCGTCGCGGTAGGACAGCGATCCGTCGCGACGCCGCAGGAGGTAGAGCATCAGGTCGCGTCCGTCCCCCAGGTTCAGGCCGAACCAGTCCCATCCGGTCTGATCGGCCGCGAGCCAGCTCGATCCGAATTCCCGGTCCAGCCACCCGCTCCCGGCGATTTCCACGTTCGCGCCGCCGAGGCCGAGCGATCCGGTCACTTCGAGGCGCGGATGGCTGTAGTAGTAGCTGGCCGCCCCGCCCTCCGATTTCGGCGAGTGCCCGGCCTCTCCGTGGAACCAGGGGGCGCGCGTCGGAACGGCGCTCAGTTCCATCCGGAGCCCGCGCTCCGCGTCCGCCGCGCCGAAATGAAACGCACCGTCGCGGTAGGCCAGGAACCACGGCTCGGACGTCCCCGGCGGGCCTCGCATCCAGGCGATCTCCGGGTTCGGATGAGCCCCGAACCGGGCCAGGCCGGGGGCCTCCCGATGGACAGCCTGGGTAAAGACCCGCTCTCCGGTCTCGAGGTCGGCAACCGCCGCGTGCCCCATCGCCACGTGTCCCGTTCCCCAGGGGGAAGGCGCGGCCGAGGGCACGGCGAGCGTCAACCCGGTGCGAAACAGGGTGAACTGCCAGGCGAAGCGGCGGGAGCCGTCGGCCGCGTCGGCGAAACCAACGAAATACCACCATTCGGTCCGGTAGCCGACGTGAGCCCAGTGATCGTTCGGGAACTCCCACGGGTAGCCGGGCGCTGCCTGCTGCCACTCCTGCGCTGCGAGCGGGGCGGGAGCCAGGAGCGACATGAGGAGCGCGGCAGCCACGAGTAGCTGGCGGCAGCGTGAAGGCCCGAGCCGAACCACCTCACGAGTGTTCGAGCGCAGGTTCGCCGCCCGGTGGGCGGCGATGCCGGTCTGAAGGCCCCCATCGGGAGAAACCGTCATGATCGGTCCTCCTGCACACCCCGCCGGGCATGAAAGTGCGGGCGGGGAGGCCCAGGGTGTCCGGAACCGCTTGGAACGCCGGCTTCAGCCGACACAGCCCGCCGCAGGCGGGCGGCGACACGGACCTCGTTTGCCGGGATGGCGGGGCTGCGCGTCCATCCACCCGGGTTAGCAACGAATTGCCCGCGGCCCTGCGGGCCGCATTCTGCCGGTTCCACAGGGTTCCGCAGAGTGCCCTGACGTTCCGCTATGGCTACCTTTATTCAATGGCTTACGGTGCTATACTGTTCCTCACCGGAACGCCGCAGACTCCCTCGTTCCCGCTC
>JAJDVI010000043.1 GCA_022826195.1 Acidobacteriota bacterium
CCGCCGCGCGTCCTCCGCCGCCGCCACCGCCGCCAGCCGCTTGCGACGCGCCGACTCGAACTGCCACCTCAAACTACCCGCGTCGCGACGCGCGTCCAACTCCGCCTGCTTCAGCTCCTCCGACCGCGCCTCCGCCGCCTCCGCACGCTCTCGCGCCTCCTCATACAGCCGACGCCAGTCCGGCGGCATCGACACCCACGCCGCCCCGGCAACTGCCCGAACCGCGGCGACTCCCGGCGCGCCTTCCGCCATGGGCCTCGACCATAACCAAAACCGCGACCTGTTACCAGTCCCAACCCACTCTCATACACCCACGACCGAACGCTTACGAAGTTCCCGCCGTTGCCCTCTCTGACTCGGGGCTTCCGGGCCGTTGAGGAAGTGGCCCCAGACGTGACCTCCGTTTTCAGCGGTGCTGTATAATCATACGTAATAACAATGACTTACGAGGGGTCTGCGGCGGTCCGCAGGGAGGCGAAACGCACAACATCACCGAGCGGCGTGGCGTGAACCCAACGCGGAACGGCGAAACGCTATCCGCACCGACGAACGGCGCTGCGACGTCGCCGTTCGCGCTGCGTCGTGCGGGAATACTGACGATGAGAGTTTTCGCGGCCTTTGGCCGCGATGCCGGCCGGAGGCCGGCGCGCCGGCTCACAGGATCTGGCTCAGGAAGCGCTTCGTGCGTTCGTCGGCGGGACTCGTGAAGAACCGGTCCGGAGGGAGGCACTCCACGATGCTGCCCTCGTCCATGAAGGCCACCCGGTCGGCGACGGTGCGGGCGAAACCCATTTCGTGGGTGACCACGATCATCGTCATCCCGCTCTCCGCGAGGTCGTTCATCACGTCGAGGACTTCCTTGATCATCACCGGATCGAGCGCCGAGGTGGGTTCGTCGAACAGCATGACCCGCGGCCGCATGCAGAGCGACCTCGCGATGGCCGCCCGCTGCTGCTGACCGCCCGAAAGCTGGGCCGGGTGTTTCCCGGCCTGCTCCGGAATCCGGACCCGGCCGAGGAACTCCATGGCCCGCTCCCGGGCGTCCGCGGGGCTCATCCCGAGCACCCGGACCGGCCCCAGCATGCAGTTCTCGAGCACGGTGAGGTGGGGGAAGAGATTGAACTCCTGGAACACCATGCCGATCTCGCGGCGGACCTCCGTGAGACCGGCCGTGTCCGCCCCGAGCTCCCGCCCCGCGAAGACGACGCGTCCTTCCTGGTGCTCTTCGAGGCGGTTGATGCACCGGATCAGCGTGGACTTGCCGGAGCCGGACGGGCCGCAGATCACGATCCGCTCGCCCTCCGCGACCCGGAGACTCACGTCGCGAAGCACCTGGAAGGCGCCGAACCACTTGCTGACGCCGTCGAGTTCGATCAACGGCTCTGCCGGGGTCAGGCGTTCCATCGGTTCAGGCCCGGGCCGCCGCCGCGCTCCTTTCGAGCCGGCCGAACGCCAGCGAGAGCAGATAACACAGGCAGAAGTACAACCCCGCGACCGTGATCCACACCTCGAAGACGCGGGTCGTCGAAACCGCGGTCTCCATCGCCAGGAAGGTGAGTTCCTGGATCGAGATGAGGGAGAGGATGGAAGAGTCCTTGACGAGGGTGATGAACTGGCCGGCGAGGGGCGGGATCACGCGCCGGAGCGCCTGGGGCAGGATCACGCGCCGCCAGAGCTCCCAGCGGGAGAGCCCGATGCTGAGCCCCGCTTCGGTCTGGGTCTTCGGGATGGACTGGATCCCGGCGCGCACGATCTCCGTCATGTAGGCGCCCTGGAACATGGCGAGGCAGATGACCCCCGAAATGACGTTCGGGATGAGGGCGGCCGGCCCGAACACCAGTTCGAGGGAACGGAGGGTGGCGGGCGAAGCGCCGCGCACGAAATCCTCCACCCCCAGGACCGGCATGATCTGGCTGCTGATGAAGAAGTAGAAGATGAAGATGAAGACGAGCGGCGGGATGTTCCGGATCAGCTCGACATAGGTCCGGCTCAGGAGCCGCGGGAACAGGCGCCCCGCGGTCCGCAGGACGCCGAAGACGGCTCCGAAGAGCGCGGCGGGGATCATGCTCAGGATCGCCAGGCGGACCGTCGTGAAGAAACCCTGCATGAGCAGGTTCGGGACCCATCGCCCGGTCTCCTCGTCCCACCGGTAGAGGGAATTCGGGATGGCGCTCCAGTCCCAGCGGTACTCGAGAACGGTGTCGACGCGGTGGAAGACGTACCCCAGGGCCAGGACGGCCGCGGACAGGACCGCGGCGTCCACCCATCCCAGGCGTGGCCGCCTGCTTCCGGGGATCACTGCTGCGGCTTACTCCCGGGACGCACGTCGTCGATCCAGTTGGTCGTCTTGAACCAGTAGTCGTACCGCGCCGGCAACCAGCCGCTCGTGGTGTTCACCCGGATCCAGTTGGAGAAGAAGTTCAGCGCGTCCGGATCGCCCTTGCGCAGTCCGAACGCCTCGTCGCCCTGCGAAAGGTTGTCGGTCGTCGGGAGAAAGAGCAGCTCCGGATTGCGGCCGGCCCATTCCACCGGTTTCGGGTACGACGACAGGACGGCATGGGCGTTGCCGTTCAGTACCTCCTGAAGCGCCTGGAGGTCGTCGTCGAACCGCCGCACCGTCGCCGTCGGGAACAGCCGGTCCACGTCGTTGCACGAGGTCGCTCCGCGCCGGCAGGTGACGGTCACCTCCTCGCTGTCGTAACCGTCCGGCCACGCCAGGTGCGCGGCCAGGTCCCGGTTGGCGGCGATCCCCATGCCGGAGTGCGCATAGGGAATGGTGAAGTTGATGGTGAGGTTCCGCTGGGGACGAACGCTCATGCCGCCGATGATCACGTCGAACTTGCCCGCGAGCAGGGCAGGGATGATCCCGTCCCACGAAGTCGGCACGAACTCGATGCCGACCCCCATGTCCTCGGCGAGCTTGGTGGCGACGTCCACCTCGAAGCCGACGAGCTCGCCGTTCCGGTCGCGCATCGCCCACGGTTCGAACGTCGAGACGCCGACCTTGAGGGCGCCGCGCCGCTGGATCGTCTGGACGACGCTCTCGGCGGAGCCCTGCTGACCGGCGCAGCGCAACTGGAAGCCGGCGGCCACGCCGAGCGCCAGGAGCGCGGCCAGGGCCCCGCCGGGCCGTGGGCCGGTAAACGTCATGCTCTTCTCCTTGCTTCGGTACGGAGGGGGAACCGGGGGAATCATGCGCGGACGTGGTGTTCAAGGCGGCCCGCGACGATCGACAGGGCCACCGTGAACGCCAGGTAGATGACGGCGACGGTGATCCAGATCTCGAAGCTCAGGAACGTTTCCGCGATGATGTTGCGCGCTTCGGTGGTGAGGTCGAACACCGCGATCACGCTCACGATCGCCGAGTTCCTGATGAGGGAGATCACGATCCCGGTGAGCGGCGGAAGCATCAGGGGAACCGCCTGCGGCAGAACGACCGAGCGGTAGAGCTGCCGCCGGCTCAGGCCAAGACTCGCGCCCGCCTCCCACTGCCCGCGGCGTACGGACAGGATGCCCGCCCGGATGACCTCGCCGGCAAAGGCGCCCTCGAAGATCGAAAGCGCCAGCACCCCGACCCAGAACCGGTCGAGGCCCAGGATCGGGCCCAGAACGAAGTAGAACAGGTAGACCTGGATCAGCAGCGGGGTGCTGCGCACGGCCTCCACGTAGGCCTTCGCGACGAAGCGCCCCGAAAGGGAATCCGAGAGTCGCAGCAGCGCGGCCGCGAGTCCGATCGCGAGGGTGATGAGGACGCTCCAACCGGTCAGTTCCAGGGTGACGAGGAGGCCGCGCGCCAGCGGACCCCACAGCAGCTCGCCTCCGACGATCCGGACGAGATACTCGGGAACCCGGTACCACTGCCAGTTGTAGCCCATGCCGATGGCGCCCGAAACCGCCAGCCCGAGCAGGGCGGCGACGAACACGGTGAACTGGAGGACGTCGAACCATCCCGCGTTCCACCAGCGGACGTTCCGGCGGGTTTCCGGCGGAGGGCGGGAGGGTGCGAGCGGGCTGTCCGTCACGAGTTTCCAGTGGGAAGTTCTAGCCGGGAACCGGTGGCCGGCGACGGTTTGACCTCCATGTCGCGGGCGTGGTATTCAGGCGTGGTCGCGTGTGGTTCGCACGAAGGAAGGACGACACGCAAACCGAAGCGAGACGGACTCTTGGAGGGACCACGATGGTAAACAGAATACTCGTCGGCGCAGGTACGCTGATCGGTATCGTGATGGGCTTCGCGCCCGGCGCGGTCCCGATGGCCGGGCTCCTGATGGTGCTCATCGGCATCGTGTATTTCGTGATGAACGTCGATGCCGAGGACCCGACGGTGGCGCTCCTCATGGCCATCGCCGTCGGCGGCATGACCGCGTCGGACGTGCTCCATCACATCCCGGCGGTCGGCATGCAGATCGACGGTGCGTTCGAGGCCCTCGCCATCGCCCTGTGGGCCGGCGTGGCGACGGTCGCCGCGACCCGGATCCTCAACCGCGTCAAAGGCTGACGTTCCTCTCAGGGACGACCTTCTGGTCGCCCCCTGACGCCGGCGCCGTGAGCGCGGAGCGGGCGTCGGTGCGGCCATAATGCGCGCCATGAGCGAACTGGCCAGCAAGACCTGTGTGCCGTGCCGGGGCGGCGTGCCCCCGATGGAATCCGCCGACGTGGAGGACTACCTGGGCAAGATCGAGGGCTGGGGGCACAGCGACCACCGCCGCATCTCGCGCACCTTCGTGTTCCCCGACTTCGCCGGGGCGCTCGACTTCGCGAACCGGGTCGGCGAGATCGCCGAAGCGGAAGGGCACCACCCCGATCTGCTGGTCGCCTGGGGACGGGTCGAGATCACCATCTGGACCCACAAGGTCAACGGGTTGACCGAAAGCGACTTCATTCTGGCGGCCAAGATCGACCAACTCGCCTGAACCGGGACGCTGTGAGGGGTTGACTTCCAGCCCCCGAAAGTGGTACTCAGGGGGGACTGCGTGTTTGCCTGGAAGGAAGGACAGCACGTGTCAACGCAACAGACGGACTGGAGGATGAAATGGCGAACAGAGTTCTTGTTGGAGTAGCTTTGCTGCTTGCGGTCTTGGAAGCCGTCGCGGCCGGCATGGTCCCCATGGCGGGGCTGCTGATCGTCCTGGCTGGCGTCGTGTACGGCGCGATGGCGGTGGACGCCGAAGACGCCACGGCCTACCTGGTGGTGGCCCTGGCAGCCAGCGGCGTGGCCGGCTCGGGGGCGCTTGACGCCATCCCGGCAGTCGGCATGATGCTCACTGGCGTGGTGGGCGGTCTCAGCATGGCCCTCTGGGGCGGTGCGGCGACCGTGGTCATCATGCGGACGGTGAACCGGATCAAGGGCTGATCGAAAAGCCTGGCGGCGGGAACGCCGCCAGCCGGGGGTGAGGGCCGCCGCCGGCCGCACCCGGCCCGGGATCTGGTCCCGGGCAAGCGGCGGTACCGCCGGTAGGCGTGTAGCCGCCGGTTGGCGGGGCGCTTCGGGGCTCCGCTCGCCGGGGCATAATCGCCCGGCGTGAGCCCCAGCCGGATCGACCCGCGTCCGCCAGCGGTGGCGGATCCTTCTGCCGCCGCCGGCTCGCGCCCGCGGATCCCGGATTCCGGCGTGCGTCCAGGCGCCCACCTGAGTCCAGCCGCGTTCGTCGAGAACGGCCGGGCGGTGCTCGACTGGCTCGCCCGCTACTGGAGCCACATCGAGGACTACCCGGTCCTGTCCCGCGTCCGGCCGGGCGAGATCCGCGCCCGCCTTCCCGAGGCGGCCCCGGAGGCCGGCGAGTCCTTCGAGGACGTGATGCGGGACCTGGACCGCATCGTGGTGCCGGGTCTCACCCACTGGCAGTCGCCGAGTTTCTTCGCGTTCTTCCCCTCCAACAACTCGGGGCCCTCGGTGCTCGGGGAACTCCTGGCCGCCGGCCTCGGAGTGCAGGGGATGCTCTGGGCGACCAGCCCGGCCTGCACCGAGCTCGAGACTCATGTCCTGGACTGGCTCGTCGATCTGTTGGAGCTGCCTCCGGCTTTTCGTTCGGACGGTCCGGGCGGCGGGGTCATTCAGGACACCGCGTCCTCGGCCACCCTGACCGCGCTGCTGGCCGCCCGCGAGCGCGCCACCGGATTCGAGTCCAACCGGGTCGGGGTGCGCGCGCCGCTCGTCGCCTACGGGTCGGAAGAGTCGCACTCCTCGCTGCTCAAGGCCGTGCGCATCGCGGGACTCGGCGGCGACAACCTGCGTTCCATCCCGGCAGACCCGCTGAGCCGCAGCGCCCGGCCGGAGGCGTTCGCCGCCCTGGTGCGCGAAGACCTCGCCGCGGGCCGGATCCCGTGCTTCGTGACCGTCACCCTCGGGACCACCTCCACCGGCGCGTTCGACCCGCTGGAAGAGATCGGGCGGGTCGCGCGGGAGCACGGCGTCTGGGTCCACGTGGACGCCGCCATGTCCGGGACCGCGTTCCTCTGTCCCGAATTCCGTCATCTGCAGGCGGGGCTGGAGTTCGCCGATTCCTATTGCTTCAACCCGCACAAGTGGATGTTCACGAACTTCGATTGCGACGCCTTCTGGGTGCGGGACCGGCGGGCGCTGGTCGAGACGCTTTCGGTGACCCCGGAATACCTGAGGAACCGCGCTTCCGACGCCGGGGAGGTCCTGGACTACCGCGACTGGCACATCCCGCTCGGACGCCGTTTCCGCGCCCTCAAGCTGTGGCTGGTCCTGCGCCACTACGGCGCGGCGGGACTGCGGGACCTCATCCGCGAGCACATCGCCCTCGGCCAGGAGTTTCGCGAGTGGGTCGAGGAGGCGGACGACTTCGAGGTCCTCACGCCGGCTCCCCTGAACCACGTCACCTTCCGCTACCGCCGGCCCGGCGCCTCGCCGGACGACCTCAACCGCAGGCTGCTGGAAACCCTGAACGAGTCCGGCCGTCTCTACCTGACGCACACGCGCGTCCCCGCGGGGGTAGCCCTGCGCATGGTGGTGGCCCAGACCCACACGACGCGGTCCCACGTCCGGAAAGCCTGGGACCAGATCACCCGCACCGCGCGCGAACTGCCCTGACCGGGCGGTCGAGGGATTCCCGCCGGAGGGAGAGCGGGCGCCGCCGCGGTCAGAGGTCGAGGCCGTGGGCGATCGTGGTGAGCTGCATGTTCTCGGTGCCCTCGTAGATCGTCCCGGCCTTGGCGTCCCGCCAGAGCTTCTCCGCGAGGCAGTCGGTCGTGTATCCGGCGCCGCCGTGGATCTCGATGCCGAGCGAGGTCACCGATTCGGCCATGCGCTGGGCCGTCAGCTTGGCCATCGCCGCCGCGTAGCGCGTCTCGTTCCCCTGGTCCGCCAGCCGCGCGGCGTTCCAGGTCAGCAGCCGCGCCGTCTCCACCTGCATGGCGGCGTCCGCCAGCGCGAAGGCGACCGACTGGTTCCTGCCGATCCGCCGGCCGAACGCTTCCCGCTGCTTCGCGTAGGCGATGGCGAGGTCCAGGGCCGCCTGTCCGATGCCGACGAGCTGGGCGGCGATCCCGATCCTCCCCTCGTTGAGGAGCGCCATGGCGAGCCGGCGTCCCTTGCCGACTTCGCCCAGGACGTCGTCGCCGGCGACGAAGCAGTCCTTGAGGAACAGTGGCGTCGTGCTCGAGGCCTTGAGGCCGACCTTTGCCTCGGGCGGGCCCACGGTCAGGCCGGGACTCGCGCGATCCACCAGGAAGGCGGTGATCCCGTCGCGGGGGTCCCCCCCGGCTTCCGGAGCGAGCCGGGCGAAGAGCAGGTAGAGCCCGGCCTCCCGGCCCCCCGACACCCAGGCCTTCGAACCGTTGAGCAGGAACCCCCTTTCCACGGGCGTCGCGGTCGTTCTGAGGGCGAAGGCGTCGCTGCCGGCGTGCGCTTCCGACAGCGAGAAGGCGCCGATCCGTTCCGCCGCCAGTTGCGGCAGCAGCCGGAAACGCTGGCTCCGCCGGCCGAAGCGGTTGATGGCTCCCGTCATGAGGGTGTTGTGCACGTCCACGAGAAGCGCGACCGCGGCGTCGGCGCGCGCGAGCGCCTCCACCGTGAGCACCACGTCGAAGAAGTTCTGCCCGCTCCCCCCGAACTGCTCGGGAACCACCACTCCGAAGAACCCGTACTGCGCCAGGGTCTTCAGCAGCTCGGGCGGGATCCGGCCTTCCTTCTCCATCTGCCGGGTCAACGGCGCCACTTCCGCCATGGCCACCTGGTGCACGGCTCCGAAGTGCAGGCGTTCGTCCTCGGAAAGGACGCTCAGGGGGTTGGTGTCGCGGCTTGCCGGCAGGGGCTCGACCTGGGCGAGCGGGCTCTGCAACACCTGGACGGACATGGCTTACCGCAGACTATCGCGGCGTACCGGCGGGCTCCGGGGGTTTCAGTATTCGGCGAGGTCCCGGATGGCGGCGAGCACGTCTTCCGCCTGCGGCAGGGTTCCGGCTTCGACGTCCGGGTTGTAGGAGACCCAGGTATCCCTGGCCGCGACGCGGCGGACCGGAGCGTCGAGGTCCTCGAACAGCTCGTCCGCGATACGGGCCGCGATTTCCGCGCCGTAGCCGAAGCTGCGGGTGTCCTCGTAGGCCACCAGTACGCGGCTCGTGCGGCCCACGCTCTCGCGAATGGCCTCCCAGTCGTAGGGCGCGAGGGAACGGAGATCCAGGACTTCCACCGAGATCCCGTCGGCGGCCGCCTTCCTGGCGGCGAGTTCGGCCCGGTGGACGAGCGCCCCGAAGGTGACCAGCGTGATGTCCTCGCCGGCCCGCACCGTCTTCGCCTTCCCGAACGGGATCATGAACTCGGGTCCGGGATCGGGACTCTTGTTGTAGGTCTGCCGGTAGAGGTGCTTGTGCTCGAGGAAGATGACCGGGTCTTCGCAGCGGATCGCGGTGCGCAGCAGCCCCGCCGCGTCGAGCGCGGTGGCGGGCTGGACCACCCGCAGCCCCGGCAGATGCGTGAACAGCACCTCGGCGGACTGGCTGTGGTAGACGGCGCCGCCGGTCAGATAGCCGCCGGTCGGCACCCGCACGACGAGCGGAGCGCTGTAGTTGCTGTTCGCCCGCCAGCGGAGACTGGCGAGTTCGCTCCGGATCTGCATGTAGGCGGGCCAGATGTAGTCGAGGAACTGGATCTCGGCGACCGGACGCAGGCCGCGGACCGCCATGCCGACGCCGAGCCCCACGATGGTGGCCTCGGCCAGGGGACTGTTGAAGACCCGCTCCGATCCGAACTCGCGCTGGAGTCCGTGGCTCACCTTGAAGACGCCGCCCTTGCCCTTGACCTCCCTGAGGTTCGCCTCCCGGCTCGCGTCCGCCACGTCCTGGCCGAACACCACGATCCGGGGGTCGCGGGTCATCTCCGAGCGGAGGGTGGCGTTGATCAGGTCCACCATCGTGCCCGGTTTCGCGTCCGGCTCGAAAACCGGTTCGGTCTCGAAATCGGGGGAACAGGGGTCCACGTCGGGGCTGTACAGGTGGTCGCAGGCGGTGGCCGGGTCGGCCCAGGGCAGGGCGAGCGCGTCGGTGGCGGCCGCCGCCACCTCGGCCTGGGTCCGTTTCCCGAGGCCGTCGAGTTCTTCGCGCGTGGCCGCCCCGGAAGCGGTGAGCCGATCGCGCAGGCGCGCCAGCGGATCGCGGTCCTGATCCGACTCGCGTTCCGCCGCCGTCTTGTAGTCCCGGTCCTCGTCCGACAGCGAGTGGGGCTGCAGGCGGATCACGCGGGCGTGGACGAGCGCCGGCCCCTCGCCCGCGCGGACGTAGTCGAACGCCTCCTCCAGGGTGCGGTAGGACTCCTCGTAGTCGCAGCCGTCGCACTCGAGGACCTTCACATCGGGGAAGCCGCGGACGAGCGGAGTGATCGAGCCGCCCGCCGTCTGGTGTTCCACCGGCACCGAGATGGCGTAGCCGTTGTCCTGGATCAGGAACAGCACCGGCAGCCGCCGGAGCGAGGCGCTGTTCAGCGACTCCCAGAACTCTCCCTCGCTGGTGGCGCCGTCGCCGCCGCTCACCAGCACGATCCCGTCGCCGTTCGGCGCGGCGGGCAGTCCCGGGATGCGGTGGCGGCTCAGGTAGCGCTCGGCGTACGCCGTTCCAACCGCGTGCAGGAACTGCGTTCCCACACAGCTCGAGTGGACGGTCAGGCCGAGCGACCGCTTGGAGAAGTGCGAGGGCATCTGCCTTCCGCCCGAGGAGGGATCGGCTTCGGCGCCCCAGGAAGCCGCGAGCTGCTCGAGAGCGGTGAGGCCCAGCCCGGTCGCCAGCGCGCGGTCCCGGTAGTAGGCGTAGACCCAGTCCGTCTTCGGCCGGAGCAGCGCGGCGGCGGCCGCGGTGACGGCCTCGTGGCCGGCCGAGCTGACCTGGAAGAACGCCTTGTTCTGCCGCTTCAGGGCGATTTCCCGCTGATCCACCTCCCGGGCGGTGAGCATCACCCGGTAAGCGGCTTTCAGTTCTTCCGGGCCAAGCGCGGGAGTGTCTTCGGGTTCGCCCTCGACGACCGCGTCGCGCCCGTTTCCGTTCGCGGCCTCGCCGGCCCGCTCCGGGAGCCCGTCAGCGGCTCCCGAAGCCGCTTCGGCAACGGCGCCGGAGTCCCGGCCGTTCGAACCGGGGAGGTGCTCGTCGGACATCAGCGGGACAACACGTCAGCGGATCGCCAGCCGGCCGCAACCTTCATCGGGGTATGAAGAAACGCGATCCGAGTCATCAGGGAAGGGGGCAAAAAATGTTAGCAGACGGCTGGAGCGCCGGCCGGTCGCCTGGTCCTTCCGCCCCGCCATCCGGGCGCGCAGCGCTACATGGCTCCGCGGCCCATGGGGCCGGGGGTGCCGGTCTGAAGGCCGCTACCGCGAGAACCGGCCGGCGCTCCCCCGCTCCTACCTGGCGAGGGCTTCGCCCGGCTTCTTGCGGTACTGCCGGTACTCGTAGGTCCGGTCGCGTTCTTCCGCGAGACGCATCCCCTCGTCATGGGGGAACATGTGGACCGCGTCGTAGTCGGGCGGGCAGAACTTGGCGCAGAGCTGACACCCGATGCAGGTCTCCACGTTCACTTCACACACCTGGCCGATCGACCGGGGTTCGGGATCGGGGACCAGGGTGATGCAGTCCTTGACCGGACAGACGGCGATGCACATTTCGCAACCGCGGCCGAAGCACTTGCCGGCGTCCACGTAGGCGAGGATCTTCGGCTGGCGCTTCCGGGGTCCGGTGATCAAGACATCCTGCATGACGGAAAGCGTATCATTCGGACCGTGCCGACCGCCGAGGATTCCGTAGCCCAAGCCAGCGGCCCGGAGCTTTCCCCGCCGAGCGCGAAACTGCCACCGCCCGGCATCCACTATCGCCGGGGTCTCGGGCTGCGGAAAGAGATCATCGAGCCGCTGACCGAGGACTATCGGGGGCATCTGGTCCGCTTCGCCCGCGATCACGACTACCGGCTGCGAGCCGGTGGGCTCCGGTTCCTGATCGCCCACGAATTCGGCTTCTGCTACGGGGTGGACCGGGCGATCGAGTACGCCTACGAGGCGCGCCTGCGCTTTCCCGACCGGCGGATCTTCCTGACGGGAGAGATCATCCACAACCCCTACGTGAACCGCCGGCTCTCCGAGTTCGGGATCCTGTTCCTGGAGACCGGGTCGCCGGAGGAGAAATTCGCGGAGGTGGGACCGCAGGACGTGGTGCTCCTGCCCGCCTTCGGGGTTCCCACCGCCGAACTGGACGTGCTGCGCCGGAAAGGCTCCATCCTGGTGGACACCACGTGCGGCTCCGTCATGAACGTCTGGAAGAACGTGGACCGCTACAAGCGCGACGGCTTCACCTCGGTGGTTCACGGAAAGTACGCCCACGAGGAAACGAGGGCGACCACCTCGCGCGCCGGAACCTATCTGGTCGTCCGCGACATGGCCGAGACCCAGGACGTCTGCCGTTACATCGAGGCCGGCGGGACCGGGGGGGCGAACGGCGGCCCGGCGCCGCTCACCCGGCCCGGTTTCATCGAGCAGTTCGCCGCGGCCAGCTCGCCGGGCTTCGATCCCGACCGCGACCTCGGCAGGATCGGACTCGCGAACCAGACCACGATGCTCGCCAGCGAGTCGCTCGAGATCGCGGCGGTGCTCCGCGACTCGATGGCCCGCCGCTACGGCGAGGAGGAACTCGCCGGCCGGTTCCGGTCTTTCGACACCATCTGCAGCGCCACCCAGGAGCGCCAGGACGCGGTCCTCGAGCTGCTTCGGGAGGACCTCGACCTGGTCCTGGTGGTCGGGGGTTTCAACTCGTCGAACACGGCGAACCTGGCCGCGATCTGCGACCGGAAGTTCCCGAGCTACCACATCGCGGGCCCGGAGGGCCTGCTGTCCGCGGAGGAGATCCGCTGCCGTCCCGCGCCCGGCTCCGGGCAGGGGACCGAGCCGGTGGTGCGGCGGGGCTGGTTGCCGGAGGGGCCTCTCCGGATCGGGGTGACGTCGGGGGCTTCCACGCCGGACGTGATGGTTCACCGGACCATGGTCCGGGTGCTGGAGTTCCGGGGGATGACGGAAGACGACGTGCGGCCGGACGAGTCCCGCTAGCCCGGCGCGCGCCGCGGGCTCTTGACGGCGGGGATGCCGACCGGTCCTTCCCGGTTCGCGGGGCCGGCGGAGCGGGCGGCCCCCTACGCCCGTCCCGGACTCCCGCCGGGCAAGACCGCCCGTCCGTTCCGGGTGGTGAGCCCGTTCGAGCCCCGCGGCGACCAGCAGCAGGCGATCGAGCAGCTCGCCGAGGGACTGGGGCGGGGCGACCCGAACCAGGTGCTGCTCGGGGTCACGGGTTCGGGGAAGACATATTCCGTCGCGCGGGTCATCGAGGCCGTCAACCGGCCGGCGCTGGTCATCGCGCACAACAAGACGCTGGCGGCGCAGCTCTACCAGGAGTTCCGGGGGTTTTTCCCCGACAACGCCGTCGAGTACTTCGTCAGCTACTACGACTACTACCAGCCCGAGGCCTACGTCCCGGCGAGCGACACCTACATCGAGAAGGAAGCCACCATCAACGACGAGATCGACCGGCTCCGCCTCTCCGCGACCCGGTCGCTGTTCGAGCGCCGCGACGTCCTCATCGTCGCGAGCGTCTCCTGCATATACGGCCTGGGATCGCCCGAGGCCTACTACGGAATGCTCGTGGTGTTCGAGGAGGGAGCCGAGTTCCCCTCCCGCCAGGCGCTCCTCCGGAAGCTCGTGGAGATGCAGTACGAGCGGAACGACGCCTCGCTCGAGCGAGGCCGGTTCCGGGTGCGCGGAGACACGGTGGAAATCGTGCCCGGGTACGAGGACCTTGGCCTGCGCGTCCGGCTCTTCGGGGACGAGGTCGAACGCCTGGCCCGCTTCGACCCGCTGACCGGGCGCGAACTGTCCCGCGAGGACCGCGTGACGCTGTTCCCGCGGACCCACTACGTGGCGCGCGAAGAGGACCTCGCCCGGGCGCTGGTCACCATCCGGGAAGAACTCGACGAGCACCATCCCCGGCTTCTCCAGCAGGGGAAGCTGCTCGAAGCGCAGCGGCTCATGCAGCGCACGCTTTTCGATCTGGACATGCTGGCCGAATCGGGCCACTGCCACGGCATCGAGAACTACTCGCGTCATTTCACCGGGCGGGCCCCGGGCGAGCCCCCGCCGACCCTGATGGACTACCTGCCGCGGGACGCCGTCATCGTGGTGGACGAGAGCCACCAGACGTACCCGCAGGTGCGCGGCATGTTCGCGGGCGACCAGGCCCGGAAGCGCACGCTGGTGGACCACGGCTTCCGGCTCCCCTCGGCGCTCGACAACCGCCCGCTCTCCTTTGAGGAATGGGAGGAGCGGGTCGGCCAGGCGATCTCGGTCTCCGCGACGCCGGGGCCCTACGAACTCGAGGCGGTCGGCGGCGCCGTGGTCGAGCAGATCATCCGCCCGACCGGGCTCCTCGATCCCCGGGTCGAGGTGCGGCCCGCGGGCGACCAGGTGGACGACCTGCTGGCGGAGATCCGGGAGACCGTGGCCCGCGGCGAGCGGGTGCTCGTCACGACCCTGACCAAGCGGATGGCGGAGGACCTCTCCGAGTACTACCACGAGCTCGAGGTGCGTTGCCGCTACATGCACTCCGACATCGACACCCTGGAGCGGGTGCAGCTCCTGCGCTCGCTGCGGCTGGGCGAGTTCGACGTGCTGATCGGCATCAACCTCCTGCGCGAGGGACTCGACCTGCCGGAGGTGTCCCTGGTGGCGATCCTCGACGCCGACCGGGAGGGGTATCTGCGTTCCGAGGGGGCGCTGATCCAGACGGTGGGCCGGGCGGCCCGCAACGCCGGGGGCCGGGCGATCCTCTACGCGGACCGCGAGACCGGCTCGATGGAGCGGGCGCTCACCGAGACCCGCCGCCGCCGGGCGCTCCAGCAGGCCTTCAACGAGGAGCACGGCATCGTGCCCCAGACCGTCGTCAAGGACGTGGCGGAGGCGTTCGCACCCGACGCGGCGGGGGCCGCGGCGGCCGAGGAAGACGGCTGGGACCGGGCCATGGGGCTCTTCGAGCCGCCGCCCGAGGATCCGGAGGTCCTCGAGCGGGAGATCGCCCGGCTCCGCAAGGAGATGAAGAAGGCGGCGCGCGACCTGGAGTTCGAGCGCGCGGCCCGCCTGCGGGACCACCTCCGCGAGCTCCAGCACGGCGCGCTGCTGCGCTAGACGGGGCCGCCGCACCCGGCCCCATCCGTGGGAGAATGACCGGATGAGCAGTCGCCGCGAGTCCGTGCCGCAGGAGGAAACTCCACCCGCCTGTCGTCCGAGGATGACCACCGAGGCCATCCGCGAGGCCCACCGCGAATACGTTCTCCCGGCGGTCCAGACGTTCTACGACGAGCCCATGCCCATCGTGCGGGGGCAGGGCCAGCACGTCTGGGACTCGGACGGCAACCGGTATCTCGACTTCTTCGGCGGGATCCTCACCGTGGGCCTCGGCCACTGCCACCCGGAGGTGAACCAGGCGATCCGCGAGCAGGTGGACACCCTCCAGCACGTGACCACCATGTTCCCGAACCAGCCGATGGTGGAGCTGGCGGAGCGCCTCGCCCGCCTGTCCCCGGGGGGCTGCCGGAAGAGCTTCTTCACCAACTCGGGCACCGAGGCCAACGAGATGGCGCTCCTGATCGCCGAGCTGCACACCGGCAACTCCGAGGTGATCGCCCTCCGCCACGGCTACAGCGGCCGCAGCCGGCTGACCATGGGCGCCACCGGGCAGGCGCCCTGGCGGCTCGGCGCCAGCACCGCGGCCGGGATCCGCCACGTGGCGAACGCCTACTGCTACCGGTGTCCCTTCGGGCTCGAGTATCCCTCCTGCGACCTGCGCTGCGCCCGGGACATCGAGGACGTGATCCAGACCACCACCTCGGGGCGGATCGCGGGGTTCATCGCCGAACCGATCCAGGGGGTGGGCGGCTTCATCACCCCGCCGCCCGGCTACTTCGAGGTGGCCGTCGAGATCGTGCGCCGCTACGGCGGGGTCTTCATCTGCGACGAGGTGCAGACCGGCTGGGGACGCACCGGCGGGAAGCTGAACGGGATCGACCACTGGGAGGTGGAGCCGGACATCGTCACCTACGCGAAGGGACTCGGGAACGGGGTGCCGGTGGGCGCCACCGTCGCCACCGACGAGGTCGCGGGCGCGGTGCGGGGAAACACGCTCTCGACCTTCGGCGGCAACCCGGTGAGCATGGCGGCCGCCGGCGCGGTGCTCGAGGTGGTCGAGCGCGAAGACCTTGCCGGGAACGCCGCGCGGATGGGCGCCCTGCTGCGGGCCGGGCTCGAGGAACTCGCCGAGGCCCACCCCGCGATCGGGGACATCCGCGGCAGGGGGCTCATGCAGGCGCTCGAGTTCGTCGAGGACCGCGGCACGAAGGCGCCGGACGCCGCCTTCACCACCTGCTTTCTCCAGAAGGCGCGGGACGAGGGGCTGCTGATCGGGAAGGGCGGGCTCTACGGCAACTGCGTCCGGATCTCGCCGCCGCTGAACATCGGCCGGTCCGACATCGAGGGGGCCCTCGTCCTCCTCGACCGGGCCCTGACGGCGGCCGAGGCGGCGCTCCGTTGAGCAGCGGCGCGGCTGGCCGGGGATCCCCGCTCGCGGGCGTCCGGATCCTGGACCTCTCCCGGATCCTCGCCGGGCCCTACGCCACCATGATGCTGGCCGACCTCGGCGCCGAGGTGATCAAGATCGAGCCGCCGGGCGGGGACGACACCCGTACCTGGGGTCCCCCCTTCGGCGGCGGCGAGGCCGCCTACTTCCTCGCGGTCAACCGCGGCAAGAAGAGCGTGGTCCTGAACCTCAAGACCGAAGCGGGGAAGGCGTCGTTGTCCCGGTTGATCGGAGAGAGCGACGCCCTCGTCGAGAACTTCCGGCCCGGGACGCTGGCGCGGCTGGGGTTCGCGCCGGAGGACGTGCAGCGCCGCCATCCCCGGCTCGTCTGGTGCTCGGTCTCCGCCTACGGACAGTACGGGCCGCTTTCGTCGAAGCCCGGCTACGACGCCGTCATGCAGGGCGAGGCCGGCTGGATGGGCCTCACCGGTCCCCCGGAGGGGCCGCCCACCAAACTGGGGGCGTCGCTCGCCGACATCTGCGCCGGGATGATGGCCAGTTCGGGCATCCTCGCCGCGCTCTTCGCACGCGAGCGGGACGGCCGCGGCCGCCGGGTGGACGTGGCGCTGTTCGACTCGGTGGTGGCGACGCTCTGCTACCAGGCGCAGGGATACCTGCTCACGGGGGAAGAGCCGGTCCGCAGCGGCAACAACCATCCCTCCCTCACGCCCTACGAGAGCTTCGAGGCCGCCGACGGGCACGTCATCGTGGCGGTCGGGAACGACGCGCTGTGGAAACGCTTTTGCGCGGTGGCCGCGCCGGAGCTGGACCGTCCCGAGTTCGAGAGGAACCCGGACCGGGTCCGCCACCGGCCCGAACTGCGCGGCCTGCTGGAGGAGGTCTTCCGGTCCCGGGAAGTAGCCGAGTGGGAGCAGGTGCTGGACGAGGCGGGGATCCCGGTCGGGCGCGTGCGGAGTGTCGCCGAGATCCTGAACAGCCCGCAGCTCCGGGCGCGGGGCATGGTGGTGGACCGCGAGCATCCCACGATCGGCTCGCTTCGGCTGGTCGGAAGCCCGATCCAGTTCGACGGGGAAAACCACACCGCCGGCCTTCCGCCGCCGCTCAGGGGCGAACACACCGAGGACGTGCTGGACGCCGTCGGCGGTTCCGGCAGGACCGACTGACGGGCCGGCCTCCGCCGGCCTCCCGCGGCTGCTAGCATTGATCGGTTGGGGTGAGTCAGCGGAGAGGGCGCCAATGGAAACCGCAGCAGGCACCGGAGCGGCGCCCCCGGTGCGCCGCTCGGCAGGCTGGCTCGCCGGCCTCGCCTCGGGCGGAGCGGCGTACGGGTCCTCGGTGCCGATCTGGAAGCAGAAGTCGGCGCTTGCCTCGGCCGCGTTTCACCTGGCGCTCGCCGCCTTGCTGTTCTTCCCGGGATTCGGGATCTTCGACGGCTCGGACGAGCGGATGACGGGCAACCCCATCTTCCAGTTCCGGGTGTCCGGCGGTGAGGGCGCCGGGGGCGGAGGCGGAGGCGGCGGCAGCCGCGGCGAACGCATCAGCGCCTACATTCCGGTGCGCGTGGAGCAGGCGACCCCGCAGCCCGAGCCCGAGACCCCGCGCGAAGCGCCCATCGCCCCGCGGAAGCCGCGTCCGCTCCGGTTCGAGGACCTCGAGAACCTGGCCGACGAGCCGGACCTGACGGACATCCTGCTCGGCGGGGTCTTCTCGCCGCAGGCGCAGGATTTCCCCGGGCTCTCGCTCGACGACTTCGGCGACTACGGAGGCCGGGACACGGCGCCCAGCGCCGGGACCGGCGGCGGGATCGGCGGCGGCGAGGGCATCGGCACCGGCGAGGGACAGGGATGGGGCGTCGGCCCCGGGTACGGAGGCGGATCGGGCGGCGGCGCTTACAGCCCGGGCGGCTACGACGTGGAGCCGACGCTCATCTACGAGCCGCCGGAACCGCCGTATCCCGAGTCGGCGCGCCGCCGCAAGATCACCGGCGAGGTGATGCTCCAGGTGCTCGTCAAGCTGGACGGGACGACCGAGGTGCTGGGAGTCATCAAGTCCGGATGCCGCGTCTGTGTCGAAACGGCGCGCCAGCACGCGCGCCTCTACCGCTGGAAGCCGGCGCTCAAGGACGGCAAGCCGGTCGAGGCGATCGGGGTCATCAGTGTGACCTTCGGCCTCTTCCCGACCGGGTAACTCCCGACCGGCATTGACTCCCCCGGGCGTCGAGGCGGCGCCGAATCCGCCCGAGGTCCTGTCGGCAGGCGCCATCGCCGCCCGCGTGAAGTCCCTCGCGGAGGAGATTGCGGCGGCGCACGCCGGCCGGAAACTGCACCTGCTGGTGGTGCTGCGCGGCGCCTTCGTCTTTGCGGCGGACCTCGTTCGCGAACTCCACGCCCGTGGAACCGAGGTAACGGTGGACTTCTGCCGGGTGGCGTCCTACGGGGACGGCACCGAGCCCGGGACTCCCGCGGTCGAGCTGTATCACCCGGAAACCCTCACCGACCGCGACGTGATGATCGTGGAGGACATCGTGGACACGGGGATCGCACTCGAAGCGCTGCTGGGGGCGGTGAAGTCGGCGGCGCCGCGCTCGGTCTGTACCGCCGCGCTGCTCTCGAAGCCGTCCCGCCGCCGGGTCACCATCCAGGCCGACTTCACGGGTTTCATCGTGCCCGACAAGTTCCTCGTGGGTTACGGCCTCGACTACGCCGGCCGCTACCGCCATCTCCCCTACGTCGGCGCGCTGTAGGACTCGGAGCGCCGGCCTCCGGCCGGCATCGACCGCCGAGAGGCGGTCGAAACCGCGCCCCGTCAGGCGTCCCGGAACTCGGGCTCGCCCGCCGCCGCGCCGAGCAGCCGCACCAGGTCCGGCACCGCCTGGGCCGCGGCCTCGTTCACGTGCGCCGCATCGAGTGGCCCGTCCCCGATCCCGGCGGCCAGGTTCGACGCGAACGCCAGTCCCGCGAGCCGGATGCCGAGGTGCCGGGCGGCGATGGCCTCGTGCACGACGGACATGCCCACCACGTCGGCGCCCAGCGTCCGCAGCATCCGGACCTCGGCCGGGGTCTCGAACTGCGGGCCCCGCACGCCGGCGTAGACCCCCGAGAGCAGCGGCATCCCGAGCCGGCCGGCCGCCCGGGTCAGCGCCGCTCCCAGTTCCTCGTCCCAGGCCCGCGTCATGTCGGGAAACCGCGGTTCCGGTCCGGGTTCCGGGCCCTCGAGCGGACTCGCCCCGGTCAGATTGAGGTGGTCCTCGATCCGCAGGAAGTCCCCGACCCGGAGTTCCGGGTGGATGGCCCCCACCGCCGCGGTGAGCACCAGGCGCCGCACCCCGAGGGTTCCGAGAAGCCGTACCCCGAAGACCGCCTCCTCCGGGGTCCACCCCTCGTAGAGATGATGCCGGCCGAGCAGCATGGCGACCGGTAGCCCGGTCCCCGAACCGCCGGACAGTTTGCCGGCCACGAGGCGGCTGCGGTGTCCCGGCGCCGAACATTCCCGGAGTCCCGGGATCTCCGCGTAGGGCAGGGAGCGGGCGTCCGGGACCGCATCCGCCGCTCCGGCGAGCCCCGAACCGAGGACGATCCCGATCTCCGGAAAGGGCCGTCCCTCCCCCCACCACCGGCGGACGCTCCCCTCCGCCTCCCGGAGCCGGGCGGCCGTCTCCGCCTTCACGCCGTCCCCGCGAGCATCCCCGCGATCGCGGCGGTGATCAGGGTCGCGAGCGTTCCCCCGGCGAGGGCCCGCAGGCCCAGACGGGCCAGGTCCTTCTTGCGCCCCGGCGCGATTGCTCCGATGCCGCCGATCTGGATGCCGACCGACCCGAGATTTGCGAACCCGCAGAGCGCGAAGGTCGCGATGACCTCGCTCTTCGCGGACAGGGTTCCCGCCGCCTTGAGCGCGGTCAGGTCGAGGTAGGCGACGAACTCGTTGAGGATGACCTTCTTCCCCAGCATGGCGGCGACGGTGCTGACCTCGCCGGCTGGAACGCCCACCAGGAAGGCGATGGGGGCGAAGACCCATCCCAGGATGTCCGAGAGCGACAGGCCCAGCGCGCCGAGCGGCAGGTTGACGAGCGCCACGATGCTGAGGAACGCGATCAGCATCGCCACCACGTTCAGCACCAGCTTCATGCCGGCGGAGGCGCCCGTCGCCGCCGAATCGATGAGGTTCACCTCGGTGCGCTCGACCCGGTATTCGACGCGTCCGGCGGTCTCCGGCTTCGCGGTCTCGGGGACGATGATCTTGGCCATCATGAGCGCCGCGGGGGCGTTCACGAGGCTCGCCGCCAGCAGGAAGCGGGCGTCCACGCCCAGCGCGATGTAGGCGGCGAGCATTCCGCCGGACACCGTCGCCATCCCCGAGACCATGACCGCGTGGAGTTCGGAGCGCGTCATCCGTTCGAGATACGGAGCCACCAGCAGCGGCGCCTCCGTCTGGCCCATGAACACGTTGCCGGCGGCGGCGAGCGTCTCCGCGCCGCTGGTTCCGAAGGTGCGGACCATCACCTTGGCCATCCCGACGACGGCGAGCTGGAGGATGCCCAGGTAGTAGAGCACCGAGAACACCGACGCCACGTAGACGATGGCGGGGAGCGCCGAGATGGCGAGGATGACGCCGAAGCGCTCCCGGTCGGCCAGGGGCCCGAAGAGGAGTTCGATGCCGGCGTTCGCCTGCCGGAGCGCCAGGTCCACGCCGTTCGCGACCGTCGAGAGCACCGCGGCGCCGCCCGAGCTCTTGAGGACCAGGAGCGCAAACGCCACCTGGATCGCGAGCGACCAGGCGACCACCCGCCAGGGGAAGCGGCGCCGGTCGGTCGAGATGGCCCAGGCGATCCCGATCAGGACCGCAATCCCGAGGACCGGGAGAAGCGCCATGGTGCGAAGGACGGTGGAACCGGATCAGCCGCCCGCCAGATACATGATCCAGCCGATCCCCACCGCGAACCCCACGAAGCTGAGGAAGGCCCAGGCGGTGAAGCGGAGCCGCGCCGCCCATCCCTCGCGCATCAGGCAGGCGAAGGCGGGGGAGACCAGCGCCGCGAAGAGAAGGAGCGCGGCGAAATGACTCATCGCGCGGCGCTCCCTGCCTCGCCGGCGGACGCCGCGTCGTCCGTGGACTCCTTGGCGCCCGTCGCGATGTCCCAGGCGTCGAGGACCACGAGCATGTTCAGAAGACCCGCCACGATGAGGAACGCGTACCCGTATTCGTACGTGGGCGCTTCCGGATTCCCGGCGCCGAGTCCCAGCATGCGGGCCGCCACGTAGAACGCACCGGATCCCATCTCGGCGAGTCCCGCGAGCAGCGTCAGCGGGGCGGCGGCCTCGAAGGGGAAGAGTTCCCCCTCCATCCCGATGCCGAAGACGAACAGCAGCCCGATGCTGACCAGGAACACCGCGCCCGTGCCCCGCCGGCCCAGCGCGATGTGCCCGAGTCCCGGCACCACGAGTCCCAAAGCGCAGTACAGCAACGGGTTGGACTCCTCGCGGCTGCCGGCCCGGGGTTCCTGTCGGGCGCCCGCCCGCGCCCGTGCCTCGGCCATCCCGGAATCGTAACCGGGCCGGTGCGCGGAACCACCCGGACGACACACCCGCTGGGAGCGCCGGTCTTCAGACCGGCACGCGCGATGCTCTTCACCGCGCACGTCGCGACACCGATGAGACGGGGGTCCCATTCCAAGGCACACCCTTCCACTCCGGGTGAGAAGAAAACGGACCGTTTTGCGTCTATACCTGGTGGAGGATCACGCATGAACCCACCGAAGACGCCCACGCCGCCATTGGCAACTGCTGTTGCCGCACCCAGTGCTCCGCCCTACACTGGTCCGGACGATGGAGAAGAGCAGGCCATGACCCGCACGCCGGGGGACGGATCTCGTCGCCTCTCCGACGCCGGCCCGTTGGACGGTCGGCCGCCGGGAGCGCCCGGGCGGGGGAACTCACCTGAGTCCCTGACCCGGGGTGAGAAGATCCTGGTCGCCATGCTGGCGGCGGTGCTCGGCAGCGCCGCGGCCGGCTATTTCTCCCTGAACGCGACCATGAACGCGAACTTCGCCGCCGTGAATGCGAACTTCACGGCCGTGAACGGACACCTGCTGAGCCTGCAGGAACAGATCGGGCGCCTGGATGCCCGGATCGCGCGGGTGGAAGCGCTCTTCGAGGCCGGTCTCACGCCGGTCGCGCCACGGTCGTCTCCGGCAGGGAAACCAGGACCGCCGCCGGGTTCCTGAGCGTCCCGGACCGGTCGGGCACCCGGACGCCGGGGTCCGGCGTTGCTCGCCAGTGGAGCGATCCGGCAACCCGAATCGGCGATGCCTACCCGCCGCCGAGAGCCCGATCCCCGCGGACCGTCTCAAGATCCAGCGAGATCGGGACCTGTCCGCGCAGCTTGCGCAGCTCCCGTTGGGCGTGGACGGCGACGATCTGCCGGAGACCACGGCGTACCGTGCTCGTGAGGCCTTCGCCCGTAATCGAGCGCGCCCGCCGGAGCAGTGCCGTCGGGATTTGGACGGTGATTCGCGTGGTCGGTTCCTTCATCGCGTACCGGTGCGCCGGAGGTAGCGGAGGTGCCGCAGCGGATTATCCCAACTGATCTGAAGTCGTCGGGCCGGGGCCGTGTCGATGAGTCGCCACCGACCGTGATGTGGTGGGGTGCGGGCCGATCCAGGAATCCGGTGGGGTCGCGCGGGAACGTCTGCGCCCAGCGGAGGTCGAGATCAGGCTGTATATACTTTTGTATGTCCCATGACCCAGACCAAAACTCCGACTCGCGGGCGCGCTGATCTTGATCGCCTCCGCCGGACGTCGGAGGAAGAAATCGAGCGGACTTCTCCCTCGCAACTACGAAACCTCCCTGCTGACTTCTGGAGGGATGCGGTCGTTGTGCCTCCACCGAAGAGAGCAATCTCCTTGCGGGTTGACCAGGACGTGCTCGAGTGGTTTCGCTCACGGGGGCCGCGGTATCAGACCCACATGAACGCCGTGCTGCGGGCTTACGTCTCCGAAATGGAAGAGCGCTGACGGCATTCGAGACGGAGATTCGCGCGATGAGGCTGCACGCTACGATCGATCCGGAAGTAGCAGGACTTGGAAACGGGACGACCTGCGTGACCGGGGGTTGCCGTGGGGCGGAGTGAGGCCGTGACGTGCGCGGCGCCGAGCGCCCCGCGTGCCGGCGGTATCCGGCGTTCCAATCCATCCGGGCCGACGGGGTCCCGGCGCGGCGGGACCACGACGCCGGTCCGTAGCCCCGCGATACGCATTCGTCCGCCCTGAGCCCGCCC
>JAJDVI010000066.1 GCA_022826195.1 Acidobacteriota bacterium
GGCGCCGCCTCCCGGCCTCCCCGTGACGGCGCCGGTTCCCGGACGAGTCCCGCCGCCGGCGCCGCTCCGCGTCAGGAGTCGGGACCGGGCTCCTTCGAGAGTCTCCCGGCCGAGACCCAGGAAGCGATCAAGGGCCGCCTCCGCTCCATGGGCCTGAGCGAGGAACAGATCGAGGAACGGGTCCGGCGCGGCTGGGGGCCGTCCGCGGAGGACGGGGAGTCCCGCCCGCAGGCGCCCACGCCCGAACAGCTCGAAGCGCTCCGCGAGCGCCTTCGCGAGCGGGGAATGACGGAAGAGCAGATCGAGGAGATCGTCGCCCGCCGCCGCCGGCCGCAAGGCTAGGCCTCTCCCCTTCAGCGGCTGCACCGACCGATGCGCATCGTCGAATTCTCCATCCGGCGCCCGGTCACCGTCGTGGTGCTGTTCATCGCGATCGTGGTGTTCGGTGTCGTCGGCTTCGACCGGTTGTCCGTGGACCTCCTGCCGGACATCACCTATCCGTCGCTGAACGTCCGGACCGACTACGAGGGCGCCGCCCCCAGCGAGATCGAGAACCTGATCACCCGGCCCATCGAGAACGCGGTGGGGGTGGTGAACAACGTGGTGCGGGTCGTCTCCTCCTCGCGTCCCGATCTCAGCGAGGTCACCCTCGAGTTCGGCTGGGGAACCGACATGGACATGGCGGCGCTCGACGTGCGCGAACGCCTCGACGTGGTGCGCCTGCCGCTCGACGCGCCGCGCCCGACCCTGCTGCGCTTCGATCCCTCGCTGGACCCGATCCTCCGCTTCGGCCTCACCGGCGACGAGGACCTCGTCCGGCTGCGGTTGATCGCGGAGCAGGAAATCCAGCGCAACCTCGAGCGCGTCGAGGGGGTGGCCGCGGTGCTGGTCAGCGGCGGGCTCGAGGAAGAGATCCACGTCGAGATCGACGAGCGGAAGGTGGCGAACCTGGGGCTCTCGGTTCCCGCCGTGGTGAACCGGCTCGGCCAGGAGAACGTGAACCTCACCGCCGGACGGCTGCTCGACGGCGGCACCGAGTACCTGGTGCGCACCATCAACGAGTTCGAGCGTCCCGAGGACATGCGCAACATCGTGGTGGACGCGGAACGCACCGTGATCCGGCTGGACGACGTGGCCACCATCCGGCGCGGCGCCAAGGAACGCGAGGTCATCACCCGCATCGACGGCCGCGAGTCCATCGAGATCGCCGTCTACAAGGAGGGCGGCACCAACACGGTGACCGTCGCGGACGAAGTCCTCGTGCGGGTCGGGGAACTCGAGGAGCGGCTCGACCAGGTGGGGGAGGACCTCGCGCTCACCCTGGTGACCGACCAGGCGCGCTACATCCGCCAGTCGGTCTCCGAGGTGCTGCAGACCGCGGTGATGGGGGGAGTCCTCGCCATCTTCGTGCTGATCCTCTTCCTCGGGGAACTCCGCTCTACCCTGATCATCGGGGTCTCGATCCCCATTTCCGTCATCGGGACCTTCTTCCTGATGTACGTGTCGGGCGTCTCGCTGAACATCATGTCGCTCGGCGGCATCACCCTCGGGATCGGGCTCCTGGTGGACAACTCCATCGTGGTGCTGGAGGCGATCAAGCGGAAGCGGCAGGAGGGGCTCGGCCTCGTGGAGGCCTCGCGGGCCGGCACCGGCGAAGTCGGCCAGGCGGTGGTCGCGAGCACCATGACCACGGTCTGCGTGTTCGTTCCGATCGTGTTCGTTGAAGGCATCGCCGGACAGCTCTTCGGCGACCAGGCGCTCACGGTCACCTTCTCGCTCGCCGTCTCGCTGCTCGTCGCGCTCACCCTGATCCCGATGCTGGCCTCCCGTGAGTTCCGTCCGGTGGCGGCGTCAGAGCAGGCGTCGTTCCGGACGAAGGCGGGCCGGCTCTTCGGCAAGGCCGTTTCCGCGGTGAGCCAGGGCGTGCTCTTCGTCGCCTTCGGGGTCCTCCGGGGCGTGGATATGGTCGTCAAGGGGATCCTCTGGCTGCCGAGCCGGCTCTTCCGTCTCGTCTATGACGGCATCGTCCGCGCGTATCCGCCGGTGCTGAACGGGGCCCTGAACCATCCGTTCCGCGTCGGGACCCTGGCGGTGGCGCTCTTCGCCGGGGCGGTCTACACCATTCCCTCGCTCGGCACGGAGCTCGTCCCCGAACTCATCCAGGGAGAGTTCTACGTGGACACCGAGCTTCCGGCCGGCACGCACCTGGACCTGAACTCGAGACGGATCGCGCGCCTCGAGGAAACCGCCGCCGAGATCGCGGGGGTGCGCACCGTGTACGCAACGGTGGGGACGAGCAGCCAGCAGGGCGGGGCGGCCGGCGAGCTGCGCGAGAACATCGGCCAGCTCACCGTGGTGCTGGATCCCCCGGTGGACCGCGTCCGCGAAGACGCGGCGATGGCGGAACTGCGCCCCCACCTCGAAGGCGACGAGGATCTCCTCTACATCTTCGGGCGCCCCTCCTACTTCAGTTTCCGGACCCCGGTGGAACTGGAGATCCGGGGCTTCAACCTCACCATGCTCGAACGGACCGCCGACGAGGCGGTGGCTGGTCTCCGGGAGATTCCCGGGCTCGTGGACGTGAAGTCGTCCACCGAGGGCGGGAACCCGGAACTCCAGGTCCGGTTCCACCGTGACCGGGTCGCGGCGCTCGGCTACAACGTGAACCAGCTCGGGACCCTCATCCGCTCGAAGGTGCTCGGCGACGTGGCGACGGACATCCAGCGGGAGGACCGGTCCATCGACATCCGGCTCCGCACCGACGAGTCCTTCCGGGACAGCGTCGCGGACCTGCGCAACCTGAACATCTCCGACGGCGGCGCCGCCACCATCCCGCTCTCCAGCGTCGCCGATGTCGACGAAGTGACCGGCCCCGCCGAGATCCGCCGCGCCGACGGCGAGCGGGTCGCCACCATCACCGCGAATATCGTTGGCCGGGACCTCGGGAGCGTGGCCACCGACATCGAGGCGCTCATGGCGGGGATCTCGATGCCCGCCAGCTTCAGTTGGCGGCTCGGCGGTCAGCAGGAGGAAATGGAGACCTCCTTCGCGAGCATGCAGTTCGCGATCCTGCTCGCGGTGTTCATGGTCTACCTGGTGATGGCGTCGCAGTTCGAGTCGCTGCTCCATCCCTTCGTGATCCTCTTCTCCGTCCCGTTCTCCCTGGTCGGAGTCGTCTTCGCCCTCAAGCTCTTCTCGGTGACGGTGAGCGTGGTGGTGCTGATCGGGGTGATCATGCTGGCGGGCATCGTGGTGAACAACGCCATCCTGCTGCTCGACACCACGAACCGCCTCCGGCGGAGCGGCATGGCGAAGCTGGACGCGCTGCGGCAGGCGGGGAAGGTCCGCCTCCGCCCCATCCTGATGACGACCTCGACCACCGTCCTGGGCCTGTTCCCCATGGCGATCGGTCTCGGCGAGGGCAGCGAGCTGCGTACCCCCATGGCGATCGCCGTCATCGGCGGACTCATCCTCTCCACTGCCCTCACCCTGCTCGTCATCCCCGCCGTCTACCGCGTCATCGGCAGGTAAGCCCGGCGGCGCCGGCTTGGAACGCCGGTCTCCAGACCGGCACCGCGGCGCGCCGCGCCGCGGACGTCGTAGATCCCATGCCGCTCGCGGCACCCAAGTTTGTCCGCCGGACCACCACTCCGAACGTCGCTCCCGGACCTATACTCCGCGCCCAAATGACGACTCCCGGCACCCCCGACCACCCGCTGCGGGTCGCGGTCTTCGGATCCGGCCCGACCGGCTTCTACGCAACCGATCATCTCTTCAAGGCCAAGGGGCTCACTGTGGAGGTGGACCTCTACGACCGGCTGCCGACCCCCTACGGGCTGGTGCGCGGCGGTGTCGCGCCGGACCATCAGAAGATCAAGAACGTGACCCGGATCTACGAGCGCACCGCCCAGAACCCGCGCTTCCGCTTCTACGGCGGCGTGGAGTTCGGCAGCGACATCCGGCTGGCCGACTGCCGGCGCTTCTACCACGCCGTCATCTACTGCGTGGGCGCCCAGGTGGACCGGGCCATGCGGATCCCGGGCGAGTCCCTGCCGCGGAGCCACGCGGCGACCGAGTTCGTGGCCTGGTACAACGGCCACCCGGACTACCGCGACCGCGAGTTCGACCTTTCCCAGGAGTCGGTGGCGGTCGTCGGAGTCGGCAACGTGGCGGTGGACGTCTGCCGGGTCCTGACCCGCTCGATCGACGAGTTGAAGACGACCGACATCGCCGACTACGCCCTCGAGCAGCTCGCCGAGAGCCGCATCCGGGAGGTCCACATGCTCGGCCGGCGGGGTCCGGCGCAAGCGGCCTTCACGAACCCGGAGATCAAGGAACTCGGCGAGCTGGAGGGTGGCGACATCCGGGTCTTCGAGGAGGAAGCGGCGCTCGACCCGGTGAGCCAGGAGTGGGTGGATTCGGGCGCGGACAAGTCCGCCGCCCGGAAGGTCGAGATCCTTCAGCAATACGCCGCGGAGAAACGGTCGGGAAAGCCGCGGACTCTCATCGTGCGCTTCCTGGTCTCCCCCACCGAGCTGATCGCCGGTGACGACGGCGGCGTCGCGAGCGTCAAGCTCGTTCACAACGAGCTCTACAGGAATGAACGGGGCACGATCCGGCCGCGGGCTACCGAGCGGTTCGAAGATCTCGACGCGGGCCTCGTCTTCCGCTCGGTCGGCTACCACGGGGTCGCGCTGCCCGACGTTCCCTTCCGGGACGACTGGGGGGTCATCCCCCACGAGGTCGGGCGGGTGCTCGATTCTCCCGACGGCGAGCACCAGGAGGGCCAGTACTGCGCGGGCTGGATCAAGCGCGGCCCCACCGGGGTGATCGGCACCAACAAACCCGACGCGCTCGAGACCGTCCAGGTGCTGCTCGAAGACGTGGCCGCCGGCAGGCACTGGCAGCCCGAGTTCCCGGCCGCCGAAGCGGTGGAGCGGTTCGTGGAGGAGCGGGTCCCCACCTACTTCTCGTTCGCGGACTGGAAGGCCCTCGACGCCCTCGAGGTGGCGCGCGGCAAGGCCGAGGGCCGGCCCCGCGTGAAGTTCGTCAGCGTCGAGGAGATGCAGGCCGCGATCCGGTAACCACCGCTCGCCGGGCGGATCGATCGTCCGGACCGTTTCCCCGGGGGATTTCCGCGAGGGCGCCGTTCAGTTCGGACCTCACCCCCGGATCCGTCTCCCAGGTGAGGCGGGCCGCCAGCACCGGTCTGGCGTCCGCGGGATCCACCTGGGCCAGTGCCCACGCCGCGTGCCCGCGCACCAGGGGTTCGGAATGGTCGAGCGCGGCTTCCAGCGCCTCGAAGGCTCCGGGGCCGCCGACGTTGCCCAGGGCGACGGCCACGTTCCTGAGGAAGCCCGCGTACCCGGCGCGCCGGATGGCGCTCCGCCGGGTCCGGGCGCGGAATTCCTCCGCCGTCAGCCGCAGCAGGTTCGCGAGCGTCTCGCTGTGGAGCCCGTCCGTCCGGGCCGCGAGCCGGGGTTCCTCCGCCTTCCCGGCGAAGCGGTTCCAGGGGCAGACGTCCTGGCAGTCGTCGCAGCCGAAGATGCGGTTGCCGATGGCCTTCCGGAACTCGGTCGGGATGGGTCCCCGGAGTTCGATCGTCAGGTAGGAGATGCACCGCCGGCTGTCCACCACGTAGGGCTCGACGATGGCGTCGGTGGGGCAGGCGGTCATGCAGCGGGTGCAGGTGCCGCAGTGGTCCGGATGCGGGTCGTCGGGCGGCAGGTCCACCGGGAACAGGATCTCGCCGAGAAAGAACCAGGAGCTGCCCCGGGTCGCGATCACGTTCGAGTGCTTGCCGACCCAGCCGAGGCCGGCCCGTTCGGCGAAGGCCTTTTCGAGCAGGGGGCCGTGGTCCACGAGGGTCGGGATGCGCCGGCGGGCGCCGGGAGGACGTTGGGAAAGGAGTCCGGCCTCGACCGCGCGTGCCTCCGCGAACGCCGCCAGGGCGCGGAGTTTCGAATCCAGCACCCGGTGGTAGTCCTCTCCCCGCGCGTACTGCGAGATCACCCCGCCGCCCGGCGGCGCGGAAGCCGGGCTGCCCGCGTAGTAGTTGAGGCCGCAGGCGATGACGGTCCTCTCGGTGTTTCGCGCCGCAGCTCCGTTGCCGCTGCGGATGCTGGCCGCATTGCTCCGCCGGGCGGGGTCGCGGGCCATCCAGTGCATGGTCCCGTGATTGCCGCCGGCGAGCCATTCCTCGAACCGTTCGCCCGCGCCGGGAAGGCGGGGCGGGGCGAAGCCGACCGCGGAGAAGCCGAGGCGGAAGCCCTCTTCCCGGATCGCGTCCCGGAGGTCCGTCCGCCGGCTCCCGGTTTCGGCCATGGCGACAGCGTACTGCTACATGTCGCTCTCCGGCCGACTCCGCCGGTGCACCATGTTCCTCGCGGAGAAGCCGGGGGTGACCGCCCAAGGCGTAGAGCGCCACGTCGGCCGCGGGCCCCCCGCCCCCGGTAAACGCACAAGCCCGCGGTACAAACCCGACATTCCGGGGGGGTTGGGGGGGGTACCGCGGGGCGCGGGGGGGCGCGCCGCGCGTGCCGGTCTGGAGACCGGCGTTCCAGGCCGGCGCGTGACCCTGCCGGGTCAGCGGGGTCCGGACTTCCCGGACTCGGACGGCTTTTCCTCCGCGTCGGTCGCGGTGGGGGCCCAGGGGTCGTCCACGCCGGCGCCGGGGCAGAAGTCCCCGGTGTCCAGGAAGTGCGTGTGAAGGCACTCGAGGGTCGAGCCGAGGCTCTGCAGCAGTTCCACCGTCTCCGGGTAGGGGACGCGGGTGAAGAAGCCGGCCCGGCCTCCGCGCGCCATGTCGGCGGTGGACTGTCCGAGGCGGGTGATCGCGGTGACGTCCCCGCCCAGCGACACGAGGTATTCGATGAGTTCGTTGTCGCCCCGCGAAGCCGCGTAGTGCATCGGCGTGTAGAGCCAGGAGTCCCGCTGGTTCACGTCCGCGCCCAGTTCCTCGACCAGGTACTTCACGGCGGGAATGAACTGATCGGGCTGGTTCCGGACGCTGAACGCGCCCAGTCCCAGATACCCGCCCCCCGCCGCGGCGTGGATCGGCCAGGCGTTCGGCGCCCCTTCCGGGATCCAGGGCAGCGCGGAGTCCTCCTGCTGGCGGCCGTCCTGCTGCCGGCGCTCCCGCATCCCGACCTCGGGCCAGCGGGTGGGGATGTGGGGATCCGCTCCGTGCGCGACCAGCAGTCGCATCGCCTCGAGGTCCTGGGCGAAGGCGGCCCGCCAGAACGGCGTCGCCCCGGTGAGGTCGATCCCCATCTTGGTGAGACCGTATTCCCAGTACCAGAGGTGCGTGTTGAGGCGGGGGTTGGGATCGGCCCCGGCGTCGAGCAACGCGCGGAGCACGTCCATGTGCTCGGCGTCCTGCAGGTCCTGCGCGCGCGGCTGCGGATAGTTGGACTTCGGCGCCCAGTGGGTCTGGAGGACGGCGAAGAGCGGCGTGACGCCGTCCGTCGACGTGCCCAGATCCGGGTTCGCCCCGCGCTCGATGAGGACGAGCGCCAGGTCGAACTGGCCGTTGAGGGTCGCCATCAGGAGGGGGCTGCTGCCGTCCGCGCTCACCTGATCTAGGTCCGCGCCGCCGTCGAGAAGGGCCGTCGCGGTTTCGCGGTGGCCCTCGCGGGCGGCGTGCAGCAACGCGGTCAGCCCACCGGTCCGGCCGATGAGAACCTCGCGGTACGGGGGCCGCACCAGGTCGGGGCCGCCCGGGTAGTCAGGCCCCACGCGGCCGAGCGAATGCGGACTCACCTCACCGACGTCGTAGCCGGAGCGGAGAAAGTCGCGCTGGGCGCGCACGGCGGCCTGGACGTCCGCCGGGTCGGGTTCGCCCAGTGGTTCGGCGTCCGGGTCCACCCGGAACCCGTACATCCCCATCGTTTGGGGCGGCGCGCCGATCGTTTCGCGGAAGCGGCGGTCGGCTTCGCGGTCCAGCGCCAGCGCAGGAAGAACGTCGACCACCGTGGTCGTGATCCCGGGATCGGCGCCGGCGGCGAGCAGCGCGGTCACGGCGGCGGCCCGGTTCGCAGCCGCCGCGAAGATCAGCGGAGTCTGCCCCGCCGAGCTCTCCCGGGCGTTCGGGTCCGCGCCGTGGTCGAGCAGCGCGGCCACCGCCGGCTCGCCACCGGTGGCCCCGGCGGCGAGGTGCAGCGCGGTCACTCCGCTGTTCGTCGTCCGGGCGTTCGGGTCCGCCCCCGCTTCGAGCAGGTGGAGGGCGACGCCGCCGTGGCCGCCCCGGGCGGCCATCTGGAGCGGGGTGTAGCCGCCGATGCGCGTCCCGGCGTCCACCGCGGCCCCCGCGGCGACGAGCGCCTCGGCCACCGCCCGATGCCCGGCCTCGGCGGCGAGGTGCAGCGCGGTCAACCCGTCGCCGCGCGCAGCGTTCACGTCCGCCCCATCCTCGAGGAGGGACCGGACGACCTCGACCTGCCCGTCGCGGGCGGCCGCGAGCAACCGCGCGTCCGCGCCGGCTGGCGCGTCCTGCGCTGCCAGAGCGGCGGGGAGGACCGCCGCGAGCAGCGACAGCGCGGCGTGTCTCATGCCGCGCCGCTCCCGGCGGTGGCCGCCTCGTCCGGAAGGTCGAGCGGGAACACGCCGTCGCTGTCGCCGAACGAGTCCATCTCGGGGTGTCCGATCTTCCGCATCAGGCTCAGGAGGGCGTTCGCCATCGGGGTCCCTTCCGGAGCCCGCAGGTGAACGCCGCCGGGGAGCGCCCCGTTCGCCCGGCCCAGCAGGAGCAGCGGCGCCCGCCGGTGGTTGTGCAGGTTCCCGTCGGCCATCGCGGAGCCCCAGACGATCGCCGTCTTGTCGAGGAGCGAGGCGTCCCCATCCATCGTGTCGCGCATCCTCTCGAGGAAGTAGGCGAGCTGACCCAGCCGGTAGGTGTTGATCCGGTTGAAGTCCATGATGTCCTCGGGGACGTTGCCGTGGTGCGAGGCCCCGTGGACGGATTTCGTCGTCCCGCTCTCGGGGAAGGTCCGGTTCGACTGGTCGAAGCCCGTCTTGAAGGTGATGACGCGCGTGAGGTCGGTCTGCAGCGCGAGCAGTTGCAGGTCGAACATCAGCTGCATGTGCTCCACGAAGGAATCGGGGACCCCGGAGGGCGCCTCCGGCATCTCCCGTTCCTCCCCGCTCGTGTTGCGCGCCTCGACGAGCTGGATCCTCCGTTCGATCTCGCGGATGTGCTCGACGTACTCGTCCAGCGCGACCCGGTCCGCGGCGCCCAGCGTTCCCTTGAGCCGGGCGACCTCGGTCGTGATCCAATCGATCATGCTGCGGTCGGTGCGGCGCCGCGCCGCCCGGTCCGCGGCGGTGTCCCCGGCGCCGAACAGCCGCTCGAACACGACGCGCGGCTCGCGGATCGCCGGAAGCGGCTGGCTGGGCGTGGCCCACGCGAGCGAGGTCGTGTAGGCGCAGTGGTAGTTGTAGGCGCAGCCGCCGCCGCGATCGATGCCCTCGATGCAGAGTTCGAGCGAGGGGAGCACCGTCTCGCGCCCGAAGCGCTGCGCGTGCAACTGGTCGAGCGACGTGCCGATGAAGATGTCGGACCCCTGGGTCTGCTTCGGGTGGGCCTGGGTCAGGAACACCGCCGTCGTCCGGTCGTGGTCGCCGCCGATCTCCTCCGCCCGGTGCGCTTCGGCCGACCGGCAGTCGGTGTTGCTCACGATCGTCAGGTACTCGCGGAACGGCTCCAGCGGCTTGAGCTGGCTGTCGGCGACCAGCTCGAAGCCGCGTCCGGTCGCCGCCGGCGCGAAGAGGTGGCGGCCGTCGCCCCAGTCGCTCGAGCCGGCCACCCCCATCGACTCCTCGATGGCGACCAGCCGCGTGAACTCCGCCGCCTTCCTCGGGGCGGCCCACAGCCCGGCGGGAGTCATCGCGTCGAGCACGGGCAGGGCCACGCTGGCGCCGGCGCCCCGCAGGAAGGTGCGGCGCGGAAGGTGTTTCCGGGTGATGAAGTTCATGAGCCCCCTCCGCTTCCCATGGGACCCGCCAATTCTGCCAGATCGTCCGTCGCGGGTGCGGGACGCGCCATGCGGAACGGGTCGCTCTTCACGACGCCGAGGATGAACGAGGACATCCGGTAGCCGCCCGCCTCCGCCTCGCGGGCGATGGCGCGGATCCCGGGCCCGTCGAAGTACTCCGCCCGGCGTCCGGTCGCGTAGGCGAGCAGGTGTTCGGTGAAATTCCGGACCAGGGGAATCGGCCGCTTCATGAGGACGCGCACGAGTTCCGCGGGCGTGCTGACCTCGGTCCCGTCGTAGAAGGTCCCCCGCGTGTCGAGCGCCACGCCGTTCTCGCGGACCCGCACCTGCCCCGTAACGTCGTAGTTGTCCAGCGCGAGTCCGATCGGGTCCATGAACCGGTGACAGGCACGGCAGGTCGGATTCGCCGCGTGCATCTCGAGGCGTTCGCGCGTGGTGAGCCGACGTCCGCGGCGGGCCGCGGCGGTGTCCTCGAAGGCGGGGATGTCGGGCGGCGGCGGTGGAGGCGGCGTGCCCATCAGCACCTCCATCACCCACTTCCCGCGGAGGACCGGCGACGTGCGCGCGGACATCGAGGTGAGCAGCAGCACGCTGCCGTGACCGAGCACGCCGCGCCGGCTGTCGTCCGGGTAGCTCACCCGCCGGAACTCGGGCCCCGAGACCCCGGGAATCCCGTAGTGCGCCGCGAGGCGCTCGTTCAGGAAGGTGTAGTCCGCCGTGAAGAGCTCGAGCAGACTGCCGTCCTCGCGCACCAGGTGGTCGAAGAACAGCTGCGTCTCACGGACCAGGTCCTCGCGGAGCTGGCCGGTGAAGTCCGGATAGAGATAGGGCTCCGGCTGGTTGTCCTCCGCGTCCTGAAGCCGCAGCCACTGCGAGGCGAAGCGCGTCGAGAGCGCCTCGGCCCGCGGGTCGGCCAGCATCCGCCGCACCTGCGACTCGAGAACCGCCGGGTCCGAGAGCCGTCCCTCGGCGGCCAGCTTCACCAGTTCGTCGTCCGGGCCTCCCGCCCAGAGGAAGAACGACAGGCGCGAGGCGAGGTCCACGTCCGCGATCCGGTAGCTCTCGCCGGGCGGAACCTCCGGCGGCGCCCGCTCGAGGCGGAAGATGAAGGACGGGCTCGCGAGGATCGCCTGGAGCGCGGTCCGAACGCCGATCTCGAATCCGTCCTCCGCGGCGGCGCGCTCATAGAAGGCCATCGGCCCGGCGAGATCGTCGTCGGTGACCGGACGCCGGTACGCCTCGCGGGCGAGCCGGGTCACGATCGACTTCGCGCACGCCCGCGACTCGTCGGAAACGTCCGCTGCCGCCGCCCCATCCTCCGGATAGCAGTCGAAGATCCTTCGACGGCTCGCCGTCTCCGAAAGCCCCGCACTGCGGTGCGGGCCGGTGATCATGAGTTCACTCAGGTGAGGCAGCGCCGTGATCCCGTAGTTGGCCCACGCCTGGGAGTCCTCGCCGCCGACGAAGGACCAGCCCGGCGTCTTCAGGGGGTCCTCGTACGGTCCCTCGATCGTGCGGACGAAGGCCGCCGCCACCTGGCGCTGGCCCGCCCGCACGAAGACCGGTTCGGTGCGGATCGGCACTGTCGAGCGGCCGCCGTGCTCGAGGCCGAGGAGCGCCACGCCCTCTCCGTCGATGGAGATGTCGACATCCTGGAAGCCGGTCCCCCGGCCGAAGAGCGTCTCGATCGAGATCACGTACTCGCCGTCCACCGGGAAGTCGTGGGTGACGACCATCCCGCCCCGCGTCCCGTAGGGCGTGCCCTCGAGGTGATCCCAGGCGTGCTGCGAGACGTCGATGGGATTCGTGTACTTGGCCGTCTTCGACAGCGCGTCCGGGTTGCCGACCGCGATCCGGCTGACCTCGGTGGCGGCCCGCAGGTAGGCCTCGAGGAGGGTCGTCGAGAGACCCTGCGCGTCCGCCATGTTGTCGAAGGCGCCGAGGTAGGTGTCCGCCGGCAGCCAGCGTCCGGCCTCGATCTCGAGATCGAGGAGATCGCGGATCACGCGCTCGTACTCGGCCCGGTTCAGCCGCTGAAAGCGCCGCGAGCCGGGGTTCCGGGAGCGGGCGGCCTCGCGGTCGACCACGGTCTCGAGCGTCTCGGCCAGGGCGAGCAGCGTTTCGGGCGGCGGCCGGCGCTGGCCCGGCGGCGGCATCATCCCGGCCCGCAGCTTCCGGATCATCTTCTCGGCGGTCTCCGCCTGCTGGTGCGCCCGGTCCACGGCGAAATCCCGCAGCGTGAGGTTCCCGGTCCGGAGGCGCTCGTTGTGGCAGACGACGCAGTAGCGCCGCACCACGCCGGTGAGTTCCGCCGTGTTTGCGGGGACGCCGGCCGCGGGCTCCGCGGCGGGCGCCGGGCGGGACGCACCGTCCTCCGGGGGCTGCCCCGTCAGGGCGAACCAGAAAAGGAGAACCGCGCCCGCGTTCATCGTGTTAACTGACGGAAGATACCTGAATCGGCCGCCGCTTCCCATCCCGAGCCCCGCGCCCGCCAGCCGATACAGTCTCCCCCCGCGAGGAGAACCCCGAATGAACGCAGAAACGCTGTCATCCATCCGCGGTGAACTGGCGGCCATCCAGGAGGCCGGGCTCGAGAAGCGGGAGCGGTTGATCCTCTCGCCGCAGGGCGCCCTGATCCGGGTCGGGGGCGAGGAGGTCCTCAACTTCTGCGCCAACAACTACCTCGGTCTGGGGAACGACCCCCGGGTGCTCGCCGCCGCCGCGCGGGGACTGGACGAGCGCGGTTTCGGGTTGAGTTCGGTCCGCTTCATCTGCGGCACCCAGGACATCCACCGCGAGCTGGAGCGCCGGATCGCCGGGTTCCTCGGCACCGAGGACACCATCCTCTACAGCTCGTGTTTCGACGCGAACGGCGGCCTCTTCGAGACCATCCTCGGGGCCGAGGACGCGATCGTCAGCGACGAGCTGAACCACGCCAGCATCATCGACGGCGTCCGCCTCTGCCGCGCCCAACGGTTCCGCTACCGGAACCGGGACATGGACGACCTGGCTGCGAAACTCGAGGAGTGCGCCGGCGCGCGCCGCAAGCTGATCGCGACCGACGGCGTCTTCAGCATGGACGGGACGCTGGCCCCGCTCGCCGACATCTGCGAGCTGGCCGACCGCCACCGGGCGCTGGTGATGGTGGACGACTCGCACGCCACCGGCTTCATCGGCGCTACCGGCCGCGGCACGCCCGAGCGCTTCGGCGTCTCGGACCGGGTGGACATCATCACCTCGACGCTCGGCAAGGCGCTCGGCGGCGCCGCCGGCGGGTTCACCTCGGGGCGCGGCGAGATCGTGGCGCTGCTGCGCCAGCGCAGCCGTCCCTATCTCTTCTCGAACACCCTGGCGCCGGCGATCGTCTCGGCGGCCCTCGAGGTCGTGTCGCTGCTCTCGACGACCGAGGAGCCGCGCGAGCGCCTGCGGCGGAACACCCGGCGGTTCCGCGAGGCGATGACCGCGGCGGGATTCGAGATTCCGGACGGGGAGCACCCCATCGTTCCCGTGATGCTCGGGGACGCCCGTCTCGCCTCCGGGATGGCCGACGACCTGCTCGAACGGGGCATCTACGTGATCGGGTTCAGCTTTCCGGTCGTCCCGCGCGGGCTGGCCCGCATCCGGGTGCAGTTGTCGGCGGCCCACGACGACGAGCAGGTGGACCGGGCGGTGGCGGCGTTCATCGAGTGCGGCCGCGCCCGGGGCGTCCTCTGACCGCCGCATCCGGCAGGAGATGAACCGGCCGCGCGAACCGGTTGCTCTCGCCTTCAGCGGCGGCAAGGACAGCACGCTCTCGCTGCACGCGCTTCGCGCCGAGGACCGGTTCGAGGTTGCCGCGCTGGTCACCACGGTGACCGAGGGGTACGACCGGATCAGCATGCACGGGGTCCGCCGCTCCCTGCTGCGCGAGCAGGCGGCCTCGATCGGCCTTCCGCTCACCGAGGTCACCATCCCGCCACGAGCCTCGAACGAGATCTACGAGCGCGCCATGGGCGAGGCGTTCACCCGGCTCGGCGACCGCGGTATCCGGAGAGTCGCGTTCGGAGACCTCTTTCTCGAGGACGTGCGCGACTATCGCCTCCGGCAACTCGGGGCGCTCGGCCTCGAGTGCGTGTTTCCTCTCTGGGGACGGCCGACCCCGGCGCTCGCCCGCACGTTCGTGGACGCCGGATTCCGCGCCCGGATCGTCTGTCTCGACCCCGCCGCCCTCGACGCCTCGTTCGCCGGGCGGCTGTTCGACGACGCCCTCCTGGCCGACCTGCCGGAGGGGGTGGATCCCTGTGGAGAAAACGGCGAGTTCCACACCTTCGTCTTCGACGGCCCCATTTTTCGCCGTCCGCTCGCCGTTTCGGTCGGCGAGGTGGTCGAGCGCGACGGCTTCCGGTTCGCCGACCTGTTGCCGGCCGCCCGGAGACCCGGCGCCGCTGGTAATCTCCCGGGCGAGTGATTCCGCAAGGAGACCCATGACGTCCATCCGCCTCCCCGTCCTGCTCGGGATCGTCGCTCTCAGCGTCGGCGTCCGGCTCGCGCCGTACGTGTTCGGCGCCCACCACGTCGATCCCGGGTCCATGGCCTATCCCTGGAACTTCTCGCCGATCCTGGCGCTCTCGCTCTTCGGCGGGGCGCTCTACGCCTCGCGCCGGCTCGTGTACCTCGTGCCGCTGGCCACCTATCTGCTGGGAGACGTCGGCATCTGGGTCGTCACCGGCCGCGCCGACTGGGCCCTCTACGCGGGCCAGCCGGTGGTGTACCTGGCGGTGGCGCTGGTCGCCACCTGCGGCTTCCTGATGCGCGGGAAGCGGTCCTGGGGAAGGCTCGCGGGCTCCGGCCTGCTCGCGGCGGTGGGCTTCTTCATCGTCACCAACTTCGCTGTCTGGGCGTCCGGCGGCGGCGTCCGCTATGCGCTGAACCTCGCCGGACTCGTCGACTGCTACGTGCAGGCGATCCCCTTCTTCCGCAACAGCCTCGTGAGCATGGCGCTGTTCCTGCCACTGCTGTTCAGCCCGGTGGCGCTCCGGGACCGGGCGCTGGTTCCGCGCTGGCAGGCCGCTCCCGTCCGAAACTAGGGAACTGGCGGGCGCATGGCCGAGCCGCGCGTCGTTTCGCTGATCGCCAGCGCCACCGAGATCGTCAGCGCTCTCGGTATGGAGCACCGCCTCGTCGGGCGCTCCCACGAATGTGACTTCCCGCCGTCCATCCTGAGTCTTCCCGTCTGCTCTTCGTCCAAGGTGGACGCGGCCGCCCCGAGCCGGGACATCGACCGCCAGGTCCGCGAGATCGTCGGCGAGGCGCTGTCGGTGTACCGGGTGGACGGGCGGCTGCTCGACGAACTCGCGCCCACCGTGATCGTCACCCAGACCCAGTGCGAGGTCTGCGCGGTGAGCCTTCGCGACGTGGAGGAAGCGGTCTGCGAGGTGGTGCGCTCGGAGCCCCGGATCGTTCCCCTGGCGCCGATGGCGCTCGGCGACGTCTTCGACGACATCGAGGCGGTGGCCGGGGCGCTCGGCATTCCCGATCGGGGCCGGGAAATGGCCGCGGAGCTGAAGGCGCGGCTCGCTGCGCTCCGGGCCAGGGCTGCGGGTCTCGACAGGCGCCCCCGGATCGCCTGCGTCGAGTGGATCGATCCGCCCATGCACGCGGCCAACTGGGTTCCCGAACTGGTGGAGATCGCCGGCGGACGGGTGATGGCGGGGGAGCCCGGCCGCCACTCCGGGTACTTCGCGTTCGAGGAGCTGCTCGCGAGGGACCCGGATGTCATCGCCGTCATGCCGTGCGGATTCGACATCCCCCGCACCCGGGCCGAGATGCCCGCGCTCGCCGGTCAGCCCGGATGGAACGATCTCACGGCGGTCCGCACGGGGCGCGTCTTCCTCACCGACGGCAACCAGTACTTCAACCGGCCGGGTCCGCGGGTCGTCGAGTCCGCGGAAATCCTCGCCGAGCTGCTCCATCCGGACGCGTTCGACTTCGGTCATCGGGGTTCGGGCTGGACGCCGTGGGTGCGTGAAACCGACTGAGCCACTGCCGGACGCCGGGCCGGGGAGCGGCCTCTGCGACGCCTGCCGCCACGCCCGGCTCGTCGCCTCTCGCCGCAACCGCTTCCTCCTCTGCGGGCGTTCGCTCGAAGACGCGCGCTATCCCCGCTACCCGCGGCTGCCGGTACTGACCTGCGAGGGCTTCGTCCCGCTCTCGCCCCGGGACGCGCGTTCCTCCGATTTCGGCCGCTGAGGTCCTCCGGCCGCCTCCGTAGCGTTCGGGACAGGTGCGTTCGGGCATGATATCTGCTATACTATCTATCAGACTTAATGAGTATGGAGTAGATAGATCATGTCTCTGCCTCTTACCGAACGCGCGGGCGCCGCCCTGTCACGGGCCGCGAGCCTTGCCGAAGAACGCAAGAACCCCGAAACCACCCCCGAGCACCTGCTCGCCGCGCTGCTCGACGACGCGCCCGACGGGCTCGCTCTCCGGCTGCTGCGCCGGCTGAACGTCGAGCCCTCGGTTCTGGGCAGGAAACTCGATGCGGCCCTCGGCGCGTTGCCGGTCCAGCGGTACGCGGAAGCGGAGGCGCCTCCCGCGTCCCGGGATCTCGCCAAGGTGATCCACGCGGCCTCGGGCGAGGCGAAGAAGCTCGGGGACAAGTTCCTGAGCCTCGAACACTTGCTCCTGGCGCTCGTCTCGCAGAGGTCGGCCGCCGGCGCCGCGCTCGGCGCCGCCGGAGTGGACCGGAAGCGGCTGGAAGCCGCGGTCGGGGCGGTGCGCGGTCCCGCGCGCGCCTCGAGTCCCAACCCCGAGAGCGCCTACGAGCCGCTCCAGAAGTACGGGCGGGACCTCACCGCGCTCGCCCGCGCCGACAAGCTCGACCCGGTGATCGGCCGCGACGACGAGATCCGGCGCGTGATGCAGATCCTGTCCCGCCGCACGAAGAACAACCCCGTGCTGCTCGGCGAACCCGGGGTCGGAAAGACCGCCATCGCCGAAGGGCTCGCGCTCCGCATCGTCAAGGGCGACGTCCCCGAGGGGCTCCGCGAACGGCAGGTGGTGGCGCTCGACATGGGGGCCCTCGTCGCCGGCGCGAAGTTCCGGGGCGAATTCGAGGAGCGGCTCAAGGCGGTCCTCGGTGCGGTCCAGGAGGCGGACGGCCGGGTCATCCTGTTCATCGATGAACTGCACACGGTGGTCGGGGCCGGCAGGACGGACGGGGCGATGGACGCTTCCAACCTCCTGAAGCCCGCGCTCGCCCGGGGAGACCTGCACTGCATCGGGGCGACCACCCTCGACGAGTACCGCCAGCACGTCGAAAAGGACGCGGCGCTCGAGCGCCGGTTCCAGACGGTGGTCGTCGACGAACCGTCGGTCCCCGACACGGTGACCATCCTCCGCGGCCTCAAGGAGCGCTACGAGGTACACCACGGGGTGCGCATCCAGGACGGCGCGCTGCTGGCCGCAGCGTCGCTGTCCAGCCGCTACATCTCCGGCCGCTTCCTGCCGGACAAGGCCATCGACCTGGTGGACGAATCGGCCGCCCGCCTGCGTACCGAGATGGACAGCGTGCCCACCGGCCTCGACGAGGTGGAGCGGAAGCTCCTCTCGCTCCAGATCGAGCGGGAAGCGCTCCGGAAGGAAAAGGACGACGCCTCCTCGAAGCGGCGCGCGGACCTCGAACGGCGAATCGCCGACCTCGAGGAGGAGGCGCGGGCCCTCCGCACCCAGTGGCAGGGCGAGAAAGCCCAACTCCTCGAGGTGCGAAGACTCCGCGAGCGCCTCGAAGAAGCGAACCTCGCGATGGAACGCGCCGAGCGCGAGCAGGACCTCGGCAGGGCCGCCGAACTGCGCTTCGGCACCACCCTCGAACTGAAGCGCGAGCTCGCCGCCGCCGAGGCCCGGCTCGGGGGACAGGAGGAGCGCCTGTTGAGGGAGGAAGTGGACGCCTCGGACGTGGCGTCGGTGGTCTCCCGCTGGACCGGGATTCCCGTCGACCGGCTCCTCGAAGGCGAACGCGAGAAGCTGCTCCGGCTCGGAGACCTGCTCCACCGCCGGGTCGTCGGCCAGGACGAGGGGGTGCGGGCGGTCGCCGATGCGGTGGTCCGCGCCCGCGCCGGCGTCCAGGACCCGGACCGCCCGCTCGGCGCCTTTCTCTTCGCCGGCCCCACCGGGGTCGGCAAGACCGAGCTCGCGCGGGCCCTCGCCACCGAGCTCTTCGACGACGAGCGCGCCATGGTGCGGCTCGACATGACGGAGTACACCGAGAAGCACTCGGTGTCCCGGTTGACGGGCGCGCCTCCCGGCTATGTCGGCTTCGAGGACGGGGGGCAGTTGACGGAGGCGGTGCGGCGCCGCCCGTTCGCGGTCATCCTGCTGGACGAGATCGAGAAGGCGCACCCCCAGGTGCGGACCGTGCTGCTCCAGGTGCTCGACGACGGCCGCCTCACGGATTCGCACGGCCGGCTCGTGAACTTCCGCAACACGGTCCTGATCATGACCTCGAACGTCGGCAGCGACCGCGTCCTCGCGCTGGCCGAGGCCGGCCGCGGCTACGACGCGATGCAGCGGGAGGTGGTCTCGGAACTCCGCCGCGAGTTCCCGCCCGAGTTCCTGAACCGGGTGGACGAGACCGTGGTGTTCCGGAGCCTGACGCGCGACCAGGTGGCGGAGATCGTCAACCTGCAACTCGACCGGCTGCGCGAACGGCTCCGCGATCAGGACCTGAGCCTCGAGGTGACCGATCAGGCCCTCAGGGTTCTGGCCGCCGAGGGCTACGACCCGCTCTACGGCGCCCGTCCGGTCCGCCGGGCGATCCAGCACCGGGTCGAGACGCCGGTCGCGCGGATGATCGTGGGGGGCGCGCTTCCTGCCGGGGCCACCGTCAGGGTGGGGGCCGCCGGCGGCGCGATCGAAGTGGCCGTGGGAGCGGGGACGGCGGCCGGCGAGCCGGTTCCGGCGTAGTCCCGCCGGGGATCAGGAATCCGGTCCCGCCGGATTCCCCGTCAGCCCCTTCACGAAGCGCCACCCCAGGACGCCGCCGACCACGCCGGCGACGCTGCTCCCGGCGGCGTAGGCGTACACGACGCCCGGCCCCTCCAGCGAGTACAGGATCGCCTGGCCGCCCAGGGTGCCCACCAGCAGGAACAGCATCGCGGGGACGGCCAATCCGGCTCGCGACCAGTTGAGCACCGTCGCCCAGAGGGGGTGGCCCAGGTTGTTGAAGGCCGCCGTCGCCACGTAGGCGGCGCCCGCGAGGACAAATCCTCCCGCCCCCAGCCGGCAGAAGGCCCGGACGATGCCCGCGCCGTCACCGGCCAATCCGAACGCCCAGACGATGAGGTCGGCCGCGAGCCAGAGAGCCCCCCACGCCGCCAGCGCGTAGAGGACGGCGAAGACGATGCTGTCCCGATAGGTCGCCTCCAGGCGGTGCAGCTTCCGGGCGCCGTAGTTCTGGCCGAAGATGCCGCCCACCGCCACGGCGAGCGCGATGATGCCCGAGAAACCGAGGACCACCATGCGGGTCACCACCGACCAGCCGGCGACGGCGCTGTCGCCGAAACGCCCGACCCAGGCCGCCAGGAGCAGGAAACCGGAAGGCGTGGACAGTTGGGCGAGCACTGCCGGTCCGGCCACTGCGAAGATGGCGCGGAAGTCGTGGAACACCCCCAGCCGTAGCGGCGCGGCCAGTTCGTGGGTCCGCACCACGAAATGCAGTCCCACGAGTGCGGTCACGATCCGGGAGAAGACGAGCACCGAGGCCGCGCCGTCCACGCCGAGCCCCAGTCCCAGGATCACCACCGGATCCAGCACGAACGCGACGCCGCCGGCGACCATGGTCACGATCAGGGCCCGCCGGGCGTCGCCCTCGGCGCGGAGGATGGCGGCGGTGCTGATGCCGAGCCCCAGGACCGGAAGCGACGGCAGGATCCACGCGAGGTAGCGGGTGGCGACCTCGGTCGCCGGACCGGGTTCCATCAGGAGCCCGACCGCGCGCTCCCGGAAGACGAAGACCAGCGCGGCGAGGACCGTGAGAGTCAGGAAAGAGACCGCGAGGCACGAGGTCGTCCGGCTGCGCGCCAGCGCGTGGTCGCGCGCCCCGAGCGCCCGGCTGACGAGGGCGGTCGCGGCCACGGCAAGGCCGATGGCCACCGCGCTCACGATGTGCTGGACGAAGGAGGCGAGTCCGACCCCGGCCACCAGCCGCACGTCGCGGAGCAGCGAGATGTAAAAGAGCGTCAGGAAGTCCACCAGGAACAGGAACAGGAACCCGACGGACGCGGTCGTGGTCATGACGACGACGTGGCGCATCGTCGAGCCGGTGGTGAACCGGCCTTCCCGCCCCGGCGGCATCCGGTCAGCTCCCGGCGAAGGCCCGGTAGGCGCGGTACCCGCTCCGGCAGAGCGCGCGCCGGAGCCGCGCCCGGCTCAGCGAGCGCGGGAGGGGCGGCAGCAACGCACTGGCGTCCCGGTCCCGGATCGCCGCCGCGGTCCGCTTCGCGATCACGTCCTCGAGTCGCAGCTGCCGTTCCGGGGGCGTCTTTAGTTGGCCGGCGACGATGACCGGCAGCACCAGGCAACCCAGCAGGCTCTCGCGGTAGAGCCGCCAGCAGCGCTCGAAGGGGAATTCCCGGGCGCCCAGACTGCACACGATTTCGTGATACTCGCGGAGCGCGTCTTCCTCGACGGCGTGGCGGACCTCCGTCGAGACACTGCCCGCGAGGAAGTAGGCCACGTCGTAGGGGCCGATCGCGATGGCGGCGTTCTGCCAGTCCAGCACGGCGAAGCCGTCGCGGCCCCCGTCGCCGAAGAACATGTTGTCGAGGCGGTAGTCGCCGTGAACGAACGTCCGCGGTTCCGCCGACAGGTGCGTGAGGTGGTCCGCCAGCCGGAATCCGTATTCCTCCGCCAGCTCCCGCACTTCAGCCGACCACCAGTCCGCGAGGCGCGGCAGGCTCCGCGGCAGGCTCGCCAGATACAGGATCTGCAGGCCCAGCCAGAGCCGCGGGGCCAGCGTCTCGCCAAGGCCCGCGGCGGCGAGGGATTCGACGCGGTTCCAGTACTCCCCATGGAGCCGGGCCGCCGCCCGCACCGCGCGCCGCACCTGCTCCGGACTCGCGCCGTCGACCTGGTCTCCCGCGGCCATCCCGCCGAGGTCCTCGAGAACGAGCACGAAACGGTGGCTGCGGGTGTCGTAGTCGCCGTAGAGAAGCTCGGGAGTCCGGAGCGGGACGCCGGACGCCAGGTGGCGGTAGAAGTTGTACTCGCGGCGGTACATTCCCCACCGGCCGCCGAGTCTTCGATTCGCGCGCTTCCTGCTGGCGAGCTTCACGATCACGCTCTCCGGAGGCCCGGCGCCGTCGGCGAAGGTCGCTTCGCAACGCAGGATCTCTCCCATCAGGCCGAGACCCTCCCCGATGGCCTCGCACCGCAGTTCACGGACCGGTGGGCAGTTGGCCCGGCCTCCCGCCACCAGCGCCTCGCGCAGCCACGCGGCCGTCAGGCCCTCACCGGTGTCGGGGATTCGCGGGCCCGCCATCCGCTGTCCGGCGCTACTCCGCCTCGTACTCTTCGGCGCGGTGCATGTCGAAGTCGCCGTGATCCGGGTCTTCCGGAAAGCGGCGGAACTCCGCATGGCAGCGGTAACAGACCGTGACGCTCCCGAGGCGGCGGTAGATCAGGAAGTCGAGGAGCGCTACGGAGGCGAAGACGACGAACGCTCCGGGGAAGTCCCAGAGCGCGTAGGCGATGGTGGAGAGGGCGATCGCGCTCAGGACCACCGCGCAACCGATCTGTTGCGGAACGTCCTTCTTCCGGTAGAGCTCGGGGTTTCCGCACTGCGGGCAGGAGGCGAAAGCGGCGCCCGCCGAAAGGCCTTCGGCGGCGGCGGGGGGATTCCGGTGGCCGCAATGCCGGCACCGGTCGTCATCCGGCTGGAACGGCGGGTTCCAGGTCGAATAACGGTCGCAGGCGTCGCAGTAGAAACCGACTTCGGGTGCTCGGCTGGCCAAACTCGGCTCCCGTCAGGCGCAGCGAGAGACGATGGCGTCGAGCGCGGACGAGATTTCTTCCCGGGTGTTGAAGAAGTGGACGGAGAGGCGGAAATCGCGCTCGCCGCGGACCGGCGAGGCCAGGATGCCCTCTTCCCGGCCGAGGTCCCGGTAGAGCGCCATCGGGTCACAGCCGTCCGGCAGCCGGACCACCAGGATTCCCGAGCGGTCCGCCGGGTCCTCCGGCGAAGCCAGCGACAGTTCGGGGGTCTCCCGGATCGTCTCGATTCCGTGGTCCACGAGGTCCTCGATCCGGCCGAGGATCCGTCCGAGGCCGATGTCTTCCATCCACCGCACCGCTTGCCCGAAACCGAAGAAGTCGGCCAGCGCCCGGGTCCCGAACTCGTAGCGGGCCGCGCTCGGGAGGAGCGTGTAGTTGCCCTCGTAGTCCATGGTTTCGTGGCTGTGCGCCCCCGCCCAGCTCAGCTGCACTTCGTCGAGGAGCGCGCGGCGGACGAAGAGCGCTCCGGTCCCCTTGGGCCCGAGCAGCCACTTGTGCCCGCAGGTCGAGTAGCAGTCGCATCCCAGGGCGGCGAAATCCGTCGGCACGCAGCCGGGACCCTGGGCGCCGTCGAGGTGATAGCGGACTCCCCGGGCGCGCAGGAGTTCCGCGAGCCGTGCGGAGTCCCCGGTGCGGAGCGTCCGGCCGTTGTTCCGGGAAACGTGGCTCAAACTCACCATCCGCGTCTTTTCGGAGAGTTGGCGCTCCACCTCACCGACGAGGTCGGTGCCCGGACTCAGGTCGATTTCCCGGATCACGATCCCGAGGCGGTCGCGGAGCACGTACCAGGGGATGACGTTCGCCGGATGTTCGGTGTTCGAGATGACGACCTCGTCGCCGGTCCGCCAGTCGAGACTCCAGGCGACGATGGAGATCCCTTCCGACGTGGAATGGGTGAGCGCGACCTCGTCCTCGCCGGCGCCGAACACGCGGCCGAGCTGCGCCCGGAGGTCCGGCTCGACCCGGCCCATCACCTCGGCGACGCGGGTGGCGGCCGGGCTGCGGTTCTGAAAGGTCAGACGGTCCGCCAAGTGCTCGATCACCGGCGTGGGCGAGGGGCCGATGCCGCCGGTCTGGAAGTAGGGACTCGCGGTGGCCGCGGGCACCTCCGCGCGCGCCCTCCGTACCCAGTCGGGGAGGTCCTGGGCGGCCGCGGCGGCCCTTGGTTCCCCCGCGGCCAGACGGCCCACCGGCACGACGGGAAGGAGGGCCAGACCGGGAACGCCGGCCAGGAGTTGGCGGCGGCTGAGACCGCCGGTGCGCCTGGCGGCCGGAGCATTGTGTTTGGGTTCCATCACATCCTTGCCTTCAGACCAGTCGTCCGCTGGTCACCACCTCGAGGAAGGCGGCGGTGAGTTCGCCGAAGAGGACCAGAATGAGCGCTACGTAGAGTAATCCGGTTGCCGACTGCGTCGATCGGATGCGCACGGTGTTCCGGATCATGAGGGCCAGAAAGGCCGGAAAGAGCAGGCCGGTCAGGACCCGGAACGCGAAGAAGAGGGCGGGAGTCGAGTAGATGAGGTCGGAGATGCTCCCGAGACGAAGCTCGGCGATTCCCCCATAGACGAGCGCCAACGCAGCGATCCCGATCCGGAGCGCGGTGGCGCCGGTGACGAGGCGCGATCCTACCGACAGCGGCCGGATCGAGAGCGCGGTGTCCACCAGGTACCAGTGGCCCAGCAGCATCGTGGCGGCGACCGCTCCGAGAAGGACGGCGCCCGAGAGGTTGGATGCCAGGGCCAGTCCCGGCAGCTCCGGGGCCGTGAGGGGCGGCAGCAGGGCGCCGAGGAGGCCGATCCCGGTCATGCCGGCGGCGAGCGCCCGGCGTCGGCCCGCAAGGCGCGGGACGGCGAAGGCCAGGACGACGGCGCCGGCGAGCAGCAGTGCCCAGAAAGGGGCTTCCGGACGGCTCCGTCCGGCGAGGAGTCCGAGCGCCATCGCCGCTGCCGCGCCCCGCGCCACGAGGCGGAGATACCCCTCCGGCACCCGGTGGACGCCGTGGATGATTCCGGCGGCCAGCAGGCTCCCCGCCGCCAGGCGGGCGGTCAGAACGGCGACGGTGGCGCCGATCACGGCCGCACGCTCAGGAAGCGGAGGGGCAGGGTGTCATCCTGGCAGCCGGTGGCGGTTCCGAGCCGGTTGGTCGCAAGCGTTCAGCCGGTCTGCCGGACTGTCGTCAGACCTGCCGCGTCAGTTTCGCCCCGTCAGACCTGGAAGGACTCCCCGCAGCCGCAACTCGAGACGGCGTTCGGGTTGTTGAAGCGAAATCCGGCTCCCATGATGTCCTCGACGTAGTCGATTTCGGTCCCTTCCAGGTAGGGCAGGCTGCGCTCGTCGATCAGCATCCTGACACCGTTCTTCTCGATGACCTGGTCTCCCGTGCGGGATTCGTCGTCCAGCGCCAGCTGGTACTGAAAGCCGGAGCACCCCCCGCCCACCACGCGAACGCGGAGCAGGGCGTTCGGACGGTTGTGCTTGGCGAGGAACTCCCCGACCTTGGTGGCGGCGACATCGGTCAAGCTGAGCATGGGATTCGCTCCTTTGCTGGTTCCCACCCGGGACCCGGCGGACGAAGCATGATTCTAGCGGTCCGGGCCTTCGCGCCGCCGACTAGACTTCCCGCCCTTCGATGACGTCATCCGCCGCCGGCCGTACTCCGAACATCGATCTCCACTCCCACTCCACCGAATCGGATGGAGTGCTGTCACCCCGGGCAGCCGTCGAGGCCGCGGCGCGCGACGGCGTGACCGTGCTGGCGCTGACGGATCACGACACCCTGACCGGCGTTCCCGAGGCCCGCCTGGCGGCTGCCGAATGCGGGATCGAGCTGGTTGCCGGAGTGGAGGTGAGTTGCGGTTGGGGACGTGAATCGGTCCATCTGCTGGGTCTCTTCGTGGATCCCGAGGACCGGGCGCTCACCGCGCTTTTCGATGAGGTCTCCGAGCGGCGCCGGCAGCGGATCGCGGAGACGTGCCGGAAGCTCTCGGAAGCCGGGGTGGAACTCCGCTTCGAGGAGGTCGCCGCGATGTCCACCGGCCGCTCCCTCGGGCGTCCGCACGTCGCGGATGCGCTGGTCCACAAGGGGGCCGTCCGGGACCGGGCGGAGGCTTTCGACAGGTACCTCGGCGACGGGAAAGCCGGACATGTCCGGTATGGCTGGAAGATCGGCGTCGGCGAGGCCGCGAAGATGCTGCACGCCGCGGGAGGGATCAGCTCCGTCGCCCATCCCAAGTACCTCCGCGACCAGTCAGCCCTGCCCACCCTGCTCCGCGAGACCGGGGTCCTGGCGCTCGAGGCCTACCACGTCGAGCAGAACGAAGAGGAGCGCCAGCACTACCTGCGGGTCGCGGACTCGCTGGGCCTCATGGTGAGCGGGGGATCGGACTTCCACGAGCCCAAGCACGGACGGCGCTTCGGTTCGGAACTGCCGCCCGAGCGCTACGAGGAATTGCGTTCCGCGGCTGGTCGCTGCTAGGGAACGCTGACCAGCACCATGCCGTTCTCCACCCGCGCCGGATAGACCGGTACGCGGGAGTTCGGGTTCACCGGCGAGCAGCCGGTGACGAGGTCGAACTGCCACAGGTGCCACGGGCAGATCACGATCCCGTGCCGGAGGCGGCCGAGGTGCAGCGGGCCGCCACGGTGGGGGCAGGTCTCGTTCAGGGCGTAGACCCGGTTCTCGTGCCAGAAGACCGCGACCCGCTGGTCGCCGAGGTCCACGGCGATCGCGGATTCCTCCTTCAGCCGGGCCAGGCTGCAGACGGCGTGTTCCGTCGCTTCCGTCAAGCCGGCTCCTGTCGGAGCCCCATCGGATCGCTGGCCGCTGCGAGGACCTGACCGCCGGCGGCGCTCGCGGCGGCCACCACCGCTTGCCGTCCTTCGGGAGGCGCGATGGCGATCATGGTTCCGCCGCCTCCGGCGCCGCACGCCTTGACCGCCCGCGCCCCGGCGTGCCGCATCGCATCGCCCAGACGCTCGATGGTGGTGGTGGTGACCGCTTCGGAAAGCGCTCGCCGGGCTCGCCACTCGAGGTCGAGCGTTTCCGAGACCCCGTCCCAGTCCCGTTCGAGCAGTGCGTCGCGCATCCGGTAGGCCGCTTCCGCGATCACCTCGATGCCGCGGACGGCGGACGCCTCCCCGGCGAAGATGCGTTCGAGCACGCTTCCGTTGGGGTCCGCGGACGAATGCGCCTCCCCCGTGTACACGAGAACGAGGCGCTCCTCGAGGGGGTCGGCGCCGTCCTCCATCCAGGGCAGCGGCTCCGACCTGGGTTCCGGGCTCACCCAGTGATGCACCCGCGTGCCGCCGAGGGCGGCCGCGAACTGGTCCTGGGATCCCGTCGCGGTCCTCAGGATCCGTACTTCGGTGTCCATCACGATCCGCACCAGTTGCGGGATCGTCCAGCCGGCGCCCGTCACCTCGTTCAGGGCCCCGGCGATCGCCATGCCGAGCGAGGAGGATCCCCCGAGGCCCGAGCCGGGTGGAGCGGTGGTCTCGAATCGGATTTCCAGGGGACCCGCGGGCCTGAAGAACTCGAGGAGCCGGCCGGCGAGAGCCGCGAAGGGATGACCAAAGAACGCTTCGGGAGCGGGGGAGGAGAGGTCGAGCCCTCGCTGCTGATTCACCACCCGGAACCGGGGTCCGGGCGAGACGGTGGCTCGCGCCCGGAGGCTGATGGCGGCGTTCACCGTGGCGGCGCGGGGAACGAGCAGGCCGACCGGCCAGATGTCGAGCGTGCCGCCCGCCAGGTCGATCCGCGTCGGCGCGGAAAACGTGACGGATTCGCTCAGAACGTGACCCCGACGGCCGTAACCCACCGGTTCACGGGTTCTTCGTGGAACTCCCGCTGGAACTGGACTTCCAGATGGACCCTGCCGACCTCGAAACCCCCGAAGGCCATCCCCGCGGGCGCCGTCGTCGACTCGGCCTCGCCGCCCAGGCGGGTCGCCATTCCTGCCCCACCGCCCAGGTAGACGCTGAAACCGGGCAGGGGCAGGATCCCCATTCTGCCGGTGAGGAACGCCCGCAGGGGGTACTCCGTGTCTCCACCCTCGGTCTCGATGCCGGTGCCGCCCTGGACCAGGCCCCCGATCTCGAAGGGGAGCACCGGGAAGTCGAAGTTGTAGCCGGCCCCGAGGACCCATCCTTCCCGCGCGCCCCCCGACTCGCCCCCCGACCCGACCTGGATCACGGGCTGGGCGAGCGCGGTCCTTCCGGCGAGCAGGACCCCGGCGACGACGATCGCCTTCAGGAGAAACCGCCCGGACACGCCGCGAGTATATTGACCGACACCCCAGCTTGCCCCGCCAGCCCGAAGCCGAAACCCTCCCCGACCGGATCGCTTCCCGTCTCGCCCAGCGGGCTCCGCGGCGCCTCGACGGGGCGCTTCGCGGGGCCGCGGTGCTCGTCCCGCTGGTCCGGCGGGACGGCGGCCACGAGATCGTCCTGACCCGCCGCGCCTCGGACCTCCGCCGCCAACCGGGAGACATCGCGTTTCCCGGCGGCATGATCGATCCCGAGGATCCGTCCGAACTCGCCGCCGCCCTGCGGGAGGGACGCGAGGAAATCGGGCTCGACCCGGCCGGAGTGCGGGTATTGGGCCAACTCGACGATCGCCTCACGGTGCAGGGGTTCCGGCTGGTCCCCTTCGTGGGACTCATTCCGTCGTCGGCGGTCCTGCGAGCCGGGCCCGAAGTGGACGAGATCTTCGAGGTGCCGCTCAGGACGTTGCGGCTCCCGGACCGCGAGACCACCGAGGTGCAGCGGGGCAAGCGGCTCGGGGACGGTTCGGCGGTCATCTCCCGGGTCGTCTTCCGCTACCGGTACCGGGACTACGACATCTGGGGCCTGACCGCCCGCCTCATCCGGGACCTGCTGGACGTCCTCTGACCGCTGGAATCCCGCACCGTCGCGGGTCCCGGTCTTCGAATCCCAGGAACGCGGGATGGCGCAGGTGTCCGGACGGCGTCAGTTCCAGGTACTCGACGATGGCTACCAGGAGCGGCTTCACGTAGCGGATGTGCCCGTCTCCGGTTGCCGCGAAGCCGAGCGGGGCGGGGCACTCGAGCCTCCGGAGCTGCTCGGTCAGTTGGGCCCGGGTCTCGTCGTCGAGCCCGCTCCCCACGTTCCCGAGCCAGACGGGTCCGTCCGGCCCGTAGGCCCCCACGACCAGGGAACGCACCGGTCCGTCCGGGTTCCGGTGCAGGGTCCCGAAGACCACGCAACGCAACCGGGGGCGCACCTTGATCTTCAGCCAGTCGTCGCTGCGCTCGCCGATCCGATAGGGGCTCTGGAGCCGCTTCGCGACCATCCCCTCCATGTTGCGCTCGCGCATGGCGGCAAAGAAGCGCAAGCCCTCGCCGACGACGAGCGGGTTGGCGAAGATCCGTCCGCCCGCGTCGGGGAGGAGCGCGCTCAGCACGCGCCGCCGTTCGGCCAGCGGAGCCGCCGTCAGGCGGTCGCCGTCGCGATGGAGCAGATCGAAGGCGACGAACCACGCGGGGGTCTCCGCCGCGCCGCGCCGGATTGCGGTTTCCGAGCGCAACCGGTTGCGTTCCATGACCAGCGGAAAGCTCGAGCGATCGCCGTCCATGACGACGATTTCTCCGTCGAGGACCCCGGACCCGGGGAGTGCGGCCAGGGCCGCGGCGAGTTCCGGGAAGTGCGGGGTCTGGTCGCGGAGACTGCGCGCCTGGAGCCGGACCGCCGGCCCGAAGAAGGCGATCGAGCGAAGTCCGTCCCACTTGGCGTCGAAAAGATGATCCGCCGAGTTGAACGGGCGCCCGGTGCCGGCGAGCATGGGTTTCACCCCGCGCGCGAGCCACTCCGGAGGGAGCTGCGATGCCGCGTCCGCCGATGGCTGCGGAACCGGGTCCGTCCGACGCGAGCCGGTCAGCTTGCCCGCCGCTCCTCACCGGACGCCGGATCCGGATCGCCGAGTTCCTCGGCTTCGATCCGGGCGAGGCTCGATTTGAGCGCGTCCATGAGGTTGATCACCCGGCGCGGTTCGACGCTGGGAGCGGTGACCAGTTCCTCGCCGCGGCTCTTCGCCTCCACGATCTCGAGGAAGCGCTTCCGATAGCTGTCCTCGAAATCGGTCAGGTCGAAGGGGCGGGCATAGGAGTCGAGCAGTTGCCGGGCCATGGCGGTTTCGGCGGCGTTCGGTTCGCGCGCCGCCGGGAGGTCGTCGATGTCCGACACCTTCCGGACCTCGTCCTGGTAGTGGAGAAACGACATCAGGAAGACGTCGTCCGAGGGACGGATCGCCACCACCTTCTCCTTGCCGCCCAGCACCACCTGGGCGATCGCCACCCGCTTCGAGGCCTGCATCGCCTTGAGGATGGTGTGGAACGGTCCGGCGGCGACTTCGCCGGCCGGGGCCAGGTAGTAGGAGCCGTGGTAGTAGAGGGGGTTGATCTCGGATTCCTCCACGAACTGGACGATGTCCAGCGTCCGCAGCGAAGGGAGTTGCAGGGTGGCGAGATCCTCTTCCTGGATCAGCACGTACTGCTCCTTCGCGAGCTCGTAACCGCGGACGATCTCGTCCCGTTCGAGGTCCGCTTCGCACGCCGTGCAGCGTCGCTGCAGCCGGACCCGGGCCTTGCACTCCTTGTGCAACTGGTTCATCGCGACCTTCTTTTCGCGGGCCGCCGGGTAGGCCCGTACCGGAACGAGTACGAGGGCCAGCTTCAGGTTGCCCTGCCAGGTGGGTCGCATTGGCTCTGGTCCGCACGGCGGAGCGGCCGGCGCCGCGCTCCGAACCAGTCGTTCCGAGTGCCGTGGGACACGGAAGTCTAGTCTTCCCCGGGTTTTGCGGTCGTCGCGGACGCCGGGAATTCACGAGATTGAAGTACACTGGCCACTGTCTGGAGTGCGTCCGGATGCGGCAACGCCCCGGAGCGCAACTCCCTTTGGCTGCCCGGATTCCGGGCGCCTCCCCTGGATTCCCCAAAACAAAGTCCGGCCGTCCCTCTGCCCGAACCATGAGGCGGCTCTCGTCCCAAAGAATCGCCTGCTGAAGAATGGCCTGATGTCCAACAAAACGGCGCTCGCTGAGGAGGCCGCTCCCAGCGAAATCGAGTCCGAGCCCGAGCGCATCGTCAACGACCTGGCGATCCAGGTCGCTACCGTCAACGGCTCCGGAAGCCAGTCCTCGAACCTGGTCCTCCTCCGGGCGCTCTTCCGCATGGGGATTCCGGTCGGCGGCAAGAACCTCTTCCCCTCGAACATCGCGGGACTGCCAACCTGGTTCACCATTCGCGCGAACCGGGATGGCTGGGTGGCGCGCAAGCGGAACGTGGACTACCTCGTGGCGCTCAATCCCCAGACCGCCGTCCGGGACGTCGAATCCCTGAGCCCGGGCAGCGCCGTCGTCTACGAGGAAAGCCTGCGGCTGGAGCGCCGCCGGGACGACCTGGTGTTCTACCCCGCGCCGTTCCAGGAGCTGGCTGCCGAGGTGACCCGCGAGGTGCGGCTTAGGAAGCTCCTCGCCAACATGATCTATGTCGGGTTGCTGGGAGAGCTGCTCTCGATCGAGGTGGAGGAGATCTTCGGGGCCATCGACAGCCAGTTCCGGAGCAAGAAGGCCGCGGTCGAGCTGAACCGCCGGGCCGTGGAGATCGGGATTCGGCACGCGCGCGAGAACCTGGTCAAACGGGACCCCTTCACTCTCGAACGGATGGACAGGAATCGCGGGAAGATCCTCATCGACGGGAACGCCGCCGCCGGGCTCGGCGCCATGTTCGGGGGAGCGAGCGTCGCGACCTGGTACCCCATCACCCCGTCCTCGAGCGTCGTGGAGCAGCTCACGGGTTTCCTGAAGCGGTACCGCAAGGGTCCGGACGGGAAGGCGACCTACGCAGTGGTCCAGGCCGAGGACGAACTCGCCGCGGTGGGTATGGCGCTGGCCGCCGGCTGGGCCGGCGCGCGGGCGATGACCGCCACTTCCGGTCCAGGCATCTCGCTGATGTCCGAGTTCGTCGGGCTCGGCTACTACGCCGAGATTCCCCTGGTCATCTGGAACATCCAGCGGGTCGGTCCCTCGACCGGCCTGCCGACGCGCACGGCCCAGGGGGACATCCTCTCCACCTACCTGCTCTCCCACGGGGACACCAAGCACGTGTGCCTGCTCCCGGCCTCGACGCACGAGTGCTTCGAGTTTGGCTGGAAGGCCTTCGACCTGGCGGAGCGGCTCCAGACGCCGGTGTTCGTGTTGTCCGATCTCGACCTCGGCATGAACATCTGGGCCACGGAACCCTTCGAGTACCCCGATCGGCCCATGGACCGCGGCAAGGTGCTCACCCGGGAGGACCTGGAGCGGCTGGGTGGGACCTTCCAGCGCTACGCCGATGTCGATGGCGATGCGATCCCCTACCGCACGCTCCCCGGGACCGAGCACCCCGGGGCGGCGTACTTCACCCGGGGCAGCGGCCACGACGAGAGCGCTGAGTACACCGAGAGCGAAGAGGCCTACGTCCGGATCATGACCCGGCTCGACCGCAAGTTCGAGACGGCGCGGGAGATGGTGCCGCCGCCCGTCGTGGATCAGGCGGAACCGGTGAGCCCGCTGGGAATCATCGGCTTCGGTTCCTCGGACCCCGCGATCGAGGAAGCGCGGACCCGGCTTCGTGATGAAGCGGCGATCGAAATGGACTATCTGCGCCCGCGGGCGCTGCCTTTCTGCCCGTCCGTCCTCGACTTCATCACTGCGCGGCAGCGGGTGGTGGTCCTCGACCAGAACCGGGACGGACAGCTGCTCCAGCTGCTGCGGGCCGAGTACGGAGACCGGATCCCCCCGGGAGTCCTCCGGAGTCTGAGGCACTACAGTGGACACCCCATGGACGCCCAGACCATCGTGGACTACGTTACCGAGATGGAGATCGGCGCCGCCTGACCGAGAATTCTTCGATGCCTGCTCCCGACGCCTCCTCACGAACGCGGAAGGTCAACCGCCTTGGCCTGACGCCCTCCGACTACAAGGGAAAGCCGTCAACGCTCTGCAAGGGTTGCGGCCACGACGCGATCTCCAGCCAGTTGATTCGCGCGTTCTTCGAGTCCGACGTGCGTCCGCACCAGGTGGCCAAGCTCTCCGGGATCGGCTGCTCCTCCAAGACGCCGGCGTACTTCCTGAACCACAGCCACGGCTTCAACGCGGTGCACGGCCGCATGCCGTCGGTGGCGACCGGGGCGGTACTCGCCAATCGCCGGCTGGTGGCGGTCGGCGTGTCCGGCGACGGCGACACCGCCTCCATCGGGATCGGCCAGTTCGTGCACCTCGTGCGGCGCAACCTGCCGCTCATCTACATCGTGGAGAACAACGGCGTGTACGGCCTGACCAAGGGCCAGTTCTCCGCCACCGCCGACGAGAACGCGGCGCTGAGGTCCGGCGAGGTGAACCGGCTGCCCAACATCGACCTCTGCGGCATGGCGATCGAACTCGGGGCCACCTACGTGGCGCGGTCGTTCGCCGGGGACCCGAAGCAACTGGTCGCCCTGCTGCGCGGAGCGCTCGCCCACAACGGCACCGCCGTCATCGACATCCTCAGCCCCTGCGTCACCTTCAACAACCATGCGGGTTCGACGAAGAGCTACACCTGGGGCAAGGACAACGAGGAACCGATCCACATCCTCGACTTCGTGCCGGCGATGGACCAGATCGAGGTCGAGTACGAGGAGGGGACCGATCAGGAGGTCCAGCTCCACGACGGGTCCTGGGTGCGCCTCCGGAAATTGGAACGGGGCTACGACCCGACCGATCGGCGCGCGGCCCAGGAGCTCGTACTCGAAGCGAACGAGAAGAACCTGTTCCTGACCGGTCTCCTCTACCTGGACACCAGCAAGCGCACCTTCCTCGACAGCCTCGAACTCTGCGACGAACCGCTCGCGCTGCTCTCGGAAGACCAGCTTCGTCCGCCGCCCGAGGTGCTGGACGAGGTCGTCGCTTCGTATCGGTAGTCGCGTCGCGCGGCTCCATCCGCGCAGGAGGTCCCGCATGACCCCACTCCGTGAGTACGTTTCTCTCCGCGGCTCCACCTGTTTCCACCACGGGTTGACCGCTCTCGGCCTCCTGGCCCTGGTTGCGGCGCCGGCCTCCGCCCAGCGCAGCTTCACGATTCAGGACGCGCTCGGGATCGCTTCGGTCTCCGACCCGCAGCTCTCGCCGGACGGCGAGCTCGTCGTCTACGTCGTGTCCCGGATCGATCTCGACGAGAACGAGTCCGCGAGCCGGATTCACCATGTTCCGTTCGCGGGAGGCGACGCGGCGCCATTGACCCGGGCGGGGCGCTCGGCGTCCCATCCGCGGTTCAGTCCGGACGGGTCGCAGCTCGCGTTCCTGAGTTCCGGAGACGGGGACAAGACCCAGATCTGGCTGCTTCCCCTGGCGGGCGGGGAGGCGAAGGTCCTATCCCGTCTGCCCGCGGGGGTGTCCTCCTTCGCGTGGGCGCCCGACGGGAGCGCCCTGGCGGTGGTCTCGATGGATCCGGATCCGAACGAAGCCGGGGAGGGAGAGGAACCCGAGCCCGTCCCGCTCGTGATCGACCGCCGTCAGTTCAAGCGCGACGGCCGCGGCTACCTCGACGATCGGCGCCGGCACATCTACCTGGTGGACGCCTCGGACGGGTCGCACGAGCAGAAGACCTTCGGCCCCTACGACGACGGTTCCCCCGTGTTTTCGCCCGACGGTTCGGAGATCGTCTTCGTCAGCGTCCGGCCGCCGGACGGCGGGGACCCGGACGCCACCGACAACTCGGACCTCTTTCTCATTCCTCGCACCGCCGGTGAGACGACCGAGCCGGTGCGGCTCACGAGCAATCCCGGGCCGGACCGGTCACCGGTGTTCAGCCCCGACGGCGGCTGGATCGCCCACACCGGTAACCGCAAACCCGAGCTGATCTGGTACGCCACCGAGCACCTGTACGCGCTCAACCGGGCCACCGACGAGGTCGTCCAGGTTGCGGCCGGACTCGACCGCAACCTCTCGAATCCGCGGTTCACGGCGGATGGATCGGCGGTCGTGGCGCTGCTCGAGGACTCCGGCAATCGGCACCTGGCCTCGTTCGGAGTCTCGGAAGCGGCGGTTGCGGAGCGGGTCATCGCCGGCGAGCGCGACGTTCGCGACCTGGAAATGGTCGGGGACCGGGTCGTGGCGGTGTCGGCGAGGACCGACCGGCCCCCGGAGGTGATCGCCTGGACGTTCGGCGAGGAGCCCAGGCGGCTGACCGGGGAGAACGACGCGTTGCTCGCGGAGATCGAGCTTGCCGCTGTGGAGAGGATCACCTTCCCGAGTTCCGACGGAACCGAGATCCAGGGCTTCGTCACCAAGCCGCCCGGTTTCGAGGAGGGGCGGCGCTATCCGACCATCCTCTGGATTCATGGCGGGCCGGTTTCCCAGTTCTCGACATCCTTCCAGTCCACCTGGCAGCTCTTTGCGGCGAACGGCTATCTGGTGGTGGCGGCGAACCCCCGCGGCTCGTCAGGCAGGGGAGAGGCGTTCTCCCACGCCATCTGGGCCGATTGGGGGAACCTGGACTACGAGGACGTGAACGCCGCGGTGGACCACGTCATCGAACGCGGCTGGGCCGATCCGGAGCGCCTCGGCGTCGGTGGATGGAGCTACGGCGGGATCCTCACGAACTACGTGATCACGAAGACCACCCGGTTCCACGCCGCGGTCAGCGGCTCCAGCGAAACGGAATACCGCGCCGCCTATGGGAACGACCACTACCAGCTCGAGTGGGAACTGGAGCTGGGCCTGCCCTGGGAGAACCCCGAGCTCTACAACCGGCTGTCTCCCATTTCGCGGGTCCACCACGTGACCACCCCGACGCTGGTGCTCTGCGGCGAGAAGGACTGGAACGTCCCGCTCAGCCAGTCGGAAAACCTCTACCAGAGCCTCCGGCGGCTCGGGGTGCCCACCCAGTTGATCATCTATCCGGGCCAGAGCCACGGCATCCGGCTCCCCTCCTTCCAGAAGGACCGTTACGAGCGCTACGTGGCCTGGTTCGACCGGTTCCTGAAGTCCGACCGCTCGTCCACCGACCAGAACTCCCGGTAACCACCAGGCTGCCAGGCGCGGATCAGAACCGGTAGCGCAAGCCTCCGATGATCTGCCGCCGCAGCACGTCGCCGAAGACGTGGTTCTGGATCTCCTGGTTCAGGAGGTTGATGACCCGGACCGAGGGCTGGACCCGGCCCTCCATCAGGTTGACCGCCAGCGTGGCGTTCACGAGCGTGAAGGCCTCGGTCCAGCCGTGGTACTCGGCAGTGAGGACGTCGGTCCAGTAGGCGCGGTCCGTGTAGTTGAGCGACAGTCCGAGATTCACGGCGCCGACCTCCGCGTCGATGCCGGCATTGACGCGGTGTGCCGCCGGAATGCTGATCTCGTCGGCGTCCTCCTCGCCGAACCCTTCCACCACCGGTTCGGCCTGCCACGAATAGTTGAGGAATCCGCCGACGTTGCCGCGGCGTCCGGTGAGCCCGAGTTCGATCCCCGAGTTCCGCGCCGAGGTCCGGTTGATGTAGGTGAGCGAGGAAGGGAGCTGGGCGCCCGCGAGGCTGCCGAGGGCGTCGATCAGGTATCCGGGGTTCCCGGCGATGGCGGCGATCGACGGGGGCAGCGTGCCGGGCGGGAGGACGGCTCCCAGCCGTCCGATGAACTCCGCGACCTCGGCGAACGCCTCGTTCCATCCGGGCGGCGGGTCCGCGCCCGACCAGAAGGTGTCGTCGGTGAAGTCGATGCTGTCCCGCATGTCGTTGACGTAGACGGCCGCGCTCGCCCCCAGCCAGTCGTTGAGCGCTCCCGACCAGCCCACCTCGTAGGCGGTGAGGGACTCCTGGACCAGCGCTTGATTGCCCACCACGGCGATGGGGATCGTGTAGGTCACCGGGGCCGGCAGTGCGGAGTCCGGGATGCTCAGCGCGCCGAAGAAGCCCCGGAAGACGGGACGGAGATCGAAGACCGCGGGCTGACCGATCAGCGTGTCAAGGAAGGAATTCGTGAGCGAAGGGGCGCGGAACGCCCGGTTGTAGGACACCCGAAAGGCCTGCGTGGGAGTCGGCTTGAAGATGAGGGTCGTGCGGGGCGACAGCACGATCTTGTCCAGCACGCTCATCCGGTCCGCGCGGGTTCCCACGATCCAGCGCCAGCGGTCGCTCAGGAAGATCTCGTCGTTCACGTAGACCCCCATCTCGCTGCGGCCGTCTCCTTCCGGGGCGAGGGTGAAGTCGAGGGTCAGGTAGCGGGCGCTGGCGCCGTAGCTGAACAGATGCCGTCCACCCAGGAACCTGGTGTCCTTCAGGCTGATGTCGTAGGCCGTCGAGTTCATGTTGCCCTCGAGGAACTGCCCCGTGGGGGTCTGGGACAGGATCGAGCTGAACGGGACCGCGGTGCGGTTCGCGAAGGCGCCGATTTCCATCGAGCCCCGGAGGTACTGGATGCGGCCGTACGACATGGCGCTTCCCGGCTTGACGTGAAACGGTCCGATCCCCGAGTGGAGGATTCCCTGGCTCCCCCCGTAGCCGCCGGAGAACCGGAATCCGCTCTCGCCGTCCGGGGCGTCCCAGTCGGCGCGGAGATCCACTTTGGGCATCCGGGCGTCCACACCCTGGACGGGGGGGTACAGCGTGCCGGTGCCGTTCGGGATTTCGCCGAACGGGCGGGGAAGGGCGTCCTGGCGGGTGAAACTGACGGTCGCGCGGTAGGCGAAGCGGTCGTTGACGGCCTGCGCGTGGGTCAGCGAGCCCATGAACTGGTTGCCCGTGTCCATCGGGTTGCCGGTGACGTTGCGATCGAAGGCGCCGAACCGGAGGTCGAGGGTGGTTCCCTGATTGTCGCGCGGCGCCTTGGTGATCAGGTTCACCACGCCGCTCATGGCGTTCGCGCCCCAGACCGCCGAGGCCGGCCCGTTGACGACCTCGACCCGCTCGAGGTCGTCGAGCCCCACCGAGATGAAGTCCCAACTGGTGAAGCCGAAGAAGTCCTGGTAGACGGAACGGCCATCCACCAGGACGAGCTGCGCGGTGGCGAGCGCCCCGGAGGAGCCGCGGCTCGTGACGCTGTAGTTCGTATTGGAGAGCTGGGTGACGTTGACGCCGGGAGCCTGGCGGAGCAGGTCGCCGAAGTTGTTGGCCGGCGTGGTCTCGATGACCTCGGTGGAGATCACCGCGATTGCGGCCGGGGCGTTGACGATCTCCTGCTCCACCCGGGAGGCCGACACCACGACCTGGTCGGTGAAGCGCGGAATGATGTCGGCCGGATCGGCCGTCTCACCCTCGCGCTCTTCCTGTTCCTCCGTTTCCTGCGCCGGGTCCTGCTCCTGCTGAACAGTCGCGCCCGCGGCGCCGGACTGAACTGCCAGGAAGACGAGGAAAGCCGCCAGGGACAGCAGGTGGTTGCGGGGGATGCCGCTGACGTTCATCGAGTAGGCCTCCTTGCCCAAGTCAGAAACGGTAACGCAAACCCCCGATGATCTGTCTCCGCAGCACGTCGCCGAAGACGTGATTCTGAATTTCCTGGTTGAGGAGGTTGATCATCCGGACCGACGGCTGAAAACGGCCCTCCATCAGATTCACCGCCAGGGTGGCGTTGACCATCGTGAAGGCTTCGGTCCAGCCGTAGTACTCCGCCGTCAGCACGTCGGTCCAGTAGGCCCGGTCGGTGTAGTTCAGCGAGAGCCCCACGTCCACGGCGCCGAACTCCGCGTCGACGCCGGCGTTGATGCGGTGCGCCGCCGGGATGCTGATTTCGTCGGCGTCCTCTTCCCCGAACCCTTCGACGACGGGCTCCATCTGCCACGAGTAGTTGACGAACCCCCCGATGTCGCCGCGGCGGCCGGTGAGGCCGAGTTCGATCCCCGAGTTCCGGACCGACACCCGGTTGACGTAGCTGAACGCCGCCGGGAGCTGGACCCCCGCGAGCCCGCCCAGGGCGTCGATCAGATAGGCGGGATTGACCGAAATGGCGGCGATCTCCGGGGGTAGGGTGCCGGGAGGGAGGACACCGGCCAGCCGTCCGATGAAATCCCCGACCTCGGCGAACGCCTCGTTCCATCCGGGAGGCGGGTTCTCGCCGGACCAGAAACCGGTGTCGGTGAAGTCGATGCTGTCCCGCATGTCGTTGACGTAGACGGCCGCGCTCGCCCCGATCCAGTCGCTCAGCGCCCCGGACCAGCCGACTTCGTAGGCGGTGAGGGTCTCCTGGACCAGGTTGGGGTTCCCCACCACCCCGATGGGAATCGTGTAGTTGACCGGGGCCGGCAGCGCCGAATCCGGGATGCTCAGCGCACCGAAGAAACCGCGGAACACGGGACGGAGATCGAAGAGGGCCGGCTCGCCGATCGTCGTGTCCAGGAATGTGTTGCTGAGCGACGGGGCGCGGAACGCGCGGTTGTAGGAAACGCGGAACGACTGGGTCGGGGTTGGCTTGAAGATGAGGGTCGTCCGCGGGGACAGCACCATCTTGTCGAAGATGCTGATCCGGTCCGCCCGGGTCCCGACGATCCAGCGCCAGCGGTCGCTCAGGAAGATCTCGTCGTTGACGTAGAGCCCCTGTTCGCTCCGCCCGTCACCCGCGGGAGCGAGGGTGAAATCGAGGGTCACGAAGCGGGCGCTGGCGCCGTAGCTGAACAGATGGCGTCCGCCCAGGAACCTCGTGTCCTTGAAACTGATGTCGTAGGTGTTGGTCTTGATCGTCCCGTCGAGAAACTCGCCGGTGGGGACGCGCGAAAGCAGGGAGTCGAAGCCCGCGGAGGTCCGGTTCAGGAAGGCCCCGATCTCCATGGAGCCGCGGACGTACTGGACCCGGCCATACGACATGCTGGCCCCGTTCTGGACGTTGAAGGGGCCGATCCCGGAGTGGAGGATCCCCGTGCTCCCCGCGTAGCCGCCGGAGAAGCGGAATCCGCCCTGTCCGTCGGGCGCGTCCCAGTCGGCTCGCAGATCCACCTTCGGCATCCGGGCCGTCACTCCCTGCAGCGCAGGATAGAGAGTGCCGGTGTCGTTCGGGATCTCACCGGACGGCCGCGGCAGCGGATCGTGCCGGGTGAAGCTGACGGTCGCCCGGTAGGCGAAGCGATCGTTCACCGCGTCTGCGTGGGTCAGGGAGCCCATGAGCTGGCTGCCCGGGTCCATCGGGTTGCCGGTGACGTTGCGGTCGAAGGAACCGAACCGGAGGTTCAGGGTCGTTCCCAGCGTGTCGCGCGGCGCCTTGGTGATCAGGTTGACGACCCCGCTCATGGCGTTCGCTCCCCAGATCGCCGAAGCCGGTCCGTTCACCACTTCGATCCGCTCGAGGTCATCGAGCCCCACCGAGAGAAAGTCCCAACTGGTGAATCCGAAGAAGTCCTGATACACCGAGCGCCCGTCCACCAGGACCAGCTGCGAAGTGGCCAGCGCGCTGGATGAGCCGCGGCTCGTGACGCTGTAGTGGGTGCTGGAGAGCTGCGTCACGTTGACCCCCGGGGCCTGACGCAGGAGGTCGCCGAAGTTGCTGGCGGCCTGGGTCTCGATGACCTCGGTCGGGATCACCGCGATGGCGGCCGGCGCGTTCACGATCTCCTGTTCGACCCGGGAAGCGGACACCACGACCTGGTCGGTGAAGCGCGGGATGAGGTCGGTGGGATCGGATGTTTCTTCGGTTTCTTCCGCCTGTTCTTCGGTTTCCTGTCCCTCCTGTTCCTGGGTGGCGCCGTTCGCCGGCGCCGAAGCCGTGGTGAGGAAAAGGAGAGCGATCGCGGCCGCTGGCACCAGCCCGTATCGCGTGACGAGGCGGTTCTGGTTCACGAAAGGCCTCCTTCCGATGCCGGCCGGCTCTACGTCGCCGGCAGCGAAGAGCGTGGACACAGCCGGGCCAACCCATTGTAAGAGGGCGCACGTCCAGGGGCCACCGGACGATTCTCCCTGCAAGAGCACCGGCCTGCCCATCCCGACGGCTATCCTAAACCCTTGGATCGCCCATCGGGCAGAGAGCCCTCCAGAGGCGTTTCCCGCACCACCATGTCTCACCTCGATCAGAAACAGGTTCTCGAACTTCTGGCCCCGATCCGGAATCGCGAGTTCGGTGGCGAGAGCATCGTCGCGCTTGGCCAGGTGGCCGACATCCGGATCTGCCGGCCGATCGTCAGCGTCACGGTGACGCTCCCGAACGTCGGGAGTGAAGTGGCGGGCGAGATCCGCGAGCAGGTTCGCGAGGCGCTGCTCGGGCTGCCGGAAATCGAACGGGCGGAGGTGGCGGTGCGCACCGAAGTGAGCGCCTCGCCGACGTCCCGGGTGGAACAGGACACGGGCCCGCCATCCGGAGCTCCCGGGCCGCGCGCTCCCATGCCGGATCCCACGAAGCCGGAAGGCGTCCAGAACGTGGTGGCGATCGCTTCCGGAAAGGGCGGAGTCGGGAAGAGCACGGTCTCCGCAAACCTCGCCGTCGCCCTGGCCGCGGACGGCGCTCGCGTCGGGCTGCTGGATGCCGATGTCTACGGGCCGTCACAGACCACCATGTTCGGGATGGACGATCGCCCGGCGACCGACGAGCGTCGCCGGTTGCTCCCGCTCGAAGCTCACGGAGTGCGGTTCATCTCCATGGGGATGCTCTCTTCCAAGGAGACTCCGGTTATCTGGCGCGGACCGATGGCTTCGCGGCTCGTCCAGCAGTTTTTCTCGGGAGTCGTGTGGGGCGAGCTCGACTATCTCCTCGTGGATCTCCCGCCGGGGACGGGCGACGTTCAGCTCACGATCGCCCAGACGGCCGCGCTCGCGGGAGCCGTGATCGTCACGACGCCGCAGGCGGTGGCCCGGACGATCGCCGAGAAGGGACTCCGGATGTTCCAGCCGGTGCGCGTTCCCGTGCTCGGCGTGATCGAGAACATGAGTTCGTTCGCCTGTCCGCACTGCGGGGAGCGCACCGACATCTTTTCGACCGGTGGCGGCGAGGAAGTCGCCGGGGATCTGGGACTGCCCTTCCTGGGTGGGGTGCCGCTGGACCCGCGGGTGGTCGTCGCCGGAGACGAGGGGACGCCCACGGTCGCGCGCGATCCCGGGAGTCCCGCCGCCGTCGCCTATCGGGAGATCGCCCGCCGGGTCGCGCTCGAGGTGGCGCGATCCAACCAGGCCGAGCGGGGTGGCGTGGCCGAGTCGGTACGTACGGAAAGCGACGCGGTGGTGGTGCGCTGGCACGATGGCTCGGAAGACCGTTTCGGGTTCGAATACCTGCGGAACCACTGCCCGTGCGCCACCTGCGTGGACGAATGGAGCGGAGAGCGCCGGTCGCTGACCCTGCTGCTACCGACGAATTTCGCGCCCCGGAAGCTCGTTCCGGTCGGCAACTACGGCGTGCAGATCCACTGGAACGACGGCCACGAGACCGGCATCTACAGCCACCACCTCCTGCGCCGGCTCGCCAGGCAGCGGGAAGAGACTCCAGCTCCGGTCGGCTAGCTCCGCCCCCATACGGGTGAGCGGCGTAGCGTCACTGCCCGGCGGGCCGTGATCGCCCGCCTCCGGCGGGCCGTGCCGGTCTGAAGGTCCCCACGGGGAGAACTTGTCGGCGTTCCCCTACCGGGTCGGGGAGCCGCGCTGGACCTCGATCACACCGGGAACTGTCTGTAGCAGACGGGAAATGGCGCCGACCTCCTTGGCGTTTTGTACCGCCACGGTCACATAGATGTCGCCGCGTTCCGCGTCGTCAGCGGCGCCTTCGAAGGCCCGGATATCGGTGTCCGCCTCGGCGATGATCTTGGTGATGTCCGCGAGCATGCCCTTGCGGTTCTCGACGCGCACCAGGAAGCCGGCGTCGTACCGGGTTCCGCTGGTGGACTTCCAGGAAACGTCCACCTGACGTTCCGGGTCCCGCGCGAGGTCCGCGAGGTGTGGGCATTTGGCCGCGTGAACCGCGACGCCCTTTCCCTTGGTGATGTACCCGGCGATCGCTTCACCCGGCAGCGGGGAGCAGCACCGCGCCCGGTGTACGAGGATGTCGTTCTGGCCGCTCACGAGGATCTGACCCGGGTCCCGCCCGATGATGCGCCGGACGGCGCCCGCAAACCCCGACTCCGGGGCGGGTTCCTTCTCGGGTGCGCGCTTGAGCTGCTCCGCGGGGACGGCATCGGCCAGGGCGCGGGCCGCCGAAACCTTGCCGTAGCCGATGGCGGCGAACAGGTCGTCCAGGTTCGGAGCGCCGTGGCGTTTCATGGCATCGGCGAGCCCCGGAGCGGAGCGGACCCGCCGCAGGCTCAAACCGTGGGACCGCGCTTCTTTCTCCAGCAGCTTCCGGCCGATCTCGATGCTTTCCCGCTTGGCCTCGGCGTTGAGCCTCGCCCGGATCTTGCTCTTCGCCCGGTTCGTGCGGGCGATCTTGAGCCAGTCCTCGCTCGGCAGATGGTTCTTGCGAGTGAGGATTTCGCAGATGTCCCCGTTCCGCAGCTCGTACCGAAGGGGAGCCATGGCCCCGTTGACCCGGGCGCCGATGCAGCCGTGCCCAACCTCCGTATGGATGGCGTAGGCGAAATCGATGGGCGTCGCTCCGCGGGGAAGCGACTTGACCTCGCCGCGCGGAGTGAAGCAGTGGACTTCGTCGGGATAGAGGTCGATCTTCAGGCTGCTCAGGAACTCGTGGGGGTCCTTGACTTCCTTTTGCCATTCGAGCACCTGCCGTAGCCAGGCGAAGCGCTTGATGTCCTGTTCGCCGTAGCTCCCGGAAGACTTGTAGCTCCAGTGGGCGGCGATGCCCTCTTCTGCGACCCGGTGCATGTCGGTCGTGCGGATCTGGACTTCGAAGTGGGTCCCGGAGTCGGTCATCAGGCTCGTGTGGAGCGATTGATAGCCGTTGACGCGTGGCATCGCGATGAAGTCCTTGATCCGTCCGGGGATGGGCTTCCAGACGTTGTGAATCACTCCCAGCGCCGTGTAGCAGTGCGGCACCGTATCGGTCACGAGGCGCAGGGCGATGAAGTCGTACATCTGATCGAGTTCGATCTGCTGCCGATGCATCTTGCGATAAATGGAGTAGATGCTCTTGGTGCGGCCGGACAATTCACCCGGGATCTCCTCCGCCTGCAACTCGCGCTTCAGCGTCCGGCTGAGGTCGCGAATGAAGTCTTCGGCCCATCGTTTCTTTGCCTTTACCCGGGCATCGAGAACCTTGTAGGTCTGGGGTTCGAGGTGACGCAGCGCCAGATCCTGAAGCTCGGCTTCGATCCGCCCGATCCCGAGCCGCCCCGCGATCGGGGCGTAGACGTCCAGGGTCTCGGTGGCGATCCGCTGCCTCTTCTCCTCCCGGAGGAAGTCGAGCGTCCGCATGTTGTGCAGCCGGTCGGCCAGCTTGATGAGGATGACCCTGGTGTCATCGGTCATCGCGATGATCATCTTGCGAACGTTTTCCGCCTGGTTGGCCTCCGCGGAGCTGAACTCCACACGGCTCAGCTTGGTGAGACCATCGATCACCCGGCTGACGTCCCGGCCGAACCGGCGCTCGAGATCCTCGTTCGTGACCTTGGTGTCCTCGACGACGTCGTGGAGGAGGCCGCAAGCGACGGAGACGATGTCGAGCTTGAGGTCGGCGAGGATCCCGGCCACTTCGAGCGGATGGTTCAGGTAGGGCTCGCCCGACAGACGAACCTGGCCCTGATGCGCCTGGGCGGCCACCACGTAGGCCGCGCGGAGCAGGTCGAAATCGGCGTCGGGTTGGTACGCCCGGACCCGGTCGCGGATCGTCTCGAACCGAATCATCGCCTGCCTGTCTCCCGCTTTACCCTAGCGTGTGAGTCCGTTCCGAGGCGTGGCGCGACCCGGCAGCAAAAACCCCGCCGGCCGCGGCCGAAGCACGCGGCCGACGGGGCCTGAGATTTCTTTCTGGTTTCCCTGGGAAACGCGCTTGTCTAGCGTTCCTGCGCAGCCTCCGCGGCGGCCGCGGCAGCGGCGGCGGCTTCCTCCGCCAACCGGTCCCGAATCTCGATTGCCCGGCTCCGGTACTCGTCGGCTTCGGCAGTCAGGGCGGTCGCGTTACGCGGGTCCACCTTTGCCAGTTCGCGCAGGAGCAGGTTCTTGTAGACGAGCGCGTCCACGTACTCGTCGTTGCGCTCAAGAGCCGCGTCGAGCTGCACCAGTCCCAGGTCGATGAACTCGCGGCGCTGCCGCTCGTTCAGGTCAGGGTCCCGATAGACCTTGTCCCAGTAGTAGGTCGCGATGAGGTAGTACCCCTCCGGGTTGTCGGGGTTCACGTCGCGCGCCTGTTCGAGCCACTCCATCGTCTCGTCGAAACGACCGTACTTGTTGAACAGGTTGGCCACCTGCCGGTAGCCGATCGGATCGTCGGGATTCATCTCCACGGGAACCTTGTACGCCTCGATGGCCTTCTCGAAGAGCGGGTTCAACTCGGGATCGTGGAAGCGCTCGTACACATCCGCCAGGCCGTAGTACAGCTCCGGAGTGTCCGGGTTCATTTCGATCAGACGATTGAAGTAGTACTCCGCCCCTTCGAGATCGTCGAGGTGGTCGCGATGGATGCCGGCAAGCTGTTCCGAGGCGTAGCGTTCGTAGAGTTGAATGCTGTCCCTCGACGCCTGGTCCAGGCCCGGATCCGAGAGCGCCTCTTCGACGGCGGCGATGGTGTCCTCGTAACCGTCAAGTGCGTTGTCGAGGTATTCCTCGTTCTGCGGATCGTCGAAGGTCGTCGGGCTGTAGAGCAGATGGTTGCTGCTGGCGCTGAAGAAATGCAGCGTCGTCTGGATGAGGGGGTTGTCCGCGGGCGCGTTCTCGGTGGCTTCCTGGTAGAAGCGGATCGCCTCCTCGTACTCCCTCCGACCGTAGGCTTCATTCGCCTTGCCGAAGGCCCGCATGGCCTGCAGCATGTCGATGTAGTTGGGGAGTCCCCCGCGAAGAGGGGGAGCGGGCGAGATGACCAATCCGATCAAGAGCAACACCGCGACGCCCACCGCAATGAGGACAGTCGATTTTGTGTTTAGGGCCACTGCTGGTGATCTCCTCTGGGGCTGCGCGCGCGCCTATTGGGCGACGATCCCGACGCGCTCGACGCCGTTCCCCTTCACGATGTCCAGCACGGAGACCACTTGTCCGTAGGTCAGGAAGGGATCGGCCTTGAGAAAGATCGTCTTGTCGGCGCGGGTCTCGAAGATGTCACGGACACGCAGCGGGAGCTCCTCCGGCTCGACGACCTGCTTGTTGATGGTCACCTGTCCGGACGAGTCGATGCTCAGCACCAACTGGTTCGGATCCGGTTCGGCGTCAATGACCTGGTCCTGGTTGTCCGGCATTTCCACGTCGTGCCCCTGCTGGGTCAGCGGGGTAACGACCATGAAGATGATCAGGAGCACCAGAAGCACATCAATGAGCGGGGTGATGTTGATGTCGGAAGTGACTCCGCCGGAGGCGAATCCTGCCATTCCCATGATGGTTTCTCCTGGGCGCGCGCCCTGCTGGAGGCTGCTACTCGGCCGCTCGTTCGGTGATGAGGCCGATCTCGTCGGCTCCGCCGTCGCGGCAGAGCGACATGAGGCCGAGCACTTCGTGGTACGGAAGCCGCTCGTCGGCCTTCAGATAGAGGATCTTGTCCGTCTTGCCCGCGAACTTCTCCACGAGGAGAGTCGGCAGCTCCTGCCTGGGGACGGAGATGAGGTCGAGATAGATCGCCCCGTCCTCCCGGATCGCCACGTTGACGACATCGTCACTGTCCGCGTGATCCAGCCCGTAGTCGGCTACCGGCAGTTTGACGTCCACTCCCTTCTGCAGAAGCGGCGTCACAACCATGAAGATGATGAGCAACACCAGCATGACGTCCGCGAGGGGGGTCACATTGATGTTGGCGTTGACGTCCTTGCTACCAAGTCCTGCCATTCCCATGACGTTTTACTCCTTGGTTTCCCTGTCCGCAGCCCTCAACGGGAACGGAATGGGGCCCACCGGCGCGGTGGCCCCGAAGCCGTAAGAGGCCCGGGGTGGCGCCGGCGGGGCATTGAAGGGTGACTCCGATGAAGCCGCGCTAGCGGCGGGCCATGAAGTCGATGAGCTCGGAGGCGCCGTTGTCCATCTCGACGCCGAACCCATCGGCCCGGTTGGTGAGGTAGTTGAAGGCCCACACGGCCGGGATGGCGACGAAGAGTCCGAAGGCGGTCGCGATGAGCGCCTCCGCGATTCCGGCCGACACCGCGCCGATTCCGCCGGAACCCGTCAGCGCCATGCCGCGGAACGCGGTGATGATGCCGAGCACGGTTCCCAGAAGGCCCACGAAGGGAGCGGTGGCGCCTACGGTGGCAAGGCCCGAGAGGTTGCGGCGCAGGTCCATCATGCTGATGGCGGTGGCCCGCTGGATGGCCCGGTGGGCCGCTTCCATCGTGGTGTCCTTGTCGGCGCTACCTTCTTCGGTCTGGAACTGGATTTCCTGAAGTCCGGCCAGCAGCACCTTGGCGAGGTGGCTGTTCTTGACATCCTTGTCCTTGCTCACCTTGATGGCACTGTCGATGTTGCCCGCCTTGAGCTCCTTGGCGATGCGCACGGAGTAGCCGCGCGACTGGCCCTTCGCCTTCTGGTAGGTCAGCCAGCGCTCGATCATGACCGAGAGCGAATAAACCGACATGATGGCCATCACGCCGTTGATGAGCTTTGCAGCCGGCCCCATGTGGGACCAGATCTCAAGCAAGTCAAAAGACATTCCGTTCGTCCTCCTGGGATCTAGGAAAAAAGCGTTTGGCTACTCCTGCCCGGGACCGGACTGAGGATCGGTACGAGTCGGATCGTTGGGATCCGGTCAATCCGCATCGTGGGCAGGGCGAAATCAGCCTTGATGAAATTGGGTGGTCTGGACTGGAAAACCGGGCTTCCGGGGTAGTCGTTCCGGATCGGCGTCAGCCAAGGTTGAAGGTTACCGTCACGGTCATGACGATGGGAACCGGCACGCCGTTGAGCAGAGTGGGTTGGTACCTCCACTGCCGCACGGCGTCCATCGCGGCCTGGTCGAGCAGGGGAATCGAGCGAAGCACCGAGATGTTCGTCACGTTGCCGGACGGGTCGATGATGGCCTCGAGGATCACCACGCCCGAAACCCGGGCCTGCTTGGCAATTTCCGGATAGATGGGCTGCACGTAGACCGTGCGGGTCGGTTCCCGGATTTCTCCGCCCACGCGGACCGGAGCGGCCTTGGGCGGCGGTGGCGGGGGACCCGAGGGCAGGCCGCCGACGATACCGCCGATGATCCCGCCGGGGACTCCACCCTCGACGCCACCGGGAACTCCGAAGTCCACTCCGGCGTCACCGAGGTCGTCCGGAATGTCCACCGGAGCCACGAACTGCGGAGTCGTGTTGAGAACCGGCTTGGGAGCGGCCCGGCGCCGGGCCTTCGGCGGCGGCGGCGGTGGCGGCGGCGGTGGCGGCGGCGGGGCCGCAGCCATGAAGGTCATGATGCCCTCCGGAGTGGGGAGGTTGACTGCGAGGATGGGAATGACGATGAACGCCACCACGGCGCCGCCCTGGAGCAGAAACGAGAAGGCGAAACTGCCGAGGGAACGCCCGATGTTCTGGTCGCGTCCCGCCAGTTCGAAGGTTGGCTCTCTTGTCACGTTAGGCTCCTTTTCCCCGAACCCGTCCCTTCCTCGGTAGCGGAGAGAAGAGGCGAAGGGGGAAGCTGACAACAGCCCGGAAAGCCGCCGGGTCCGAGGCCCGTACGGGACGGCAGACGACTTGCCAGGCTGCCTGATGAAGTTGGGGAAACTAGCACTCGGGCCCCTGCCATGTCAACAGAGAACCAGTGCCTGAGCGGACCGCCTCGAGGGGCTGGCGCTCCGGTCCCGGGACGGCGCGCGGCGGCCTCGTTGCTTCCGGTTGTCTTTCCCCGGAGCCGGGCCGGCGAGTCCGCCCGCGCAAAGGAGCGGACCGCAGGGTTTCCCGGCCCGCGACCGCGGCTAGCGGAGCGAGAAACGAACCACCAGATTGCTGAGCGCGGCCACCGGGCGGCCGTTCCGCTGGGCCGGGCGGAACCGCCACTCCGACTCGACGACCCGAATCGCTTCCGTATCCAGTCCCGGGACGGAGCGGAGAATCCGGAGAACCTCCACCGTCCCGCGCTCCGTGATCAGGGCCCGCAGCAGGACCCGCCCGCGGACGCCGTCCCGGAGCGCCTGCTTCGGGAAGCGGGGGCGGGGCATGGAGAGCGCCACGGGCGCTTCGTCCGGGGGCGGGAGCACGGGATCGGCCGCTTCCCGGAGGCCGCCGATCTGCCCGCCCTGAACCCCTCCCGGAACACCACCGACCACTCCGGCCGGTTCCCCGAATCCCAGCCCGTCCCAGAACCCGTCCGGAATCCCATGTTCGGATCCGAACGACGACGGGATCTCGATCGCCTCGAGCACCTCGACGAGATCGGCGCGCGCGAACAGGGGAGCGAGCCTTGCCGCCGTATCGCGGACCGCGGTGGTGGAACGCTCGGGCTCGGGTTCCGCGGTGGGATCCCCCAGCCGGAGCGCCGCCGCGGGAGGCGCGAAGAGATGGACCCGGTACGCCTCGAACGCGGGAAACTGGTCGCTGCGGACCTCGAAGGAGGGGGAAAGGAGCGCCGCCAGCAGGGCGGCGTGCAGCGTTATTCCGAGCGGCAGCGAGATGCTGAAGCCGGGCGAGGGCGTATGCGGCATCCCGAGACCGATCCACGGTCTTTGCCCAGGGCGTCCAGACGGCACTTGGTACGAGCCTCGCTCGCCGAGTCTAGCGGCCCGCCCGGGCGGAGCCCGCGATTCCGGGCGGGCCCGGAAGAAGTCAGACCCTGACCGGGGGCGCCTGCGGCCGCTGCTGCTCCGCGGTGGCGGACGTCCCCCCGCGTACGGAACGCCACCACAGCACGATGGGCGAAGCGATCGCGATCGAGGAGTAGGTGCCCACGAACACCCCGGCCACCAGCACGAAAGAGAAGGCTCGGAGAACCTCGCCGCCCCAGGTCAGCAGCGCGCCGACGGCGACGAGGGTGAGCCCCGAAGTGAGCACGGTGCGCCGGAGGGTCTGGTTGATCGACAGGTTGACGATCGCCCCGAGATCCAGCCGTCGGTGGATGTGGCGGTTTTCCCGCACCCGGTCGAAGATGACGATCGTGTCGTTCACCGAGTAGCCCACCAGGGTCATGAACGCGGCGATCACGTTCAGGCTGATCTCGTAGTTGAAGAGGGACACCAGGGCGAGCGTCACCAGCACATCGTGGATGACCGCTACCGTGGCGCCGACCCCGTACACCGGCTCGAATCGGAATCCGATGTAGATGAGCATCGCGAACAGAGCCAGCAGGGTGGCGTTTCGGGCCCGCCGCCGCAGTTCCTCGCCCACCACCGGCCCCACGATCTCGGTGCTCGAGGAGACCAGCTCGCCGGCGGCGCCGCCCCTCAGGGCCGCGAGGATCCGGTTGGCCGTCTCGTCGATTCCGGCTTGTGTCGGCTGCTGGCCCGGAGCCCCCGCGGTTTCGTCTTCCGCCGCCTTCTCGACCCGGATCATGACCTGGTTCATCTCGGGCCGGTCGTAGCTCTGGATGACCGCGCTCCCGTACCCCAGATCGGTGACGACCGCGCGCACGTCGTCGATCTCCGGCGCCTCGGCGAATTTGGCGACCACCATGGTGCCCTCCGAGAAATCGATCCCGTAGCGAAGCCCGTCTTTCCGGATGACATCGAAGACGCCGGCGATGAGCACGGCGAGGGAGATGCCTGCGAACCACCACCGGTACTTGATCCAGTTGATCCGGGTGTCGCCGAGGATGTCCATCAGGTTCCCCGCAGGTTCGCTAGATGCTCAGCGCGGCGACCTGGCGCCGGCCGGAGAGCACCAGGTCGAAGATGTAGCGCGACACGAACATGGCGGTGAAGACGTTGCTCACCAGTCCGATGCTGAGGGTCACGGCGAATCCCTGGACGGGGCCGGTGCCGAACTGGAACAGGATGGCGGCGGCTACCAGGCTCGTCATGTTCGCGTCCACGATCGTCCAGAAGACACGCGAGAAACCCACCGAGATGGCCGTCCGGGGGGGCTTGCCGGTCCGCATCTCCTCCTTGATGCGCTCGAAGATGAGCACGTTCGCGTCCACCCCCATGCCGATCGTCAGGATGACCCCGGCAATGCCGGGGAGCGTCAGCGTGGCCGCGAAGTACGCCATCGCGCCCACCAGGATCAGGAGGTTCAGGAGCAACGCGACGACCGCGTTCATTCCCGAGAGCCGGTAATAGAAGATGATGAAGAGCAGGACGCCCGCCAGGCCGGCGAGCGATGCGGTGACCCCGCTGCGGATCGAGTCCGCGCCGAGGGAAGGTCCGACGGTGCGTTCCTCCTGGTATTCGAGGGATGCGGGAAGCGCCCCGGCGCGCAGCACGAGCGCCAGATCGACGGCTTCGTCCACCGTGAAGTTCCCGGTGATCTGGCCCTGGTCGTAGATCGGGCTCTGGATGACCGGGGCGGAGACCACCAGGTCATCGAGCACGATGGCCATCTGCCGGCCCACGTTGGCGCCGGTGAAGTCGCGGAACCGGGAGGCGCCCTCGGCATGCAGGCTGAACTCCACGTTGGGCGTGTTCGTCTGGAAATCGATCGCCTGCCGGGCGTTCCGGAGGTCGCGGCCGGTGATGGCGGCGACCCGGTTGACCTGGTAGTAGCCGACCGCGCCGGTGGGCAGTTCCGTCGGGATGTTCTCGAGCGAGCTGTTCAGGGGGGGCAGCGCCGCCTCGTCGAGAGCGGGCCCCGCCTGCACGAGCCGGAGTTCGAGCTGGGCCGTGGCCTGGATGATTTCCTTGGCCCGCGCCACGTCTTCGTAGCCGGGCAACTGGACGAGGATCTGGTCCCCGGTGTTCCCGTGGGTCGTGATGACCGGCTCCGCGACCCCAAGCTCATCCACCCGGCGGCGGATGGTCTCCATCGCCTGGGTGACCGTCTGCTCGCGAACCACGATCTCCTCGCTCGGACGGAGGTTGAACGACCAGTCGCCGCCGCCGGCGCTCCGGAGGTCCCAGCCCGGCCAACTGAAGGCGACGATGTCCCGGACTTCCCGGAGGCGGGAGTCGTCCAGGTTCAGGATGGTGAGCTGTCCCAGCCCCTCGGTTTCGATGTCCGCGAAGTCGATTTCCTCGTTGTCGAGGTGTTCGGCGAACTGCTCGGCGGTCTCGTCGGTCAGGACCCGCACGGCGTCCTCGGTGTGGACCCGCATGACGAGGTGAATGCCGCCCTGCAGGTCCAGCCCCAGGACGAGGGTGTCCCGCGGCGGGTTGACCACATAGACGAGCCCCGCCACCAGAAGCAGGAGCAGGACTCCCTTGAGGCGAAGGCGTCTGGCCATCGGTTGGCTGCGGTGGAACCCCGGAACTGCCGACCCGCCGCTCAGTGCTTCCTGTCGATCACGCTGGCGACCGCGCTCTTCGAGATCTGGAGTTTGACCTGCTCGGTGACCTTGAGCTGCACGATGTCACCCTGAATTCCGGCGATGGTCCCGTGAATGCCGCCGGTCGTCACCACCCGGGCCCCGCGCTCGAGGCTCTGCAGCATTGCTTCCGTTTCCCGTTGGCGCTTGCGCATGGGACGGAAAACGATGAAGTAGAAGATGCCGAAGATGATGGCGAACAGCACGATCTGCATGCCGAACGCGCCGCCGGCCGGGTCCGCCTGGAGCAGTGTGGGAAGCATGGTCAGGATTCGGCTCCCGTCAAAACTCTGATGTGAAAAAACCCGCATCCCCCTCGGGAGAGCGGGCCGGGCGCCGAGTCAGGCAGGATACCACGGCGGCCTGGAACGCCGGCCGGTTCTCGCGGTAGCGGCCTCCAGACCGGCACGCGCGGTGCTCCGCACCGCGCAGCTCGCAACCCCACCGGCCCTCACGGCGCGGCCCCCTGGGAACTCCACCGGCGGCGGTTCTCCTCATGGAACTCGGTGAAGCGGTCCGCGGCGATCGCCTCGCGCATCCGGGCCATGAGTCCGGCGTAGAACGTGAGGTTGTGGGCGCTGAGCAGGGTGGCGGCGATCCGCTCCTTCGCCCGGAGCAGATGGTGCAGCCAGGCGCGGCAGTAGTCGCGGCAGGCGGGGCACCCGCACTCCTCGTCGAGCCGGGCCGGGTCGTCCCGGTAGGGGGCGCGCGAGACGTTCAGCCGGCCCGTCGAGGTGAAGACGATGCCGCGGCGGGCGAGCCGCGTCGGGATCACGCTGTCGAACAGATCGATGCCGAGGCCGGCCGACTCGATCAGGTCCGCCGGCAGGCCGGCTCCCATGAGATACCGGGGCCGCTCCCCGCCGAGAACTTCCGCGGAAAGCTCCGTCATGCGGCGGGTGTCCCGGGTTGGTTCTCCCATCAGCAGGCCGCCGATGCCGAAACCGTCGAACCCTTCTCCCGGCGGACCGAGGGCGAGGAGGGCCCGGGCGTTTTCGCGCCTCACCTCCGGAACGGTGCCTCCCTGGACGATGCCGAAGAGGAGCTGACCCGGAGCGCGCGGCGCCGCCAGCGAACGCTCGGCCCACCGCAGGCTGCGCGCCGCCGCCCGTTCGACCTCGTCCGGCGGCGCCGGCAGCGCGAGACATTCGTCGAGCACCATCGCGATGTCCGAACCGAGGTTCCGCTGGATCTCGACGGCCCGTTCCGGAGTCAGCTCGTGCGGTGACCCGTCCCGGTAGGAACGCAGCCGCACTCCAGTCTCCGAGATCTCCCGGAGGGTGGCGAGACTGGCCACCTGATAGCCGCCGCTGTCGGTGAGGATGGGGCGGTCCCAGGCCATCAGCCGGTGCAGCCCCCCGAGCGCCGCGATCCGCTCGTCGCCCGGCTGCAGCATCAGGTGCCAGGCGTTGCTCAGCAGGATGCGCGTTCCGGTAGCGGCCACGCCCGCACTCGTGAGCCCCCGGATCGCCCCCCCCGTGGCGACCGGCATGAAGGCGGGGGTCTCCACCGGACCGTGAGCGGTTTCGAGGCGCCCCAGGCGGGCGCCCCCGCTCCGGTGCCGGATCCCGAAGCCGGACTTCACGACGCGCCGAACACCAGCCGGTCGATCGCGGCCGCCACCCCGTGCGCGTCGTGCGAGGCGGTGGTCTCGAACCCTCGGGTCTTCAGTCCCGGTTCGGCGTTTTCCATCAACACTCCGACCCCGGCGGTCTCCAGCATCTCCAGGTCGTTCCAGTTGTCCCCGATCGCCAGGGTGGCGCTGAGCGGCAGGCCGGCTTCCCGGGCGATCCTGGCGAGCGCGGTTCCCTTGTTGGCGGTGCCCGCCAGGACGTCGAGGAGACCGAGACGCGAGGCGGCGTACTCGGTCCGGGCGAGGTTGACCGATTCCCCGAGCGACTCCCTCAGTTCGTGTTCGGCCTCGCGGCAGGTCTCCGGGGTGCCGGCGATCACGAGATGCAGCGGATCCTCGGCGAACGCCGGATCCGGGTCGAAGCGGGGCTCCGGCCGAACGGTCCGCAGATAGCGCGCGACCCGGGGGGTGGCCGGAGAGTGGGCGGTGATGCGGACGCTGCCGTCGCGTTCGCTGATCAGGGCGGGAATCCGGAGCCGCCGCGCGGACCGGACGGCCCGTTCCGCCGCCGTCTTCGGAAGCGGCGTCTCGGCGATGGTCCGGCCGCGGCGCCGGATGAGGGCGCCGCCGTGCCCTACCCGGAAAGCGGCGCCCGAGAGGTCCGCGGTGAGGACCCTGAGTTCCGCGTACCGCCGGCCGGAGATGAACGCGAGCGCGACCCCCGCCGCTTCCGCGCGGGCGAGAGCCGCCCGGTTCTGCTCGGAGACTTCCTTCCGGGAGTTCAGCAGCGTGCCGTCGAGGTCCACGGCCAACAGCCCGAAGCGGGGCCGCGGCCGATTGGCGGCGTGCGGCACTACTCCGGGGGGGTGATCCCGTCCCAGATGCGGATCCGCCGGATCCGGTCGCCGGGCTCGATCTGGTCCAGGACGGCGAATCCGTCCCGCACGTGCCCGAAGAGGGTGTAGCGGCCGTTGAGGTGGGGCTGGGGAAGCAGGGTGATGAAGAACTGGCTGCCGCCGGTGTCCTTGCCGTCGAGCGCCATGCCCACGCTCCCGCGCATGTAGAAGCCCTCGCCGATCTCGCAGCGGATCGTGTAGCCGGGCCCCCCCGAGGAGTCCCCGCGCGGGTCGCCCGCCTGGAGCACGAAGTTCGGGACCACCCGGTGAAAGGGGAGGCCGTCATAGAAGCCCTCGCGGGCGAGGCGGATGAAGTTCGACACGGTGCGGGGCGCGTCGCCGATGAAGAGTTCGATCTCGATGGTTCCCCGGGCGGTCTCGATCCAGGCGAGCGGACTGAACGGGGCCTCGAGCATGGCCCGGTAGTCCGCGCTCTCCAGCGTCCCGGCGGGAGCCGGGTCCTCGCCGGCGGCTCCCGCACGGCGGAGGAATTCATGGGCCTCGCGGCGGACGGGCCAGGCGGGATCGGCGAGCGCCTCGCGCGCGAAGCCGATCCGGTCTTGCTCCGGCCCCTGGGCGAGTCCGGCACGAAACGCGGCCAGCCGGAAATCCGGCACCGCCGCGCTGTCCGCGCCGTAGGACTGCCGCACGCTCTCCGCCCCGGCTTCGAGACGCCCGAGCGCTGCCGCCGCGGCGGCGCGCTCGTAGGGATCCTCGGCCCCGAGGTGGCGGATCAGGGCGGGGGCGACCTCCGGGCTCGCGTCACCGGCGCTCCGCAGGGTTTCCTCGAGTTCGCCGAGTCCCGCGAGGGCGACCGCGCGTACCCTCGAGTCCTCGTCGGTGAGCGGGTTCCGCAACAGGTAGCTGCGGATGCGGGGGTCGGGGATTTCGGAGAGCCTGCGGGTCATCGCGATCCTGCCGGCCGGATCGCGGTCCGACCAGCCGGAGAGCAGCAGGAAGAACCCCTCCTGGTCCTGCGGGTAGAGGGCCCGCATGGCGCCGGCGCGCACGTCGGGATCGGAAGACTGCATCCGCCGGATCAGCGCCTGGGTCGCCTCCGGGTGCGGCACCTCGCCCAGCCCGCGGAGCGCCTCCCGGCGGATCGCCGGAACCGCATCGTCGAGCGCCTCGAAGAGCCTGGCGCCGGTCGTGGCGCCCACCGGCAGATCCGCCTCCGCGAGCGCCCGGATGACGCGGATCGCTTCGATCCTCACGGTGTCGCTCGGGTGGTTGAGTTCGGGGACCACGTCCTCGGCCACCGGCAGCCCCGTGGAGCCGAGACCGCGAACGCCCAGCGCCCGGATGACCGGATCCGGTGAGCCGGCGTAGGCGCGATGCAGGGACACGAGTTCCGGATCCCGGAGTCGGGCCGCGGTCCACGCCGAAGCCCACCAGAGCGTTCGCGGCGACCCGCCGCGGCCGAGGACGCTCGCGGTGTCGCCGGGGTCGCCCCCGTCGTCCCGGATGCGGGCCAGCGCGAAGAGTCCGAGCCTCGCTTCGTCCCAGGACGTCCGCCGCCGGAATGCCTCGACGTCCTCGCGCCGGTCGGAGTAGCCGGAAACTTCCACGAGTTCGGCGAGCCGGCCCGCGACGATCTCGCCGGCGCGTTCGCCGCCCCGCCGCCCGATCGCCTCGATCGCTTTCTCGCGAACCCGGCTCGAGCCGTCCAGGAGCGCCGCCTCGAGTGCCGAGACCGCTTCCGCCGGGAGCGGATCCTCCACGATGCCGAGGGCGAAGGCCGCGGTCGAGCGGACGGCTCCCGCCTCGTCGCCGGTGAGGGCGGCCACCAGCGGTTCGACGGCTTCCGGCCGGCCGATGCGTCCGAGGGCGAGCACCGCCCGGCGCCGCACCTCGGGGTCCGGATCGTAGATCCGGTCCCGGAGCCACCCGTCCCCGAAGGACCGCGCGTCCTCGAGCGAGAGGACGCGGGCAAGGCGCTCGGGAGCGGGAAGGACCGGTGGGCCAGGGGGTTGCCGGACCCCGGGGCTGTTCTCCGGCGCCGGCGGTTGCGTGGAGGCCGGCGCCGCCGCGAGAAGGAGGCACGCGCCCGCGAGCACGACCCGCGCCCGGGATCGCGACCCCGGAACCGGGCGGGTCAGCGGGAGAGCGTGGTCTCGCAAAGGGTGTGGCGCCGGATGACGTCTTCGCGCAGCGCGAAGCCGATTCCGGCGCCCTCGGGGATCGGGAGCGAGCCGTCGGGATCCACGGTCACTGGAGGTTCGATGATCTCCTCCGTGAAATAGCGGTCGGAGGCGGCCACGTCGCCCGGCATCGAGAAGCCGGAAAGCGAGGAGAGGTGGATGTTGTGGGCCCGGCCGACGCCGCTCTCCAGCATTCCGCCGCACCACACCGGAATCCCGTGGCTCTCCGCCAGGGCCGCGATGTCCCGCGCCGCCGCGAGTCCCCCGACCCGGCCCGCCTTGATGTTGATGATCCGGCACGCCCCCATCTCGATCGCCCGGCGGGCGTCGGCGACGGAATGCACCGATTCGTCCAGGCAGATGGGAGTCGCGATCTTCCGCTGGAGCGCGGCGTGGTCCCACATGTCGTCGTGTTCGAGGGGCTGTTCGATCATCATCAGCCCGAACTGGTCGAGTTCCTCGAAGAGCGGTTCATCCGCCAGCGTGTAGGCGCTGTTCGCGTCCACCATGAGCGGCATGTCCGGATAGCGCTCGCGCACTTTGCGGACCACGTCGACGTCCCACCCGGGCTTGATCTTGATCTTGATCCGCCGGTAGCCCCGGGAGAGTTCGAGCCCGATCTTGTCCAGGAGCTCGTCCACGGTGTCCTGGATTCCGATGGAGACCCCGGAAACGGTGCGCGAGCGCGTCCCGCCGAGAACGCCGGCGAGCGGTTTGTCCTCGAGACGCGCGAAGGCGTCCCACACCGCCATCTCGATAGCGGCCTTGGCCATGTTGTGGCCGCGGACGCGGGCGAAGGACGGAACGACTTCATCCGGATGGGCGTAGTCGTTCCCGGCCGCCAGCGGCCACAGGAAATCGCGGATGAGGTGTTCGGCGGTGCGGACCGTCTCGGAGGAGTAGCCCGGAGCGACATCGGCGACGCACTCGGAATGCCCGCTCACGCCATCGACCTCGGCTTCGAGGAGGAGGAACTGTTGCTCGGTCACCCGCGCGAAGCTGGTTTCGAAGGGGTACTTGAGGTCGAGCCGGAGTTCCCGGATCGTGAGTCGGTCGATCTTCATGCGGCGGCCCCGAATGTTAAGGGTCGGCAGGGCCGGCCGGAGCGGTCCCTCGCGGCTCTACAATCGTGGCGCCGACGAAGAAGCAGGCTTCCCAGGGTGATCACGAAACGATGAGTCCGGAAATCCGCGGGGTTTCCATCCTCGGGGCGACCGGCTCGATCGGCTCGACCACCCTCGAAGTGGTGGACCGCTACCCGGACCGGTTCCGGGTCGTCGCGCTGGCGGCCGGCCGCGCTTCCGAGCGGCTCTACTCGCTGTGTGAGCGCCACCGGCCGGAACTCGTGGCCCTCGGCCGGGACGAGGAAGCCGAGAAGTTCGAACACGCCTACGGGAGGCGGCTGCCGGGGATCGCGGTCGCGGGAGGCCCCGCCGGGCTCGAGCGGGCCGCCGCCGCGCCGGGCGCCGGTTTCGTCATTTCGGGAATCGTCGGCGCGGCCGGCCTCCGCCCGACCCTCGCCGCCCTCCGCGCCGGCAAGGTCGTCGGCCTCGCCAACAAGGAGTCGCTGGTGGCGGCCGGAGCAGTGATGGCGCGCGCCGCAACCGCCTCCGGGGCCCGGCTGATTCCGGTGGACAGCGAGCACGCGGCGATTCACCAGTGCCTCGCGGACCGGCGGGACCCCGTCCGCCGCCTCTGGCTCACCGCCTCCGGAGGTCCGTTCCGCACGGCCTCGGCCGCCGAGATCGCCGGCGCCACCCCGGAACTCGCGCTCCGCCATCCGACCTGGCAAATGGGGCCCAAGATCACCATCGACTCCGCGACGATGATGAACAAGGGCCTCGAGATGATCGAGGCGCGCTGGCTCTTCGATCAGCCGCCGGAAGCGATCCGGGTGGTGGTCCACCCGGAGTCCATCGTCCACTCGATGGTCGAGTTCGAGGACGGCTCGATCCTGGCCCAGCTTGGAGTCACGCACATGCGCACGCCGGTGCAGTACGCCCTCACCTGGCCGGAGCGCCTGCCGACCGGACTGGCCCCGCTCCCGCTCGACCAGCCGCTCGACCTGCGGTTCGAGCCACCCGACCCGGACCGCTTTCCCTGCCTCCGCCTCGCTGCCGAGGCCCTCGCCGCCGGGGGTGACGCCCCCGCGGTCCTGAACGCCGCAAACGAGGTCGCGGTGGCGGCCTTTCTCGAAGGGCGCATCCCGTTCCCCGGCATCCCGTCGGTGGTGGGCGAGACGCTGGCTGCCCGTTCTCCCGCCGAACTCGAAGACCTGGAGGGGGTCGCCCGCGCCGACGCCTGGGCGCGCTCGTATGCGGGCGAACTCGTCGAGGACCGCGTTCCCGCGACGGCGCGCTGACCATGCTCACCCTCATCGCCTTCGTGCTCGTGGTGGGCACCCTCGTCGTCGTCCACGAGTTCGGCCACTACCTCGCGGCGCGCTTCATCGGGGTTCGGGTCGAGACGTTTTCGATCGGCTTCCCTCCGAACGTTTACCGCCGGCGGATCGGGGATACCGAGTGGACGATCGGCCTCCTGCCCCTCGGCGGCTACGTGAAGATGGCGGGCGACGCGCCCGGCTACGGGAGCGACGACCCCGCCGAACTCCAGAACCGGACCCGCGGGGAACGGCTGGCCATTCTCTTCGCCGGCCCCGCCATGAACTTCGTGCTGGCGGTGGCGATCCTGGCGGGGCTCTTCTACGTCGGCATGGAACGGCGGATCGGCCTGTCCGATCCGCCCGTCGTCTCCTACGTGGCCGAACGCTCCCCCGCTGACGTAGCGGGACTTCGCGCCGGGGACCGGATCGTGAACATCGCCGGCGAGCCGGTTTCCGACTGGCGGACGGCGATGGAGCACATCATCGTGCGGCCGGATCAGGCGGTGGTCTTCGGGGTGGAGCGCGACGGCGCGGCGCAGGAGTTTTCGGTCGCGGTCGAATCCGTGGGCGCCGACGACATCGGGTATGCGGGGATCGCGCCGCCAGCGCCGCCGATCATCGGAGCCGTCGTCCCGGACATGCCCGCCGACACGGCCGGCTTCGCTCCGGGCGACCGGATCATCCGCGTTGACGGCACTGCGGTGGGAAGCACCTCGGAGGTGGCGGCCCTGATCCGGGCCGCCGGAGTGCGGGAGATCGCCGTCGCGGTCGAGCGCGGCGAGGGCGAGATTGTCTTGTCGGTCGTTCCCAGACTGCGCGAGGATCCGAACAGCGGCGAGACCGTCGCGCAGGTCGGGGTCCAGTTTCAGCCCCCCTTCCGCATGGTGCGAGCGGAGTCGATTCCGGATGCGGTCCGGGAGGCGATGGCCGAAACGGTCCGTTGGGGCGGTCTCACCGTCGGCCAACTCGGCCGCGTGGTCAGTGGCCAGGGCTCGCCGCGTCAGTTCTCGGGCCCCATCGGGATCGCGCAGGCCTCCGGGGACGCGCTCCGCCGGGGCCCCACCGACGTGCTGCTCCTGATGGCGATCCTGAGCCTCAGCCTCGGCGTGCTGAACCTGCTGCCGATCCCGGTCCTCGACGGCGGGCAGATCGCGGTGCTGCTCGTGGAGTCGGCGGCGCGGCGCGATCTCAGCCTCGGGATGCGCAAGGCGCTCATGGTCGCGGGCGCCGCGTTCATGCTCCTGGTCTTCGTGCTCGTCGTGTACCTCGACCTGTCGAAGACCGGCCTCTTCGGCTGACGAGCCTGCCGTTGTCCCGCAAGGCGCGGGCGGCTAGAACGGCACGAATACGGACGCCGCCAGGAGCGCCAGCGCCCCGAACAGCACGCCGTCGATCCGGTCGAGCAACCCGCCGTGGCCGGGGATGATGCGGCCGCTGTCCTTGCGGCCCGAGGCCCGTTTCCAGAACGACTCGAACAGGTCCCCGAGGGCGGCGGCCGCCGAGATCCCGACCCCGAGCGCACTTCCGATCCCGGGCCCGAGTCCGGAGGAGAGGAGCGGGATCGCCGCTGCCCCGGCGGCGCCGCCGAAGGCCAGCTGGGCGACGAAGCCCGCCCACGTCTTGCCGGGACTCAGCGCGGGCGCGAGCCGGGGACCACCGATGAGCTTGCCGCCACAAAACGCCCCCGCCTCTCCCAGCATCACGATGGCGAGCAGGAAGAGCAGGACCCGCCCCCCATCCGCTCCGGAGGTCAACGCGAGCAGCGCCGCCGTGGGAAAGCCGATCCACAGGGCGGCAAGCGCCGCGGCCCCCAGCCAGCCCAGCGTCCGCGGCGTGGCCGGCAGGATGAGCGCGGCGATCGCGAGGAGCGCCATCGCCGCCAGCGGCACTGCGCTCGGACCACTGGAGACGCCGAAACCGGCCACCAGCAGCATCAGCACGACCGTTGCGGCCAGGCCCGCCGCCGGCACTCTCCCGCTCTCTGAAACCGCGGACCCGTCCCCGGGCGCCTGGATCGCCCCCGCCATCCGGATCGCCTCCCGGCACGCGTACACCGCCGCCAGCAGGATGGCGAGCTGGCGGACCCAGGAAGGCACGAGCAGGCAAAGGGCCAGCGTGCCCACGGCGACCACCGCCGCACTGATGACCCGCCGCATCCCGGCTGCCCGCTAGTCGGAGATTCCGCCGTACCTCCGGCTGCGGCGCTGGTAGGCGAGGATCGCCTCGAAGAGGTGCCGCCGCCGGAAATCCGGCCAGAACGTGGGCGTCGTCCAGAACTCCGTGTAGGCGCTCTGGAAGAGGAGGAAATTGGAAACCCGTTCCTCGCCGCTGGTGCGGATCAGGAGGTCGGGGTCGGGAAGGCCGCGGGTGTACAGGTATTCCCCGAAGGCGTGCTCATCCAGTTCGGGGGCTTTCCCTTCCCGCGCCGCCTGTTCGGCGATCCGCCGCGCGGCGTCCACGATTTCCGCCCGGCCTCCATAGTTCAGCGCGATGTTGAGGCCGAGCCCCTCGCAGTGCGCGGTGGCGTCGGCGGTCTCCTGCAGCATCGCCTGGACGTCGGCGGGCAACTCGCCCAGTCGTCCGATGGGCCGGAAGCGGATGTCGTTCGCGATCAGGTTCTCGGTCTCGAGCCGCAGGTAGCGCTTGACCAGTTCCATGAGCACCTCGACCTCCTCGGGAGGCCGGCTCCAGTTCTCGATGGAGAAGGCAAACATGGTGAGCGCCCCGAGTCCCAGGCTGGCGGCGCCCTCCACGGTGTCCCGGACCGACTCCACTCCGGCCGCGTGTCCCTCGACCCGGGGGAGTCCGCGGGTGGCTGCCCAGCGCCCGTTCCCGTCCATGATGGCCGCGACGTGAAGGGGCAGCCGGGTGCGATCGATCCGCGCGAGGAGTCCGGCGGTTTCCTCCTCGGGAGCGATGTCGAGGGTCACGGAACTCCCGGGCACGGACCCGCCAATTTAGCAGCCTGCACTGAAACCCAGATGGCGTTCGAGCGGCGATGCATCCCGCCTGAACCGCGCCGCTTTTGCGGCGCTCTGCGTTGCGTTTCGGTCGGAATACACCCGGTATTCCTCCCTCACGCGCCTTGTCAGCCGGGCGCCTCCCCGCTCTCGGCGCTCACCTGGGTTCCACCGCAGGCTGCTCGCAGCGCGTTGGCGCGTCGTAGTGCACGCGGTAGAGGCGGAGTCCGGCCGCGGGCGCCCGGAACCTGGGACCCGACACGCCCGGATCGCGAAGCATCTCGGCGACCCGGTCCGGCGGAAGCTGTCCCCGCCCGATCGCCACCAGGGTCCCCACCAGGCGGCGAACCATGTAGCGGAGGAACCCGTCCGCCGTGACCTCGAAGACCAGCTCGTTTCCGGCCTCGACAAAGCGCGCCGTGAAGACGTTCCGGACGGGTGTCTCGGGCTCTTCTCCGGGAGGCGCGGCGAAGAAGGCGCGGAAATCATGGCGGCCCGCGAGAGCGGCGGCGCCCTCCTCCATGGCCCCCCGGGAAAGGCCGTCGCCGACCGGCCAGGCGTAGCGGCTCCGCAGGGGTGAAACCACCGCCGCCGTCAGCAGGTGATAGCGGTACGTCTTGCCGGCAGCGCGGAACCGGGCATGGAAGTCCGGCGCGGCCTCGGCCGCGGCGAGGATCCGGATCGCGTCGGGCAGCAGAGCGTTCAGCCCCGCCCGGATCCCTGCGGGCGGAATTCTCCCGGGCGCGTCGAAATGAGCCACCTGTCCTTCGGCGTGCACCCCAGCGTCCGTCCTCCCGGCGCCGACCACGGGCGTCCGCTGTCCGGGGGCCCGGCGGTAGAACCGCCCGACGGCCGCTTCGACGCGCCCCTGGACCGTGTCGCGGTCCGGCTGCGCCTGCCAGCCGGCGAAGTCGGTCCCGTCATAGGCGAGATCCAGTCGGACGCGGACCGTTGACCCCATGATGCGGCGGCGGCCTCAGGAGCGAAACCTCGGGCGGGCGAACTTCGTATTCATGGAACGACGGTAGAAAATTCGGCTTGGGCGCGTCTTGTAGATGAGATCCCTGCCGGACCGCTCCCCCGTTCCTTCTCGAGGAGAAACCTCATGCGCACCACCACCGCAATTCTTGTCCTTTCGCTGGGCCTGCCGGGCATGGCCTTCGCAGGTTCTCCGGAGAAGGACGCCGCCGGCCAGCCGGCGCCGCTCGAGCTGAGCCTCGACGACGCCATCCAGCAGGCGCTCGAGAACAATCTGAGCGTTCAGATTTCGCGGTTGGCCCGGCAGTCGTCGACGTTCGCGCTCTCGGCTGCCCGCCGGGTGTACACCCCGAACCTGGTGCTGGACACCAACCTGCAGGAGAGCCTCTCACCGGCGGAGAGCCAGCTCGACGGGGCCTCCCAGAACGAGCGCGACAACCTGAACTACAACCTGCGTTTCGAGCAGCAACTCCCCTTCGGCGCCAACTACGCGGTCCAGTTCAACAACAACCGGCTGGCCACGAACAGCCAGTTCTTCACCTTCAACCCGCGCTACCGCAGCACGCTCAACGCCCAGGTCACGCAGCCGCTGCTCCAGAACTTCCGCGCCGACCCGCAGCGGCGCCAGATCGTGATTTCGCAGAACGGTGAGCGGCAGGCGGGGCACGAGTTCGAGACCAGCGTGCTGGATGTGCTGCGCGACGTTCAGAACGCGTACTGGGATCTCGTCTTCGCGATCCGGAGCCATGAGGTCGCCGCGCAGTCGCTGGAGCTGGCCCAGGACCTGCTGCGCAACAACCAGGTGCAGGTGGAAGTGGGGACCATGGCGCCGATCGACGTCCTGCAGGCCCAGGCCGAGGCGGCGGCCCGCGAGGAAGAGTTGATCCTGGCGGAAGAGCAGATCCGCCAGACCGAGGATGCGCTCAAGGCGCTGATCCGCGATCCCGACGGGGTCGGCTTCTGGGATGGGGAGATCCGGCCGGTCGACGCTCCGTCGAACGAGGACTATGCCGTTGACACCGAAGACGCCATCCGGGTGGCGCTCCAGCGCCGGCCCGAGTTGCGGTCCCAGCGCGTCCAGTTGGACACCAACCAGTACGACGTCCGGTTCTTCCGCAACCAGACGCTTCCCTCCGTGGACCTCGTGGGACTGGTCCAGCTCACCGGCGTCGGGGGTACGCAGCTCCTGCGGGAGGGGTTCTTCGGCCCCACCATCGAGACGATCCCGGGTGGCTACGGCGATGCCCTTTCCCAAATGAGCGGGCTCGACTACCGCGACTGGCAGGTGGGCCTCTCCTTCTCCTACCCCATCGGCCCTGATCAGGCGCACGCGCAGCACGCGCAGGCCCAGACCGACGTCACCCGGCAGCGCGAAGCCATCCGTCAACAGGAGGTCCTGATTGCCCAGGAGGTCCGCACCGCGGTGCGCCAGGTGGAGACGAACCGCCGGCGGATCGACGCCAGCCGGGTCGCCCGCGAACTCCAGGAGGCGAGCCTCGACGCCGAGCAGAAGAAGTTCGAGGTGGGAATGACCACCAGCTACTTCATCGTGCAGGCGCAGCGCGACCTCGCCCAGGCGCGGGCCAACGAACTCCAGGCGATCATCGACTACAACAAGGCCATCGTGGCGGTGGAGCGCGCCCAGGGCACCCTCACCGAACGCTCCCGCGTCACGGTCCGGTAAGGGAACGCCGGCTTGGAACGCCGGTCTCCAGACCGGCACCGCGGCGCTCCGCGCCGCGCACGTCGCAACCCCACCCACCCTCACGGCATCGCCGGCTTGGAGTGCCGTCGCCCCAGCAACCCGCACAGCTCGCACGGCTCGCTCCGCCGGTGCCGCGGACACCCCTCCACGATCCCCAGCCGGCTGAGCGCGAAGTCGTATTTCACCGGATCCTCCGGGTCCAACCGTCGGAGGCCCCGGGTCAGGTCGAGCGCCGCCTTCCAGGCCGGGGTCTTCCTCCGGGTCAGGCGTAGCCGCCGGGCAATGAGGAACATGTGCGTGTCGAGCGGCGCCACCAGGTCCCGCGGGTGGAGGCAGTCCCAGAGCCCCAGGTCCAGGCCATCGTCCGGCCGGACGACCCAGCGCAGGAACATGGTGGTGCGCTTGGCCGCCGAGGTCCGCGGGTCCGGGAAGAAGTAGCGGGGACCAGGCCGCGAGCCATCTTCGGCGGCGGGCGGCGCCTCGTCGTAAGCCAGAGCGGCCCGCCGGAACCGCCCGATGCTCGCCGCCAGGTCCACCCGGCCGCCGGACCCGCGGACGACGCCGCGGCCGAACAGTGCTTCCACCGTCCCGTGCTGATCGAGGATGCCGCGCAGCATGACCGCGAGCCGGACGAGGTCCGCGCCACTCGACCAGCGGTGCCGGAAGCCGCCCAGTGCGGAAGCCTCCCGCTCCGGTTCGAATTCCCGCACGAAACGCGCGGGCTGCGGCCCGGTCCACGCGAAGACCCGCTCGAGCGAGGAGCACACGGCGCGGGCGTTCCCGTAGGAGAGCGACGCGGCGAAGAACGCGGCGACCTCCCGATCGTCGGGGCGCCGGAAGCGGCGGGGAAACTGGAGGGGGTCGGAGTCGAGACTGCCGGCGCCGTGCCGCCGGTAGACGCTGTCGACCGCCTCCTGCCAGCCGCGCGGCGGCATTACCTTCCGGCGTCTCGCGAATAGACCTCGCGGCCTCCCACCCAGGTCGCCGCGACCTGACCCCTCAGGGAGAGCCCGGCGAACGGGGTGCTCCGTCCCCGGCTCCGGAACGACTCCGGATCGATCGTGCCGGTGGCTTCGAGGTCGAGCAGGGTGATATCCGCGGGACTTCCGGGCTGGAGGTCGCCGCCGGGCAGGCCGAGGATTCGGCGCGGACCCGTGGAGAGCAACCGAACCGCCTCGGCGAGGGAGATCGCGCCGGACGCCACCAGGCGATCGAGCACGAGCGGTACCGCGGTCTCGAGGCCCACGATCCCGAAGGGGGCGCTCTGGAAGCAGAGTCTCTTCTCGTCCTCGTGGTGCGGAGCGTGGTCGGTGGCGATCGCGTCGGCGGTGCCGTCGGCGATGGCCGTGAGGAGCGCCTCGCGGTCGGCGTCGGCGGCGAGCGGCGGCTTCATCTTGGCCGCCGTGTCGTAGTCGCCTACCGCCTCTTCGGTCAGCACCAGGTGGTGCGGCGTCACCTCGGCGGTGACCCGCAGTCCGGCGGCCTTCGCGCGGCGCACCGCGGCGGCGGAACGCGCGGTCGAGAGGTGCGCGATGTGGAGGCGGGCGCCGGTGATCTCGGCGAGGGCGATGTTCCGCTCGACCGCGATGAACTCCGAGGCCGCGGGGATCCCGGGGAGTCCGATCCAGGCGGCATAGGCGCCCTCGCGCATCGCGCCCTCCCCGGTCAGTTCCAGCGTCTCGCAGTGTTCGATCACCGGCAGGTCATGAAGCCGCGAGTACTCGAGCGCCTTCCGCATGACCGCGGGGTCGCCTACCGGGAGGCCATCGTCGGAAACGGCCACCGCGCCCGCCTCCTTGAGCGAGCCGAACTCGGAGATCCGCTCCCCGGCCATTCCCTGGGTGGTGGCGGCGATCGGGTGGACGTGGGCGAGGCCTGCCTGATCCGCCAGTTGGCGGATGTGGGCGGTGACCGACGGGCTGTCGTTCACCGGATCGGTGTTCGCCATGCAGGCCACTGCGGTGAAACCCCCCGCGACCGCGGCGGCGGCCCCGCTGGCCACGGTCTCCTTGTATTCGAGGCCGGGCTCGCGGAAGTGGACGTGCATGTCGCAGAAGCCGGGCGCCGCCACCAGTCCGTCCACGTCCACGACCCGGTCGCCGGGTTCGGCGAGATCCTCGCCGACGGCAGCGATCCTTCCTTCCGCAAGGCGGAGATCCATGACGGCGTCGAGGTCCCCGGTCGGGTCCACGGCGCGGGCTCCTCGCAGCACCACCGGCCGGTCAGCCATCGGTTCTCTGACTCCTGGGACTGCTACGGGCGATTTCCGCAAGGACCGCCATCCGGACGGCGACTCCGTTCCGCACCTGGTCCAGAATCACCGATCGGGGTCCGTCCGCCACCTCCGACGAGATCTCGACCCCCCGGTTGAGCGGGCCCGGATGCAGCACGATGGCGTTGTCGGTCCGGGCGAGCCGCTCGCCGGTGAGGCCGAACTCGCGGTAGTACTCGCGCTCGGTGGGGATGAAGGAGGCGTGCATCCGCTCGTGCTGGATGCGGAGGACCATGACCGCCTCGGCGCCTTCGAGGGCCTCCTCCAGGTGGAGCAGCGACCGGACTCCCAGCCGGTCGAGCCCGGGGGGAACGAGCGTCGGCGGCCCGCAGCAACGCACTTCGGCGCCCAGCATCGTCAGGAGGCGGGCGTTCGAGCGGAACACCCGGCTGTGCAGCAGGTCACCGATGATCGTCACCCGCACACCGGCGATGCGTCCCAGATGCTTGCGGATGGTGAACGCGTCCAGCAGCGCCTGCGTGGGATGCTCGCTGATCCCGTCTCCCGCGTTGATGACCTGGGCCGTCGGAATCTCCCGCGCCAGCACGTGGGGAGCTCCCGACTCGGCGCTCCGGACCACGACGATGTCGGGCGCCATGGAGGCGAGCGTGCGGGCGGTGTCCAGGAAGGTCTCCCCCTTGGTCAGCGAGGAGGACTTGGGGACGAAGGAGAGAGGTTCCGCCGAGAGACGCTTGGCGGCCAACTGGAACGACGCCTGGGTGCGGGTCGAGGGCTCCATGAAGAGGTGGGTCACCGTCCGCCCGACGAGGACGGGGACCCGCGGCACCGGCTGGTCGGCCACGTCCTGGTAGCGGGGCGCTTCGTCCAGGATTCCGAGCGCTTCCTCGGGGGTGAGGCCGCGGATACCGAGCAGGTGCCTCATGCCGCGGCCTCCCCGCGCGGCAGCACGACGACCCCGTCCTCCCCGTCCTCTTCTTCGACCCGGACCCGAACCATGTCGCCGTCACCGGCTTCGACTGCGAGGCCCACGAAGTCGGCGGCGATGGGCAGCTCCCGGCCGCCCCGGTCCACCATGACCGCCAGCCGGACGCTCCGCGGCCGGCCGAAGTTGCTGAGCGCGGTGAGCGCCGCCCGGACCGTCCGCCCGGTGAAGAGGACTTCGTCCACCAGCAGGATGTGATGCTCCTCGAGCGCGAACGGGATGCGCGTCTCCCCGATCCGGGGGATGCCCCGGTCATGGACGTCGTCCCGGTAGAGGTTGATGTCGAGTTCCCCGACCGGGATATCCCGCCGGCCGGCGCTCTCGAGATGCCGGCGAACCCGGGCCGCGAGCGGCACCCCCCGCCGGCGGATGCCCAGGATGGCGAGCGGATCCGGCGCCCGCGCCGCCACCAGATCCCCGAGCCGGAACAGCGCTGCCCGGAACTCCTCGTTTCCGAGAACCGTGTTCATTCCGGCTGACCGCGCGAATCCTATGCGATTGGACGGCGGTTCAGGCCGTCGCCGAGCGCAGCGCCGCGAGCGTCTCCTGGAAGTCGTCCGCGAGTGGCGCCGCGAATCGGACCGGGTTGTCCGTTCCCGGATGTGCGAAAGCGATCTCGGCGGCGTGCAGCGCGGGGCGTTCGAGGCGGCGGAGCGCCGCGCCCGCCTGTCCGCCGCCGCGGCGCGGAGCCCCGGGGCCGTACATCACGTCGCCGGCGATCGGGTATCCGGCGTGGGCCAGGTGGACGCGGGCCTGGTGGGTGCGGCCGGTGTGGAGGCGGATGCCGACGAACGTCGCGAGCGGCAGCTCTTCGAGGGGCCAGGCTTCGCTTTCGGCCTCCCGCGCGTACCGGCCCCGGCAGCGGTAGCGCTGCCCGTGCTTCGGATCGCGCCCGATGGGTTCGTCCATCCGCCGGTGTTCCCCGAACCGGCCCATCACCAGGGCCAGGTACCGCTTCTCCACCTGCCGCTCCGCGAAGGCGGCGGCGAGCCGGAGGCGTGCGGGCTCGGTGCGGGCGGCGACCAGCACGCCGCTCGTGCCCCGGTCCAGGCGATGGACCAGTCCGGGCCGCCCCCGAGGACCGACGCGCGCCATCTCCGGGTACCGGTGGATCAGCCCGTTCGCCAGGGTCCCCTCCCGGTGGCCGGGGCCCGGGTGCACGACCAGCCCCGCCGGTTTGTCGATCACGACCAGCCAGGCGTCCTCGTGGAGAACGTCGAGCGGCACCGGTTCCGGGGACAGGGGGTCGTCCTCGCCGGGGGCGCCGAACAACGGGGCGCGTCCGTCGCCGGGGGCCCGGATGATCACCCGCTGGCCCGGGCGGCAGCGGTGGCTCGGGCGGCGGACCTGCCCGTCGAGCAGGACGAAGCCCGCCTCCACCCAGCGCGCCGCCTCACTGCGGCTGATGTCCGGGAGACGCTCCGAAGCGATCAGGTCGAGGCGCCGGCCGTCCTCAGCCGCGCCGACCTCGAACTCGAGATGCGTCTCGCCGGCGTTGCCTGGCTCAGGCGGTACGCCTTCGGAGGACAAGAAGCGAGATCACCGCCGCGGCAACGATCCAGATGCCGGCGAACTGCGAGGTGGAGAGCAGCCCGTCCAGCACGAAGCCGCGCGGATCGCCGCGGAAGAACTCGATGACGAACCGGGACACCGGATAGACGATGGCCCAGGTCAGAAAGAGCTGGCCCTGGAACTTGCGGCGCGGCGCGAGCCACAGCAGGAAGAAGAAGAGGGCGAATTCGAGACCCGCCTCGTAGAGCTGGGTCGGGTGAAGGGGTACGTTCAGCGGCACCCCGGTGACCGAATTCGCATAGACGTCGGTGAAGGTGATCGCCGGCAGACCCTCGGCCGGGGTCCCGTAGCAGCACCCGGCGGCAAAGCACCCGAGCCGGCCGATGCCGTGCCCGAGCGCAATCGAGGGCGCCATGAGATCGCCGCCGTGCCAGACGGGAATGCCGCGCTTCCGGAAGAACCAGATCGTGGCTCCGACAGCTCCCAGCAGGCCGCCGAAGAAGACGCCTCCGGCCGTGATGAAACCGCCGGGATTCGCGAGGAACCGCGCCGGGTCCAGCAGGACCAGCAGCACCTTGGCGCCGACCAGCGCCCCGATCACCAGATAGAGCCCGAGGTCGTAGATGTGCTGCGGCTGAATGCCATAGCGGGGCGCTCGCCTCGCCGCCACGTAGAGCCCCCCGATGAACCCGGCGAACATGAGGATGCCGTAGGTGTGGAGGATGGGATGGAAGGTCCGCCCGAAGAGTTCGAAGGAACCGAAGTCCGCGAGACGGGGGAACATCTCAGTTGGCGCTCAGGTCTTCCTGGCCCGCCCCGCCGGCTTCCTGCCGGAGATCCCGGACGCTCTCGATAACCAGCAGGCCGACCCCGGTGCAGATCATCGCGTCCGCGATGTTGAAGGCGGGCCAGTGGGCGCTGCCGACGTAGAAGTCGAAGAAGTCCACCACGTATCCATAGAGGAGGCGGTCGAGGATGTTGCCGACGGCCCCCGACAGCATCGCCACGATCCCGAACGTGGTCATGTTGGTCAGCGGTCCCGCGCGCCACGCGAACCAGACGATCGCGGCGAGGAGTGCCGTCGAAACGGCGGTGAGCAGCCACGCCTTCCCCGGAATCGAAGCGCTCCCGAGCAGTCCGAAGGCCATCCCGGTGTTGTGGACCAGGGTGAGCTGGAAGAACCCGGGGATCACTTCCACCGGGCTCCCCATCGTGAGCGACCGCTCCGCGAGGATCTTGGTGACGCGGTCGGCGATCAACACCCCCGTGAAGAGGGCGAACAGCAGGGGACGGCGCCCTCGGAGGAGGTCGGTCAACGAGCCCGGATTCTAGTGTGGCGTCCCGCCCGGAGGGGTGGGGAGGTGGGCTGCAAGCCGGAATTTGCGGGCGCGATCGGGGGCGGGCTTCCTTACACTTGCCGCCCCCCGGGTAGCGACGTGTCCCAAGCCTTCTCGATCCGCGACCTCGCCGGCATGGACGACATGAAGATGTGCGAGGCCATCCAGCAGGAGGTCTGGGGCTTCATCGAGCTCGACGTGGTCCCGGCCGGGCTCATGGCGGTCATGGGTCACTACGGCGCGATCACCGCCGGCGCCTTCGTCGGCGAGCGGATGGCCGGGTTCGTGTGCGGGTTCCCCGGGCAAGGCGAAGGGGAGCCGTTCCACCACTCGCACATGCTCGCGGTGCGCCCCGAATACCAGGGATCCGGCATCGGCCTGGCGCTCAAGTGGGCGCAGGCGGACCGGGTTCGGGCGCAGGGGGTCCGGCGCGTGAACTGGACTTTCGATCCCCTCCAGGCGCGGAACGCGAACCTGAACATCAACCACCTCGGCTGCGTCTCGGCGGTGTACCGCCTGAACGTGTACGGCAACAGCAACAGCCCCCTCCACGGCGGGTTGCCGACCGACCGGCTGGAACCGGACTGGCAGCTCGATTCCGAGCGGGTCGCGCGCGCCCGCCGCCGCGAGTTGATTCCGGCCCCGGGAATCCCGGACCTGCCCCGGGCCAACGCGGTTTCCTTCCGCGCTGACGGACTCCCGGTGAGCGCCGACTCGACTCCGGTCGAAGATACCGGCGCCCGCGACCTCCTCTACCTGATTCCCACCGACTTCAACGACGTCCTGAACCGGGATATCGGGCTCGCCATGGACTGGAGAGTGAAGAGCCGCGCGGCCCTCACCGAACTCTTCGGTCGCGGATACGAAGTCGTCCGCTTTCACCGGGACGGTGGAAACGCGGCGTACCGGCTGCGTCGGCGGGACGGTTAGCCGGAGAAGGCCGGGCTACCCGGCGCTCTGCGTCCAGCGCGGTCGCCGCTTCTCGAGGAAGGCCGTCATGCCCTCCTGGGCGTCGGGTTCGACCGCGTTCCCGCACATCACCTCCGACATCGCCGCGTAGGCGTCTTCGACGCTGAGGGCGGCCTGCCGGTGGAAGGCGCGCTTGCCGAGCGCCACCACGAAGGGGCTCGCTTCGGCAATGCGCTCCACGAACGACCGGCTCTCGTCCTCGAGCCGGTCCTCCGGGACCACCCGGTTCACGAGCCCCCACTCGAGCGCAGTCTGCGCGTCCACGAAGTCCCCGGTGAGGAGCATCTCCATGGCGCGCTTCCTTCCCACCGCCCGGCTGACGGGCACCATCGGGGTGGAACAGAACAGTCCGATGCGGACCCCGGGCGTGGCGAAGCGCGCGGTTTCCGCGGCCACCGCGAGGTCGCAGGCCGCGACCAGTTGACAGCCGGCCGCGGTGGCGATGCCCCGCACTTCCGCGATCACCGGAAGCGGGAGCGAACGGATCGTGTCCATGAGGGCGGAACACGCCGCGAAGACCCGGCGCGCTTCCTCCGGGCTCGCCCCCACCATTTCGGGCAGGTAGTGGCCCGCGGAAAACGCCGGGCCGGCGCCCGCCAGCACGATCGCCCGGGCGCCCTCCTCGCCGGCCCCTTCCTTGAGCGCCGCGGCCAGCCGGTCCATCATCGCCACCGACAGCGCGTTCCGCTTCTCGGGCCAGCGCATCTCGACCCGGGCGGCGGGCCCCCGGCGGACGATGCCGACCTCAGCTTCGGGCATCGGAGTTTCCGCCTCCCGTGAACGGCTCCACCTGCTCGGGACGCGGCGGCGCCGTGAGCAGGCTGCCGATGATCAGCCCGGAAACCGATGCGACCGCGGCCGGGTAGATCACGTAGTCGTAGTCGGTGGGGAGGAACCAGACCCGCTCGAACCCGGCGGAGTTCAGGACTCCGAAGATCAGGGTGGTCACGATCCCGGCGGAGATGGAAATGACGCCCCCGATCGGGCTCGCCCGCCGCCAGAGGAACGCCGCCAGCAGGGCGGGGGTCACCGCCGCCCCCACCATGGTGTAGGCGTAGAGCGCCATGTCCAGGATGCTCTCGAAACGGGTGGTGATGATGAGAGCGAGCGCCGAGAGGCCCACCATCGCGAAGCGCTGGAAGCGGATCACCGTCCCGGAGTCGGCGTCCGGACGCACGAAGCGCTGGTAGATGTCCCGCGCCATCCCGGTGGACGGGACCAGCAGGAAGGTCGTCGCGGTGGAGAAGATGATGGCCACGGCGCCGGCCAGCAGGAGGCATCCCGCGAAGGCCGGGAGCTGGTGCCGCGCGAACTCGAGGAGCACCGTCTCGGTGGCCCGGGCGTCGAATCCCCCCGCGGTCCGGAACGTGGGGTCGTCCCAGTAACCGGCGGCGGCGAAGACCGCCGTGGCGACGATCAGGACCTCGATCAGGATCACCCCCACGATCATCCCGAGGACCGCCTTCCGGGCCGCGGTCCCGGACCGGGCGGCGTAGAACTTCTGGTACATGCCGCTCTCGCCGAGGAGGAGCAGCATGGTGGGCAGGAAGAGCCCGATCGCCGCCGAGAGGCCGAGCCGGCCGGTAACGGTGAAATGGGTCTCCGGAAGGACGCTGGCCAGTCCTTCCATCCCGCCGGCCCCGGCGAAGGCAAGCGGCGCCGCGATCAGGATGCTGACGATGATGATGACCCCGTTCACCACGTCCAGGCTGATGACCGAGAGCATGCCGGCGCTGACCGCGAAGACGGTCACCAGCACCGCGACGATGGTCATGCCCACGTCGGGGTCGAGGCCCGGGAACAGGATGGCCAGCAGCCGTCCGCCGCCCACGAACTGGTAGCCGGCGATCGTGAGGTAGGCGATCGCGATCGCCGCCGTCCCGAGGAGCCGCGCGGCCGGGTGGTAGCGCCGCTCCAGCAGGTCGGGAACGGTGTACTCCGCGATCCGCCGCACCCTGGCGGCGAGGAAGAAGACCACCACGATCCCGACCCAGGCGCCGGCGCTCATCCAGAGCGCGGAGAACCCCTCGCGAAACGCCCGGCCGGCGCCGCCGAAGAGACTCCCGGAACCGATCCAGGTGCAGATCAGCGTCCCGACCAGGATCTGCCACGGCACCGACCGCCCCGCGACCATGAAGTCGTCCTGCGTGGACACGTTCCGCGCCCGGCGGAGGGCAATGAACACCAGCAGCCCCAGGTAGCCGAGCACGGTGACGACGTAGATCACCGTTCGATCCTATCCGCTTCGAGCCGCCGGTCCGGTCAGGCGCGAAGCGAGGCCGCCAGGACCCGGGGGATGCCCTGCAGGTCGCGAATGGACTCGACGGGACCGAATCCCGCGTCCGCCAGGACCCCGGTCGCGGCGCCTTCCTGGCCGGCGCCGATCTCGACCAGAACGTGGCCGCCGGGGCGGACGGCCCGCGCCGCCATCGGCGCCAGGCGGCGGAGGGGGGCCAGGCCGTCCGGACCCCCGGCAAGAGCATCCCGTGGCTCGTGGTCACGGACCTCGGGTTCGAGCCCGTCGATCTCCCCGTCGGGAATGTAGGGCAGGTTGGCGACTACCCCGTCCAGCGTATTGGGGTCGAAGTCCACCAGCAGGTCACCGCACACGAGCCGGACTCGGGATTCCAGGTTCCACCTGCGGACATTGGCGGCCGCCAGCTCCAGCGCCCGGGAAGCGTTGTCGACGGCGAAAACGGAGGCCGTGGGCAGGCGGGACGCGAGCGCAAGTGCGATCGCCCCGGATCCGCAACCCACGTCGGCGATACGGAGCGGGGCCCGGCTCTCCGGAAACCGGGCCAGCGCGGCTTCCACGAGGGTCTCCGTGTCCGGGCGGGGAATGAGTGCCCCGGGGCCGACCGTCAGCGTCAGGCCGAAGAACTCGACCTCTCCCACGAGGTGTTGGAGCGGCCGGCGCGCCGCCCGTCCGGCGATCAGGTTGGCGAACGCGTCCTGCACCGGCCGAGCAAGCCCGTCGCGGGTCCGCGCGATCAGCTCGGCGGCGGACCACCGGGCGGCGGCCCGCAACAGGAGTCCGGCGTCGAACTCCGGAGACGCGATCCCGGCGGCCGCAAGCCGCTCCGCGCCCTCGCGGAGGGCCCGCTCGACCGTGATCTCTCTGCTCAGAGATTGAGCGCCTTCAACCGCTCCGACTGTTCCCGGGCGTGGAGCGGCTCGATCAGCGGATCGAGTTCACCACCGAGGACGTTCGGAAGGGAGTGCAGGGTGAGCGCGATCCGGTGATCCGTGATCCGGTTCTCCTTGAAGTTGTACGTCCGGATCTTCTCGCTGCGGTCGCCGCGCCCCACCTGTCCGCGCCGCGCCTCGGCGACCTGCGCCTGCTGCTCCTGCCGCGCCACCTCGAGGAGTCGGGACTTGAGAACGCGCAGCGCTTTCGCCTTGTTCTTTATCTGCGACTTCTCGTCCTGGCAGCTCACCACCAGCCCGGAGGGAAGGTGGGTGATGCGCACCGCCGAATAGGTGGTGTTCACGCTCTGGCCGCCGGGCCCGGAGGAGCAGAACGTGTCCACGCGCAGATCCTTGGGGTCGATCTGGATCTCCACGTCCTCGGCCTCCGGGAGCACGGCGACCGTAACCGCGGAGGTGTGGATGCGTCCGGACGCTTCAGTCGCGGGCACCCGCTGCACGCGGTGCACGCCGCTCTCGAACTTCAGCCGGTTGAAGGCGCCCTTGCCCTCGATCACCGAGACGATTTCCTTGATGCCGCCCACCGGGGATTCCTGGCTGGAGACCACGTCCACCCGGAACCCGTTGGAACGCGCGTACTGCTCGTACATCCGGAAGACCTCGCGAGCGAAGAGAGCGGCTTCCTCACCGCCGGTCCCCGCTCGCACCTCGAGCAGCACATTGCGGTCGTCGTTCGGATCCCGGGGGAGCAGCCGGCGCCGGATCTCGTCGGTGACCAGTTCGAGCTCGGCGCGCATCTCGGCGGCTTCCTCGGCCGCCAGTTCGGCCACTTCGGGGTCCGGGTCGCTCTCCATTTCGATCGCTTCCGCGAGCCGTTCCCCGAGTTGCCGATGACGTCTCCCGGCGTCCATCAGCGGCTCCAGCTCGGCGTGCGCCGACGAAAGACGGCGGAGCTCCGCCGGGTCGGCGTGAACGCCGGGGCTTGCGAGCCGCGCCGTGACCTCGCGGTAGCGCTCCTCGGCGGCGGCGAGGGCCGTTTCGATTCCCGCGCCGGCGTTTGCGGTCGCGGTCTTGGTGGTCATGGCGGTTTCCCGGTTGGCGGTGTGCTTCGGGAGAATGGAACTCCCTCTGTTGCGGCCCGCGCCCGGCAGGGCAAGGGCATCATGGTAGCGGTCCACGGGCGGGTCGCGTGTCCGACCGAATTGCGCAGTGGTCCGGGAACGGACAGGCCACAGGGACCCGGAACCCGGACCGGCCGCGGACCTCTGTCCGAGAGGGGTTCTACTGCGTGGCGCTCGCCTGCGCCGCCCGCCGCGACCGAACCTCGCCGTACTTCTGGCGGAATCGTTCCACCCGTCCGGTCGAGTCCACGATCCGGTGCTTCCCGGTGAAGAACGGATGGCAGGCGGAACAGATCTCAAGCCGCAGATCGCTGCCCCGCGTGGACCGGGTCACGAAACTGTTGCCGCAGGCACAGGTCACCGTGATGTCCGCGTATTCGGGGTGGATGTCGGGGCGCATTTGAGGGGCGCGGATATTAGCATCGGCTCCGGGAGAGTGCGGCGGAGCCGCGTCAATCGGAGTTCGTCATGGCCTGCAGGAACTCCGCGTTCGACCCGGTCCGTCCCATCTTCTCGATGACGAGCGCCATCGCTTCCACCGCATCCAGCGAGGCGAGCACTCGCCGGAGAACGACCATCCGCTGCAACTCTTCCGGAGAAAGCAGCAGTTCCTCCCTTCGCGTTCCGCTCTGGTGGAGGTCGATCGCCGGGAAGAGACGCTGCTCCAGCAGACGCTGATCGAGATGGATCTCCATGTTCCCGGTGCCCTTGAACTCCTCGTAGACGAGATCGTCGAGCCGGCTGCCGGTGTCCACCAGCGCGGTGGCCAGGATGGTCAGGGAACCTCCGTCTTCGATGTTTCGGGCGGCGCCGAAGAACTTCTTCGGATACTGGATGGCGGTCGCGTCCATGCCTCCGGAGAGCAACCGGCCCTGAGCGGAGGCCTTGGTGTGGTTGTAGGCGCGGGCCAGGCGGGTCAACGAGTCGAGCAGGATGACGACGTCCTTGCCCAGCTCGACGCGGCGTCTGGCCCGGTCGAGCGCCGCTTCCGCGACCTGGATGTGGCGGATTCCGCGCTCGTCGAAGGTCGAACTCAGGATTTCCCCCCGGACGTTGTTGACCATGTCGGAGACTTCCTCCGGCCGCTCGTCCACGAGGAGGACCAGCAACTCGACGTCCGGATGGTTCTTCTGAATGCCGTTCGCGATCGACTGCAGCAGAACCGTCTTGCCGGCCCGCGGCGGCGCCACGATGAGCCCGCGCTGGCCCGCGCCGATGGGCGCCACCAGATCCACGACCCGTGCCGCCAGGTCCCCCGAGTCGTTCTCGAGCCGGATCATGTGGTCCGGATGGAGGGGAGTGAGGGACTCGAACTCGGGACGCTCCGGGTTCTCCACGGCCGGCTCTCCGTTCACCATCTCGAGGTCGCGCAGTCCGAAGTAGCGCTCCCCGCGGCGCGGCCGGCGGATGTCGCCGAGCAGCATGTCGCCGTTCCTGAGGTTGAAGCGCCGAATCTGGGTAGGCGAGACGTAGACGTCGTTGGGGCCGGGAAGATAGGAATTGATGGGCGAGCGCAGGAACCCGAATCCCTCGACCAGGCGGTGCAGGGTCCCCTGGGCCACGACCCGCCCTCCCTGACTCGTGTGCGCCCCGAGGACCCGGTAGAGGAGATCCTGGCGGGTCAGCGCATCGGGGGTGTCGATCCCCAGATCCGCCGCGACCTGTTGCAGATCAGGGGGGCTCATGCGGGCGAGTTCCGCGGTGTAGAGGACCGGCCCGGATGGGGGCGGCGTCTTCTCGAGGACCCGGGGGCCGGCCCGGAACACCTTGCGGGAACGCCGCCGGATCGTTCCGGCGCCGGAACTCAGCGCCATGCCTCCACCCTCTCGGCGATCAAGTGCCGCACCTTGCCGACGCCTTCCCGGCCCGGGTCCCGCGGCCGTTTACCGCCGACCACCGTCGAGCAGGGAATCACCGGAACTTCTCCGTCACTGCCGAACGCCTGTGCAAGCTGCCGCAGCCTCGATGCCGCCTGGGAACTCTTCAGCTTGTCCATCTTGGTCGCCACCACGGCCACCGGCCGTCCGCTGGAGCTGAGCAGTTCCAGCGCCTTCAGGTCGTTCGGGAGCGGATCGCGCCGCGCATCGACCAGAAGCAGGTTCAGCACCAGACTCTCCCGGCCGGTCAGATAGGCGAGCACGAGGTCCTCCCATCCTCGGCGGAGCGCCTCCGGCGCCCGGGCGTAGCCGTAACCGGGAAGGTCCACGAGCCGGTAGCGTCCAGGAACTTCGAAGAAGTTGACCATGCGCGTCCGGCCGGGCGTCCGGGAAACGTGGGCCAGGCCCCGTTGACCCGCCAGCCGGTTGAGAAGACTCGACTTTCCGACGTTCGATCTGCCCACGAACGCCACCTCGGGAAGGGCGGTGGACGGAAAGCCCGCCCTGGTGACGGCGCTCGTCAGGAACAGGGCGCGGTCGCGGGGCGCTTTTGGCATGGGTGAGGGTTGGCGAAGGGGTCCGAACGGACCCGAGACCGGACTAGCCGGCCTTTTGGGAAAGAACGGTGACCGGATCGGCCTGTCCGGTGACGAACTCCCTGGTAATCACGACCTCGCGCACCTGTTTCCGGGAGGGGAGGTCATACATGAGATCCAGCATCAGGTTCTCGATGATCATTCTGAGGCCCCGGGCGCCGAGGTCACGCCTCGCGGCCTGTGCCGCAACGGCGTCCAGCGCCTCGGCGGTGAAGGTCAACTCGACGCCTTCGTCGCCGAGCAGTGTCTGGTACTGCTTCACGATGGCGTTCCTGGGCTCGGTCATGATCCGGATCAGTTCCGGCTTGCCGAGACTGTGAAGGGTTGCGACCACCGGCAGCCGGCCGACGAACTCGGGGATCAATCCGTAGCGGATCAGATCGGTGGGCTGCTGCTGGTCGAGGGTGGCCTCCCGCCGCGCCTTGGCGCTCTCCGGCACGTCGGCGGCGAAACCGAGCGCCTTGGTTCCGACGCGGCGCTCGATGATCGATTCCAGACCGACAAAGGCGCCGCCGCAGATGAACAGGATGTTGGTCGTGTCCACCTGGTGGAACTCCTGGTGCGGATGCTTGCGTCCGCCCTGGGGGGGAACACTCGCGAGGGTGCCTTCGACGATCTTCAGGAGAGCCTGCTGAACGCCTTCTCCGGAAACGTCGCGGGTGATGGAGGGGTTTTCGTCCTTGCGGCAGACCTTGTCGATCTCATCCACGTAGATGATGCCCTCCTGGGCGCGGGCGATGTCGCCGTCCGCCGCCTGGAGCAGCTTCAGGATGATGTTCTCCACGTCTTCACCGACATAGCCCGCCTCGGTGAGCGTGGTGGCGTCCACGATCGTGAACGGAACCTCCAGAATGCGGGCGAGCGTCTGCGCCAGCAGCGTCTTGCCGGTCCCGGTCTCCCCGAGCAGCAGCACGTTGCTCTTGTTCAGCTCGACGGACTCCGGCTTCTGCGCGCTGTTCCGGGTGAGCCGAATCCGCTTGTAGTGGTTGTAGACGGCGACCGCGAGCTTCTTCTTCGCCTCCTCCTGGCCGATCACGTACTCGTCGAGCCGGTTCTTGATCTCGCTCGGCGTGAGGTCGTGCTTGCTGTCCGGCCCCGGCGCCGACGCCTTGCCCTTGTCCGCGATGATGTCGTTGCAGATCGCCACGCACTCGTCGCAGATGAAGATGCGGTCGGGTCCGGCGATCAGCTTGCCGACCGAGCCCTGCTGCTTGTTGCAGAACGAGCAACTCAGGCTGTCGGCGGGGCCGCCGTTCCGGCTCTTTCCCTTCCCAGGCACGCGTTGGCCATTGTAGCCGCGCGGGTGGAGCCGTCTCGGAGGCCCCGCCGCCGGCCGTCAGTTCTTGCCTTCGGCTTCTTCTTCCTGCCGGAAGCTCAGGTCCGGCAAGTGGCGGACGACCCACTGCTCCGTCTGCGCCAGCACGCCCGCGAGCTTCGCGGTGACCTCCAGCGCGCCTTCGGGCCCGAGGGCGCGGGCCATTGGTGAGCCCTGGTCCAGCGCCGCGAAGTTCCCCAGATGGAAGAAGTGGACGTACCCACTGTCACCCCCGAGCGTCAGGGCGCCCGAGGAGTGGTGCATGTTCGCCTCCTTGAAGTGAGGCAGCACTTCCTCCGCCATGACCCGGATGTAGTCCTGTTCGCGACCGGGCACGACGGAGACCCGCTGCACCAGCATCAGGGCCGGATCGCTGCCGTCGGGGAGCGGGTTGTCGATGTCGGGCGTCGTCCGGAGCGCGAATGTCTGGCGGCTGGTCACGGTGCGCTGGATGCGGTTCTCGATGGACACCCGGGCCGGATCGGGACGTGCCGGCCGATCCAGCCGCGCGAACTGGGCAAGCGGCGTCACGATGACGAACCTGTAGGTGTTCCCGAATACGGCGGTGCGGCTGACGCTCCGCCAGGGAACGCCGGCCTTCTGCTCGAGGGACGCCAACTCGCGCTGCGCCGCCAGGAACTCGTCCACCTGGCCCGGATCCACGCCGACGAGAGCCATTTCCATCCAGGGCGTGACGTCCTCGGCTTCCTGCGCCAGGGCTGCCGCCGGAAGAACGGCGGCCAACAGCGCGGCCGGCGCCCAGCGCCTCGCTGTGAAGTTGCCTAGCAAGAGACGCAGTTGTGGTTGTTCTTCGAGCCCAGGCTCTCCAGCAGCGCCACGGTCTCGGGAATCGGCGATACCCGCTGTACCGGGCCGTTGGCCATGTCGGCCGTCGTCTGGCCCCGCCGGCTCACCGCGGTGACGTCACCGCCGTGCTCCACCAGGAAGAGGATCATCTCGTCGTCACCCCGCGCGGCCGCGTGGTGGATCGCGTTGTAGCCGTTGTGGTCCCGCTCGTTCACTTCGGCGCCCAGCTCGATGAGGTACTGGACGGCTTCCAGCCAGGAGTCCGAGTGGCGGTGAGCGTTCCCGGCAAAGCCTTCGCCGTACCCCACGCCGGAAGCGGCGTGAATCGGATACACGCCCGGCCCGCCGGCCTTGTAGGGAGGAAGCCCGGACGGGTCGGGGCCCATGGAGGTCAGGTCGGTCGGGATCCAGAGTCCCGGCGCAACCGGCAGCGCCGAAAGGGAGCTGTTCTTCTCGCTGTTATCCGCAGTGGTGCCGCCCCGCCGCCGGCGAGGCTCCGGCGCCTTGGTGGGGATGTTGGGATCAGCGCCGTACTCGGCCAGCAGGCGCATCGCCGGGATGTCCGTGGCGTAGGCGGCGCGCCAGAAAGCCGTCGCGCCCTCCGTGTTCACGAGGCCGCAGTTCGCGTTGCCGCAGCCGCTGTAGACCATGTACCAGGGGTGCTTGGTGATCCGGGCGTTCGGATCGGCGCCGGCCTCGAGGAGCGCCTGCATGAGTTCCAGGTAGGTCGTCTCCTGCCGGTCGTGCTCCTGGGGCTGCGGATAGCGGGTCCGCGGTTGCCATTCGGCGTTGACCGCCCCCCACAGCGGAGTAACGCCGTTTTCCGTCGCTGCCACGTTGGGATCGGCGCCCCGCTCGAGGAGCACCATCGCCAGGTCGAACTGCCCGTTGATCGCCGCCATCAGCAGCGGGCTGGTGCCGTCGCCGGTGGACGCCTGATTGACGTCGGCATCTCCCTCGAGAAGCGCGGCGGCAGCCTCGTGGAATCCCTGCCGGGCCGCGTGCAGCAGCGGCGTCAGCCCGCCCTTGGCCTTCAGTTGCGGCCGGCGGAAGCGGGCGAACGGATCGTTGTCCTCGCCCTTCTTCTCGGGGACCTCCCCGGAGAGGTAGAGCTCGCGGGCCGCGAGGACGGCGGTCTGCGTCTGCGGCGTGGTCGGATCGCCTTCCCCGCCGTTGAACGCCTCGAGCACCGCTTCCTGGCGCTTCTTCGCGGCCTCGGCCAACTCGTAGTCGGCCAGGAGATCCACCACCCGGGACGCCGCGTTCGGATCCGCGCCGCGCTCGAGCAGCGCCCGGATCGCATCCACACGGTTGCGCGCCGCCGCGAAGATGAGCGGGGTCTGGCCCCAGGTGGCTTCCCGGGCGTCCACCTCGGCGCCATGATCGATCAGCGCCGTGATGGCGTCGACGCTGCCCGCGTTGGCCGCGAGGTGCAGCGGGGTCGCTCCGCCCGGGCTCGTCGCGCTCGTCGGATCGGAACCGGCCGCCAGCAGCAGCTTCATCACCTCGGCCTGGCCGGCGGCGCTCGCCACGTGCAGCGGGGTGTAGCTGCCGATGCGGGTCACCGCGTCCACGGTGGCGCCGCCCTGGAGGAGCGTTTCGACGAGCACGGCGTCGCCGCGCTCGGCGGCCCAGTGGAGCGCCGACATGCCGTCTCCGTGGGCGGCGCTCACGTCCTCGCCGGCGGCGAGCAACGCCCGGACCGTGTCGAGGTCACCGATCCGCGCGGCATCGGCCACCGGCGCCGCCACCGGCGGCGCCGAGATCGCCAGACCGGCGATCAGAAGCACCGCGAGAGCGGCGCTCAGACAACTGGAAGTCCGCACTGGCCTTCTCCTCTGTCCGGATGGGACAGGACTTCTAGTCCGTGTCCGTGATCGGCTCTGCCACGGAGAGCGTTCCGTTGCTGTCGCCGAAGGACTCCAATTCGAGGCCCAGCGACTGCACGAGGGCGAGCATCGCGTTCGCCATCGGCGTCTCGTCCGGAGCCTTCACGTGAAGGTTGCCGGTGAGATGCCCGTTCGCCCGGCCCAGGAAGATGAGCGGAGCGCGCCGGTGGTTGTGGATGTTGGCGTCGGCCATCGGAGAGCCCCAGATGATCGCCGTCTTGTCGAGCAGCGAAACGCCGCCCTCCTCCGTGTTCTTGAGCTGCTCCAGGAAGTAGGGGAGCTGCCCCACCCGGTACTGGCAGATCGTGTTGAAGTCCATGATCCGCTCTTCCCGGTTGCCGTGGTGTGACGCGGGGTGGAACGGCGAGTTCGTCCCGCTCTCCGGGAACGAGCGGTTCTGGGCGTCGCGTCCGGTCTTGAACGAGATCACCCGCGTCATGTCGGTCTCGAGCGCCAGGACCTGGAGGTCGAAGAGGAGCTGCATGTGCTCGGAGAAGGAGTCCGGCACTCCCGGAGGCGCGTCCGGCAGCTCGCGGGTCTCGCCGCTGTTGTTGTAGCCCTCGACCATCTGGATGCGCCGCTCGACCTCGCGAACGTGGTCGAGGTAGCGGTCCATGCGCAGGCGGTCGATGTTCCCGAGTTCGTTCCGGACTTCCGCCGCGTCGCTCAGGATCCAGTCGAGAATGCTGCGGCGGGTGGCCCGGCGCTCGGCGCGCTCCTCGGGAGTGCTCCCCGCGCCGAACAGCATTTCGAACGCGACGCGGGGGTCGCGGATCATCGGCAGCGGCTCGTTCGGTGACGCCCAGCTGATCGAGTCGGTATAGGCGCAGGAGTAGTTGTAGGTGCAGCCGCCGGCCTGGTCCAGGTTCTCGATGCACAACTGCATGGACGGCATCGGGGTGGCCTGGCCGAACCGCTGCGCGTAGTACTGGTCGAGCGAAGTGCCGCACCAGATGTCCGAGCCCTGGGTCTGCTTTGGGTGGGACTGGGTCAGGAAGACCGCGGACGACCGGAAGTGGTCTCCCCCGATCTCCGGCCCGGTGAACGCCTCCGCCATCCGCACGTCGGTGTTGCTGACGATGGTCAGGTACTCCTGGTACGGCTCGAGCGACTTCAGCGCGTTGTCGTCCGACATCTTGAAGTCGCGCCCCTCGGTGTCCGGCGCGAACAGGTGCTGGCTCGCGCCCCACTCGTTGCAGCCGGGCAGTCCGTGGACTTCCTCGATGCAGACGAGCCGCGTCACGTCCGTCGGCGACGCCTCGGCCTTGCTGCCGAGGCCTGCCGGCAACATCGCGTCGAGGTAGGGAAGGGCCACGGCGGCCCCGGCTCCGCGCAGGAAGGTGCGGCGAGGCAGGTACTTTCCGGTAATGAGCGACATGGTGGTCTCTCCTATTGGATTGTCTCTACGGGGGACGTTCCGTCGCCCCGCTTGCGCTGGAAGGCGTCGCTCCGCACCACGCCCATGATGAAGGACGCCATGCGGTAGTCGTTTTCTTCGGCGGCCCGGGCGATCTGGCGGACGGTCGGCCCGTCGAAGGGCTCCATCGGGCGGCCGATCGCGAAGGCCAGCAGGTTCTCGGTGAAGGTGCGCGCCAGCGGAATCGGCCGGTGGAGTAGAGCGTCCACCAGCTCGCTCGGACTGGAAACCGGCGTGCCGTCGTAGAAGTCGCCGCGGGTATCGAGGGGGCCGCCGTTCTCGCGGAGGCGCCATTTGCCGGTGACGTCGAAGTTGTCGAGCGCGAGGCCGATCGGGTCCATGAACCGGTGACACGAGTTGCAGCTCGGGTTGGCGGCGTGCATCTCCATCCGCTCGCGGGTGGTGAGCCGCCGTCCGTCGGCGACCTCCTCGATGTCCTCGAGCACCGGGGTGTCGGGCGGCGGCGGTGGCGGCGGCGTGCCCATCAGCACCTCCATCACCCACTTCCCGCGCAGCACCGGAGAGGTGCGGTTGGCGAGCGAGGTCAGCACCAGCACGCTGCCGTGGCCAAGAACCCCGCGGCGGGTCTCGTCCGGATACCGGACGCGCCGGAACTGCCGGCCGGCGACTCCGGGGATCCCGTAGTGGAGGGCGAGCCGTTCGTTCAGGAAGGTGTAGTCAGCCTGGAACAGGTCGAGGAGGCTGCGGTCCTCCTGCACCAGGTTGGCGAAGAACGACTCCGTCTCGCGCCGCATCGCAGCCGCGAGGTTGTCATCGAAGTTCGGGAAGAAGTTCGGATCCGGCTTGACCTTGTCCATGTCCTGCATCCGGAACCACTGGGAAGCGAAGCGGCGGCCCAAAGCGCCGGCGCGCGGGTCGGCGAGCATCCTGAGCGCCTGCCGTTCCACTTCCTCCTCGGTCAGGCGGCCCGCGTCCGCCAGCGACTGGAGTTCATCGTCCGGGGGCGTTCCCCACAGGAAGAACGACAGGCGGGAGGCGATGTCAATGTCGCTCAGCCGGAATCCCCGGTCCGGAGCGTCCGCCGGCGCCCGTTCGAGGCGCAGCACGAAATGCGGGCTGGCGAGCAGCGCCTCGAGCGCCGTTCGCATCCCGGCCTCGAAACCGTCGGCCGCGGCTCCCTCGTCGAAGAATCCGAGCAGGTCTTCGACTTCCTTCCCGCTCAGGTTGCGCCGGTACGCCTCCCGGCCGAGCCGCGCGAGGATCTGGCGCGCGCAGGGCCGCGCTTCTTCGGGGGTCGTTGGACGGCAGGAGAAGATGCGGCGCCGGCTGGGCGTTTCCGACAGGCCGGTCGCGTTGTAGGGGCCCGTGATGATGACGTCCCGGATGTGGGGCAGCGTCGTGATGCCCGCGCCTCCGGAGCCGCCCCCGGCGTAGGACCAGTCGTGGGGACGGATCAGGTCTTCGTAGGGTCCGTGTTGCCGCCGGATGAAGGCGGCGGCGATCCGCCGGGTGCCGGCCCGGACGAAGATGGGCCGGGTCAGGGTGATGACGCTGCCCCGGCCGTCGGCGCCGGTCCGGCGGTTCGTGTCGTACGCCAGGAGCGCCACCCGCTCCCCGTCGATCGAGACGTCGATGTCCTCGATGCGGGTGTTTGCCCCGGAGGTGAAGGTCACCCCGAAGGTGTATTCGGCGTCAGCCGTAAACGTGTGGTCCACCACCAGTCCGCCACGCGTCCCGTAGGGCGCGCCCTCGACGTGGTCCCAGGGATGCTGCGAGAGGTACTGCGAGTTCGTGTAGGTGTGGTCCACCGGCTTGCCGCTGCGCTGGCCGATCGCGAGGCGGCTGATGGCGCTCGCGGCGTTCAGATAGCTCTCGAGCAGGGTGGCCGAGAGGGTCTGGGCCTCGGCGATGTTGTCGAAGTTGTTGCTCATCTGGTCGAGCGGCAGCCAGTCTCCGGCGTCGACCTCGAGATCCAGAAGGTCACGGATCGCCTCTCCGTACTCGTGCCGGTTGAGTCGCTGGAACGGCCGGCTCCCCGGGTTGGGGGACAGTTCGGCGGCCTCGTCGAGTCGGGACTCCAGGGTCTCCACCAGGCCCAGCAGCGCCTCGCTGCCCGGCCGGCGCGCTCCGGGCGGCGGCATCATGCCGGCCCGCAGCTTCCGGACCATCGCCTCGGCGACGCCCGCATGTTCCGCCGCGTTCGCCACGTCGAACTCCTGCAGCGACAGGTTCCCGGTCATCAGCCGGTCGTTGTGGCACATCGTGCAGGTGCTGCGCACCACCCGGTTGGCCATGGCGTCCGACCGCGTCTCCTCCGTGGCCCGCGGGGTCTCTTCGCCGTGGGAAGAGCCCGCCGCCGCGAGCCCGACGCTCGCCATGAGGGCCGTGAAGCAGGCCCCACTCTTGAGGTTGCGGGCGATCCGTCTCTTCATGGTGTGTCCCAGAATGGAAACCGGGCGCAGAAGTAGCGCTTTGGTGACGGGTCAGTTTGCCTTTTTCGGCCGCCGGAATCAAGTGGCCGGCGGCGGCCCCGGCGCCTCCGTCAGCGGTGTTCGATGACGGAGTCCACCACCCCGTACGCCTTGGCCTCCTCGGCGGTCATGTAGTGGTCCCGCTCGATGTCGCGGCCGATCTCTTTCGAGGGGCGTCCGGTGTGATGGGCGAGGATTTCGGTGAGGCGTGCGCGGACCCGCATGATCTCGTTGGCCTGGATCTGGATGTCGGTGGCCTGGCCGCGGGCGCCGCCCAGCGGCTGGTGGATCATGACGGTGGCGTTCGGAAGCGCGAACCGCTTTCCGCGCGCGCCGGCGGCGAGCAGAATCGCTCCCATGCTGGACGCCTGACCGAGGCAGTAGGTGGTCACGTCGGGCCGGATGAACTGCAGCGTGTCGTAGATCGCGAGGCCGGCCGTCACCGAGCCCCCCGGGCAGTTGATGTAGAGGGAGACTTCCTTCTCCGGGTCCTCCGACTCGAGGAAGAGGAGCTGGGCGACCACGGTGTTCGCGAGTTCGTCGCTGATCGGCTGCCCGATGAAGACGATGTTGTCCTTGAGCAGCCGGGAATAGATGTCGTAGGCGCGTTCCCCGCGTCCGGTCTGCTCGATGACGTGCGGGATCAGGATCTGGTCTCGGGTCACGGTGTTCGTTCCTCGTGGTTTCGCTGGGGCTCGGACGTTCGCGTGAGCATACGAGGTCGCACGGCCGGAAACCGTCACGGCGAATCGGCCGTCAGCCCCCGGCCGGTGCGAGTTCCGCCTGGTCCCTCAGGAAGTCGATGGCCGCGTCGCGGCGGAGCTGGGTGCGGAGGCGTTCGAGCCGGCCGTCCTTCTGCATGGCGGCCCGGAGCGCCGCCTGGGTCTTGCCGGCGGCGGAGGCTTCCGCTGCGAGCCGCGCCTCGACGGCTTCCTCGGTCGTCTCGATGCCTTGCTGGTCGGCCAGCGCGTCCACCAGGATGGTCGATGCCACCGTCTTCTCGCACTCGGCGCGGAGCGTGTCCAGGTGCTTTTCGAGTTCGGAGCGCACCTGCTCGGCGGGCATCCCGCCCTGCATCATGCTGTTCGCGAGCATCCGCACCCGGTTGTCGAGATCGCGCTCGACGAGCGGCTCCGGGGGTTCCACGGGGTTCTTCTCGCGGAGCGCGTCCACCAGCTGCTCGGCGACCGCGCGGCGTTCGTTCTGATCGGCCCGCCGGCGCAGCCGGTCGCGGATGTCGCCGCGCAGGGCGAGCAGCGAGTCCGCGCCCAGCTCCCGCGCGAAGGCGTCGTCGAGAGCCGGCAGCACCGGCGTTCGGGCCTGCTTGATCGTGAAGGCGGCCCGGATCGACCGTCCGGCGCGCTGGGCGTCCGGAGACTCCTCGCCGAAGTTGGCGGTCGCGACCACGGTGTCCCCTTCGCCGGCCCCCTGCAGGGCCTCGTGGAGCGACGGGTGATACGCCTCGGTTCCCACCTTCAGCGGCACGTCTTTCGTGACCTGCGGGGCCGGCGCCCCGGCCAGCTCGATGGCGCTCGATTCCTGAAGATCGCCCACGACGAAATCGCCGTCCTGAATGCCGCGTCCCTCGATCAGCCCTGGTTGGGCTTTCTCCATCCGCAGCTGCTCGAGGGTCTCGCCGATATCCGACTCCGTTACCGCAACGTCCGGGGTGGTGACCTTGATCCCTTCGAAGTCGACCGTTCCCACCTCCGGCCACACACTGAAGCGGAGCTTCGCGACGAGTGGTTCGCCGCGGGTCGGCTCCTCCGGCGTTGCCTTCGGAACGTCGAGGGGCTGGACATCGAGTTCGTGGAGGCTCTGCCGGGTGGCCCTTCCGAGCAGGCGGCTGACGGCTTCCTCGGTGGCGTCGCTCCCGTACAGGAGTTCGATCCGCTCCCTGGGGGCCTTGCCCTTCCGGAACCCGCGCAGGTGCGCCTTCTGGCGGATGCGCCGCAGCTCCTTCTGGACCGCCTCCTCGAACACCGGAGCCGGAATCGTCACCTCGATCGCGCGCCGGGACTGGCCTTCCTCTTCCAGCCGGAAGGCGAGGCCGGGGATCCGGTCCTTCTCCGGGAAAGGTGGGCGGGGAGGGCCGCCGGCCGCGGCCGCGGCTGCGCCGGCGGGTTCGTTCCCGGATTCCGAAGGGGTGCTGTTGTCCACGAACTCGCTACTCAGACTCGGTGGTGGGGAGGGGCGCGCTGGTGCGAAAGGGGGGACTCGAACCCCCACGGGTTGCCCCACTGGATCCTAAATCCAGCGCGTCTGCCAGTTCCGCCACTTTCGCAGCGGCGCCGTAGCCACCTGGCGGCGGGAGCTTAGCAGGGGGGTTGCCGCTGTCCGGCCCGCGTTCCGCCGGTAGAATCGCCCGCCCGCGGGCCGGGATGGGCGGCGCCGCCGGAGTGAGGTTTCCCGTGATGCGCCGACTGTTCCCAGCCCTGATCGCCCTCTTCCTCGCCGCGCCGGTGGCGGCGCAGGACCTCGAGACCCTCCGTCCGGTCGCCGACCAGGGGGCGGCCGAGCGCGCCAAGCTGGTCCAGGTGATGGTGGACTCCATCTTCAGCTTCGGGGAACTCGGCTTTCAGGAGTTCGAGACCTCCCGCTACCTCACCGACATCCTGCGGGAGAACGGGTTCGAGGTGGAGGAGGGCATTTCCGGGATTCCGACCGCCTGGATGGCGCGCTGGGGATCCGGTTCCCCGGTGATCGCGCTCGGCAGCGACATCGACGGGATCCCGAAGGCGTCGCAGAAGCCGGGCGTCGCGTACCACGACCCGCTGGTCGAGGGGGCGCCGGGCCACGGCGAGGGGCACAACTCCGGGCAGGCGGTGATCGTCGCCGGCGCGCTGGCCGCCAAGGAGATCATGGAGCGCGAAGGGATTCCCGGGACCATCGCGATCTGGCCGGGCGTCGCCGAGGAACTCCTCGCGACCAAGGCCTGGTTCATCCGGGACGGCTACTTCGAGGATGTGGACATCTGCATCTTCACCCACGTGTCCTCCCAGTTCGGGGTCAGTTGGGGACAGGGCGGCGGCAACGGCCTCGTGTCCGTCGAATACACCTTCACGGGCGAGTCGGCGCACTCGGCCGGCGCGCCCTGGCGGGGACGGAGCGCGCTCGACGCGGTGGAGATCATGAACGCCGCCTGGAACATCAAGCGGGAGCATCTGCGGCTGCCACACCGCTCGCACTACGTGATCACCAACGGTGGGGACCAGCCGAACGTGGTGCCGCAGTTGGCGTCCGTCTGGTACTTCTTCCGCGAACTCGACCAGCCCCACATGAAGGAGCTCTTCGACCTGGGCAACGTGATGGCGGAGGCGGCGGCCGCGATGACCTCGACCGAGGTCTCCTGGAGCATCCTGGGGCACGCCTATCCGCGCCACTTCAACAAACCGGTGGCGGAAGCGGTCTGGGCCAACATCGAGCGCGTGGGACTCCCCGAATGGAGCGAAGCGGACCTCGCGCTCGCCAGGGGCCTCCAGCGCGAGCTCGGCGTGGAGGAGCGGGGGCTCGCCACCGAACTCGGCGAAATCCGCGGCCCCGCCCGCGAGCCGCGGCTGGGCGGCGGGTCCGACGACATCGGCGACATTTCCTGGGCGGTGCCCACGGTCACCCTGCGTTTCCCCTCGAACATCCCGGGCGGCCCCGGTCACCACTGGGCGAACGGGGTGGCGATGGCGACGCCGATCGCCCACAAGGGCGCAGTGGCCGGCGCCCGCGTGATCGCGATGACGCTCATGGACCTGTTCCTCGACCCCGAACTGGTCCCGGCCGCGAAGGAGTACTTCGCCGAGCAGACGAAGGACCACCAGTACACGCCGCTGATCGGTCCGGACGATCCGCCGGCGATCCACCTGAACGAGGAGCGGATGAACTCCTTCCGGGAGGCGATGCGGCCGTTCTACTACGACCCCGACCGCTACGACAGCTATCTCGAACAGCTCGGCATCGAGTACCCCACCGTCCGCACCGGGTCGGAGAGTCAGCAGAACTGACGGATCGGGACCGCTGACCCCGAAGCTCCTACTGTCCCGCCGGTAGAATCGCCGCCCGGCGGGCCGGGATGGGCGGCGCCGCCGGAGCGAGGTTTCCCGTGATGCGCCGACTGTTCCCAACCCTGTTCGCCCTGCTCCTTGCCGCACCGGCGGCGTCGCAGGACCTCGAGACCCTGCGTCCGGTCGCCGACCAGGGGGCGGCCGAGCGCGCCAAGCTGGTGCAGGTGATGGTGGACTCGGTCTTCAGCTTCGGCGAACTCGGCTTCCAGGAGTTCGAGACTTCGCGCTACCTCACCGGGATCCTGCGGGAGAACGGGTTCGAGGTGGAGGATGGAATCTCCGGGATTCCGACGGCCTGGATGGCGCGCTGGGGATCCGGTTCCCCGGTGATCGCGCTCGGCAGCGACATCGACGGGATTCCGAAGGCGTCGCAGAAGCCGGGCGTCGCCTACCACGACCCGCTGGTCGAGGGGGCGCCGGGGCACGGCGAGGGCCACAACTCCGGTCAGGCGGTGATCGTCGCCGGCGCGCTGGCCGCCAAGGAAGTCATGGAGCGGGAGGGGATTCCCGGAACCATCGTGATCTGGCCGGGCGTCGCCGAGGAGCTCGTCGGCACCAAGGCGTGGTTCATCCGCGACGGTTATTTCGAGGATGTGGACGTGTGCATCTTCACCCACGTTTCGAATCAGTTCAGCGTCACCTGGGGGCAGGGCAGGGGGAACGGTCTCGTCTCGGTGGAATACACCTTCACGGGCGAATCCGCGCACTCGGCGGGGGCGCCCTGGCGCGGCCGCAGCGCCCTCGACGCCGTGGAGATCATGAACATGGCGTGGAACGTCAAGCGCGAGCATCTGCGCCTTCCGCACCGTTCGCACTACGTCATCACGAACGGCGGGGACCAGCCGAACGTCGTGCCCCAGTTGGCGTCCGTCTGGTACTACTTCCGCGAACTCGAACAGCCCGGGATGAAGGAGCTCTTCGAACTGGGCAACACCATGGCGCAGTCTGCCGCCGCCATGACCTCCACCGAGGTGTCGTGGCGGATTCTGGGTCACGCGTATCCGCGGCATTTCAACAAGCCGGTGGCGGAGGCGGTCTGGGCCAACATCGAGCGGGTCGGGCTTCCGGAATGGAGCGAAGCCGATCTGGCCCTCGCCAAGGGGCTCCAGCGCGAACTCGGGGTCGAGGAACAGGGGCTCGCGACCGAATTGGGAGAAATGGGCGGCCCGGTGCAGCCGCCGCGGCTCGGCGGCGGCTCCGATGACATCGGTGACATCTCGTGGGCCGTGCCTACCGTCACCCTGCGCTTCCCGTCCAACATCCCGGGCGGTCCGGGCCACCACTGGGCGAACGGCGTCGCGATGGCGACCCCGATCGCGCACAAGGGCGCGGTCGCCGGGGCCCGGGTGATCGCCATGACGCTCATGGATCTGCTCCTGGACCCGGAACTGGTTCCGGCCGCGAAGGAGTACTTCGCCCAGCAGACCGCCGAGCACCAGTACACCCCGCTGATCGGCCCCGACGATCCCCCGGCAATCCACCTCAACGAGGATCGGATGGGCGCTTTCCGGGAGACGATGCGGCCGTTCTACTACGACCCGGACAACTACGACACGTATCTGGAGCAGCTCGGGATCGAGTATCCGACGGTGCGCAGCGGAGAGGAGCCGGAGAACTGACGGGGGTTCCTTCCAACTCGGTCCTGTCGGTGCGGATGTTGCGTTCCCTGCGCTTGCGGGTCCTGCTCGTGGGAGCCGCCGCCTTCGCGGCCTGCGGCGAGGGCGGGCTGGACACCCCCGTCGCGGTTTCGGCGGATGACGTTGCCCCGCCGGGACCCCGTGCCGGCGCCGTAGTCGTTTCGGAGGCGCCACAGGTCCATGGCCGGGATCCCTTCGTGCTGAATGACGCGGCGATCGCCGGCGACACCCTGAGCCTCAACCTTTCGTACGCCGGGGGCTGCGCGCGCCACGAGTTCACCCTGGTCGCTTCGGAGCTGTTTCGGGAATCGGATCCCGTGCAACTCCCGGTGACCCTGGCGCACGACGCGAACGGTGACTCCTGCGAGGCGTGGCTGACCCAGGACTACGAGTTCGACCTGAGCCTGCTCCGCGACCGTTACCGCCAGGCTTACGGCGGTGGACCCGGACGGATGGTGCTGTTGTTGGAGGGGGCGCCGGGTGGCGCGTTGCTCTATGTGTTTTCGTAGCAGTGCACACCAGGCCGCGCGGCGCCGGTCTGGAGACCGGCGTTCCAAGCCGGTGGTGCTATCCGGGTGCTCAACGAAACGCGGGGTTCGCCGCGAGGGCGAATTGGCGTTGCGCCGTGCGCGGCGCGGAGCGCCGCGGTGCCGGTCTGGAGACCGGCGTTCCAAGCCGGTGCGCCGTTCGGGGGGAAAGTGTGAAGGGGGGGCGAGCCCCGGGGCGAGCCCCCCTTTCACAAGAAAGACAGCGCGAATCGGAACTCGCCTGCGTTCGTGAACGGGCCTTATCGTTCAAACCCGTCCAACCCAATGCGGCGAGTTCCGATTCGAGGCACGAAGTGCCGGTCGGGCTGGGGGTGGGGCGCTCGCCCTACCCATCGCCCGACATCGGCTCTTGAAACCGCCTTTGCGCCCCACCCCCAGCCCGACCAGCGCGCGGTGCCGAAGCAGGGATTTGAACCCTGACACTCGCAAGGAGTACTGCGCCCTGAACGCAGCGCGTCTGCCGTTCCGCCACTTCGGCCCGCGGAGCGGGCGATTCTAACAGTCCGTGGGCAGGATCCGCCGGCGCGAAAGAGGCCGGCAATCCCCGCGCGATCGCTCGGACGGACGCCCTCCACCCCGCCTGGTTCGGGGGCGCTTCGAGGGCCGGCCGGAGGGTGACGGGTGGGTGATCCCGGAGGGGCCGGACGGAGCGGAGGACATCCACGTCACCCGCGGCCGGTTGGGTGGGACGCTCCCGGGTGATCTGGTGGACGTCGAGCTGTCCTTTCGCACCCGGCGCGGACGGCTCGAGGGGGCCGTCGTCCGGGTCGTCCAACGAGGCGCCTCCACGGTCGTCGGGTTGGTGACGCCGGAACGGACCGTTGCCGTCTGGGACCGGCAGTGGGCGCGCGAAGTCCTGCTCCCGGGAGGCGGGGCGCAGCCGGGAGATCTCGTCGAAGTGCGTATCCGGCGCTATCCCGCCCCCGGGCAGTCCGTCATCGGCGAGGTGACGTCCGTCTATGGCCCCGCCGACGAGCCCCGGGCGGAACTGCTCGCGGTCCTTGCGAAGTACTCGATCCGCGACGAGTTCCCGCCGGCGGCGCTCGCCCAGGCGGAGGCCGCGCCCGCGGCGGTCGCCGCCAGCGAGCTCGGGGTTCGCGAGGACTTCCGCGGCCGGCTGATTCTCACGATGGATCCCGAGGACGCCCGCGATCACGACGACGCGATCGAGGCGGCCGAGCTGCCGGACGGCGGCTTCGAGATCGGGGTCCACATCGCCGACGTCAGCCACTACGTCCCGCCGGGAAGTCCGGTGGACGAGGAGGCCGCGCGGCGGGGCACCTCGGCCTATTTTTCCGAGTGCGCGGTGCCGATGCTGCCGGAAGCGTTGTCCTCGGGTATCTGCTCGCTCTTCCCCGACGTGGACCGGCTCGTCCGGTCAGTGCGCCTGCGGATCGGCCCGCACGGGCGGCTGCAGGAAGCCCGCTTCTCCCGCGGCGTGATCCGGAGCGCCGCCCGGCTGTCGTACGAGGAGGGTGCGCGTCTCCTCGCTGGCGCCGGCTCCGGGCCGGTCGGCAGGGCGGTCCGGACCATGGGACGCGCGGCTGCGCTCCTCGCCCGGGCGCGCGCCGGGCGGGGTGCGGTGGACCTCGATCTGCCGGAACCGGTGGTTACCGCCGACGCCGAGGGGAACCTGCTCGACGCCCGCTACGGGGAGAGAAACGACGCCCACCGGCTCGTCGAGGACTTCATGCTGCTCGCGAACCAGGCCGTCGCCGAACGGCTGCGAAGCACGGGCACTCCGGTGCTCCACCGGGTTCACGAGGCCCCCGACGAGACGCGGGTCGATGCCTTCGAGGACCTGTTGGCCGGCTTCGGCGAACGGTTGCGCGTTCCCTCGGAGCCGCTCCGTCCGGTCCACTGCGCCCGGCTGCTGGCCCGCATCGAGTCCCGGCCCGAGGCCACCTTCCTGCGCCGCAAGTTGCTTCGCGCGATGCAGAAGGCGGTGTATTCGCCCCGCGGGCAAGGACACTTCGCGCTCGCGCTTCCGGACTACACGCACTTCACGTCGCCGATCCGGCGGTACCCGGACCTCGTCGCGCATCGCGCGATCGCCGCGGCAGGCGGGTCATCCCGGGTCCCGGATCCCGAGACGCTCCCGGCGCTCGCCGCGTCGTGCTCCGAGACCGAGCGGAACGCCGAGGCCGCGGAACGGACCCTGGTCGAACGTCGCATCGCCCGGCTGCTCGCCGGCCGGCTCGGCGACGCCTTCGCCGCCCGCGTTGCCGAGACGGGCCGTTTCGGTCTCGCCATCGAACTCGACGAGGTCCCCGCGCGGGGGACGGTGCCCATGGCGGTGCTCACGGGAGGACGCTTCCGTTTCCACCGCCAGGATCACTCGCTCCGCTGTCCGGTGACCGGCCGGAGCTTCCGGATCGGCGATGCGCTCGAAGCGCAGCTCGTCCGGGTGGACCCGCTGCGCGGCGACCTGGAGTTCGGGTTGCCCGGGGAAGCCGCCCGCGCGCCGGTGGTTCCTAGGGCGGGGAGGCGTGATCGAAGACCGCGTCCCCGGGGGCGTTGACCTCGGCGAGTGGGGCGTCCGGCTGGGGCGCCGGAAGGACCACCGTGAACTTGGAGCCCTGCTTCGGGGAACTCTCGACCTCGATGCGTCCCCCGAGGACCTCCACGGTGTGCTTCGCGATCGCCAGACCGAGTCCGGTCCCTCCCACCTCCCGGGACCGGGCCGGGTCCACCCGGTAGAACCGTTCGAAGATGCGGCCGAGGTGCGCCTTCGGGATGCCCACCCCGTTGTCGCTGACCGAGACGCGCGCTTCCGCGTCGCTGAACCTGGTCGCGACCTCGATCCGTCCGTCGGAAGCGGAGTACTGGATGGCGTTGTCCACCAGGTTCTGAAGAATCTCCGTGAGCAGGGTGGGATCGGTCTGGACAGGCCGGGCATCGCTGGATACGGAGGCTGCCAGGCTCCGGTCGCCCGCCTTGAGGCGCGCCGACTCGAGGACGGACTCGACGACGGTTTCGATCCGGACCGGAACCGGCTCGGTCTCCAGCTTGCCCGCCTCGATCCGGGCGAGCCGCATCAGGTCGTCCGTCAGGTGGGACAGCCGCACCGCGTGCTGGCGGATGATCCCGAGGAAGCGCCGCTGCTCGGGTGGCCCTTCGAGGCTGCCGTCGAGGAGCGTCTCCGAAAAACCGCGGATCGCCGTCAGGGGCGTCTTCATTTCGTGCGAGAGGTTGGCCACGAAGTCGCGGCGCACCCGCTCCAACGCATGGAGTTGGGTCACGTCCATGAGTACCAGAACGGCCCCTGCCGGCCCGGGCTGCTGAGAGCCGTTCCCTGGATGGGGAGAGGCCGCGGGTCGCTCCGGCTCGATCGGGTGGATGGGGGCGGCGCGGACCAGCACCTCCCGGTCGTTGAGGGAGATTTCCCGCTCGTCGGACGTGCCTCGCAGCGCCGCCCGCACCATCTTGAGGAGGCGCTTCTTTTCGAGGACGTTTTGAACGTGCCGTCCCCGATAGTCGCGCCAGGACTCGCCCGGAAGCGAAAGCACCTCACGGAAGGCCCCGTTCACGTACTGGATACGCAGGTCCTCGTCGACCACCGCGACGCCTTCCGCGACGCTCGAGAGGATGGTCGCGCCCTGGTTCTTCTCCGCGGTCAGGGACTCGAAACTGCGTTGCAACTCCAGCGCCGTCCGGTTCAGCGACGCGAGAAGCTGGTCGAGTTCGTCCATCCGCAAGGGAGACGTCTCCGGCGTGAAGTCCCCCCGGGCCACCCGCTCCGAGAACCGGACGAGCCGCGCAATCCGCTCGCCGAAGCGGGCGGCATACCAGAGCGAAAGCACTGCCGCGACGATGAAGGCGAGCGCCGTCACCGCGATCACCGGAGTCAGGATTGCCCGCACGGTCTCGTCGAGTTGCACGACCGGCTCCGACAACCGCAGTACCGCGTCGTCCCGCCACGGGAGCCTGACCGCCACGTAGGTGAGTTCCTCGCCCCGGGTGTCGCTGAACCGTTGCGAGCGGCCGTACCCGGTGGCGAAGGCCGCGAGGATCTCGGGACGGTCCCGGTGGTTGTCCATCGCCCGGGCGTCCTCGTGGGAGTCCGCGAGCACGGTGCCGTCGCTCGCGATGAGCGTCACCCGGCGCTCGCGCCGGGTCGGAGTCGCGTCTGCTTCGCCGCCCGCTTCGAAAGAGGCGAGCGCCATGGCCCAGTCCCGAAGCGCCGGCGCCGAAGTTCCCGCCGGCGCATTCGCGAGTCCCACCTCCAGGACTCCGTCCAGATCGGCGAAGGCGGAGGTGACGGCGCTCTCCCTCACGACCTGGGCGGTGGTGGCGAGCACCGCGAAGAGGGTTCCCAGCGCAACCAGCAGGCTCGCCGCGGTCAACCGCAGCGCCAGCCGCGACGGTCGGCGGAACCGCCAGCGCCGCATCCGCTTCCCGGCCGCAGCCGGCTTCAAGGCGGAGGCTCGAAGCGATACCCGGCGCCCCGAACCGTCTTCAGCAGCGAAGGATTCCCCGACATGTCAATCTTCTGGCGGAGCCGGCGCACGTAGACATCCACGCTGCGCAGCGTGATGTATTTCTCGCGTCCCCACACCCGGTCGAGGAGCTGTTCCCGCGAGAACACCCGTCGCGGGTGGGACGCCAGGTGGTGCAGCAGCTTGAATTCGAGGTGCGTCACCGGCAGGTCGTTTCCCGCCCGCTGCACGCGATGGGAGGCGGGATCGATCGACAGGTCCCCGAACTGGAGGGTCTCGTCGATGGCCGCGGGCGGATGCCGTGCGGCCCGTCCGGCTCGGCGAAGCACCGCTCCCACCCTCGCGACCAATTCGCGGGGACTGAAGGGTTTCGTGATGTAGTCGTCGGCTCCGAGCTCGATACCGGCGATGACATCGGCCTCTTCGCTTCGGGCAGTGAGCATGATGACCGGAAGCTGCTGGTACCGGGCGTCCCTCCGCAGGCGGCGGCAAAGATCGAACCCGCTGATCTCCGGCAGCATCAGATCCAGGATCACCAGATCCGGTTGCTCGCGCTGCAACTCCGACCATCCCTCGGAACCCGTCGTGGCCGACGTCACCCGATAGGACTCCCGCTCCAGGTTGAACCGGAGGAGCTCGACGATGTCGGGATCGTCCTCGATGACCAGGATGTGCTTCACGGCCGCCAAGATCGTACACACAGTCCGGGCGTATGCTCCCCCGTCCGATGTCTGAGTTGAAGATCGCGTTCCAGGGGCATCCGGGGTCCTACTCGGACATGGCCTGCCGGGACCGCTATCCGGATCATGAGCCCCTGGCCTGCGAGGCTTTCGAGGACGCGTTCGCGGCGGTGGCGGATGGAAGCGCGGAGTTCGCGATGATCCCCATCGAGAATTCGGTTGCCGGGCGCGTGGCGGACATCCACCACCTGCTGCCGGAATCCGAGCTGCAGATCGTCGCGGAAGCCTTTCACCGGGTACGGCACCAGCTTCTCGGGCTGCCCGGAGCCAGGCTTGCCGCACTCCGCACCGTCCACAGCCACCCGCACGCGCTGGCCCAGTGCCGGGAGTTCATCCGCAGCCGACGCCTCCGCCCCGTCGCGGAAGCGGATACCGCCGGAGCTGCGATCCTGATCGCCGGAACCGGAGATACCACCAAGGCGGCCATCGCTTCGGCGCTCGCCGCCGGGCTTCACGGACTCTCCGTGCTGGCGCCGGACATCGCGGACGTCTCCCGGAACATCACCCGGTTCCTCGTCATGGCCCGGGAGCCGGTCAGGGTTCCCCGCGACGTCGATGCGATCACCACGTTCGTGTTCCAGGTGCGAAATCTCCCGGGCGCGCTCTACAAGGCGCTCGGCGGGTTCGCGACCAATGGAGTGAACATGCAGAAGCTCGAAAGCTACATGCTGGACGGCTCGTTCACCTCGACGCAGTTCTACTGTGACGTGGCCGGTCATCCCGAGGACTCGGGGGTGGCGAAGGCGCTCGAAGAACTCCGATTCTTCTCCCGGTCGGTCAGGATTCTGGGCGTCTATCCGGCGGATCCGATACGGGACCGCCACTGACCGGTCCGGCGCCGCCCGGCCGGCGCGAGCTCCGCAAGTGTCAGCGGTGTTATCGGTCCGAGAACGGCGTCACCAACTCGAAATCGGAATTCACGGATTCTTCATGTTTTGTTCCCTGATGTTCATTGGATCGTGACCAGCACATCAAGAATCGTTCAAACAGACGTAACTCCCGAGAAACAGAATCTCATCCCATGCTGGGCTCGGATTCCCGGGGCGGCCGCGGTTGCGCTCGCGGCCAGAGATCGCCCCTTTGTCTGGCGCTGCGAAACGGACCGCTCTTCCGCACGCTCTGCTTCGTCCTGACAGCCTGGGCCATGGCCGGCACGGCCGTTGCCGGGGGGGCGTCTTCCGGATGGGCCGCCCAGGAAGAAACCGTGCAGGCGAAGCTGGCTGCGGAGACGGCGGCCGCGACGCCACTCACCGGTGAGGCGCAGCTCGCCGCGGAGAAACGCGGCAGCGAAGAGGGCGCTGCCGTCGCCGAAGAGCCGGCGGCCGACGAAAGGGCGTCCGCTGACGACTCCTCGGGAACGGCGCAGAGTGGGACGGGAGCGTCCCCCTTCGTCGACATGAATGTCCGGTTCCGCGGCCGGGTGCTCGACGAGGCCGGAGATCTCGGAGATCCTTCGATCAGCAGTTTCTCCCTCTGGAGCAAGACGAAGATCGGGAACCGGATCGTCACCAACGTCACGTATGACCTCGGCAAGACCCGGATGCACGACTTCTGGGCGCAGTTCGACGTGGGCGGCGGGTTTCAGATCCGGGCGGGCCGCAGCTCGCTCGCCTGGTTCGGTGAGTTCACCGAGTCGTCGCACTCCCGCCAGACGATCCAGGCGGCCGTCGGCACCAAGCTGACCCGGTCACGGGAAAGCGGGGTCTTCATGTTCTATGACCGCGGGGCCTACAACGCGCGCCTCCACGTGGTGCAGGGCAGCGGCTACGAGGCGGAAGACAACTCGCACAAGGACGTGCTGGGGAGCGTCGGCCGCACGTTCGATGTCGCGGGAGCGGCCGTGCTCCTCGACGTCGGCCACTACGAGGGGCGGGACGGCCCCGACGACGCCCTCGTTCCGCGGCGTCAGACCGGCTTCTACCTGGAGGGCGAACTCGACGGCAGCCGCGACTTTCGGGGCGCGGCCTTCCGCCGGGAGCAGTTCGGACGGGAACACTTCGGCGGGTTCGCCCGAATTCGCCAGCGGTTCCCCCAGGGCATCTGGGCCCACGGGGAAATCGGAATGGAAACGAACCACGGTCCGCTGGAGGCCCCCGGCCATTCCAGCTACCTCACCGCCGGCACCCGGTACGAACTCCCGTGGAACATGACGCACCTGTCCGCCGACTACCGGTTCCGTTTCGGCGCGGTTCAGGACCACGAGCTGCTGCTTCTTTTCCAGTGGCTCTTCGACTTCCAGAACCCCCGGCGTAACTGAGGCGCGCCGGGCCTCCGGCCAGCTTCGTCGTCCGCAGGCAAAGACGAACAGGTACTCCGCGGACCCGGGTAGAAGGCGTCCGTCCGAGCGCGCCGACGCGCACGCCGGCACTGCCGGCGTTCACACTCGGTTCAACGCCGGTTCATTCCCCGTTGCGGGATTTTGCGGTGGAGTTTTTGCGCGCTTCAAGCCGGGGCAACAAGGGGTCCCGACAATCCCGCCTCGATGTCAGAGCCGCATTCCTGTACCTGGGACGGCGTTCGCCGTCCTGCCTCACTGAAGCGTCTATCCGGCACCGACCGGCATCGCCGGTACCTCCAGCCGGCGCTCCTGGGCCTTCTGCTCGGGATGCTGCTCGTACCCGGCGCCGCCGCGCAGGACGACACCGGCCAGGTGGCGGGCGTGGTCCGCGACAGCTTCAACGCCATGACGCTGCCCGGCGCCCCGGTCACGGTGGTGGCCACGAACGAGGTCGTCTATTCGGAACTCGACGGCGCGTTTACGCTGTCCCTCCCCGCCGGCTCCCAGGAGATCCGGGTCAGTTTCTCAGGATACGAAGAAGTCGTCGTGCCGGTGGAAGTTCAGGCCGGCGCCACCACCCGCGTGGACGTCGCGCTCACCATGGAGCGCTTCGCGGAAGAGGTGGTGGTGACCGGAGAGGCGATCGAGCCCGAACTCTTCACCGCCGAAGCCCAACTGGTGGAACGCCAGAAGTCGGCGACCATCACCGACAACCTCGCCTCCGAGGAGATGAAGGAGAACGCGGACTCGAACGCCGCCTCCGCCATGAAGCGGGTGACCGGGCTCACCGTGGTGGACAACCAGTACGTGTTCGTGCGCGGGCTGGGCGAGCGCTATTCGAACACCACGCTGAACGGGGCGGTGCTGCCCACCACCGAGCCGGACAAGCGGGTGGTGCCCCTGGATCTGTTCCCGACCGGGCTCATCGAGAGCGTCTCGGTGGTGAAGTCCTACCTCCCCGACAAGCCGGCGGACTTTTCGGGCGGCCTGGTGGAGATCGATCCACTCTCGTTCCCGACGGAGCCGGTGATGAACTTCTCCATGTCGCAGGGCTACAACACGCGGACGACCTTTGAGGACGGCCTGATCTATCCCGGGGGCGGACGGGATTGGCTGGGATTCGATGACGGCACCCGGAGCCTCCCCTCGGCGATCCCGGATTCCAAGGTCGTCAGAACCAGCCGGTTCACCTCGGCCGGTTTCACCCCGGCCGAACTCGAGACCATGGGCGAGTCGTTCTCGAACGTCTGGACTCCCGAAGACGGGCAGATCGGCCAGAGCCAGTCCTACAGCTTCGTGGCCGGCAACAGTTGGGACCGGCTCGGGGCGATCTTCAGCGCGACCTGGTCGCAGGACCATCAGAACCAGAGCGAGGACCGGACGTTCTTCGCGGTGTCCCAGGGCGATCTGGAGGTCCAGAACGATTACGACTTCGATCTCACCACCTCGAAGACCTCGACCGGGCTCGTGGGGAACCTGGCCTACAAGTTCACGGGGAATCACCGCGTCGCCCTCGAGAACTTCTACACGCACAGTTCGAAGAACGAAGCCCGGATCTTCCAGGGCTACAACAACGACGTCGGCGAGGAGATCCGGAACACCCGGCTCTTCTGGGTGGAGGAGAGCATCTTCTCGTCGCGGCTTTCGGGTGAGCACCTCTTCGTTTCCCTGGGCTCCGGCAAGCTGGAGTGGAACGCGAACCTCTCCCGGGCGACGCGGGACGAACCGGACCTCCGGGAGACGCTCTACGAGTACAGCCCTTCCGTGAGCGCGTTCGTCCTCGCCGACGAGTCGCAGAGCGGGTTCCGCATGTTCAACGAACTCGACGACGAGGTCGTCGACCTGGGCCTCGACTGGAGTTCCTTCTTCACCCAGTGGAGCGATCTCCCGGCGATGGTCAAAATCGGTCCGCAGGTCACGGTCCGGGAGCGGGACTTCAATTCCCGCCGCTTCCGGATGACGCCGCGGGGCAGACCGGCGAACCTCACGCTGGCGCCGGAGCAGATCTTCACTTCCGAGAACATCGGGACGTCCTACGAGTTGCGCGAAGAGACGCGCCCGACCGACACCTACGCGGCGGAACAGACGGTATCGGCGCTCTACGGACTGCTGGACCTGCCGATCAGCCGCAACCTCCGGTTCATCGGAGGCGCGCGGGTGGAACGCTCCGAACAGGTTGTGGACACCTTCGACCCCTTCTCGACGGCGGGCGAGACCATCACGGCGGCGCTCAACAACACCGACGTGCTCCCCGGCTTCAACATGGTGTACGCCCTTTCCGAGCGCACGAACCTCCGGGGCGGCTACAGCCACACCGTGAACCGTCCCGAGTTCCGGGAACTGGCGCCATTCGAGTTCACCGACGTGGTGGGCGGCCGCGCGGTGGTCGGCAACCCGGACCTCGAACGCGCCCTCATCAAGAACGTGGACCTGCGGGTCGAGACCTTCACGGGCGCCGGCGAGGTGCTCGCCATCAGCGGCTTCTACAAGGACTTCACGAACCCCATCGAACGGATCGTCCAGCCCACCGCCCAGCTCAGGACGTCCTACGCGAACGCCCTTGGCGCCCGTAACACCGGGGTCGAAATCGAGGGCCGGCGCCGGCTCGGCCGGTTCATGGGCTCGGCGAACTACACCTTCGTCAATTCGGAAATCGAACTCGAGGCGGTCGCCGGTCAGGTCCAGACCAGCCTCGACCGTCCCCTGGCGGGGCAGTCCGCCCACGTCTTCAACGCCAGCGTGGAAATGGACATCCCCGAGATCGCGGGCAGTGTCCGGGTCCTCTACAACTTTTTCGGAGACCGGATCGTGGACGTGGGATCGCTGGGCATGCCCGACATCTACGAGTCGGGGCGTGGCGTTCTGGACGCCGTCTTCCAGAAGCGATTCGCCGCCTGGAGTCTCCGCGCCGCCTTCGACAACGTCCTCGATTCGGAGCACGAGTTCACCCAGGGGGGCCGGGTACAGCGGGTCTTCAGCCTGGGGCGCTCGTTCTCGCTGAGCGTTTCCTACGCGGTCCACTGACCGCGTCCAAGTCAGAAAAACACGTTCCAGTTCGGCAGGAAGGACACCGCCGGAGCCTGGGCAAGCACGCGCAAGCACAACGGAAGGAGGCTTCCCTCATGCGCAGACAACTCGCTTTCCTTGCCGTCCTCCTGGCGGCGTCCCTGCTCGGCCTCGCCGCCTGCGACGACGGCGGATCCGGCACCACCCCGGCGCCCGCCCCGGCGCCCGCTCCGGCTCCGGCGCCATCGCCTGAGCCAGAGGCGCCGCCGGCCACCATGGAGGTGGAAGGCGAGATCACCGAGGACGCCACCTGGATGGCGGCCACCGAGGTCATCCTCAAGGGCGCGGTCTTCGTGCAGGAGGGCGTGACCCTGACGATCGAGGCGGGCACCCAGATCTACGGGGACAGCGCCACGAACGGCACCCTGATCGTGGAGCGCGGCGGCACGCTGATGGCCATGGGTACCGCCGACGCGCCCATCGTGATGACGAGCGACCAGCCCGAGGGTGAGCGGGCCCGCGGAGACTGGGGGGGCCTCATCATCAACGGCAACGCCCCGCTGAACATTCCCGGCGGCGAAGGTGAAGGCGAGGGAGACACCGGCGCCTACGGCGGCGACAACCCCGCCGACAGCAGCGGCGTCCTGAATTACGTCCGCGTCGAGTTCGCCGGAACCGAGTTCAGCCCGGACAACGAGTTGAACGGCATCGCCTTCCAGGGCGTCGGCAACGGCACCGAGGTGGACTACGTCCAGGTGCACTTCAACAAGGACGACGGCGTGGAGTTCTTCGGCGGCACCGTGGACGCGAAGCACCTCATCTGCACGGGCATCGCCGACGACAGCTTCGACTGGACCGACGGGTGGACCGGCCGCGGCCAGTTCTGGATCGCCCAGCAGCGCGGCGACGACGCCGACCAGGGGATCGAAGCCGACAACAACGGCGAGAACAACGACCTCACCCCGCGGTCCAGCCCGACGCTCTACAACCTCACCCTGATCGGCGACCCCGACACCGAGCAGGGGGACGAGAGCGACATCGGCATCCTCCTGCGGGAGGGCACCTCGGCCGAGATCGCGAACTCCATCGTGATCGGCTTCAAGGAGACCGGACTGGACATCGACAACGCCGCCACCTACGCCCTGGCCCAGGACGGAACGCTGGTCGTGAGGAACTCGATCTTCTACAACAACCTCGAAAGCAACTTCGACGACGACTCCGGAGAGGATCCGGCGCCCGCCTTCTCCACGCGGGACTTCGCGGCGGCCTCCACGCTGCTCGTCGAAGTGGACCCCATGCTCGCGGATCCATACAACCACGAGGCGCTCGACTGCCGCCCCATGGCCGGATCCCCGGCGCTCATCAGCGCGGGCGCGGCCGTCCCGCCGGCGGACGGGTTCTTCGACCCGGTCACCTATGCGGGCGCCTGCGGGCCGGACGACGACTGGTTCCTGGGCTGGACTACCTTCGCCCAGAACTGACGCTCTGCGCACCATGAACAAGGAGCCGCGGCGCTTGTGGTGCGGCTCCGTGTTCCCGGGAGTGGCGGCGGTCCTGGTGGCGGCCGTCCTCTTCGTTTTCGGCGGTGGACGCGGCGATGCGCCTCCGTCGGAAAAGCTTGCCGCTGTTTCGGAAGCCCCTTCCGCCGCCACCTCCCCTGTGACCCCGTCGGTCGATGGCATCCTCTTCGATTCGCCGGAAGAAGCGGCTCGCCAGGCGCTGGAGCTCCTAGCCGCGGGCGACGCCGAGAGCCTGTCGCGGCTCGCCCTCAGCGAGACCGACTTCCGGGAGGCCGTCTATCCCCGGCTGCCGGCCAGCCGTCCGGAGCGGAACACCTCGGCCGAGTTCCTCTGGGGAATGCTCCACCAGCGAAGCCGGCACGCCCTGGCCTTCACCCTGGACCGCCATCGGGGGCAGCGTTACGAGTTGATCGCGGTGGACTTCGTGGGCGAGACCACCGACTACGGCCCGTTCCAGGTGCACCGGGAGACGGTGCTCACCGTAAGCGCGCCTGACGGCGAGCGTGGCACGCTGCGGATCTTCGGCTCGATGCTCGAGCAGGAAGGCCGCTACAAGATCTTCAGCTTCGTCACCGACTGATCCGTCGGGCGGCCTGTCGGGTTCCCCTACGGTTCGTCCACCCGGAGCTCGAGTCCGATCGCGGCGAGTTCGGTGGCCTCCTGGACGACTCCGGCGCGGGTCAGGGGGTGGCGGTCGAGCCAGCCGGGCGGGAAGGAGAGTTCGAGCCGGCCGTCCTCGGCGGCCGCCTCGATCAGGGGCAGCGGCTCCCGGCTCCGCCGGCGGCAGAGGAGCACCGCGATACGCAGGATGGCGGCCAGCCGCCCCGTGGTCACCGCATCCGCCGCCGTCATCTCGTCGAAGCGCCCGTAGCGGAGCTTCTGGCGGTGGGTCTCGATGAGCGCCGCCAGCAGTTCCTGGTCGTCCCGGGAAAACCCCGGCATTTCCGAATTCCTCACGATGTAGGCGCCGTGGCGGTGGTACCCGCTGAACGAGACCGAGAGGCCCACCTCGTGGAGGTCGGCCGCCCAGCGCAGGAAGCGTTCGTGCGACTCGTGCCCGAGCCCCCACGACTCGCGTAGCTGCCGGAGTCCGACCAGCGCGGTGGCCTTCACCCGCTCGGCCTGTTCGCGGTCCACGCGGTACTGGCTCACGAGGTTCCGGATCGTGGCTTCCCGGACGTCCTCCCGCCGCCGCCGGCCGATCAGGTCGAAGAGGACCCCTTCGCGGAGCGCCCCGTCGGCGGGTTCGATCCTCCGGACGTCGAGGGCCTTCATGGCCGCCCGGAGGATGGCCACGCCGCCGGGAAAATCCCAGGCGCGGTCGGCCGGAAAGCCGGGGATGGCGTCCGGTCCCTCGGCGAGGGCCTCGACGTGGGCGGCGCGGATCATCCGGCTGCGAAGGCCCTTCAACCCCGGCCGGGTGAGACCGCCGTTCGCCCGCAGAAGTTCTGCGGCGGCCAGCACCGTTCCCGAGGAACCGAAGGCGCTCGACCAGCCGAGCTCCAGGAATCTCTCCTCCACCGTCTCGAGTTCGCGGCGGACCTCGGTCTCCGCGGCCGTGAAAGCCTGTTTCGTGATGACGCCGCCCGGAAAGAAACGCCGCGTAAAGGAAACGCATCCCATGTAGAGGCTGGCGGCGCGCAGCGGCTCGTGGTGCTGCCCGATCACGAGTTCGGTACTTCCGCCGCCGATGTCCACGACCAGCCGGCGGCCGTCCTCGTCCGGGAGCAGATGGCTGACCCCGAGGTAGATGAGCCGGGCTTCTTCCGCGCCCGAGATGACCTCGACGCGGCGACCGAGCGCCTTGGCGGCCTTGCCGAGCAGGGCTTTCCGATTCTTCACCTGCCGGAAGGCGTTCGTTCCCACGGCGCGCGCCTGGCCGGGGGGGATGTCCCGGATGCGTTCCCCGATCCGCGCCAGCGCGGCCTCCGCCCGCTCCCAGGTGGCCGGTTCGATGGCCTTGTCCCGGATCCCGGCGGCAAGGCGCACCGGCTCCTTCACCCGGTCCACGACCTCGGTGTTCTCGCCGTGGACCCGGGCCACGGTGAGGTGGAAGCTGCGGGACCCGAGGTCCACCGCGGCGAACAGGCCCATCGGGAGGTTTCGCCTGGCGGTCATGCCCGGAGACGGCGGCGGTCCCCGTCCGCGTCGTGCGGACGGACCTCGGGGCGCACGCTGGACCTTCCGGTGTTCATCGATTCAAGGTCCTTTCCGGGCGCCCCGTTAGCATCCCCGCGGCGTGGCAACCTGGGTCGTCGGCGATGTGCAGGGGTGTTTTAGCACGTTCCAGGCGCTCCTCGACCGCCTGGAATTCCGGCCGGGACGGGACCGCCTGTGGTTCGTCGGGGACCTCGTAAACCGGGGACCGGACTCGCTGGGCATGCTGCGCTGGGCGTACCGGCGCCGGGACTCGCTGGTGTGCGTGCTCGGAAACCACGAGCTGCACCTGCTGGCCCAGCACGAGGGGGTGATTCCGGCCCGCGGTCGCGACACGCTGGAACCGCTGCTCGCCGCTCCGGACGCCGCCGCGCTGTGCGACTGGGTGGCCGGGCTCCCGTTCGTCCATCGTGAGAACGGGTTCCTCCTGGTGCACGCCGGGGTTCCGTCCGGGTGGAATCTCCCGCAGATCGAGTCCGGGGGAAGGGCCGCAAACCGGGCGCTGGCGCAGGACCGCGTCCGCTTTCTTCGGGCGCTCTATTCGCTTCGTGGAGACCGTCCCGGGGACGCCGGAGAACTTCCCGGGAACGGCGCCGGCGAAGCGGTGCGTGCGGCCTCCGTGTTCACCCGGATCCGCATCGTCAACGCGGAAGGGCGGCCCGCGTTCGACTTCGACGGCGTTCCCGAGACCATCCCCGCGGGTCACCGTCCGTGGTTCGAAGGTCTATCGCTCCCCGAGGACCTGACCGTGCTCTTCGGCCACTGGGCGGCCCTGGGCCTCATGGTGTCCGACCGGGCGGTCTGCCTCGATTCGGGGTGCGTCTGGAACGGCTGGCTGACCGCGCTCCGCCTGGAAGACGGCGCCTTCAGGATCCAGCCGGCGGCTGCCGGCGACGGTCAATCGCTGTAACACTCCCGTCACATTTGCCGGCGGGCCGGAGGCGGAGCGTCCGCTCCGGGAACCGCAGGTCGGTGCGCCAACGGAACCAGCGGATACGGTCCTCGAGCTTCAGGTCGAGTCGTTTCTCGCCGATGTAGATGCTCGCGGGGGTGATGACGATGCCGGCGCGGAATCGTTCGGGGCCACCGTCCTCGCTCTCGGTTCCTTCCACCCATCCCTCCACGACCAACCGCTCCCATTCGGGGTTCGAACCGGCCTTTGAGTCGTAGAAGGTGAACTGGCTCACGATCCGGCCCGGCGCCACGGCGCGAACGTCCCCTCCCTCGGTGCGGACCACCACGTCGCGCAGGCAGGAGGCCACTTCGAACCGCACGGGCACGTAGATGCTGCGGGGCAGGACTTCGGGTTCTTCCTCCGCGGCGCCGGGCGCGGCGAACGCACTCCCGGCAAGCACGCACGCGGCCAGGCGTGGACCGCGTTTCTGCAGCCGAGGTCTCCGAAGTCCGTATCTCCGATCCATGTGAACAAATTATTACATCTCTGTTACGTTTGCAAAACGTAGTCCCGGACACACCTGACCCTGAACCGCGAACGCCGGGGCGCTCCACAGGCTGTTGACTAGCGCCTTTTCTTGACGGTGGTGGTAAACGCGTTTTCCCCGAACTGGAGCCGGAGCGGCTCCCGGGTCTCGATGTTGTAGCGGTCGCCCGGCATCAGGAAGTAGAAGGTCCCTCCGTTCGGCAGCTCCCGCGTGTTGTCGTAGATCGCGACGTAGCCCTGGCCGATCACTTCGAAACCGTTCCCGCGGACCACGATCGCGGTGTCCTCGTCGATCCCGATGCCCAGCAACTCGGGCCTGGCCGCGACGATCTCCAGGAGGTCGAAATGCCGGTTCCGCACCAGCAGGTGCTGGTCGATCGCCGTTCCCCGGAAGAACGCGAAACCCTCCTCGTGGTCGCCCATCATGATGGTGTTCCCGCTGGTGTCGCCCCGCGCCAGGTACTCGCCCTGGATGGTCGCCCCCGCCGAGGACCCGCCGATGACGCCGCCCCGGGCGAGCAGCGCGTGCAGTTCGCGCTCGGTGCGGGTGTCGGCGTAGGCGTCCACGAGCCGCCACTGCCGGCCACCCGGAAACCACACCCCGCGGGCCTTCGTGATCGGCGCCGCGAACTCCTCGCTCTCGGCCTCTTCCCGGTCCCAGGTGTGGAGGACGGTGATGTTCTTCACCCCGAGGTTGCGGAAACGCCGGGCGCCGGCGTACCACGCGTCGTAGTCATCCTCGCCGCCGGCGGTGGGAATGATCACGATGGGGGCTTCCGGTCCCCCGGCGAGGCTGATGAAGCGCTCGAGGATCGCGTCGTCGCGGAGCGCCCCGCCGACGATGACCAGCGAGCCTTTCTCGGGGCCCTGCTGGGCGAACGCCGCGGCGGGAAGCAGGAGCGCGAGCGCGAGGGCGGGCGGAATCGACTTCGAGATCGGGGAACGCATGCCGTGATCCTCCTTGCGGATCGCTGGAATGGACCATTATCCGGCCTCGCGGCGCTGACGGTGGGAGCGGTCGGGTTCCCTACACTCCCGCGGCATGCGAAACGTGGTGGTCGGGACGGCCGGCCACATCGACCACGGGAAGAGTTCGCTGGTGCTGGCGCTGACCGGCACCGACCCGGACCGGCTGAAGGAAGAGAAGGCCCGCGGCATCACCGTGGACCTCGGCTTCGCGCACCTCGAGCACGAGGGCGTGAACTACGGCTTCGTGGACGTTCCCGGCCACGAGCGGTTCGTGCGCAACATGCTGGCCGGCGCCTCGGGTTTCGACGTGGTGCTGCTGGTGGTGGCCGCGGACGAGTCGGTGATGCCCCAGACCCGCGAACACATCGAGATCTGCCGCCTGCTCGGCGTCCGGTCGGCCGTGGTGGCGCTGACCCGGATCGACCTGGTGGAGGATCCGGAGTTCATCGAGATCGCCGCCCTCGAGGTGCGCGAGCTGCTTGCCGGCTCGGCGATGTCGGATGCGCCCCTGGTTCCGGTTTCGTCGAAGACCGGGGCGGGGCTCGACGAACTTCGCGGCGCGCTGGCGGCGGCGGCCGGCGCCGCCGGGGCCCGCGACGCCTCGGGCCCCTTCCGGCTGCCGGTGGACCGCGCCTTCACCATGCGCGGTTTCGGCTCGGTGGTCACCGGGACGCTGGTGTCGGGCAGCGTCGCGGCCGGAAGCGAGGTCGAAGTCCTTCCCGAGGCCGTGCGCGCCCGGGTCCGGGGGCTCCAGGTCCACGGAACCTCCGTCGAGTCGGCGCACGCCGGGCAGCGGGCCGCCCTGAACCTGGCGGCGGGCGGACGCCTCCAGGTCGATCGCGGGTCCGTGGTCGCCTCGCCCGGAGAGCTCGGGGCGACCCGGATGCTCGATGCCCGGCTCGAGGTGCTCGCGTGGGCGTCGGGGCCGGTCCAGGACGAGGACCGCGTCCACCTGCACGTGGGGACCGCCACCTCCCTCGCCCGGGTGCGGCTCCTCGGGGGCGCCCGGGTGTTGGCTCCCGGAGACTCCGGACTGGTGCAGCTGCGCCTCGAGACGCCGCTGGCCGCCGTCCGGGGGGATCGCTTCATCATCCGAAGGTATTCGCCGGTGATCACCATCGGCGGCGGCCGGATCCTGGACGCGTTGCCGCCGAAGCGCTCTCCGAGGAGCCGGCCAGCGCACGACCGGGTGGCGGCGCTCGACCGGGCGACCGACGCCCAGGCCGCCGCCGCCTTCATCGGGGACGCCGGCATCCGCGGCCTCGGCGAGCGGATGCTGCGCCGCCGGCTGGGGATCCGGGCGCCGGATGCGGAACGGCTGGTTGCCGAGCTCGCCGGGCGCGGAGCAATCGAGGCGCTCGGCGAGGGCGCGCGCTCCGGCGGGAGCGGGCGGGTCTTCCTGTCGGCGGCGAACGTTCGAGCCCTCAGGGACCGCGTGCTCGCCCGGCTTGCCGCCTGGGAGTCGGACCACCGGCTGCGCGCGGGAATGCCGCTCGAGCAGCTCCGGGAACAGACCGGCGTTCCCGGCGTGGTGGCGGACGGAGCGCTCCGGGGTCTCGCCGAGGAGGGCGCGGTGGAGCTCACCCGGCACACGGTGGGAACGGCGGGTCGGCGGATCGAGCTGACGGACGCGGAGCGGCGCGCCTCCGACGGCTTCGCGCGCCTGCTGGCCGAGGGGGGATTCACGCCCCCGACCCTCGGTGAGGCGGCGGAACGGCTCGGGGCCTCCAGGGATCTCGTGGACGACCTGCGGCGCCTGCTCCTGAGCGGGGGCAGGGTGGTGGACGTGAGTCCGGACCTCTACTTCGACGCCGGGCGGATCGCCGAACTGCGGCGCGCGGTGGCCGAGCGGGCCGCCGTCAACCCGCGCATCGACGTCGCCTGGTTCAAGGAGCGCTTCGGCCTCAGCCGCAAGCACGCGATTCCGCTGCTCGAATGGCTGGACCGGGAGCGGGTCACGGTTCGGGTGGGGAATCTCAGAAAGATCCTATGATCGCGGCCATGTCCCGAAAGCCCCTTTTGCGCCGGGTAACGGCCCTCCTCGTCCCTGCGGTGCTGCTCGCCTGCGGGTCGCCTCCGGCGGATTCCCCCGCGCATTCCGGGCGGGCGGACGGACCGCTCGCCGGTCAGATCCACGAACTGGCCCAGGACGCCCTCCGCGAACATCCGGCCCCCGGGATCTCGATCGGCGTGCAGCGCGACGGCGAGGTGGTATTCGCGGGCGGTTTCGGCTACGCGGACCTCGAGAACGAGGTTCCCGCGACTGCGGACACCGTGTACCGCATCGGGTCCGTCACCAAGCAGTTCACGGCCGCCGCCGCCATGCTGCTGGTCCAGGAAGGCGAGCTGAATCTGGAGGCCGATCTGCGCAAGTACCTGCCGGACTACGACACCCAGGGTTTCGCGGTGCCGGTCGAGCGGCTGCTGAACCACACCTCGGGGATCAAGGGCTACACGGAGATGCCGGAGTTCTGGGAGCAGGCGCGCCTCGACCTCGGCCACGAGGCGATGCTGGAGCTGTTCTCCGAGCCGCCCTTCGAGTTCGAGCCCGGCGACCGCTACCAGTACAACAACTCCGGCTACTACCTGCTCGGAGTCCTCATCGAACGCCTCTCGGGGATGAGCTACACCGAGTTCCTCGAGGCGCGCTTCTTCGAGCCCCTGGGCCTGGAGCGGACCCACTACCTCAGGAACGGACCCCTCGTTCCGGGCCGCGCCGAAGGGTACGAAGTCGGCGAGGACGGCGGTTTCGTGAACGACGAGCCGCTGAGCATGGAACTGCCCTACGCGGCCGGGTCGTTGGGCGCGAGCGTCCTGGATCTCCTCGCCTGGCAGCGGGCGCTGGCATCGGGACAGGCGGTGAGCCCTGCCGGCTACGAGCGCATGACGGCGCGCGGCAGCCTGGTGAACGAGGACCCGGTCCACTACGGCTACGGCCTCGGCATCTCGGAGGAGCACGGTCTCGCCAAGATTTCCCACGGTGGGGGAATCAACGGGTTTCGCGCCGAACTCGCACTCTATCCCGAGGAGGACCTTGGCATCGCGGTCCTCATCAACTCCGGCTCCGGGCGGCCCGGGCTGCTCGAGAACCGGATCGCCCGGGCGGTTCTGGGCATGGAGCAGCCCGAGGTCGTGGAGGTCGCGGTGCCCGAGCCGGAACTGCGCCGGTGCGCGGGGACCTACAACCCCGGCCGCGGGCCGGTCACCCTGCGCTTCGAGGACGGCGCGCTGTTCGGGTTCGGGGAGCGGCTCGTGCCGGTGGGCGGCGGGGTCTTCCATCCGGACGGCGACCCCTTCACCCGGATCGTCTGCGAGCCCGGGTCGGAGGACGCCGCACCCGCGCTGACCCTCACGTCCGGCGGGGTGACCACCCGCTACCCCCGGGTTTCCGGCTGAACCGGGTGCGCCGGCCCTTCCGGACTTAGACTCCCCGGCCCATGCCGAGCGTAGAAGCCGGGACGACGATCGCGGCGTCTCCCGAACGCGTCTTCGAGATCGCGACCGATCTCGCGAGCCTGCCGGAAACGATGTCCGGCATCGACTCGGTCGAGGTCCTGAGCGATGGTTCCTTCGGGAACGGGACGCGCTGGCGCGAGACGCGCACGCTCTACGGCAAGCAGGCGACCGAGGAGATGTGGGTCACCGGTTTCGACCCACCGCGCTCGTACGTGGTCGAGGCCGAATCGCACGGGGCGCACTACCGGACCGAGATCACCTTCGTTCCGGAGGGAGACCGCACCCGGGTCACCTTCGTGTTCGGAGCCCGGCCGCTGAGCCTGTTCGCCCGGCTGTTCTCGGTTTTCAGCGGGCTGATGCTGAAGAGCGTGAGGAAGGCACTCGAGCAGGACCTTGAAGATCTGAAGCGAACGGCGGAGTCGGCCGGCTGAGCTGGTTGCCCAAGCCCGCGGTCATGGCAGCGCATCCGCGCCCGTGAACTCCGCCCGCTCGACCCCGTCGGCTCCGGCGGCCGCCCGGGACTGGCCCCCCGGCCTCCCGCTCGAGACCGAGCGGCTCATCGTCCGGCCGTTCCGGGAATCGGACTTCGCCGACGTCCACGAGTACGCGAGCGATCCCGAAGTGACCCGGCACCTCCGCTGGGGGCCGAGCGCGGCGCCGGAGACCCTCGCCTTCCTCCGGCAGGCCATCGCCGGGGTCCGGACGGCCGGCGCCTCGCAGTTCCATCTCGGGGTTGTCGAGCGGAAGAGCGCCCGGGTGCGCGGCGGCCTCAGCCTGCTGGAGCGGGCGCCCGGCCTCGTGGAGATCGGCTACTGCTTCGCCCGTCCGGTATGGGGGCTCGGGTACGCCACCGAGGCGGTTCGCAGCGCCGCCCGGTTCGCCGGGGTCCGTTTCCCGGGGGCCGACCTGTTCGGTCTGGTGACACCCGGCAACCCCGCCTCGGAGCGGGTGCTCCTGCGCGCCGGGTTCACGCCGGCCCTGGACGCTTCCCCCTACGCCGCCTGGATGACCGGGGTGTGTTCCACGGCCCGCGTCTTCCGCCAGCGCTGCCGGCCGGCTTGAAACGCGGAGCGACTCTCCGCCGGCCGGCCGCCCCCCGGACTCCGTCCCGCCGCGGAGCCCCGCGCTACCCGGCCCGGGTTCCGGCGCGCCGGCGGCGCGTTCCGGCGGACACGCCCGGCGACCGGCTTCTGGAAAACGGGGCGCGGTCCCTGTCGAGCGCCGACCTGCTCGGTCTCGTGCTCGGGCCGGGCGGCGACGGCCTCGCGCGCCGCCTCCTCGACGACCTCGGCGGCGTGGCGCCGCTCAGCCAGGCCCCGCTGGGCCAGCTGGCGCACCGCTCCGGGCTTTCCCGGGCGCGGCTCGTCCGGCTCGCCGCCGCCCTCGAGCTGGGGCGCCGCGCCGGCTATCCCGCTGATGACCACGTTCCCTGTTTCCGCGGTCCGGGCGAGGTGGCGCGTTACCTCATCGCCCGCTTCGGGAACCGCGACGTGGAGGAGTTCGGCATCGTGATGCTCGACAGCCGCGGCTGCCTGCGCCGGGCCGAGATCATCTCGCGCGGCTCGCTGACCGGCGCGCCGGTCCATCCCCGCGACCTGTTCCGGCTCGCGGCGGCCTACCAGGCCGTGTCGCTGATCCTCTTCCACAATCACCCGTCGGGAGATCCCGAGCCCTCGGCGGCGGACCGGCAACTGACCCGCCGCCTTCAGGAGGCGGGAGCCATCATGGGGATCCCGGTGCTCGATCACCTGGTGATCGGCGCCGGGAAATGGCACAGCTTCAGCGAAGCCGGCGAACTGTGAACCGCGCTCAGGCTCGTTCCTCGCAGTGGCCGCACACCCCGTAGAGCTGGTGGCGATGCCACACCAGCCGGTAGCCGTGCTCCGCCGCGATCTCCTCCTGCCGCCGCTCCACCTGCTCCGAGAGGAACTCGTCGATCCGGCCGCAGCGGACGCAGATGAGGTGGTCGTGGTGACCGCGGGACAGGGCCGGCTCGAAGCGGGTCAGCCCGTCCTTCAGGTCGATCGAGGAGGCGATGCGGGCCTCGCAGAAGAGCCGGAGCGCCCGATACACGGTGGTGCGGCCGATCGAGGCGTCCGCTTCCCGCACGTCGCTGTGCAGATCGTCGGCCGAGACGTGTCCGCCCATGCCGAGGAAACGGTCCAGGATGAGCTCCCGCTGGCGGGACTTCTTGAGTCCGCGTTCCCGGGTGAACTCCTCGAGGCGGTGGAACGCCTCTTCGCGCATCGAGGCGGCGCTCGGCGGAGTCGGGACGAACGTGCTCATGAGCGGAGGCGACCGCGGGCGCGACGGTCATTTCGGTCCGGCAGCCGGGCGAACCGCACCGCCAAGAGTACCCGCTCGACAGTCGCGGGATGCCGAGACTTCAGCCGGGACCGCTCGCCGCGCTTCTAGAATCCGCCGCGCCCCTTGCGCGTCCTCTACCTCGATCTGTCCGCCGGTGTCTCGGGGGACATGCTGCTCGGCGCGCTCGTGGACGTGGGAGTGCCGCCCGAGGTTCTTGCGGAGACCGTGGCCGCGCTGCGCTCGCCGGTGTCGGTTTCGTTCGAAGAGGACGCGCGCGGCGGACTCCGCGGGATCAAGGCCCACGTCGAGGCGCCGGACGACCGCGGCCACCGCTACCTGCGCGATTTCCTCGCCGTGCTGGACCGGAGCGGGCTCGACGGCGAGGTCCGGGAGCGGGCGGCGTTGCTGCTGCGGCGGATCTTCGAAGCGGAGGGGCAGATCCACGGGATGACCGCCGAGTCCGTGCACCTGCACGAACTGGGCTCCCTCGACACGCTGGTGGACATCGTGGGCGCCGTCGCCGGCGTCGCCCACCTCGCTCCGGATCGGGTCGTCGCGTCGGCCGTCAATCTCGGCAGCGGCTCGGTCGAGGCCGAACACGGCACCCTGGAGATCCCCGCGCCGGCCACCGGCCTGCTGCTCCGCGGCGTTCCCACCTTCTCCGACGGGTCCGGCTTCGAGCGCACCACGCCGACGGGCGCGGTCCTGACCGGGCTCGCCGGCTCCTTCGGCGGCTGGCCCGCGATGACCCCGGAACGCATCGGTTACGGCCTCGGCTCCGCGGATCCCCGGGAGGGACGGCCGAACGCGCTGCGGGCGGTGCTCGGGGCGGCCCCCGACCGCCTCGGCAGGACAGTGAGCGTCATCGAGGCGACGCTCGACGACCTGCAGCCCGAGATCGCGCCGCACCTGCTCGAGTGCCTGCTGGCGGCGGGCGCGCGGGACGCCTTCTTCACCCCGGTGCAGATGAAGAAGGGCCGGCCCGGGCTTCTGCTGACCGCGCTGGTGGACCCTTCCCACCGGGACGCGGTGGTGTCGGCGCTGTTTGCCGAGAGCACCACGCTCGGCGTCCGGATCACCGAGGCCGAGCGGGAAACGCTGGAGCGCCGGGTGGTCTCGGTGGAGACCCGCTGGGGGCCGGTGGGGCTCAAGCTGGGGATGCGCGACGGGACGGTGGTGAACCGCGCCCCCGAGTTCGAGGACTGCCGCCGCGTCGCGGAGGAATCGGGCGTTCCCCTGAAGGAGGTCTACCGGCAGGCGCTCGTGGCGCCGCTTCCCGACTCGGCCGGCCGCGATTCCCGATGACCGACTCGCACGCCCACCTCGACCAGCCGGCCTTCGGTCCCGATCGGCGGGCGGTGCTGGCGCGGGCCGCGCGCGCCGGTGTTTCCACGGTCGTCTCCATCGGCATGCTCGACGGCGAAGCCTCCTGGGAGGACACCTTCTCGCTGGTGGACGCGCTGCATCCGGACGGGGCGGATCACGAGGGTGGGGAAGCGCCGCAGCTCTTCACGACGCTGGGCTGTCATCCCCACGACGCCCGGCTGTTCGGGGAACTCGGGGGGGAGGAACGGCTTGCCGAACTGGCGCGCCGTCCGCGCCTCCTCGCCATCGGCGAAGTGGGGCTCGACTACCACTACGACCTGAGCCCGCGCCCCGAACAGCGGGACGTGTTCCGGCGCCAGATCCGGACCGCCCGGGAGCTCGGACTGCCGGTCGTCGTGCACCACCGCGACGCCGAGGACGACTTCCTCCGCATCGCGGACGAGGAGGACCTCGCTGCCTGCGGGGCCATCCTCCACTGCTTCACGGCGAGCGAACGGCTCGCCCGGGCCGCCTGGGAACGGGGTTTCCTGATCTCGTTCTCCGGGATCCTCACCTTCCGGAACGCGGAGGACCTGCGCCGGACCGCCGCGCTCGTGCCCCTCGACCACCTGCTCGTGGAAACCGACAGTCCCTACCTGGCGCCGGTGCCGCACCGGGGAAAACGGGCCGAGCCCGCCATGGTGGTGGAGACGGCCCGCTGCCTCGCCGGCGCGCGGGGGACGGAGCTCGAGGACATCGAGGCCGTGACCGACGCCAACTTCCGTCGCTTTTTCTTCGATTCCGGGGGCCGCCGGCCGCGGGAATCGGACACGAATCCGGCGTCCCCCGCGTGAGATAATCGCGGGCCAAATTCAGCACATGCTGTCCGTTTCGAGTCCCGGGAGCCTGCTCTCCGAGTTGGAGGCTGAACTGGCTCCGGACCTGGCCGAGGTCGAGCGCATCCTGGCTGCGCGGGTGGAGAGCGACCTCGAGCTGGTGAAGCTGACGAGCCAGTACCTCTACCGGAGCGGCGGCAAGCGCCTCCGGCCGATGCTGCTGCTGATCGCGGCGCGCGCCGCCGACGGCGTCAAGGGCCGGGCGCATGCCAGCGCCCCTGCCTACGGGGCGATGGTCGAGATCATGCACACGGCGACGCTGGTCCACGACGACATCGTCGACGAGGCCGATACGCGGCGGGGCCAGGCTTCGCTGAACAGCCTGCTGGGAAACGACCTCACCGTCCTGATCGGCGATTTCCTCTACATCCAGTCCATGGCGCTGGCCGTGGAGCAGCGGAACCCCCAGGTCGTCGCCACCATGTGCGACCTCACCATGCGGATGATCGAGGGCATGCTCCTCGAAAAGGCGCGGGGCGGGACCATCGGCCTGACCCGCGAGGAGCACCTGCGGATCCTGCGGCTCAAGACCGCGTATCTCTTCCACGGCTGCGGGAAGATGGGCGCGATGATGGTCGGGGCGCCCCCCGAGGTCGAGAGCGCGCTCGGCGACACCTGCATGAATCTGGGCATGGCGTTTCAGGTGGCGGACGACCTCTTCGACTTCACCGCGAGCGCCGCCATGGTGGGGAAGCCCGTGCTCAGCGACCTCAAGGAAGGGCACCTGACGCTCCCGATCCTGCATGCGCTCGAGCGCGAACCCGGGGCCGTGCCGCTCGTCGAGGAGGTTCTCGACAGCGGTGAGCTCACCCCCCGGCAGCAGGACGAGATCCTCGCGCTGGTCGAGCGCCAGGGAGGCCTCGACGAGGCGCGCCGGGTGGCGGAGAGCTTTGCCGCCGCCTCGCGGGAAGCCCTGGCGGCCGTGCCGCCTTCGTCCTACCGGGACGGGTTGGAAGCGCTCGCCGAGTTCGTGATCTGGCGCGACCGTTGACCGGGTCGGACCTTCCCTCCCCTCCCTACCGGCACCGCCCCGGACGGACGCCCCATCCGGAGCGGCATCCCGACGGTCACCGCTTCTTCGAGCGGCTTCCGCCGGGCCTCCTCCCGGCGGACCCCGTCCCGCTGGCCGCCCTCCCGGACGCCCGGCTGTTCCGCTACGGAGAAGAGCTGTTCCGCGCCCGCTACTGGTGGGAGGCCCACGCGGTCTGGGAGGAACTGTGGCGGGCGGCTCCCCGCGGGGAGGGCGCGGAGACGCCCGAACGGGAGGCGCTGCGGGCCTTCATCCAGCTCGCCGCCGCGGCGCTCAGGCAGGAACTCGGGGGACACCGCGGAAGCCGGAAACTGCTGGGCGCCGCACTCTCCGGCATGGAACGGGCCAACCGCGCCGGCGCGGCCGCCCCGCTCGCGGAACGCTTCGAGCGGCTCCGGGCCGGCGCCGGGTTAGCATGAGCCGCATGCCACTGCCTGCCTCCGGCGACGAGGACATCGCGGTACTCGTCGTCGACGACGAGGCAGTGATCCGGCGGTCGCTCCGCCGCCGGCTGCGCTACGAGGGGTGGACGGTCTTCGAGGCCGCTTCGGGCCCGGATGCCCTCGCGGCGCTGGACCGCGACCCTTGCGACCTGGTTGTCCTGGACATCAAGATGCCGGGTATGGACGGGATGGAGGTCCTCCGGCGCATCCGCGCCGAGAAGCCCTCGGTGGCGGTCGTGATGCACACCGGCCACGGGGACATCGAGACCGCGGTGCGGGCGATCCAGGAGGGGGCGGCGCACTTTCTGGAAAAGGGCGGGGGAGGGGACATCGGCGCCTGTCTCCGGATGGCGATCGACAAGACGCGGACGCTCGAACGGAAGCGGCTCGAGAACGAGAACCGCCGCCTGGCCGCCGAGGTGAAAATGCACCGGAGCCGCGAGGGAGGCGGCCGGCAACTGGTGGGGGAATCGCCCGCGCTCGCTCTCGTGCGGGAGCGCATCGAACGCGTCGCGCCGAGCGACGTCCGCGTGCTCATCACCGGCGAGTCCGGGACCGGCAAGGAAGTGGCCGCCCGGTTGATCCACCAGGCCAGCCGCCGGGCCTCCGGACCGTTCATCGAGGTCAACTGCGCGGCGATCCCCGAGGAACTCATCGAGAGCGAGCTGTTCGGCGCCGAGCGCGGCTCCTATACGGGAGCGCATCGCCAGATGGTCGGCAAGTTCGAGCAGGCCGACGGGGGCACGCTCTTCCTCGACGAGGTCGGAGACATGAGCGCCCGGACGCAGGCCAAGGTGCTGCGCGCCCTCGAGGAGAACCGCATCACCCGGGTCGGCGGCTCGAAGTCGGTGGAGGTCGATGTCCGCGTGCTCTCGGCAACGAACCAGGACCTCGAGAAGGAGGGCTTCCGCAGCGATCTGCTGCACCGGCTGAACGTGATCCCGATCGAGATGCCGCCCCTGCGGGATCGTCCCGGGGACGTCCCGCTGCTGGTGGCTCACTTCGTGGAGCAGCTCGAGGTGGGGGGGCAGCCCCGCACGTTCACCGGGGACGCGCTCGAACTCCTCGCCCGGCAACCGTTTCCCGGCAACGTGCGCGAGCTCCGCAATCTCGTGGAACGCATCCTGATCCTGAGTCCGGGAGCGGAGATCGGCGAAGGCGACGTGCGGGAGCATCTCTAGCCAGCGGCCTGGCCGCCGTGGGAATCGGGTTCCCGGGCCGGTAGAATCCGGGGCGGTTCGAGTCGTTCAGACGGTCGCCGGCTCCTCCGGGAGCGGGAGGAAAGTCCGAACTCCAGAAGGCAGTGCGCTGGGTAACGCCCAGTCCGGGTGACCGGAAGGAAAGTGCCACAGAAAACAGACCGCCTCTCCCTCCGGGGAGCGGTAAGGGTGAAAAGGTGCGGTAAGAGCGCACCGCCCGGGCAGTGATGTCCGGGGCACGGTAAACCCCGCATGGAGCAAGACCAAATAGGGAAGCGCCCGAGGGCCGCCTGTCCGAGCTTCCGGGTAGGTCGCTCGACCCGGCGGGCAACCGCCGGGCTAGATGCATGACCGTCACCCCGCCGCGGGCGACCGCGTCGGGGAACAGAATTCGGCTTACGAGCGGCTCGGACCCTGGAGCGCCGGCCTCCGGCCGGCATCGCGGCCACCGGCCGCGAAACGCGCGCCTCAGCCGATTCCCGCAGTGTGACTCCGACCTGGACCGCCGTAACGACGCCTGAAGCGAGCCGAACGTGGGCCGCGCTTTCACGGGGAGGAGCGCGACCAGGGCGGGTTTCGCGCTCCCGCGCGATGCCGGCCGGAGGCTGGCGCTCCGATCGCGGTGGCGGTCTGAAGGCCCCCACCGGGAGAACCACCGGCGCTCGACCGTGATCCTCATCACGGGCGGCGCCGGCTTCATCGGCTCCGCCCTGGCTCTCGAGCGCGCCGCGGCCGGGGAGCGGGTCCGGGTTCTCGATGACTTCTCCACCGGCCGGCGCGACCGCGTCGCCGGGAACCCGCTGATCGAGGTCCGCGAAGGAGACATCCGGGATCCGGCCGCGGTTCGCGAGGCCCTCGCCGGGGTCACCCGGGTGGCGCACCTGGCGGCGCTGGCTTCGGTCCCGCGCGCCGAGCTGGACCCCGAGGCCGCCGCGCGGGTGAACGTGGAAGGAACCCTCGCGGTGCTCGAAGGCGCCCGGCGGGCAGGTGTCTCCGCGCTGGTGTACGCCTCGTCCTGCTCCGTCTATGGCGATGCCGGCAAGCGCCCCATCCCGGAAACTGCGCCCCTGCAACCCCGCTCGGTGTACGCCGTCACCAAGCTGGCAGGAGAGCGCCACGTCCTGCTTCATCACCGCACCGGCGGGCCGCCGGCCGTCGCGCTGCGCTTTTTCAACGTGTTCGGGCCGGGCCAGCCGGCCGCTTCCCCCTATTCCGGCGTCCTGGCGCGCTTCTCGGCCCAGGCGCTCGCCGGCGAGCGGCCCGAGATCCACGGGGACGGCGGCCAGACCCGGGATTTCGTCTTCGTCACCGACGTTGTCGACGCTCTGGTGCTGGGGCTCGAGGGGGCCGGCGGCGAGCCCGGAGGACACGTCTTCAACGTCGGGACCGGGCGCTCCGCCTCGGTGCGCGAAATCTGGCGTCTCGTGGCGGACGCGGCCGGTGCGGCGCTGACGCCGACCTTCGGGCCGGTTCGGGCCGGCGACATGCGGCACGCCGCCGCCGACGTCCGCCGGGCGGCGCGACTCCTTGGTTTCCGGGCGCGCGTACCCCTGCGGGAAGGCATTTCGCGGCTGCTGCGCTCGACCGCGGGGAACCCGGCGGATGCATCGCCCGTTGGGGATGTCTAGTGCTCACTGTGGCATACTGAAGAATTCCGGCGTGCGCCCAGCTCCCCATCTCGCCTCGGCGACCGCGGTGATCAGCGGTCTTCTCGGGGGAGTCGTCCTCTTCGGAGCAGGGGTCCTGAAGTCCTGGAACGGCCCGCTGCCGGACGCGCCCGCCATGCCGGCGGCAATGGCCGCCACCGTCCCGGACGGGCCGCAGGTGGGACTCTTCTCCGTTCCCGACCGGTTCGCCCGGGGGGACTCGCTGTCCGACGTGCTGGTGCGCAACGGCCTGTCCCACGGGGAAGTGGCCCCGGTCAGCACCGCCCTGACGGCGGTCGCCGACGTCCGGCGGCTCAAGGTCGGACAGACCGTCTGGCTGCACCGGGACGAGCGGGGGGACCTCACCCGGATCGAGTTGCCACTCGATGACTTCCGCGAGGTGGCGGTGTTCCGCGACGGGGCGGCCTGGGACGCGCACGAGTTCAGCCGGGAGCCGCTCGACCGCCGGGAGGTGGTTCAGGGAGAGGTGGACAGCAGTCTCTACGAGAGCCTGGTCCGCGCGGGCGAGCGGGGCGATCTCGCCGTCCTGATCGCCAGGGCCCTCGAGTACGACATCGACTTCCATCGCGACACGCGGGCCGGTGACAGCTACTCGGTGGTCGTGGACAAGCGCTACGACGATGCGGGTGACTGGAAGGACTACGGCGAGCTTCACGGCGTCCGCTACCTCAACGCCGGCCGGCCCATCTACGCGTTCCGCTTCGAGCTGCCGTCCGGCGAGTCCGGCTACTACGACTACGACGGGAACTCCATCCAGCGCACCTTCCTGATGAGTCCGGTGGCCTACACGCGGATTTCGGGGGTCTTCACGAGCCGGAGGCTCCACCCGATCCATCGGGTGTACCGGCCGCACTACGGGGTGGACTACGTGGCGCCCCTGGGTACGCCGGTCATGTCCACCGCCGACGGGGTGGTGACGGACGCCGGCCGGCGGGGGCCGAACGGCATCATGGTCACGCTGCGCCATGCGGGCGGCTACATGACGAAGTACCTCCATCTGTCCGGGTTTCCACCCGAGATCCGTCCCGGCCGCCGCGTGAACCAGCGGGACGTCATCGGCTACGTGGGATCCACCGGGGTCTCCACCGGCCCCCATCTCGACTATCGGCTCTATCGCCACGGGAAGCCCCTGAATCCGCGCACCCACGTCCTGCCCCCGGGCCCTCCCATCCCGGCGGAGCACCTGGCCCTGTTCGAGGCGTGGCGGGACGAACTCGTGGGCTCCTTCGAGCGGCCCGCCCGGCGGCCGCCCTCGCGGACCCCGGTGACCGTCGTCGGCGGGACCGAGGGTTGCTGATCCGTTCGGCCCTCCGGCACCGCCGTTCCTGCCTCCCTCCAGGCTCTCCGAGGGCAATGCGATCTTGACGCGCGACAACGCTGGCTGACGCTCTTGGTCAACTTGAGTTGACGCCGGGACCCCTCAGCCGGGGTCGCGAAGCGCAGTCCGGCGGCCGGACCGCGGTGCCGGTCTTCTTCGAGCAGCGCTAACTCATTGATTCAAGGGTGATCCCTGTGCGGAGGGCGAAGTCCCGGGTGCCGGCGCGAGGCGCGGAGGGCGGCGCGCGGAACTGGCCCGTCCGTTGCGGAACAACGTGCTCCCGACGCTTCACGTCAACACAAGGAGAACCACATGACCCAGTTCCGCGTCCCTTTTCTGGCCCTGGTCGCCCTCGTCGCTTCGGCGATGCTCGGGGTCTCCGCCATGCAGCCGGAGGAGCCCATCAACATCAACACCGCCACCGCGGAGGAACTCACCGCGTTGCCCCGGATCGGCGACGTGACGGCGGCGCGCATCGTCGAATGGCGCGAAGAGAACGGCCCCTTCGCCTCGACCGAGGAACTCATGAACGTTCAGGGCATCGGCGAGCGCGTCTACGAGCGGATCCGGCCCCACGTGACGGTCGGCGACGCGGACCGGCGCGGTGGCCCGGATGCGGTTCCCGAAGCGGCCTGACCGCCGCCTTCCGGTTCCCGGCGCCGCGGCCGGGCGGCCGCGGTCGCGGGGCTTCAGCCTCGTCGAGCTGCTGGTGGCGCTCGCCCTGCTCCTGGTGATGGCGGGGACGGCTATTCCGCCGCTCGCCGGGCATCTGCGGACGGAGCGCGTTCGGGGGGCGGCCCTCGCCATGCGCTCGCTGCTCCAGAAAGCGCGGGCGGAAGCGGCTTCCCGCGCCGCGAATGTCGCGGTCGTCTTCGATCCACCCCTCAGCGGGCACGACATCGAGGTTCCCGGGCCGGCCGACTCACCGGTGGTGGCCCTGGTCCTGGACACCAACCACAACGGCGTTCGGCGGGCCGAGATCGCGAGCGGCGACGAGCGCCTGTTGGAGAATCCCTGGAGGTTCGGGGCGCGTTTCCCCGGAGTCGTGTGGGGAGCTCCCGCCGGAGAAGCGGGTGCGGCCGCGATCCCCGGTCACGAGGTCGGGGTGGCCGGCATGATCTCGTTCTCGCCCCTCGGCGGCTCCGGCTCGGGACGCATCACGGTGAGCGGCGAGGGCAGTGTCTTCGCGATCGTGATTCACGGGGGCAGCTCCCGCATCCGCGTCGAGCGTCATGCCGGCGGCCGCTGGATTCCGATGTGACGGCTCATTCCGCTTCTGTTCGCCGGGTGGTCTGTTCTGCTCGCCCGGCACTGCTAGCATGAGGTGAAGTCGTCGGCGCCATGGCCATTCTCCTTTCACGGACGCTCGCCGCGTTTCGCGAGGCCGGAGTGCCCGAGGAAACGGCTGAGGCCGCCGCCCGAGAGCCTTACGACCTCATTCGCGACCTTGGGGACCGGATCACCCGCCTGGAAACCAGAGTTACCCGTGTTGAGGTCAAACTGAACGTGTTGCTGACGATCAACGTGGCGGTCCTGCTGTTGCTCTTGCGCGACGCCCTGTCTGGCCAGTAGGCGAACCCTCGCTGGGCCGCCGGGGCGAGCGGCGGCGACTGACGGTCGGCGGGAACCGGCCGGATCAGCCGTCCACGCGTATCAGCGCCCTGTCCGCCACTTCCAGCCGCGGCCAGTCGGCCAGGCGGCGGAAGTCGTCCTCACTCACGCAGACGAGGGCGGGGGAGCGGCCGTACATCTCCTGTCCCACCACGCAGGCAAGGGCGAGGAAGGCGTCCACCCCGCGGGTGATCAGCGCCGCGGGGGCCGTTTCCCGCCGGATGGCCTCCAGGAGAACGGCCGTGGTGGTGGAGGACCCGCGCGTGGCCGGAAGGACGAGCGCCGCCCCCGCCGCCGTTTCGCCCGCCAGGGGGTGGTGCGTATCGGTGATCCGGCCCGAGGCGGCGTCGTAACCGCCCCAGAAGCTGAGCGGCTGGGTGGCGTAGAGAACGGCGCCCGAGGCGGTTCCGGCGACGATCACCTGCCCGCGTAACCGGTCCATGCTAGTCCCAGGGTCCCGGGTCGCGGACCACGCGCCCCCGGCGGGCCGACTCCACGCACTCGGCAAGGCTGCCGAAGGCGACCGCCGACCCGAGGAGGCCCGGTGAGTACCACGCGTACTTGGCGGAGTTCGTCATGAGGCGGCGGGTGGTCCCGGGCGTCATCGGGGTCGCGAGCACGCAGGTGTCCACCATCAGCCGGCCGCCGAAGGCGTGAAGCGGCTCGAGCAGTCCGGCGCGCTCCGCCAGGTCCCGCACCGCGCGGCTCGTGGTCACCACCAGGTCGCACCCGCCTTCCTCCGGGAGCGTCCGTTCCGGCCCCCGCTCGCGGAGCAGGGCGGCGAGCTTTCCGAACTCCCCGAACGAGAAGTGCGGGCTCCCCAGCACCACCATGTCCAGGGCGCCCTCGTCGTGGGTCGTCAGTTCCCGCCGCGCCGCCCGCATTTCCGGGAGGCCGACGTCGAGGACCGCGACGGGTTCCCGGCCGCCGAGCGCGTCCGCGAGCGTGGGGGCCTCCGGGGTCACACCGGGAATGTGGAAGAGGGCGACCGCGCCGGACGAGGCCGCCGCCGCCCCGAGGGCCTTGAGCTGGTCCTCTTCCGGGATGACCGGGAGCCCGGCGATCGCCACCGGGTCATCCTCGGCGAACGGTCCCAGCAGGTGTCCCAGCACGGGATAGAAGTCGTCGGCCGCTGCCAGCTCCTCGGGAATCCCCCGCAGGCGGAGGACCCGCGTGGCCAGGCGGTTCTCGTCGAGGTGGAGGCCCACCGCAGGCGCCCGGCCGGTGATCGCGCAGCAGATATCCAGGAGGTCCGGATAGCGCTCCGTGCGCGCTCCGATGACCGAGTTGGCGAAAGCGACGGCGTTCGACTCGCCCCAGGCGACCTGTTGCCCGAACCTGGGCGTCTGGCGGCCCTGGTAGGGCGCGCAGGTCCAGGTGGGAATCGTCCCCATCGAGTCGTAGGCCCGCATCTGGCGCGCGGACTTCTCCGCCCACTCGGGGGGAACCGACCATTCCTGCCAGTGGAACTCGTCCAGTCCGCTCACGTTGAGCGTCGAGGGAACCCGCACCCGGGCGCCGAGGCTGGCGAGGCGCTCGGCGAACTCGAGGCCGGCGTCCCCGACGTAGATCGTGCTGTCGATGTGCGCCGCCTCGATATCCAGCATCGACTCGGCGCCGCGGACCTCCGCCATGCGCGCCAGGATGCGCATCGCCAGCTTCGGGGCCTCGCCCTCTTCGCCCGCGAGCAGCGCGCGGTCGAACGGGCTCAGACGAACGGTGTCCGACCCGCCGCTCATGGGTCCGCCGGTGGAAGGACCGGGTCCGGGGTCAGTCGCCCTTCGAGGCGGCGCTGGCGCGTTTCCACACGAAACGGTTGACCGCGAGGCAGAGCAGGATCAGGAGGCCGACCTGGAAGATCACCGTCCCGGCGCTGAATTCGCCGAAGGGGTCCCAGCCGCCCTCGACGGATGCCGACTGCCACATCCACCAGGCGACCAGCGCCACGAATTCGACGGGAATGAGCCAGGTGATGAGCCGCTCGAACCAGGGGCCGACGCGCCACTCCTCCTCGGGTCCCATCAGGTGTTCCTCCCGGAACTTGCGCCCTCCCCGGCGGATCACGGTGATCGCGACGAAGAGCCCGGAGACCATCAGCGCGACTCCCCACGCCCAGTCCTGGTTGCGGAAGAAGCCGAGCGCGAACGCGGAAGGCAGCCCCATCACGAAGGCGACTGCCGCCACCATGGGCACGGACCGCCGGCGCTCGACGCCGAGGTCCATCACCATCCGGTTCACCAGTTCGAGCTGGGTGATGAGCGAGGAGATGGCGGCGCAGCAGAGCGTGAGGAAGAAGAGCGGCAGGAGGACGCTGCCGCCGGGCATATCGACGAACAACCTCGGCAGCCAGATGAAGGTCAGCCCCTCGTTGCCAGCGCCGAGGGCGGCCTCGCGGTCGGCTGAGGTGCTGAGCGCGAAGACCGTGCACAGGACGGCCACGCCGGCGAGCAGCGACGCGAAGTTGTTGGCGAACACCGCGGTGATGCCGGTCTTGACGAACCCCTGGCCCTCGGCCACGTAGGCCCCGAGGACGGTGATGAGCCCCCACCCGGCGCCGGTGCTCCAGGCGGTCTGGGTCAGTGCCGCGAGCCAGATCCGGTAGTCGGCGAGGTTGCCCAGGTCGGGCACGAACAGGAAGCGGAGCCCCTCGGCGGCGCCCGGCAGCATCACGGCGCGGGCCGCGGCGACCAACAGCAGGACGAAGAGCGTGGGGATCAGGTAGCGGTTCACCCGCTCGATCCCGGCGGCGACCCCCCGGTAGATGATGAAGGAGGCGATGACCAGCGCCAGCCCGTGGAAGAGGACCGGCTGGCTGGAGTGAGCGGTGAAGTTGTCCCAGAACGCCTGCGGTTCGGCGCCGCTGAGGTCTCCGAGCGAGGAACTGACCAGGTACTTGAGGCACCACCCGGTGACCACCGTGTAGTAGAAGGTGATGAAGGTGGTGACCAGCCCGATGAAGATCCCCATCCAGTTGTGGCGTCCGCCGGTGGCGACCCCGATGGCGGCCGCCGGCCCCCGGCGCGAACTCTTCCCGAGCGCGAACTCGGCCAGTACCAGCGGAATCGCCCACAGGAACAGGAAGATCACCCACGGGATCAGGAACTCGCCGCCCCCGTTCTGGGCCGCGATCCGCGGGAACCGCCAGATGTTTCCGGTCCCGACCGCCATCCCGATCGTCGCCAGGAGCACGCCCCAGCGCGAGGTGAACCGTTCGGTGGTGTGGTGCATGTGCGACCTCGGGTTGACTCGACCCTATCCGGCGTCCTGCAGCCGCAGCGGCTGGCCGAGTCCGCGCTTTCGCGCCTCGTCGTAGACGAAGGCGGCGCAGGCGACGTCCTCGATGGCGACGCCGACCGACTTGAACAGGGTGATGTCGTCCGCGGAGTCGCGGCCGGCGACCCGGCCCGCCACCACGTCGCCGAGTTCCGCGTGGATCCGGTCCTCGGGGAAATCGCCGTCCCGGATGGCCGCCATGATGTCGCCGGCCTCGCCGAGGACCTGCTCCCGGAAGTCGAGGACCACGCGGCACCTCGAGAACGCCGCCGCCTCGATCTCGCGTTTCACCGGCGCGTTCGCGCCCACCGAGTTCACGTGCATCCCGGGCTCGAGCCAGCCGGCGAGGATGACCGGTTCCTTCGCGGTGGTGGCGGCGCAGACCACGTCCAGGCCCCGGACCGCGGCTTCGGCGCTCTCCACCGGCTCGGCGTCGAGGCCCTCCGCGGAGAGCGCGGCCGCGTAGCGGGCCGCCGCTTCGGGGAACACGTCGTAGATGCGGACCGTGCGGATGTCCCGGACCTCGCGCACCGCTGCCACCTGGTTCCGGCCCTGGAAACCGGCCCCGATGAGGCCGAGCGAGGTGGCGTCCGCCCGGGCCAGATGCCGGGTCGCCACCCCGCTGGCGGCGCCGGTCCGGGTTCCGGTGATGTGGGTCCCCGGCATGACCGAACGGAGCGCTCCGGTTTCGGTGTCGAAGTAGAGGAGCGCGAAGTAGGTGTCTTCGGGCGCCCGCTTCCCGGGAGTTCCGGTCAGGGTCTTGAGGCCGAAGCCGCCCATGTCCGGGATCACCGCCGCCATGATCCGGAAGTTCCCGGCGACGCCGGTGAGGGGCATCACCAGCCGCGGCGCCAGTTGGGTCCGTCCCTCCGCGTGGAGCCGGAACGACTCTTCGAGAAGCCTCACGGCCTCCTTCATCGAGAGGACTTCGGCAACCTCCCGCTCCGTGAGTATCAGTGCCACGGCGCGCGAGTCTATCGGGGGACGGCCCCGGTCAACCCCTGGAGAAGACGGCCCGCAGGACGTGGCGGGCGATTTCCGGGTTCTTCCGCAGCCGCCGGAGCGAATAGGGCATCCAGTCGGGACCGAACGGAACGCCCACCCGGACGCGGTGGCCCGACTGCTTCACGTTCTCCCGAAGGCGGGGCCGGACCCCGTGGAGCATCTGGAACTCGTATTGCTCCGCCGAAAGACCGAGTTCCCCGATGATGCCCTCCGCCCGGGAGATGAGCCACTCGTCGTGGGTGGCGATGCCGACGTAGCACCCGGCGGACAGCAGGACGCGGAGGATGGCCACGTAGTGGTCCCGGATCTCCTGCGGCTCGGTGTAGGCGACCTCCGCCGGCTCCAGATAGACGCCCTTGCAGACGCGGACGTTCGCCTTCACCCGGGCGAGTTCCCGGGCGTCGTCGAGGCTCCGGCGCATCCGGGCCTGCAGGACCACTCCGAAGTCCGGATAGTCGGGATGGAGTTCGCGGTGGAGATCCAGCGTCGCGTCGATCCGCGGGCTGTCCTCCATGTCCATGCGCAGGAAGGTGCCGCCGGTTTTGGCCGCGTGCTCCAGCAGCGAGTGGATCTGGTCGCGGCAGAAGTCGCGGTCGATCATGAGGCCGAGCTGCGTCACCTTCACGTGGACATAGGCCGCAAGTCGCCGCTCGTGGACCTCGTCGAGGAGCTGCCGGTACACCTCGGTCGCCCCCTCCGCCTCGGTGCGGTCGGTGACGAACTCGCCGAGCTGGCTCGTCGCCACCAGGTAGCCCTGGCGGTTCAGCGCCTCGGCCTCGCGGACGAGATCCGCGACGGTCTCGCCCGCGATGTACGGCCGGGCGAACGGCTCGACGACCGCCCTCGGCAGCAGCGGCAGGACGCCGGCGATGGCCCGGTTCAGCAGGCTCATGGTGGTGCCCGGCCGCCGGGCTGCTAGAGCTCGAAGTGGGCCAGGATGCGGTCGAGCGCCTCCTCGGTGGCCCGGTCGAGCAGGGCGGCGGGTGCGCGGATGCCCGTATGGGCGATCGCTCCCCTCCTCCGGAGCATTTCCTTGCGGATGGCCATGCCGATGCCTTCCTGGAACTCGAACCGCATCACCGGCGCGTACTGGTAGAAGGCCGCCGCCGCCCCGTCCCGGTCGCCGGCGTCCCAGCGCGAGACGACCGCCACCAGCAGCTTGGGATAGGCGAAACCGGTCATGGCGCCGGTGGCGCCGGAGATGAGCTCCTCGATGAGGTAGGCGCCCCCGAGGCCGCCGAAGATCCCGATGTCGAGCCCTTCGGTGCGTTCCCGGATGCGCGCCGCCTTGTACGGAGTGGGCGCGTCCTCGAGCTTGATCGTGCGCGCCGACGGGATCTCCCGGCAGATGCGCGCGAGGAGATCCGGTTCCATGTGGAAGCCCGAGATCGGCGGGAAGTCCTGGATCACCACGGGGATCGAGATCGTTTCGGCGATCCGGGCGAAGTGCCGGAAGATCGCCTCGGAGTTGCACTTCGGAGCACGGGGCGGGGAAACCATGACCCCGGCGGCGCCCGCGCGTTCGGCGGCGCGGCAGCGCTCGAGGCAGACGTCGAGGCCCGGCCCGGTGGCGCCCACGATCACCGGCGCCCGGCCGTCCGCGTGGGCCATGCTGGCGTCAAGGATCTCGTCCCGTTCCCGGTCGGAGATCCGCGCGACCTCGCTCGTGACACCGAGAGCGGTGAAACCGGAGACCCCGTCCTCGAGGAACAGGTCGATGACCCGGCCGAGACTTGGGGAATCGAAGCTCCCGTCCGGAGCGAAGGGAGTCGGAAGGACCGAATAGACGCCTTGCATGCCGCGATTCTCGCACAGGGAGGCGGCTCGTCTGGTACAAGACCGCGCATGAAATTGCGCCTTCTGTCCGCCGACGAAGTCCGGGCCGCCATGCCCATGGCCGAGGCGATCCGGGCCGTCCGGCAAGCCTTCGTGGAGCTCTCCGCCGGCCGGGCCACGATGCCGGTGCGGGCCCGCGTGGACGTGCCGAGCCGGTCCGGGATCAGCCTCTACATGCCGGGGTATCTCGCCGGCGCCCATCAGCTCGCCACCAAGATCGTCGGGATCTTCCCCGAGAACCTGACCCGTACGCCGCCGCTACCGACGATCAACGCGCTGGTGGTGGTGCTCGACCCGGACACCGGGATGCCCGCCGGAGCGATGCACGGCGGGGTGCTGACCGCGATCCGCACGGGTGCGGCTTCGGGCGTGGCGACCGAGGAGCTCGCGCGGGACGATGTCCGGACCGCCGGGGTGCTCGGCGCCGGGGTTCAGGCGCGCACCCAACTGGAAGCGATGGTTACGGCGCGGCCCGGGATCGAGAGCGCCAGCGTGTTCGATCCCCGCACGGAGGTGGCGCAGGCGTTCGCGGCGGACATGACGGAGGCGCTCGGGATCCCGGTGAGCGTCGCGTCCTCAGCAGACGACGTGGTCGCCGGATCGGAGGTGATCGCGGAGGCAACCACCTCGAACACCCCGGTGTTCTCCGACAGCGCGCTCCGCGACGACGCGCACCTGAACGCGATCGGCTCCTTCACGCCCGACATGCAGATCATTCCGGAGGCGACGGTCGTCCGTTCCGCCGTGGTGGTGGACCACCGGGAATCCTGCTGGGAAGAGACCGGCGACCTGATCCAGCCCCGCGACCGCGGCGTGATCACCGAGGACCACATCCTGGCCGAAATCGGGGAGATCTCCGCCGGAACCGCCCCCCGTCCCGAATACGGCCCCACGCTCTTCAAGACGGTGGGCACCGCGGTCCAGGACGTCGCGGTCGGCGCCGCCGCCCTCGCCCGCGCCGCAGAACACGGCCTCGGCACGGTGGTGGAGCTGTAGAGGGCGCGTACGGCCTGGAACGCCGGTCTCCAGACCGGCACCGCGGCGCTCCGCGCCGCGCACGTCGTAAGGCCAGTCGCTCTCACGGGCTTGCCAACAGTTCGTAAGACCTCGGAGATGGATCGGATACCATACGGACTATGACACAAGTCCATATTCAGTCCGTAACGAGTCCGTACGACGATCCCCAAGTCGCTCCCCTGGCGGCCTCGGCCCTGAGCCGGGCGGAAGCGATGGGCCTGTTTTCCTCCGCGGTCGTCCGCCTCGACAGCGGAGCGATGGATGCGCTGGAGGCCCGTTTGGCCGAGGCCGGGATCGCCCGCTTCGTCCAACGCCCGGCCGGCTCGGACCCGGCCGAGACCGCCGGATGGCTCAGGGCCCTTCACGAAGCGCTCGCCGGCTCTCCCGTGCCACGCACCGAGTGGCCGGCCCTCTCGCGATCCCTGGGCCTCGATCTGCTGTGCCGCCTGCTGGGCATCTCCCACTCCAGTGCGCGCCGCTACCTGTCGGGGGCGCGAAAGACGCCGGACGAGATCGCCGCCCGGCTTCACTTCCTCGCCCTGGTGGCCGGGGACCTTGCAGGCGCCTACAACGAGATCGGGGTCCGGAGATGGTTCGATCGCAGGCGGACGGCGCTCGGGGGGAAGTCCCCGGCGCAAGGTCTCGCGGGCGACTGGACGCCCGAGGACGACGGCGCGGAGCGGGTCCGGGAACTCGCGGCGGCCCTCGGCTTCTCTCCGGCGACGTGATCGCGTTCCGGCACGCCGATCCCCGTTTCCCGTTCCTGCACGAGTCCGCCGGAACGACCGAAGGACGCTGGAACCGCGCCGGGGAACTCGCGCACTGCTTTGCGGACACGCCCGACGGGGCCTGGGCCGAGTTCCTCCGGCACGAGGAGATCACCGACGCGGAGGACATCCGCCACATCCGCCGGGCGCTCTGGGCCGCCGAGGTAGGCGATCCGCCACCGGCCCGGCCCGGGCTCGCCACCGAAACCCTGCTGGGTGGCCGGACCACCTGGGCGGCTTGTCAGCGAGAGGCGGAGGGTCTTCGAGGGGCCGGAGAGACTGGCCTGACCGCTCCCTCCGCGGCCCTCATTCCGGGCGGCGCGCGCGGATTCCGGGTCGAGGGCGGCCAGCGCCCGGGTCCGCCGCGCGATGGCGTGACGATCGTGCTCTTCGGGTCCCGGCCCGACCTGATCGGCTGGCAAGCCGCCGCTGACGGCCGCCCCGACGCCGAGCTGTTACGCCGGGTCCGTCACTTCTGACGCCGGCGCGGCGGATCCGGCCGCCGCCTCACAGCGATACTTCGACGGCGAGGTATCGGAAGCGGCGGCTGTTGGCCTCGGCTGCTCCCGGGAGCGGGGATCCGTAGTCCCGCCAAGCAAGCGCATAGGAGTGTTGGAGCCGGACGGGAGGTTTCTTCATTCCGGTCGCGGCGTGGCGTGCCCAGGCCAACGGCTCGTTGGCGGGGAGAGTGCGACCGTGGTGGAGCCTGAAGGCGGCGTCAATCGGGTCCTCCTTGATGGCCCCATTCCAGTAGTTGGGATCGTTCGTCAACGCGATCGTGAACCCTCCGCCCGCGCCTTCGACCCGCTCGATGTCTCTCACGAAGTGGTACCGATTGATGTCCTGGGCGCTCTGATTGGTGAGCGCGAATCGCTCGCCACCGACTTCGACTTCCAGCTTCTTCTTGAAGTACTTAAGCTCGATCGCCAGACGGGCCTCCGGGAGCCAGATGTCGAGGTACACCCTCTCATTGGGAACACGCGGGTACTCCAGCCGGACATCGAGTCCCGTTTGCTCCCGGATCTCCCACCCCAGCGCGAACTGGAAATCGGCCTCGGAGTGGAACACGGGCCGCTTCTCGGCCAAGCCCTCAAGCAGTGCGTGGATGTCGAACGGCGTCACAGATACCCCGCCGGGATCGCCGCCACGTCGTCGGCAAGCAGCACGTCGGTCTCCCGGAGACAGACCACGGCCCCCGGCCCGCGCTCCCGGTCCAGCTTCCCGATTGCTTGGAAATGCGCCGCCGCGGACCGGCCGGGCGATGCGGTCTTCTTGAACTCGACCGGATGGAGGCGGTGATCGCGTTCGATCAGCAGGTCCACTTCGCGCTGGTCGCGGTCCCGGTAGAACCAGAAATGCGCCTCCCGGCCGTGATGCCAGTAGCTCTTGAGGATCTCGGCGAACATCCAGGTCTCGAGAATCGCGCCGGACATCGCTCCCGCCTCCAGCGTTTCGGGTGAGGACCAGCGCGTGAGGTAGGCGCACAGTCCCGTGTCCAGGAAATAGAGCTTCGGTGTCTTGACGAGCCGTTTGGTGACGTTCGTGTGGTACGGCTGCAACAGATGGATCAGGCCGGAGGTCTCAAGGACCGAGAGCCAGGTCTTCACGGTCTTCTGGTCCACTCCGACGTCGCGCGCCAAGTCCGCGTAGTTGAGGAGTTGACCGGTGCGGGCGGCGGCCGCGCGCAGCAGCCGGGTGAAGGCCGTTTCATCGCCCACCCGGGCGAGGTCGCGCACATCCCGCTGGACATACGTCTGGAGGTAGGAGCGGTAGAAGTCATCGCGCAGTTCGGCGCCCGCGAGGACGGCGCCCGGGAACGCACCGATCCAGATGCGGCGGTACAGATCCATCAGTCCGCCGACCTGCGTACCTGAGGCGCGAGCGTCCGCGATCCACTCCACGGTCGGAAGGAAGGGCGCGGCGCGGTCGGCCCGTCCGTCCGCTTCGGCCTGCGAGAAACCCAGGAGGTCCAGGATTGCCACGCGGCCGGCGAGCGTCTCCGAGACGCCCCGCATGAGATGGAACTTCTGCGAACCGGTCAGCCAGTACATGCCCGGACAGCGCGCACGGTCCACCTCCAGTTTGAGGTAGCTGAACAACTGCGGGGCGTACTGCACCTCGTCGATCGTTGCCGGGGGCGGATGAGCCTGGAGGAAGAGCGCCGGATCGTTCCGCGCGAGGTCCCGCTGGTCGAGATCGTCGAGCGACACATAGCGCCGGTCGCCAGAGCCGCAGTGCTCGAGCAGGGTCGTCTTGCCGACCTGACGCGGCCCGGTCAACAACAGGACGGAAAACGCCCCGGAAACCCGCTCGATGGCGCTTGCCAGTGTTCGCTGCTTGTACATCGTGTTCGGCAGATATGGAGAGTCACTCCATATTAGCCGATGCCGAGCCTGCGCCGAAGCGCGTGTCCGGTCGCGGTTTGCTACCGAACGCGTCGAACCGGATTCTCCAGCCGTCCGATCGCCTCCACCTCCGCCCCCACGGTGTCGCCGTCCTCGATGACCATCGCCCCCGGCGTCCCGGTCAGCAGGATGTCGCCCGCCTTCCAGGTCATGTCTTCCGAGAAGAAGGAGATCAGCTTCTCCGGCGGGTGGGTCATCGCCTCCACGAGGGCGCTCCGGGCCCGCTCTCCGTTCAACAGGGTCGACGTCCGGACCGCCGGGAGCGATTCGCGCGTCGCGACCTCGTCGGGGGTGACGAGGCAGGGGCCGAGGCTCAGGAAGGTGTCGAAGCTCTTCGCGCGGGTCAGGAACCGCGGGTTCTGACGGAGGATGTCCTCGGCGGTCATGTCCACCGCCAGCGTGAAGGCGCCGACCGCCGACCACGCGTCTTCCGGCGCGATGTCCTGCCCCGACCGGCCCAGCACGATCACCAGTTCGCCCTCCCCGGTGACCCGCTGCGACGCCCGAGGCAGGCGCACCGTGGCGCCCGGGCCGACGATGGACGCGTTCGGCCGCATGAAGCCAACCGGCGTCGCCGTGGTCTTCGCGTCGAGGTCGGCGGCGTGGGCGCGGTAGTTGAGTCCGATGCACCAGATCTTGGGGGGACGCACCAGCGGAGCCAGCAGGTCCGCGTCCTCCAGCCGGAGCCCGCCGGAGGCGTCCGTCTCTGCGGCGGCCGCGGCAAGCGCCGGGAGACGGCCGCACTGGACGACCTCGTCGAGGTCGCCCGGCTCGGCCGGGGCGAGTTCGGGGGCCAGTTCGCGAAGGGGGATCAGGCGGTCTCCGATCAGGACTCCCGCATCCGCTCCGGAGGGAGTGGCATATCGGTAGAGGCGCATCCGGCGAGAATACGCGGAAGCCGTGCGGATCCCACTCGACTACGGAGAGACCGGCCTCGACCTCGTTCTCCCCGCGGACGCCGAGGAGAGAACGACCGTCATCCGTCCCCGCTTCCCGCCCCCGGTTCCCTCCGCGGAGGCAGCGGTCCGCCGGGCGCTCCGGGCGCCGGACGCCGGCCCGCCGCTCGCGGAGCGCGTCCCCGCGGGCGCCACGGTGGCCATCTCGGTGTGCGATCCCACCCGGGCGCAGCCGCGGGCGCCGATGCTGCGCGCCATCCTCGAAGAGATCCCGACGCCTCCCGAACGCGTGACGCTGCTGGTTGCCACCGGGACCCACCGGCCCGCGACGCCGGCCGAACTCGAGGCCATGTTCGGCAGCGAACTGCTCTCGGCCTGCGAGGTCGTGAACCACCGCTGCCGGGACGCCTCCGAACTCGTCCGGCTTCCGGACACCGAAGCCGGCGTTCCGGTGCTGCTCAACCGCCGCTTCCTCGAAGCCGACGTCCGGATCACCACCGGCTTCGTCGAGCCGCACTTCTTCGCCGGCTTCTCGGGCGGGCCGAAGATGGTGGCGCCGGGACTCGCCGGGATGGAGACCATCCTGGTGCTGCACGACGACCGGCGGATCGGGCACCCGAGCGCGGTCTTCGGCATCACCGAGGGCAATCCCGTCCACGACGACGTCCGGGCGATCGCGCGCCAGGTCGGCGTGGACTTCGGGCTCGACGTGCTGCTCGACGGAGACAAGCGGATCACCGGGGTGTTCGGCGGCGACCTGCTCGACGAGCACGCCCGGGCGTGCGTCCGTTCCCACGAGGAAGCGATGTGTCCGGTGGATCAGCCTTTCGAGGTCGTGGTGGCCACGAACTCCGGATACCCGCTCGACCAGAATCTCTACCAGGCCGTGAAGGGGATGTCGGCCGCGGAACGGATCGTCGAGACCGGCGGGACGATCTTCTGCGCCGCCGAGTGCCGGGACGGCATCCCCGACGAGGGCGCTTATGCCCGGGCGCTGCGGGCGGGCGGCACCCTGGCCGAGGTGCGCGCGGCGCTCGCCTCGGCCTTGGTCCGCCGTCCGGACGACTGGCAGATCCAGGTCCACTGCCGGATCCTGGAGCGCGCGAGCGTCGGGCTCCATTCGTCGCTCCCGGAGGACACCGTGCGCGGCGCGCACCTGGAGCCGGTTCCCGATCTGTCGCTCGCCTGCCGGGAGGCGCTCGAGGCGGCGGGGGAGGGGGCGCGGCTCGCCGTGCTCCCGCACGGGCCCATCACGATCCCCTATCTCGGCTGACGGGGCGCTATTTCTCCGCGAGCGCTTCGTTTCCGAGACTGCGATATCGACCGCAGCGCGGTCTCACCGGCGTCGATATCGACCCCGGTTCGGCGCCACCGGCGTCGATATCGATCCCGGTTCGGAGTCACCGGCGTCGATACCGATCCCGGTTCGGAGTCACCGGCGTCGATATCGACCCCGGTTCGGCGCCACCGGCGTCGATACCGACCCCGGTTCGGAGTCACCGGCGTCGATACCGACCCCGGTTCGGGGTCACCGGCGTCGATATCGACCCCAGTGCGGGGTCACCGGCGTCGATACCGACCCCGGTTCGGCGCCACCGGCGTCGATATCGACCCTGGCTCGGACCTTCGTCTGCCTGATCCGGAACCAGCGTCAGGGTCCACTCCGTCGGGCCCGCCAGGAAGGGAGTCGCCCGGCCCTCCTCCCAGTCCCGGTGGCCCGAGAGGTAGTACGGCATTCCCGGGTGTCCCGACTGTCCTCCCGGCATGTGGAGGATTCCCGTCTCCTCCCGTCCCGGCGCTACCACGAAGCGGTTCGACGGCCCGTGGTCCCCCACCTGTTTCCGGGGCAGCCCCTCGTCCCCGGGAAGGCTCCGGGGCGAAGCGTCGAGGAACGGCGAGAGGAGGCGGGAGAGCGGCGGAGGAAGCCCCGGACTCAGCGGGTGCCGGATGTGGACGACGTTCTCGGCGCCCCAAGTGTGCTCCGCGAGCGGCCCGCCAGCGCGCCCCCGCTCCGCCGCCGCGAGCACCGCCTGCCGGAGCGCGTCGCTCCAGTCCGCCGCGCCCGGCGGCACGAAGTGCGCGGGCGCTTCCCGCGCCAGCCGGAGCAGCGGCCCGGGCCACTGATTGGCGACCGCCGGGGAGAAGCCGGTCAGCCGATCGGCCGCGGGCGCGGTGAGCGCGCCGTACACGCGGCCGAAGAGCTGGAGGCGCGCGTTCCGCACCAGCGGGTAGGCGGCGCTGTCCACGCTCGCCCGGCCCGTCCAGCCTTCCTCGAGGACCCGCCGGGCTTCCACCGCCAGCGGCTCGCGCGCGCCCTCCAGGGCCTCGAGGAACAACGCGCGCCACACCGCCAGCTCGTCGGCGCGGTCCTCCAGTTGGATGTCCAGCATCGACGCCTCGTCGGCGGCTTCCACCGCGCGGAGCCGGTCGCGGATGAGGCGCGCCCGCTCGCCGTGGTCGTAGCTGCCGCCCCGCCCGATCCGGTCGAGGAACGCGCCGTCCACCAGCCGGTTGTTCGCCGTCCAGAGGAGCCCCGCATCGGGGTCCCGGATCACTGGGATCTCCGCGGGCTCCAGGTAGCCGTCCCAGCTCCGCGCCCCGTCCGCCCAGGACTCCGGAGTCCTTCCGTCGAATCCGCGGCGCCACGGGATCGGCCCGGCGATCGTCCAGCCGATCGAGCCCTCCCGATCCACGGCGACCAGGTTCTGGGGGGGCATCCCGCTGCCCCAGCCGGCCCGGAACACCTCTTCGATGTTCGATGCCTCTCCGAGTCCCAGGTACGCGGTCCGGTGGCCCTCGGGGTCGTGCGCGATCCAGCGGATCGCGAGCGGACGACCCCAGCGCCCGGTGACCGGACCCCAGATCGTTTCGCGGACCTCCACGGTCTCCGAAGGAGCCCCGGCCACCGGAATCTCCTCCTCGAACACCTCCATCCGCCGCCAGCCGTCCGGGGTGCGGTAACGGAGCGGGTCGGCGGGATCGATCTCCAGCTCCACGAGGTCGGTCCAGTCCCCGCCCGAGTTCGTGAATCCCCACGCCACCCTCCCGTTGCTCCCCGCGATCACCGCGGGAACACCCGGCAGGGTCAGTCCCCGGAGGCGCAGGTCGCCGACGTGCAGCTCGGCGCGGTACCAGATGTTCGGGACCCGGAGCGGCAGGTGCATGTCGCTCGCCATCAGCGCCACCCCGCCCGCCGTGCGCCCGGGCGCCACCGCCCAGGAGTTGCTCCCGGAGACGGGAGGAGGTGGGCGCGGTGGACCGGGGCCGCCCGGCCGGACGCCGGCGAAGGCCGCGGGCCCCGGAATCTCGGGGACCGCGAACGCCTCGCCCTGCAGCGGGGCGTCCCGGTCGGTCCCCGGCGGATTCAGGAACGCCGCGAGTTCGGGCGGCAGCGCCGCCTCGAGGGCTGCGGTCCTCGCCTCGTGGGCCCCCTCCTCGTCGTTCAGGACCAGATACATCGCCACGACCGTGAGGAGGGAATCGGCGACCCGCCAGGGCGCCGGGTCCTGCCCGAGCAGCAGGTACTCGAACGGTGGCGCCGACAGATCGGCGAGACCGGCGGCGATCCCGTCCCGGTACGCCTCGAAGGTCCGCCACGCATCGGCGGGCAGCGCCCGGGCGGCCCGTTCGGTCCGGGTCCGCATGCGGTGGAGACGCGCCTCCCGGTCCACCCCGACGGCCGCCCCTCCCACCAGTTCGGCCAGTTCCCCCGCCGGCTGCCGCCGCTGCAGGTCCATCTGGAAGAACCGTTCCTGCGCGTGGAGATAGCCGAGCGTCCGCAGCGCGTCGCGCATCGTCTCCGCCCGGATGCGAGGGATCCCCAGCCGGTCCCGCTCCACCGCGACCGGGGCCGAGAGCCCCGGCAGCGTCACGGCGCCGCTCAGCACCGGCCGGCTGGCGCGCAGCCGGCCCTGGACGTACAGGCCGGCCGCCAGTGTCACGCCCAGCGCGGCGGCCAGGACACCCGCCGCGGCGAGCGCGATCCGGCGTCTTTTGGTCGTGGGTCCGGGCATGCCGTGGGTATTCTCCCGGCGCTCATGCGAACCCGCGCCGGACGCCACCGAATTCTGCGCCTGGTCCTCGCGTTTCCGCTTGTCGGGGCCGTACCCCCGGCGCTCGCCCAGACCGCGGACGCTCCCGCGCGGGACCGCTGGACCGGCCAGGCCAACCTGAACCTCGCGGGTTCCTACGGGAACGCCGGCTCGGGTTCGCTCGGGGTGAGCGCGGCGGCGGCGCGGCAGACCGGCTGGCTGCGCGTGGCGCTCGAGGGCGGCCTCCTCCGGACCAGCACCGACACCGTGACCCGAGAGGCCTTCGGCACCCCGGACGCCTTTTCGGTACAGCGGACGGTGGAGAGCCAGACCTCGGCGGACCGCACCCACCTTCGCGCGCGCTTTTCGGAGCCGTCCCCCGAAGACGGGGACACGAGTCCCCGGTTCTTCGCCGCTGCCGGCTGGGAACGGGACGCCCCGGCGGGGGTGCGTTCCCGTTTCGACCTGACCGTCGGGATGGGCACCGCCTGGGGCCGCACCCGGGCCGGAGGGCGGCGTCCCTTCGAGACCAGTCTGGGGCTGTCCGCAATTCACCAGAGCGACGAGGTCGCCGATCCCGGCGTGGAGACGGCGTCCCTCGGCCTGCGGTTCGACGTGCGCGCCCAGACCCGCTACCGCACCGCCGACCTCACGCTGGTCTCCGCCTCGACCTGGAACCTGCGGAACACCGACGACCTCCGGCTGGACGTCACCGGTTCGGCGTCGCTGCCGCTGTCGGAGCGGCTCGCCTTCCGCACCAGCGTGCAGACGCTGTTCGATTCGCGTCCCTCGCTGGAGCGGCTGAGCCTCTTCCCGGTTCCCGGACAGCCTGCCTTGGGCACCGTGGTCGCACCCCGGCGGGGGATCGACCTCATCATCCTCGCGGCCCTGGTGATCCGGTTCTAGAAATGGCCGTCCACGTCCCGCGCGCGGTCGTCCTCGGGCCCCAGCCCGGCCGCATCGACCTCGGTCCCGGTCTCGAGGCGCTCGAGCTGCCGCCCGGTCCGGTGGCGGCCATCACGGTGGGCTGGCGGGAGACGGAACCCGTCCTGAAGGAAGTGGAGCAGGAACTCGGGCAGTGCGGCCGCGAGGCCGTCCCGCTCCACATCGGCGAGCGGGTCGGCCGCGTCTTCGAGCGGGACGCACCGCTCGCCGAGGCGCATCGCGCGCTCCAGGAGGGGCTCCTCGCCGAGGAGCAGCTCTACGGCGCCCGGCTCCGCCGAGCGGTGGAGACCGCGCGCGAAGTGGTGCGGCTCAGCGTTGCCGAACGGTATCGGGATCCCTACGCCGAGCAGGCGTGGCAGGCGATCCTGGCGGCGGACCGGTTCCACGTGGAGCGCCACGCGGAGCTCTGGCAGGAGTTCCGGGAGGCCGTGGGTCTCGCCGAGCGTCCGGCAATCCGCGAGCAGCGGGAGGAACTGGAGGGTCTGCTCGCGGGAGCCGCCGCGGTGGTGCTGACCGGCGGGCACGTGGCGGTCATCCGGAACCGGCTCCTGCTCCTCGGGCTGGCCGATGCGCTGGCGCCGCTTCCGCTGCTTGCCTGGTCGGCGGGAGCGATGGTGCTCACCCCGCGCGTGGTCCTGTTCCACGACCGCCTGCCGGGAGGTGCGGCGCGTCCGGAGATTCTCGGGGACGGGCTCTCGCTGGTCCCCGGAATCGCCCTGTTTCCGGACGCCCGAATCCGGCTCGACCTCGGAGACCGGCAGAGCCTCGCCGAGCTGTCGGGGCGGGTGAACCCGGACCGGGCCGTGCTGCTGGACCCGGGCGACCTGATCCACTGGGACGGCCGGGCCTGGAGTTCGCCGCACGGGGTCCGCCTGCTCTCGGACGACGGCGAAGTCGAGACGGTGCCCTCGTTCGTCCCGGGCGCGCCGGGGGCGGAGCCCCGCACCGAAGGAGCTGCGACGTGAGCGCTGCCTCCGAGCTGGCGATCCAGGAACTGCTCCTTTCCGGCCCCACCGGGGACGCGGTGGACGCGTTCATCGAAGCGCACGACTTCCCCATTCGGGAGGGGCCGCACACCACGTTCGTGTACCGGGGCGAAGCCACGTCCGTACTGCTCGGGCACTGGCTCTTCGGGACCGCCGCGGCGCGGGAGATGGAACGGGTCCCCGGCTCGAACCTCTGGTTCCTCACCCTCGACCTGCCGGCGGAATCGCGCGTCGAGTACCGGTTCCAGCGGGTCCGGGGGACGGACGCGGAGTGGATTCTGGACCCGCTCAACGAACGCACGGTGCGCGATCCCTTCGGCGTCTGGTCGGTGTGTCACGGCGAGGGGTACCGGCGGCCGGAGTGGACTGAGGAGGATCCCCAGGTCGGGCGGGGCGAGCTGACCGTGACGCACGTCCGGAGCCGGGCCTTCGGAACGCGTCCGGTATCGGTCTACACGCCGTCCGGTTTCCGGAACCGGCGCCGGTATCCCCTGCTCGTCGTGCTCGACGGGGAGGACTACCTCCGCCACGCCGCCTGCCGGACCGTCCTCGACAACCTGATCCACCGGCGGGAGATCCCGCCGCTGATCGCCGCGTTCGTGACTCCCGCAAAACGCATCCGCGAGTACGCGGACAACCCGGCCCACGCGGAGTTCCTGACCTCGGAGCTGGTGTCGCACCTCCAGACCGAGTTCCCGATCCGGCTCCGCCCGGACGACCGCGGGCTGGTGGGCGCCGGCCTCGGCGCGGTGGCGGCCCTGACCGCCGCCTGGCGCTATCCGGGCTTCTTCGGGAAGCTCCTGCTCTCGTCGGGCTCGTTCACCTTCACGGACGCCGGGCCGAGCACGCGGACCGCCCTGCTGGACCCGGTGGTGGACTTCGTGAACGCCTACCGCGCGGACCTGCGCCGGGTGAGCCGCCGCGTGTTCGTCAGTTGCGGGATCTACGAGCCGCTCATCTACGAGAACCGGTCGCTGGTGCCGCTGCTCCGGGAGAGCGGCATGGAGGTCCGCTACGTCGAGGCGCCCGACGGTCACAACTGGGAGAACTGGCGCGACCGGCTGCGCGTCGGCCTGTCGTGGCTCTTCCCGGGGCCGCTGTGGCTCTACTACCGATGAGCGGGAGCGCCGGTCTTCAGACCGGCACCGCCGAGCGCAGCGAGGCGAAACAGCAACCGCCGATCGAGGAGACCGGAGCGCCTCGGAGCGCCGGCCTCCGGCCGGCATCGCGGCCCGGCAGGGCCGCGAAAGGCTGAGCCATGACCGCCCAACCTGACCTCGACCGGCTCATCCCTCGCGCGAGAACCGGATCGGTGAAGTGGGAATACCGCGAGGGCGCAGTCGGCCACGGTTCCACGCTCGTCCCCGCCGAAGATCCCGACGTGATCCCCATGTGGGTCGCGGACATGGACTTTCCCTGTCCGGAGGTGGTGGTCGAAGCGATCCGCAAGCGCGCCGAGCATCCGATCTTCGGATACAGCATGGGGCTGCCGAGCTACCGGGAGGCCTTCTGCGACTGGGTGGCGGCGCGCCACGGGTTCCGTCCGGACCCCGACTGGGTCGTCCCCACCGAGGGAATCGTCCCCGACCTGGGCCTGCTGGTCCGCACCTTCCTCGAGCCGGGGCAGGGGGTCATCCTCCATCCGCCCGTCTATTTCCCGTTCTTCGGGGCGGTCCGCAACAACGGCGCGCGCATGCATCTCTGCCCGCTCCGCCGGGAGGATGGGCCGGACGTTGACGGACCGAACCCCTACCGCCTGGACCTCGAGCGGTTCGAGAAGCTGGCGGCCGAGCGGGGCACCCGGATGACGTTCCTGTGCACGCCCCAGAATCCGGTGGGGCGCGTCTGGACCCCCGGGGAGCTGACCGCATTCGCCGGGATCGCCGCCCGGCACGGACTCATCGTGGTGGCCGACGAGATCCACGGGGACCTGATGCTGGACGGGCGCCGGTTCACCCCGTGGCTCAGCCTGGACCACCGCCTCGGGCTGCGCTCGGTCGTCTGCTCGGCGCCGAGCAAGACGTTCAACCTCGCGGGCCTCAAGTCCTCGTGCCTCGTCATCCCGGACGAGGAGATGCGCGCCGCCTACCGGCACGCCCGCGATCACACCGGCGTCTACGGGGTGAATCCGCTGAGCGCCGCGGCCGCGGAGGCCGCCTGGCGCGGCGGCGGACCCTGGCTCGACCGGGTGCTTGCCTACCTGAGCGAAAACGCCCGGACGCTGCAGCGATTCTTCAGTGAGCGCCCGGAACTGAAGGTCGGGACCGTCCCGGTCGAGGCGACGTATCTCGCGTGGCTCGACTTCCGGCGGACCGGAATCGCGGCGGAAGCGCTGGAGGACTTCCTGCTCGACAAGGCCAGGCTGCGCCTCGAGAACGGAGCGATCTTCGGCGAGGAGGGGCGCGGGTTCGCGCGGATGAACCTGGCGTGTCCGCGGCCGCTCCTCACGGAGGCGCTGGGCCGGCTGGAGACGGCGCTCTCCAGCACGGAATAAATGTAGTAACATGAATTCGCCGACAGAGTTCGATCCGGCGAAACGTGCAGCGACCATCAAAGCCCGAGGGCTGGACATGGCCCGCGCCGACGAGGTGTTCGCTGGCCCCACACTGTCCGTCACCGATGACCGGGAGGACTACGGCGAGGAACGCTTCATCACGATCGGATTTCTTGGCGGCGCGATGGTCGTTCTGGTTTGGACGCCTCGTGGCGCGACGCGGCGCATCATCAGCATAAGGAAGGCTAATGAACGAGAACGAAGGCTCTACGGCCCAAGGTTTTGACCCCGACGACGCGCCAGATCTTTCGCGAGACGTCTGGCCGGAAAAGTTCGCGAGAGCGCCGGTTCGCCGTGGCCGGCCGCGGGTTGCACGGCCCAAGGTGGCAACCACCATCCGGCTTTCACCGGAGGTGATGGACTACTTCAAGGCGGGCGGCCGAGGCTGGCAGACACGAATTGACGCAGCGCTTCGCGACTGGATCGGGAGACACGGAGAAACACGACCGGACTAGAGCTTCGACTGGCCCGCGACGATTCGTTGTTTCGCCTGCCTCCGGCGTGCGATGCCGACCGGAGGGCGGGAAGCACCGATCTACAAGATGGGCGATATATGTCGATAAATCAGCGATTTATGTTCGTCTTACGCGTTAAGCGACGGTTCAACTATCATCTTGCCTATCACTCCCGCATTTTGTTGGAAGTGTGAGGCCATCAAGGGAACCGAGGGAACCGTTGAACGGTCAAACGGCCACTCAGACGTCCTCCGGGTCGTCTGAGAATTCGTGCACGACGAACTTCCGCATCCGCCATTTGCGGTGCTCCTCCTTCGATGCCCCTGGGGGCAGCGGCATCCGAGCGATCCGGGCGGCGGTCCGGTAGTCCTTCGCTGCGATGGCGCGGTGCCATGCGACCTCGCGCTCGGCCAAGTCTAGTCCTGGATCGTTCTCAGTCTTCGTTGCTGCAGGGATGGTCATCGGGATTCGGACTGTACAGCCCGTCGGGCCGATACCGAAGCCGACGGCCAGGGCGCTCCGACGATTCCCTTCCGCACCCGCCGCACAAGATCAGAACGAGATGTAACCGCCGAGCTGCAGGAGCACGATCGCACCTCCGCCCGCCACGGCCCCGCGGTTCACGATGAAGCGTGCGCCGTATCGTCGTCCGAGAGTCAGACTCCCGCCGACGTTGTGGGAGACCTCGCCGCCGTCGTATTCCAGCCCGCCCCGCAAGGCAGGACGCACCAGCCAACCCGAACGCCCGAGCCGTACGGATGCCCCGAGGCGGCTGGCCGATCCCGCCAGGTCCACGCAGCGATACGTCTCGACCATCCCGTAAGCGGACACCGGTCCGGCAATCCGACCCTCGACGCCGACGTAGTGTCCGGGGCAGGCATTGCTGTTGCCTCCGCTGATGCCGGCTTCCAGGACGAACCGTCCCGGTGCCTCCTGCGCCTCCGCCGACACGGGCAACCCCAGCAAACACAACGCCAGCAGGTTGCGCATCTCGATGCTCCTTCCCGTCAGCTGCCGGACATTCGGACGACCCGTCGCCGTCGGCGCTTCTTCTTGCCAGCGGTGGCCAGCGGCGCACGCATCCGCTCATAGAGCGTGAAGAGGTGTTCGACGCGCTCCCGCTCTGAGGAGAACTTGCGCGGTCGATAGAGGCGGTCCACCGCGCGGTCGAGCGCTTGGTGGGCACGGCGGAGGTTCACGGGCATGAGGTCGGGGTCGTAGAGGTCGGCGAGCGTCGCGTCGGGATGGCTGGCGCGAGCGTCGAGCACCCATTGGGCGAGGGCGTCGAGCACCGACCAGTCCTCGCCCCTCGGGGGCGGTGGGAAGGTGTTGTAGACGAGGCCACTGGAATAGCGATACCGACTCTCCAAGCGTCCACCGATGTGGCGGAGCCACGCCATGTGCATGGCCGAAGACAGGAGTCCGAAGAGCGCCGGTGTCGCGTCCTGCACGACCAACAACTGGTTGCTGGGAATCGCAGGGGGACTGAGATATCCGATCGGCACGTAGCGCCGCCGTTCCGAACTCACTTCCGGGATGACGATGCACTCCGTGTCTGGGACTATCGTCACATGGAATTCTGTGGGCCGATCCGCCAGTGAGCGGCCGAGCTTCCCCGCCTCGGTGGAGCGGAAACGGCGCACCGCCCGGACCCGCTCCATGACACGGGGCATAGAGCGCAGCATCTCGGGAGATTCTCCGGCAGGGAACAGAATCCAGCGCTCAAGACGATTGATGTGCTCTCTAGCTCCTACGAATGGGCGCACGATCGTGTGAGCGTTTGGTTCTGCGGCGAGCAGTTCCTCCCGTTCCGTTCGATCAAGAATGTAGTGACCGCCATCTACCGGCTTGGACCCGACACCAATGGCTGGGAATCCAGCTAGAGAAGTTCGCTGACGATGCACGACCGTATGGGGGTCTGCAAGTCCCCCTGCATCGAAGAGATACGGAGAGATGCTTGCATGGCGGCTCTCGTGGGGATCTCCCTTGGGATCGTCGTAGGAGAACAGCCGCCGCACGTACGGCACCCCTTCTTTGTCGTCTAACCCCAGAATCACGACGTGCACGTGCGCCATTCCGCGTGCGTCGGAACCCCAAGCGAAAGTGCGGTGTGCAAACGCGACTTCCAATCCGTAGCGGGCAAAGAGCGCTGGCCAGAGCTGCGCCACCTGTTCGCCCTGTGTGATGGAGTTGGTTGCCACGAATCCGATCCGGGCGCGTTGATTCTGGGAGACCCCATTCCGGATGTATGCGCCGGCCTTCAGGAACCAGGCGGCGACGTAGTCGACCCGTGAGCCTGTCGCACCCAGACTCGCCATGAGTCGCCGTGTCTGCGTCTGCTTTTGTTCAGTCCGCATCACGAAACCCCCGAACGGAGGATTCCCTAGAACGTAGGAACAGTCCTTCGCAGGCAACAGATGCTCCCAATCCATCTCCAGCGCGTCGCCGCAGTGGACGTGCGGCGAGCGCTTCAGCGGGATGCGGGCGTAGCTCTGGCCGAACTCCAGGCTGAGCTCGTTGTTCATCAGGTGGTCCATCATCCACAGGGCCACCTCCGCGATCCGGGCCGGGAACTCCCCGATCTCGATCCCGTAGAACTGGTCCACGTCGACCCGGGACAGCGTCCCGACGTCCAGCCGGGCGGCAAGCGTGCCGGCCTCGTCCCGCTCGTAGTCGAGGATCTCCCGGATCACCTCAAGCTCCAGCCGCCGCAGCTCGCGGTAGGCGATGACCAGGAAGTTTCCGCACCCACAGGCGGGATCGAAGAACGTCAACTCGCCGAGGCGCTCCTGAAACTGCCGGAGCCGCGGGAGACGGCCGCGCCGGAGCGCCTTGATGCGCGTGAACTCCGCCCGCAGGTCGTCGAGGAACAGCGGCTCGATCACCTTCAGGATGTTCCGCTCGGTGGTGTAGTGCGCCCCCTGCGCCCGCCGCTCCGCCGGGGCCATCACCGACTGGAAGAGCGACCCGAAGATCGCGGGCGAGATGTTCGACCAGTCGAAGCGGCAGGTGACGAGCAGCTGCTCCCGCATCGCCGCGTCGAAGGACGGAATCGAGATTCGCTCGGCGAAGAGATCGCCGTCCACGTAGGGAAAGCGGGCCAGGTCCTCATCGAGTCTGGCGGGGCGCTCCCCCTCCGGGGTGTTGAGCACCTGGAAGAGCTGGATCAGCAGCGGCCCGAGGTCCGTGCCGTCCTCGCGGGTTCTCGCCTCCACGTAGTCCAGCAGAATGTCCCGCGGTTCGAAGAGCCCGGTGTCGTCCGCGAACAGGCAGAACACGACGCGCACGAGGAAGCGCTCGAGGTCGTGCCGGGGATAGCCGCCGTCCCGGAGCATGTCGTGGAGCCTTCCCACCAGTTCGGCCGCCTCGATGTTCGCCGGGTCCTGGTCCCGGAAGGTCCGGCTCGCGACCCCGAGAATGAAGCTGAACTTCTCGACGTTCTCCGGCAACTGGTCGAGGCGGAACGAGGCGACCTCACGCTGGTGCAGATCGTGAAGCTCGAAGTGCTGGAAGTCGCTGACCAGGATGTAGCGCGGGCGCTCGCTCTCGCTCAGGGCGTCGAAGTAGCCGCCGGCCTGCTCGTACGCAGCCGAGAGATCGCGCCCCGCGCTCTTCTGTTCCACGATCAGGACTCCAGGCCAGAAGAGGTCGATGAACCCGGTGGTGTCGTCGAGCTTCGCCACCCGCTGCTCGTAACGGGCGACCGACGCCCGGCGTACGCCGAAGATGCGGAAGAAGTCGTTGTAGAAGCTCTGCGTCTCCCCCTTCTCGTAACCGGCGTCCGCCCACTGGCGGGCGAAGGACGCGGCGCGAGCACGAATCTCGTTCCAGGAGAGGCGCATGCGGCGGCGTATTGTTGCAGGCGGTTCCGGCCGGGCGCGCCTTCTCCCGATCGCTGGCCGGCGCTGCATCGGGACACGACACCGGGTGCCCCGCCGTCGCCGCACGATTCGCCAGCCCCGGCCATCGGGCGGACCTCTCCGGCTGCGGCGCGTCCCACTAGGCGGTATCCATGGCCCGTGTCTTGCTGATCGCCAGGACGTCACGACGCCTCGAAAGGAGGGTGCTGGACACCATGGCAACGCGACGCCGCCTCATGACTCAGACTCTGCCGCTCCGGTTCGGGATCGCCTGCGGACTCGGCTTCGGGCTTGCGGGCGCGCTGGCCGGCAAGGTCTTCGACAACAAGCTCCCTTTGCCGGAGGCAGCGCTCCTCGGGCTGGAGCTGGCGATCGGCGCGGTCGCCGGTTTCCTGATCGGATGCCGGTTCGCGCGCTGGCTTCACCGCCGGGTCGCGCCGCGAACGACGGTCTCGACCGGGGCGGTCCTCGGGTTCGCTGCCGGAATCACGTTCGCGCTCGCGATGGCCGCGTGGTGGGCATGGCAGTGGAACCCCCCGTTCGAAAGCACGAGTGGATTCGCGTTGCTCGGACTGTGGAACGGTCTTCTGTTGGGCGTCGGCCTTGGGGAACGGCCTCCGGGGCTGTCCTCATAGCGCGGATGGACCGGCCGCGGAGATCGATCCCCATCCCAGTTTCGGCGGCGAACTCCAACGGGCCTGCCGACACTCCGGACCCCAGCCCCGGCCGGAGACGGGACATTGGTGAGATCCGGACGGACCCATCAGGTCCGCCCAGAACGGCCCAAACACGGAATTCCTGACACTCCCCATTGGGCCGAAGGGCTCAGCGGCTCGGACCGTAATCCCGGTCGCGCGTGGGACGGAGCCCGCGCATCACCTCCAGAGTTCGTTCAAAGTGTCGACGAGCGTCTTGTAATCCTGGGCCAAGTGTGTCACTCGCTCGTCGAGCCGCTCGGACTGCCGCCGCCAGATTGCGCTCTCGGCGTCCTGCCGCTCGATTCGCTGCCGCAAGGTCGCGATCTGCTCGGCCTGCTGCTCGACTTGCAGCCGCAAGGTCTTGATCTGCGCGGCTTGCTGCTCGACCTGCTCGCCGTGCTGCCGCTGTTCCCTCTCGAACTGCGCGGACAACCTCGCGAAGGCCGCTGTCTGCCGCTCCTGTAGCTCGCTCATACAACTCCCTCACTCGCTCGACAGCTTCAAGGCAGGCCGCCCGCGCACGGTCCAGGGCGGATGGTCCAGCGTCCCGTCCGGCAGAACCACGAACCGCTCCCCGTCGATCTCCCGCAGCGTCACGCCCCAGGTTGTGCCCTCGATCTCGACCAGGGTCTCCCGAGCGTGATCGATCTGCACCGTCAGCGCCGCCAGGGTTTCGATCCGGCTCTGGATCTCCGCCGACAACCAGTGCATCAGCCCCCAGCTCCCGCCGCTGAACCCGAGAAAAAGGCTCAGGCCGACCACCAGGGGCCGCAGCCACGCGTTCAGAAGCATCACGCGTATCCGCGCGACCGTCACCGCCGTATCGCTTTCGATGGTACGCAGCGCGTCGTTCGCGATGGCGCGCAAGTTCGCGCCAAGCCGCCGCAGCTCGCTCGCCGCCGTCTCCTCGAACTGCCGGCGTTCGGCCGCCATCCGGCTCCGCAGGCGGGCGGTCAAGTCGTTCGGGTTGGAAGTCCTGCTCATACAGCGCTCCTTTCAGCCGCCACCGCTTTCCGCTGTCGGGATCGCGGGCGGTCAGGTAGTCCTTGCCCTGGCGGGGCACTTCGAAGCCGGCCTCCTCCAGGGAGGCGACCACATCGGCGCGGCTCCGCACCGCGCCGTGCTCGACGCGCTGCAGGAGGTAGTCGCGGATCAGCTCGCGCGGGCCGGCTTCGTGCTCGAGGCCGGCCCGCAGCTTCGCCGCCTCCAGGTAGGCGCGGTGGCCCGGCTGGTGCGCTCGGGCGTGCGCCGGGTCGTCGGGCCGGCTCCAGCCGTGCTGTTGGTTGAAGGCGTCGCGCAGCGCGTCGAAGGTCGCCTGCCAGCCGGGGGGCGCGATGTTCAGGCTGCGGCCCGTCTCCAGGTCGCAGCGGGCGGTGAGGACGTGCACGTGGACGCCGTCGCCCTCCTCCCGGTGCAGGACCGCGGTCCAGGCATAGCGGTCCGGCTCCAGTCCCGCCCAGGCCGTCTTCTCGAACTCGTCGAGGACGGCCCCGATCTGGTCGTCGGTCGGGCGGTCCTCCGGCGCCCACGCGATCACGCCCGAGGTGTACTTGTGCTCGAAGTCCAGCGAGTCAGCGACGGCGGCCACCTGGTCCGGGTCGCCGCGCAGGACCTCGATGCCCGGACGCACCCGCCCGGCGGAGTCGCGTTCGCCGACGAGGTAGTCGGCGGCGGCGCGGGCGGAGCCGGTGCCGCGCGCGGCGAAGCTAATGTGCATCGGCGTCCTCTCCGCCGAGACGGGCGACGGCGCGCAACGCCCGCTGGAACGCCGCGAGGTGGTCGATGACGGTGACGGCGTCGGCGGCCGAGGTGTGGGTGTTGGCCCAGCGCGCGAGTTGGTTCAGGTTGTTGCCGATGCGGGCCACCTGGACGTTGCGCTCGCGCTCGATGTCGGCCGCCGGCGCGGTCCAGGTGCGCGTCCGGGCCATCGCCCGCCGAAGCAGGGTGGACAGCGGCACGCCGGCCGCCGCCGCCTTGGCGCGCCAGGCGGCACGCTCGGCCGGCGACACGCGGACGTTGATCTGCACGGTGCGTCGCTCAGCCATGGGCGCACCGGTGAGGGGGTTCGGGGGGCGTTGCCCCCCGTCCGCGCACTGCTCCGGCAGCGGCGCGGTGGACCGGGGGTTCGGGGGGTGGCACCCCCCGTCCGGCCGCTGCTCCCGCAGCGGCGGATGCCGGGGGTTCGAAGGGGGGCGCTGCGCCCCCTCGCCAGTCCCAATGTATAGACATTGGGTAGGCTGGCCCTCGTGCCTTAGTGATCATCGGGAAGGCACGGAGCCTGCCCCGACTGCGGCGAAAAGCGTTAGACGCTTATCGGCGGATAGGTGTCAATTCGAAACCGCGACTTTGGCGCGCTGCTTGCTTGCCGCGGCCGGCCGGACGCCGGACCGGCGCTCCGTCAGCTGTCGCCCGGGAAGCTGCGGAGATCCAGCGCGGGACGGAAACGCACCTCCCGTCCCCGGGGAATGCCCACCGGCTCGTTCGTCCGAGGATTCCGCGCCACGCCCGTCCTGCGGGGGCGCGTGTGGAACATCCCGAAGCGCCGGAGCACCACACGGTCGCCGCGCGCCAGGGCGGAAACGACGGATTCGAACAGCGCGTCCACCGCGTCCTGCGCGGCGGGAGAGTCCAGCCCCGCCGCCTCCACCGCCCGGACGACGAGATCCGCCTTCACCATGCCGGCCGCATCTTATGCGACATGCAACCCACGGGTCAGGTCCGTCCGACGCTGGCACCGAGTAACCTCTCCCCGCTCAGGAGCGGGAGCGCCGGACTCCCGTGACCTCCTTCGACCACCCCAGCCGCTGGCGGCTCCGGCGGCGCTTGCCGCCGCCAGTGGCACCCCGACCCCGGCGGCCCGAACGGACACACCAACGGTTTTCTCGCGCTGATCGTCATGTACGGACTGGCAGCGCCGCTCGGGCGGATTCGATGACGGAGCCTGGGCCAGTGGGAAAAAGACGCCGCCGGCAGCCGGTTTCCGTCTGGCGGCTGCTCGGAATCCAGTTGGCCGTGTGGATCGTCCTTGCGGTCGCATCCGTCGCCGCGCTCCTGGGGAGCTGCTGAGGCCCGCAGCCTCGGTCCGGGGCGGAGATCGCGTGTGGCTTGAAGTCACGGACAGCGTGGGCATCTTCCGGCTGCGGCGGCAGCCGGTAGAGGACGGTTACTCCGGTCGTCCGGCGCGCACCCGGTCTTCCCGAAGCGCGCCGCTCGCTCGCGTCGCACGCCATCGAATACTCTCTCCAACTACGGGATCGGGAGAGCCGGACTCCCGTGGTGTTCTCCTAGGCACCCCGTCACTGGCGGCTCCGGCACCCGCTTTTCGCCGTCAGTGGCACCCCGCTCTCAATCAGAACGGCGGATCGGCTCTACGGTTTCCCTGCGAGCATCCCCGCTCCCGGGAAGGAACGCGGCCCACTCTCCATGAGCACCCGCCGCCGCTGGTCTGATTCGCTCCGTTTGGTCTCCCGCTCGCTGAGACTACCAGCGGTCCCGGTTCTTCAGAAACTCCCGCCCCAGCCAGCGGAGCCCGTCGCCGACGCTGATCACGACGTATCGGATCACAACCCCGAGGAGGAACCACAGCGTCCTCCCCAGAGGTGGCGGCGACTTCGGACCGCGCCGCCACCGACCGGTCATTTCACTGTTGGAAGGGACTGGCGCGGCGTTGGGTACCGCACGGTCCACCTCAGCTCCACTCGGTTACGCGATCAGTCTTCCGCTCCGTGGGCCGCGCCGCTTCCCCCCGTGGATTCGTTCTCCGCTTCTGGCGGGGACTCGTCGTCGGCGCTGACAGCCAAACCCGGATCGGGCGGTTCGTCGATGTACACGACAGCGACCGTGGTACCCAGAGCAGCGTTCCGCGACCACTCGCGGAAGGATCCCGAGATCGCCAACGTTGCGGCGTCCTCGTCGGCGTAGGACTTCCCGACGTGTTCTCGGCGAATGAAGCCCTTGGGATTGATGTCGGTAACCTCGACAGCTCCTTCCGCGGTTCGTCTGAGGAAGGCGGTGATTCTCCATCCCGGCATCGCTGGCCCTCCGAGGTCAGGAATCGCATCCAGCTCCCATCATCGCCGAACGGCCCTTGCCGACCAAGTGCTAGCCCGCGGTTCCGGCCAAGAACGCGGCCCACTGCTCCATAAGGGTTCGTCGCCGCTCGAACAGGTCGCTGCGCCGGTACGCCGCCTCGATCGCGTTCGTGTTCACGTGGGCCAGCGCCAACTCGCACACCTCCCGAGGAGCGTCGGAGCACTCCGCCGCCCAGTCCCGGAAGCTCGAACGGAACCCGTGCGGCACCGCCCCGATCCCGAGATCCCGGACCAGCTTCGCGATCGCCAGCTTGGAAAGCAAACCGCCCCGCGCCGAGGGGAACACCGGCTCCGAACCGTCCGCCAACTCCCGAGCCTCGCGGAGCACCGCAAGCGCCGCTCCGGACAGCGGAACCCGGTGCTCGCGCCCCGTCTTCATCCGCTCGGGCGGGATGCGCCATTCCCGCGCCTCGAGGTCCATCTCCTCCCACCGCGCGCCGCGCACCTCGCCGCTCCGGCACGACGTCAGCACCAGGAACTCGAACGCCAGCACCGTCCCGGGATACGCACCGGAGCCGCGTACCGTCTCGAGGGCTCCGGCGACCTCCGCATAGGGGAGCGCGGGGAGATGCCGCACCTGAACGCCGTTCCGGGGAAGCGCCGCCCCGATGGCCTCGCCCGCCGGGTTGTCCTCCCGGTAGCCCTGGGCAACCGCCCAGCGCATCACCGCCGAGATCCGGTGCCGGACCCGCCGCGCGGTCACCCGCTTCTCGTTCCAGATCGGAAGCAGGACCTCCATCACGTCCGATGTGCTGATCCGGTGCACCGGCCTTCTCCCGAGCTTCGGCATCGCGTAGTCCCGAAGGGTCGCCCGCCAGTCCTCCTCGGACCTGCTGCCGTCCTTCCAGCCGGCCCGGTGCACCACGATCACCTTCTCGACGGCTTCTTCGAAGGTGGGGACGGTCCGCTTCCGGCCGGTCACCAGTTCCCCGCGCCGTCGCGCCGCAAGGTTCAGGGCGCACTTCTCGCGCGCTTCGGCCAGGCTGACGTGGGGCCAGGACCCGAGTCCGAGATTGCGCTGGCGGCCGTCCAGGTTGATGCGCTGCGCCCAGGACTTGGCCAGGTGGCCGCGGGTCGTATGCTTGACGAGCAGTGAGAGGCCACCGGAGCCCCGCCCGTCGCCGTAGCGTCCGGGCTGTTCAATGGTGGCGACGAAGCGGGCGGAGAGTCGGTAGGGTCGTTCCATCATGGGTTTTTCGTTCCTGCGGGGGATTCTTGGTTCCTACAGCTACCAAGTGAATATCAGAAAAACGGCGGGAACGAGCGGGTTATGGCCGTTCCCGGATGGAACATTGTAGCACGATAAGCCATTGATATACTATGACTATAGGAGCATCGAGAGGCACTTATCGGAACCGCATAGAACGACAGGAGTGCCGACCGGAGGTCGGCGTTCCAAGCCGTACGCGCCGTGGGGACGTTTGGGTTTCGACGTGCGCTGGCCGGTGGTTTCTACGTCTCGAGGAAATCGTTCCAGGCGCGGGCGCGGAGGCTCTCCTCCCCATGGGTGACGAGCGCGGTGACCACGTGCCGGGCCAGTGACGGATCGGTGATCAGCGGCACGCCCCGGTCCACCGCGCGGCGGCGCACCAGGTAACCGTCCGGGCGGCCCTCGGGATCGAAGGCGACGGGCACGTTCACGACGAGGTCCACCTCGCCGCGGTCGATCAGGTCGAGGGCGCTGAGCGGGCCGGGCGCGTCGAACCCGGCGCCGAGCGGGCGCTGTTCGGAGCGCACCCGGGCCACTTCGGTCGCGTCGATGCCGTTGTCGCGCAGCACGCGGCAGGTTCCCGAGGTCGCGTAGATCCTGAGGCCCAGTTCCTCGGCCATCGTCCGCGCGGTGCGGATGAAACGGTGCTTCCAGCGCGGCGGCCCGAGCGAGAGCAGGACGCCCTTCCTCGGACCGCGGAAGCCGGTGGCCACCAGGCCGTGGAGGAGCGCCTCGTGGAAGGAGTCGCCGAGACACCCCACCTCCCCGGTGCTGGCCATCTCCACGCCCAGCAGCGGATCGGCGCCCATGAGCCGCGAGAAGGAGAACTGCGGCACCTTGACCCCCACGTGCTCGAGCTCGTAGAGCGGGCGGTGCTCCATCCCCGGGTCGGCGCCGAGCATGATGCGGGTGGCCGCGCGGGCGTAGTTGCGTCCCGTCACCTTCGAGACGAACGGCAGGCTGCGGGACGCGCGCAGGTTGCACTCGATCACCTTCACGATCCCGTCGCGGTGCAGCAACTGGATGTTGCACGGGCCGGTGACCCGCAGTTCCTTCGCGATCTGCTGCGCGATGCGGCGCACCTGTCCCAGGGTGGGGATGGTCATGTCCACCGGCGGCAGCACGAGGGTCGCGTCGCCGCTGTGGACGCCGGCGTCCTCGACGTGTTCGCTGACGGCCCAGAGCACCACCTCGCCCCGGTTCGCGACCAGGTCGATCTCGATCTCCCGGGCGTCCTCCTCGAACTTGGAGATGACGACCGGGTGCTCGGGGGAAATCGCCTTGGCCTTCCGCAGGATGCGGGCGAGTTCATGGTGTTCGTGGGCGACGGACATCGCGGCGCCGCTCAGCACGTAGCTCGGGCGCACCAGGACGGGGAAGCCCCCCAGTTCCTCCACGATGCGCTCCGCGTCGGCCGCGTCGGTCACGTGGGCCCAGCGCGGCTGGTCCACCCCGATCCGGTCGAGGAGAGCGCTGAACTTGTTGCGGTCCTCGGCCCGGTCGATGTCCTCGGCGGAGGTGCCGAGGATCGGAACGCCGGCGTGGTGGAGGCGCATCGCCAGCCGGTTCGGGATCTGGCCGCCCATGCTGACCACCACCCCGTCGGGACGCTCCTTCTCCACGAGGTCCAGGACCGACTCCACGCTCACCTCGTCGAAGACCAGCTTGTCGCAGATGTCGTAGTCCGTGCTCACCGTCTCCGGGTTGTAGTTGAGCATCAGGGTTTCGAACCCGAGCTCCGCCGCCGCCTGGACGGCGTTCACGCAGCACCAGTCGAACTCGACCGAGGATCCGATCCGGTAGACCCCCGAGCCGATCACCAGAATGCGGCGCCGGTCGCCGGCGGGGAGCCCCACGCCCTCGTCGCCGCTTGCGTGGTAGGTGGAGTAGAGGTAGTTCGTTTCGGCCGGGAACTCGGCGGCCAGGGTGTCGATGCGGGCGATGTGGGGTCCGACCCCCGCTGCCCGGCGCGCCGCGCGCGCCTCGCCCCGCGCCCGCCCGGTCAGGAACTCGAGCGACTCGTCCGAAAAACCCTGCTCCTTGGCCCTTTCGAGCGTCGCCTCCGGAATTGGCCAGCCGCCGCGTTCGACTTCCGCCTCGGTCCGCATCGCTTCGGCGACCCCGTGGAGGAACCAGGGGTCGATCCGGGTGAGGTCGTGGATTTCCTCGATCGCCTCGGGCACCCGGCCGGCTTCCACGGCCTCCCGGAGCGCCTGGGCGAGGGCGAAGACGCGCCGCGGCGTCGCGTTCTTCAGCTCGTCGTCCCGGTCCTCGAACTCGAAGGCGCGCGAATCGAGCCCCTTGACGCCGATGTCGAGCATGCGCAGCGCCTTCTGGAGCACCTCCGGGAAGGTGCGGCCGATGGCCATCACCTCCCCGACGCTCTTCATCTCGCTGCCGATGCGGGTGCCGGCCTCCTGGAACTTGCCGAGGTCCCAGCGGGGCGCCTTGAGCACCAGGTAGTCGAGCGCCGGCTCGAAGAACGCCTTCGTGACCCCCGTGATCGCGTTTTTCAGGTCGGGAAGCGTGAACCCGAGCCCCAGTTTCGCCGCCACGTAGGCGAGCGGATACCCGGTCGCCTTGCTGGCGAGCGCCGACGAGCGGGAGAGCCGGGCGTTCACCTCGATGACCCGGTAGTCGGCTCCCGTCGGGCTCAGCGCGAACTGCACGTTGCACTCGCCCACGATGCCGAGGTGCTGGATCGTCCTGATCGAGACCGTGCGCAGGAGCTGGTACTCCTCGTCGTTCAGGGTCTGCGACGGCGCCACCACCAGCGATTCGCCGGTGTGGATCCCCATCGGATCCATGTTTTCCATGTTGCAGACGGTGATGCAGTTGTTCTCCCGGTCGCGCACCACCTCGTACTCGATTTCCTTCCAGCCGCGGAGGGATTCCTCGACGAGCACCTGGGCCTGTTTCGTGTCGTGGGCCCCGAAGATGTTGGTGAGGGCGGCCTCGAGTTCGGCCTCCGTCTCGACGATGGCGCTCCCCTTGCCGCCGAGCGCGAAGCCGATGCGCAGCATCAGGGGCAGCCCGATCTTCCGCGCGGCCTCCCGCGCCTCGGCGCGGCGGTGGCAGACGATGCTCCGCGCGGTCAGCACGCCGATCTCCGCGAGCCGGGCGTTGAAACGCCCGCGGTCCTCGGTGTCGCGGATGCTCTTGACGGGGGTGCCGAGCACCTGGATCCCGGCGTCCCGGAACCACTCCTCGAGTTCGAGACCGCAGTTGAGCGCGGTCTGGCCGCCGAACGAGAGCGCCACGCCGTCCACGCCCTCTTCCTCGGCGACCTGCCGGACCAGACGCGGCGTCACCGCGTTCAGGTAGAGGCGGTCGGCCATCCCCTCGCTGGTCTGGATGGTCGCGATGTTCGGGTTCACGAGGACGGTGCGCACGCCCTCCTCGCTGAGCGCCTTGATGGCCTGCGATCCGGAGTAGTCGAACTCTCCGGCCTGGCCGATCTGGAGCGCCCCCGAACCGAGGACGATGACGGACTGCGGTTTCGGCGGAGCGTTGGTCACGGTCCGGCGCATTCCTCGACGAAGGCGTCGAACAGGTAGGCGGTGTCCTCGGGACCGGGATGGGCCTCGGGATGGAACTGGATGCTCCGGAACGGCCGGTCGACCGAGCGGATGCCTTCGTTCGTGCCGTCGTTCAGGTTCTGGAACCAGGGTTCCCACCCGTCCGGGAGGCTCGCCTCGTCCACCGCGTAGCCGTGGTTCTGGCTGGTGATGAAGGAACGGCCGCTGACGAGATCGCGCACCGGCTGGTTCACGCTGCGGTGCCCGTAGGGCAGCTTGAAGGTCCGGGCCCCGGCGGCCATGGCGAGCAACTGGTTGCCGAGGCAGACACCGAAGATCGGGCCCCGGAACCACTCCATGACCGAGCGGAGTTCGCGGGCGAGTTCCTGGAGGTCGCCGGGATCTCCGGGGCCGTTCCCGAGCATGATGCCGGTCGCGTTCCGGGCCGCCGCGGCGAACGGTTCGAGCCCCGAGACCCGGTGCACCCGGGCGCCCCGGGAGACGAGCGAGCGGACGATGTTGTCCTTGGCGCCCACGTCCACCAGCAGCACCTCGGGTCCATCCCCGGGGCCGTGGTACGCCGGGGCGCCGGGCACGACCTGTTCGAAGACCTGCCGGTGCATTTCGACCGCCCGGGCCCGGTCCCGGGCCTCGGCAGGAGTGACGCCAGCCCCGCAGAGCACCCCCTCCATCGTGCCCGCCTCGCGAAGCCGCATGGTGAGGGCGCGGGTATCCACTCCCTGGATTCCGGGCACCCCTTCGGCCGCGAGCCAGGCGCCGAGGGACCGGACGCCGGCATGGTGGCTGTACCGCGGCTCGTGGTGCTGCACCACGAGTCCCTGGACCTGGATGCGTCCGGACTCGAACGGGCCCTCGATGGAACCCGCGGGCCGCGCGGCGGGAACGCCGTAGTTCCCCTGGAGCGGATAGGTCAGCACCAGGATCTGCCCCCGGTAGGACGGGTCGGTGAGGGTCTCCACGTAGCCCGCCATGCCGGTGTTGAACACGACTTCCCCGGCCACCGGTGGATCGAGGGCGGCACCGAAAGAGGTACCGGAGAATTCGGCGCCGTCTTCGAGGTGAAGTCGTATCCCGCCGCGTGCGGGGCGGATATCCGGTTCCGAACTCAAACCGACCGGAAACTCTATCAGCGCGGACCCGTTTTCGAGCCCTTCAGGGGTGGAGGAATCTCCGGGGGAAAAGTAAGCTTCCGGCCCCTGTCGAACTTGCCGCCGAGCCGGTCATCGTTTTGTCGTACAGGCCGAGGAGGCGAAAGGAACACCATGACCCGACCGATCCACCGTCCCGCGTTCCGTCCGGCGAGCCGTCTCGCCCTGGCTGCGGCGCTCGTCGCTCTCGCGGCGCCGGCGGGGCTCGCCGCGTCCGCCGAGACGCAGTTGTCCCAGGATCCTCCGGTCATTCACTTCGTGGCGTCCGGCGAATACGCGTTCTCCGCGGCGCGGATCACGGTGGACGTTCGCCTCGAGGAGGGCGCGCGCCTGAACGTGACGCTGACCTCCCCCTCGGGAGGCGCCGAGAACCTCACCATGGACCGGGAGGAAAGGCGCTATTCGTGGACCGGCCAACTGCGGGAGCCCGGGACCTGGCGGGCCGAGGCGACAGTGAGCGGCGTGGGATCCCCGCGGTCCGCGAACGCCAGCGTCTCCCTCGATCCGGGCACCCCGACCTGTTCGCTGAACATCGGCGCCCCCGAGCAGGCCACCCACTACCTCGAGGCCGAGTTCGTGGTGGACGCCTGCGGCTCCAGCGCGGTCACCGGCGAGATCGCGACGCGCTACATCACCGTGCAGCAGGACGGAGTGCAGATCTCCACCCTCGACGCCAGCTCCCAGTGTGAGCGCCGGTTCATCCTCCAGGGCGGCGGGACGTACGAAGCCAGCGTCACGATCGCCGACGACCGGGGGGTCACCGCCACCTGCAGCAGCACGAACCTGGGCGTGGACGCGCTCTATCCGCGCTACTGGCCCATCGCGGACTTCGCCACCGGAACGTACAAGAGCGAGCGCACGGACATCGTTCCCTCGCCGGAGGCATCCTGGCTGAGCGGCGCCGGGGTGGGGATCACTGTCCCGCACGATGAAGCGGCCGAGCGCACGAACGCGTTGACGGTCCGGGCCGGCGGCGGCTTCGCCCACAACTTCTGGACCGGATCGTCCGTGGACATCCTGCTGACCCGGCAGACGCCCGGCGGCTTCGTCGGCCTGGGCGGCGGCGCCTGGGGCATCGGAGACAACGACATCCTCGACGGTGCGGTCTTCGGCACCGCCGGCTTCAACCTGCCCAACTACACCGGCGCCGGCCAGATGCAGGCGTTCGCCGAGTTCCGGCTGTTCGCCCGGCACATCTCCGCGCCCCAGGACAACTTCTCCGGTCTCGTCGGAATCCGGCTCAACTTCAAGCGGACGCACGAACTCCGGGCTCGCTGACCGGCCAGACCCTGCTGAGGCGTGCCTGCGGGCCGTATGCGGTTGGTCGCCTCGTTAGCGGCTCTGGTACTGCTGCACCTGCTCGTCGCCCTGGCGCCGGCTGAACCGCGGCTGTTCGGGACGCCGTTCGGGCTGGTGCTGGAACTGGCGGTCGTGGGGTTGTCCACCCTCAATCTCTGGTTTGCGGTGCGGATCCTGTTACCGGAGGCTGAAGGCGCCGGCGGCATCGGCGCTTCCGAAGGGACGCGAACCAGCGACCGGGATCCGCCATGACGCTCGCGGTCGTCGCCCTCTACCTGGCCGCGGTCGTCGGGATCGGGCTGGTCTCCCGCCTCGGTCTTGCGCGAGGCCCGGACCGCGCCGGCGAGGGGTACTTCCTCGCCGGACGCTCGATCGGTCCGTTCGTCCTGCTGATGACGCTCTTCGGGACGAACATGACCGCCTTCACCATCCTGGGCGCCTCCGGCGAGGCCTACCGCCAGGGGATCCGGGTGTTCGCGCTCATGGCGACCAGCTCGGCGGTGGTCATTCCGCTGACCTTCCTCGTGATCGGGGTTCCCCTGTGGCGGCTCGGGAAACGCCACGGGTTCGCCACCCAGGCCGAGTTCTTCGAGGCGCGCTACGGGTCCTCCGGGCTGGGGCTGCTGGTGCTCGGCGCCTCGCTGCTGTGGCTCGTCCCGTACGTGCTCATCGGGGTCAAGGGCGGCGGGGATGCGCTCGCCGCCATCGCGGGCGCGGACGTTGCCATCCCCGCGTGGGCCGGCAGTCTCGTGATGTGCGTCGTGGTGCTCGTCTACGTGGTGCTCGGCGGCATGCGCAGCACCGCGCTCGTGAACACCTTCCAGACGCTGGTCTTCATCGGCGTCAGCGGACTCGCCTTCTTCGTGATCACCGGGGGAATGGGCGGCTTCGGCGCGGCGATGGCCCGGCTCGGGCAGCAGTCCCCCGAGCTTCTGGAACTCGCCCGCTCTTCGCGGGACTGGATCCAGATCGCGACCTACCTCTTCGTGCCGCTGTCCACGTCGTGTTTCCCCCACATCTTCAGCCACTGGATGTCCGCCCGGAGCGCGGAGGCGTTCCGGCTGCCGGTGCTGGCCTACCCCGCCTGCATCGCCGCGGTGTGGTTCCCGTCGGTGGTGCTCGGGGCGCTCGGCCGGCTCGACGTCCCCCTCGACGCGACCGGGCCGGTCATCATCCTGCTGATCCGCGAGCACGCCGGGAGCGTGCTCGCGGGCATGCTGGCGGCCGGGGTGTTCGCCGCGATCATGTCGTCGCTCGACTCCCAGACGCTGGCGGTGGGAACCATGCTCACCAGGAACGCCGCAGCGCGCGTGCCGCGGTTGGCGGCGTGGAGCCGGAGCCGCCAGGCCCTGCTCGGCCGGATCTTCGTGGCCGGGTTCGTGGTCCTGGTGTTCGTCCTCAGCCTGGTCTCCACCCAGACGATCTTCAGCCTGGGGATCTGGGCGCTCTCGGGCTTCTCGACGTTCTTCCCGGTGCTCGTGGGTGCGATCTACTGGAAGCGGAGCACCGGGGCCGGCGCCGCGGCGGGCATCCTGAGCGGTCTGCTCCTCTGGACCTGGTTCTTCGTCGCGTCCGAAGGGGCGCCGGGCTGGACCATCGCCGACAGCGGCGTCGAACCGGCCGCCGCGATCGTCCTCGTCTCCGCGCTCGCCCTGGTGGTGGTCTCCCGCCTCACCGCCCCGCCGGACCCCGACCGTCTGCGCGGCTTCTTCGGGTAGCGGCGTCCGGAACCGCTTGGAACGCCGGCTTCAGCCGGCACAGCGGCCCGCAGGACCGCCGCAGACCCCTCGTAAGTCGTTGTTATTGCGGGCGAGTATACACGATCCCCGAAAACGGGGGTCACGTCTGGGGCCACTTCCTCAACGGCCCG
>JAJDVI010000060.1 GCA_022826195.1 Acidobacteriota bacterium
CCACCTCGAAGGGCACGGCGCGCGACGCGGCCAGGGCGTCGGCCGTCTCCTCCACCGACAGGGGCACTCGGCCGAGCGCGGCCCGAAGCTCCGCCCGCACCGACGACGACCCCATCGCCTCGCCGCAATCGTAGAGCAGCACCGTGAAGCGTCCGGGGCCGCCGGTGCGCAGCCACAGCCGCACCGAGTCCGATGTCGCGTGCCCGACGATCGCCCCCACGCGCAGGCGGGCGTTCGGCCAGGGCCGGTCCGACTTGAAGACCAGCGAATCCGGTCCGTGCGCCGCGGCGTCGGTGGAGTCCCGGCCGCTACCATCCTCCGGGGGCGGACCGTTTGGATCAGGCATGTCTATCGCCGCCGCTTATTCGGCGTCAGCTTCCGGCCAGGCGAGGACAATTGACGACCTAATGCCCTCGTAAACGCGCGAGGCGTTGAGGACAATGTACTTTGTCCAAAGACGCCAAATCGCCTGCCACTGCTCATCCGTTGCTGCCATCTTCCTGACCGGCAGGCCCATTTCACGCGCATCATCCGCCGATACAATTGCCGCGTGATCCGTAGGTTCGTCCACCAATCTGGCGCACAACCGATCCGTGAGGGTTGCGACGGCATTCGGGTCTTCGGTGACGACCGACAGGGCCTCCTTAATCAGTTCTCCGCTTCGACTGATCTCATCGTGAGCCGTCTGAAGCAGTGGAGCACTGACTCCGGCCAATAGTGAAACGTGGAGAGGATACGTCTCGGGCCTTGCTGCAATACGTTCCTCCGCATACTCGACAGCTCGGATGAGCGTCTTGCCTGCGATCAGCCGATGAGGGTGTTGGGGGTCGGGAAACTGTGGATCCACCGGTCCCAGATCGCTTGTCGGACCCATGACGATGTGGTGCGCACCGAGCGCGAACAACGTTCCCGCGCTCTTTGCTTGATCCGGAACGATGACCGTGAGTTCAGTACACCTCGACTGTGCCTGACGTACAAGGCGAAGAGCGGAGTTGCCATCACCTCCCATGGTGTGAAGGATGATATACAACTCCTGAGACGGATCTGCGTCGGAGAGCGTCTCCTCAAGAAACGGAACGCTATCGGCTTGAAGGAAGAAGTCGGAAAGGACGACTAGTCTGCACTCGTACTGGTCCTGGTACTGGCGAATGAGCGCTTGTCGCTCATAGCGGTTGGAATGGTACGCCTCGTACAGGGGAGTTCTTCTCTCTGAAGTCATGTCTTCGGGCATTTCTATGTGTGTGTTTTTGTTTCCGTGCGCTCTCTTGAAGCTTCTTGCCGATCTCGCGAGCCTGCCTGGCTCGTTCGATCTTCTCGTACCAATCCGGATCGTAAGACGGACGGCGCGCGCCAACGTCGGGCGGCGGCCCCAAAACCGAACCAGTCTCTCCTTGCATCGTTCCCTCCCTTTGCTGAGCAGCCCCGAACCCGCTCGAATCCAGATTCCGACAAGCGGCTCAATTCCTACCGCCCCTCACCCGGCTGCCGCGTCGGGCTGGGGCTGAACAGCAAGATAACTCTGGTCAGCATCTCAACGTAACACGGGCGATCAACGGGGGATCAACGCCGGTCACCTATGGGGCGCCCTGAAGTGGGACGATTCCCCAATCGCTACGGCTTTGCGCGTTTTCGGCCGGCCCTGAGGAGATCGTCGATGAGCGCCATCAGCTCGTGGATCGCCGCCGATCCGCCCGCGATCAGCCCGGCCGTGAGGATGATGTCCGTGAACTGGAACAAGGCCCGCTGGAACGACGACGCCGCGGCGAGATCGAAGATCGGGCCGAGAAGCCGGACGCCGGCCAGGGATACCATGAGTCCCAGCGTCAGACCCGCGAGGAGCGCCCGCCGCTGCGTGCCCGCCCGGTACTCCCGCAGTTCCGTCTCCGCTGCCGCCCTCCCGTCCTCGTCCACCGTCCGCACCTGCTCCTCGAGGCGCGTCTTCTCGCCCTGGCGCCACGCCTTGAGCAGAACCTCGAGCGAGCGTTCGACGAACAGCGCGACGATGTATAGGATGCCCAGCTGCATGAGTGCGGTCAGAAACGGTCTTTCACCCGCGGCCACCACGGCCGACGCCAGGGAATCGCCCTGCACCACGACGACGACGCCCAGCGCCACGACGAGCAGCGCCATCCAGATCCGTCCGATGTACCGTTTCATGCGCGCGCCTCCCGACGTCCCCCCGGTTCCTCCGATCGCCGCGCCGGATCATATGGCCCCCTCGGCGGCGCACCAACCATGGCGGCCCGGCCCGGCTCGCAGAGTGGGTAGACGATAGGTAAGCCCTCTAGTTATCATCTCCGAATCAGGACATCCTGATAGGGCGGAGCACGTGTTCGAAGTCGAACGAAGAATGGGGACAGGCGCCGCTTGAAAAGCATGCATCGCAGAGACTGCCGCCGCGCAGGGTTTGAGACGCAGCGAACTTCGGCCTTGTTCGCGCTGGCGTGCATCGTCTGGGCCAACGGGTGTGGCGGCGACGGGGGCACGGAGCCCACCCGGCCGCCGCCCGAGCCTCCGCGTCCCGCGAGCGTCACGGTCAGTCCGGCGGCCATTGAACTGACCGCGCTGGGCGCCACCGTGCAGCTCTCCGCGGAGGTCCGCGACCAGAACGGGAACGTGATGGCCGGGGCCGCGGCGACCTGGGCGAGCGGCGACCCGTCGGTCGCGACGGTGGACCGGTCGGGGCTCGTGACGGCGGTGGCCAACGGAACGGCCACGATCACGGCGACGGCGGGCTCGGTGTCGGGGAGCGCCACGGCGACGGTCGCCCAGCAGGTCAGCTCGGTCGAGGTGACTCCCGCGACCGGCTTCGTGCTGCCGGGTACCACGCTGCGCCTCATGGCCGAGGCGAAGGACGCGAACGCCCATGTGGTCGACGGCGCCCAGTTCGCATGGGCGTCGAGCGACACGACGGTGGCCGTCGTCGATGCGACGGGCCTGGTCACCGGGGCCACGGAGGGGGACGTCGAGGTGTCGGCGACGTCGTCCGGGGTGACCGGGAGGGCGCAGCTGGAAGTTGTGGAGCCTGCGCCCACGACGGTGGCCGTGAGCCCCGACGCGGTGGTTCTCGAGGCGCTGGGGGACACCCTGCGGCTCGCCGCCGAAGTCCAGGACCAGATCGGACGGCCGATGCACGGCGAAGCGGTTACCTGGACGGCCAGCGACACACTCGTTGCGAGCGTGGATTCCACCGGGTTGTTGACAGCGGTCGGGAACGGCCAGGCCGCGGTCACGGCGGCCTCCGGACGGATCTCCGGTGGCGCGGCTGTCCAGGTGATGCAGGTGGCACGCAGTGTGCTGGTGGCGCCGGCGGCCGACACGCTGGTGCTGGGCGACAGTCTGCGCCTTGTGGCCGAGGCGTTCGATGCGAGGGGGCACCCGGTGGAGAGAGCGGCGCTCGCGTGGTCGTCCAGCGACCCGTCGGTCGCGGCGGTGGACGCATCGGGCGTCGTTCGCGGAGTGGGCGAAGGCACGGCCGATATCACGGTGGCGGCCGGAGGCGCCCGGCAGGCCTCCCGGATCTCCGTGTTCAGCCCGGACCGGGCGAGTCTGGTGGCGCTCTACGAGGCGGCGAACGGCGACGGGTGGACCAACGCGCGCAACTGGGCCAGCGACCGGCCGCTCTCGGAGTGGTTCGGTGTCGAGGCAGACGCGGACGGCCGCGTCACGAGACTTTTCCTTGGCGACAACGGGCTCGAGGGCCGGATCCCGCCCGAGATCGGCGACCTGTCGCGCCTCACGGACCTCCAGCTGAACCAGGACGCAATTACGGGTCCGATCCCGCCCGAACTCGGGAAGCTCGCCGAACTCACGATTCTGAGCCTGTGGGGGAACGCCCTGACGGGCGCGATCCCGCCCGAGATCGGCGCCCTCTCCAGCCTGAGGCTCCTTTGGCTCAGCTCCAACCGCCTGACAGGTCCGATTCCTCCGGAACTGGGCGGCCTTGCCGAGCTTCGCGATATGGGGCTGCAGGTGAACGCCCTGACGGGCTCGATACCGGCCGAGCTGGGCCGTCTCTCGAACCTTGAACAACTGAGTCTCTCCCTTAACCAGCTGACGGGTTCGATACCGGCCGAGCTGGGCCGTCTCTCGAACCTTGAACAGCTGAGTCTCTCCCTTAACGAGCTGGCGGGCCCGATACCGGCTGAGCTGAACCGTCTCTCGAACCTCGAAGAGCTACACGTCTCCTGGAACCGCCTGACGGGTCCGATCCCGTCCGAGCTGGGTGATCTCTCCAGCCTGGAAGTCCTACAGCTCTCCTGGAACCGCCTGATGGGTCCGATACCCTCCGGGTTGGGTGATCTCTCCAACCTTCGGGACCTGTCGCTCGCCGGTAACGAGCTGACGGGCACGATTCCCGCCCGGCTCGGCGACCTGGAGGGACTCGTTCAACTGGAGTTGCAGGAGAACGATCTTGAAGGACGCATTCCCGAGGATCTGGGTCGACTCCGACTCCTGGAGCGACTGCTGCTGAACCAGAACGACCTGACGGGATCCATCCCCTCCGCCCTCGGGGATGCGACCAGTCTCCGGCTCCTGTCCCTGGCCAACAACGACCTCTCCGGCCCCGTTCCGGCGGAGTTCTCCGCTCTCGCCGCGCTGGAGGAACTGCGTCTGAACGGCAACCCCGGCCTGTCCGGGTTCCTTCCCGGTGGTCTGGCGAATCTCGGAAGCCTGACCACGCTCCTGGCGGAGGGCACGTCCCTGTGCGCTCCCGCGGAGGCGGACTTTCTGGCCTGGCTCGGTACGCTCGAGCGCCATCGCGTGGCCCGCTGCCGGAATGACCTCTCGGCCGCGTACCTCGTACAGGCGGTGCAGTCCCTGGACTTCCCGGTTCCCCTGGTCGCGAACCGCCCGGCCCTGCTCCGCGTGTTTCTGACCGCTCCGGACGGCGAGTCGGTGGATTTCCCGCCGGTGCGCGCGAGGTTCTACCTGGACGGAGATGAGGTCCACACCGCGGACATCCGGGGCCCGGGCGGCACGGTGCCGGCGGAGGTGGGGGAGAGCCGCCTCGATGCGTCCGCGAACGCTCGTATTCCGGCCGACGTGGTGCAGCCGGGCCTGGAACTCGTCGTCGAGGTCGACCCCGACCGGACGCTCGGTGCCGAGGTCGGCCTGACGAGGCGGATCCCGGAGACCGGCCGCCAGGCGATCGACGTCAGGACGGTGCCCCCGCTTCACCTGACATATCTGCCGGTGCTCCGGCCGGGACAGCCGGAACCCGCGTTCCGGGAGCGCGTCGCGAGGTTTACGGCGGACGATTCCATGTTCCGGCCGACACGGTTCTGGCTGCCGGTGGACGAGTTCACCCTCGACGTTCGCGAGACCTATTTCACCTCGGCGACCACCGGTGGGGAACTCCTCAACGAGATCGAAGCCGTTCGAGTGTTGGAGGGCAGGGCGGGACACTACATGGGGGGGGTGTCCGTGTCGCTGTCGATCGGACTGGGGTTCGGCGGTCTGGCGTTCCGCCCCGGCCGGAGCAGCTGGTCGTACATCGATCCCGCGACCGTGGCGCACGAACTCGGGCACAACATGATCCTGAGGCATGCCCCCTGTGGGGGGGCGGACTCTCCGGATCCGGACTTTCCGGATCGGGCAGGCAGGATCGGCGCGTGGGGGTTCGACACCTCCAACAATGCCCTCGTTTCTCCCGAGGCCGGAGATCTGATGGGCAACTGTCCCCCATACTGGGTCAGCACGTTCAGCTTCGGCAAAGCGCTCGACCACCGCCTTCGCGAGGAAGCGGTCGCAGCGGCCGCGGCGGAGCATGCCGAACGGACCCTCCTGGTCTGGGGCGGCGTCGATGCGTCCGGGGCGCCGTTCCTCAACCCGGCGTTCATCGTCGACGCTCCCCCGACGCTCCCACGGTCCGCCGGTCCCTACACGTTGACGGGCCGGACCGCGGCCGGCGAGGAGCTGTTCCGGATCGAGTTCGACACGCAGGAGGTCGTCGACGGGGACGGAGGATCGACGTTCGTCTTCGCCGTACCGGTGTCACCCGGGTGGGCGGATCGCCTGGCCGCGATCGAGATCTCGGCGCCCGAAGGGGTCGCGACGCTGGACCGGACGGAGGGTCCGAGCATGGCCCTCCTTCGCGATCCGCGGACCGGCCGGGTGCGAGGGATCCTGCGAGACCTCGCCGGCGGCGGCGACCGCCTCGGCAGTCTGGCCGGCGTGGCGGCCGAGCCCGGCGCGATCGCGTCGGCGCTGGGCGATGCGGCGGACCTCGAGGTCCTTATCTTGTCCGGTCTCCCACCCGCGATTCAATGGAGGCGCTGACATGCGTCTGCGAATTCTGGCATTCTCCGTATTAACATCGGGCATCAGTGCCTGCGGCGGTGGGGCCACGGACCCCCCGGCTCCCGCCGACCGGCTGCGGGCAGCGGACGTGACCATCACGCCAGCCAACCGCCCAGCTTGCGGCGCTCGGTGAAACCGTCCAGTTCTCGGCGCAGGTGCGTGACCAGAACGGCCGGGTGATGGCGGGCGCCACGGTCAGCTGGTCGAGCGGAAACACCGCGGTCGCGACCGTTGACGGATCGGGGCTGGCAACGGCCGTCGGCAACGGCACGGCACCCGTGATGGCTACGTCCGGGTCGGCCTCCGGGAGCGCGACGGTGACCGTGGCGCAGCTCGTCAGCGCCGTCTCGGTCACACCCGCCGCACACACGATGTCGATCGGCGATACCCTGCGCCTCACCGCGGAAGCGACCGACGGGAACGGCAATGCGGTGACCGCGGGAACGGAGTTCGCCTGGACGTCGAGCGACACGCTGGTGGCCACGGTCGACGGCTCGGGGCTGGCCACTGCACTCGCGGAGGGGGAGGCGGAGATCATGGCCGGCGTCGTCACGGCGGCCGGAGACGTTGCCGGGACATCCCGGGTCACGGTGGTCGGCCCGGACCACGCGGCACTGGTCGCCCTGTATGAAGCCACGGGTGGATCCGACTGGGTCGCGAACAACGGTTGGCTGACGGGCGCCCCCCTCGGAGACTGGTTCGGAGTCACCACGGACGAATCCGGGAGGGTCACGGTCCTGAATCTTCCCGAGAACAACCTCAAGGGTTCGGTCCCCGCCGAACTCGGCGGCCTCGCCGCCCTGACGGCGCTGGCGCTTCAGGCGAACCGGCTCACCGGCCCGATCCCGTCCGAACTCGGCAACCTCGCCAGCCTGACGGCGATCGTGCTTCACACGAACGCGCTCACCGGCCCGATCCCGTCGGAACTCGGGGGCCTCGCCAACCTGACGACGCTGGCGCTCGACAAGAACCAACTGACCGGCCCCATCCCGCAGAGCTTCCTTCAGCTCTCGCGGCTCGCCGCTCTCTACATCGCGGGCAACTCGCTGTGCGTGCCGGAAACCGCCGCGTTCACCGCCTGGCTGGCCGGCATCGAAAACCACGACGCCGATCAGGTGACGGTCTGCAGTGCCGGATCGGACCGATGAAGCGCGGTCGCGATGCCCATGCCACTGCGGCCCACACGGGCATCTGGTGAGCGCGCCTTCGCCTCTCGTACGTTCCGCTCACCTGGGACCGTACAGGGGAGCATGGGTGCATCTGATTCGCCGACAAGGCCGGAGGAACGCCGCAGGGGCATGACGGCGCACGATCTGGGGATCCCCGGGTTCTTCAAGGATCTGGAGGCGCGCATGGGTGAGGCACGGCGCTCCGAGCGACGCCGAGTTCAGCAGTTCTTCGTCGAGCTGAATCCCGTGTTGGAGGCGGCCCGGAAGCTGGAGCGAGAGCTTGACCGGCATCTCGCGCATCGCTTCAACGTCTTCGACTACATGGGCGACGGTCGCCCGGGCGAAGTGCTGCTTTCGAAGATCATCGGCGACCTGCTCAACCCCGCGGCGCTGCACGGCCAGGGTGCGTCCCAGCTCGGGATCCTGCTGGACAAGTTGTCAGCGGAAAGCGGCGCACCCAAACCGAGGCCGGACTTCTCGAAGCCCGTTCACGTGCAGCTGGAGCGCCTCATCCCCGGCGGGCGTTTCATCGACATCACGGTGGACGTGGCGACCGGTGCCGGGCCGTGGTGCCTGGCCATCGAGAACAAGCCCTTCGCGGGCGATCAGCGTAATCAGGTGCGGGACTATCTCAGGTATCTCAAGGACGAGTACAAGGATCGTTTTGTGCTGATCTACCTGTCCCCGCGCGGCGGAGGGCCTACCGATTATTCCCTGCCGAAGGAAGAACTCCCCCGTTGGCGGGGGCGGCTCCTCGTCATGCCCTATTGGCGGGATCCCGAGAGCGAAGGTCGGGAAGGGGAGTACGCCGAGGAGAACGAGGGTGGCCTCGAAAACGCGGGAGAGACCGGCGCGCCAGACGCGGAAGCCGGCGACGAGGCGGACGACCCCCCCGACGATGAGCCAACCCTCCCGGACGACGTGTTCGCCGACTTCCGGACTCGGTTCTCTCTGGCCGAATGGTTCGCGGCCTGTCGCACGCAGTGCCACGCCGACCGGCTCCGGTGGTTTCTCAGGGACGCCGAAGCATTCTGTCGACAACAATTTGGAGGACACTCGATGGCGACGGACAGCGACATCCGGGCGATACAGGAGTACCTCTTCGCCAACCCGAATCAGCTGGCAACCGCGCAGACCGTCGGGGATGTCTGGCTGAAGCTCAAAGCGAAGGTCTGCGGAGGGTTCCTGGAACACCTGCGCGCGGAGATCCACCGAAAGGTGCAAGGGGGACTGCCGGGAATCGCTTCGGAGCTCAAGGTCGAATGCGAGTACGGTGGAGAGCAGACATGGTCCAATCTGCTTTGGCTGTATTGCGACGGGTGGCCTCGGTGGGAGAACCATCAGAACGCGCCGCCGTACAAGGGATGCACGGGAGTTCTACTGCAGTCCGCGGCACCGGGGCCGAACCGTTGGCGGTGGGGTGTGCGACACCCGCTCGACCGGAAACACATGACCGAGGAGGGAAAGGCGCGGCGCGAGGAACTGGAGGAAGCTCTTCAGAATAAACTCGAGCCCGGACAGACAACCGGCTGGTACCCATATTTCCGTCAGGTTCGGGACGAGATGACGCGTTGGGACTCCCTCCTTCCGGACTTGTATCGAGAAACGAAGGACGGCGGTGGGCCCATCACGAAATACTACGTGGAGGGCATGATCGATCTCGCCACCAGAGCCATTCCCATCATCGAAGAAGTCGAACGAACGGCAAGGCACTCGTGAAGACTTCGAGGTGCCGACGAAGGGACTGACTCTTGAGTGACACCGAGACATCGAGGCTGCTGCTGGCGTAGCTTTCGTGGCGGTTCCATCGTCGTCGCCGAGCGCGACCTGCCGGAGCAGAAGTCGATCGCCTTGTCTGCGATCCGAAACATGTCATCAGCGTGCGATGTCGGACGACTTCCGGCTGTGGTGGCCGCGGTCTTGAGCGGTGCCCCCTGAGCCTCACGCCTTCGCCTCGGCTGCGAAATCGTCGCTTGCAACCAGGCTTGCAGGTCGCTTGGCAGCCGGTCTCGACGCCATAGATTGCTCCAGAACCGCCTGCTCGCATCACCGTTGCATGAAGCGGCGGCAACCGGTGCACACGAATCAGCGAATCGCGAGGAGATCCGAGACATGAATTGCGCGGCCCGCGGGAGGGCAGAAGGGGCGTTCACGGCGGCAAGGGTCGTGTGGCGCGGATAAGGCGATGACCCGCGTCCCGGTGTCCCCCGAGATGCTTCGCTGGGCCTGCGAGCGAGCCGGCTATGAAGTCGCCGACGTCGCGGCGCGCGTGCCGCAGCTCCAAGCGTGGGTCCGGCGCGAACGACAGCCGACGCTGAAGCAGCTGGAGAAGCTGGCCAAGGTCACGCATACGCCGCTCGGCTACCTCTTCCTCCCCGAGCCCCCCGCGGAACGGCTCCCGGTGCCGGACTACCGCACGGTGGCGGGCACCGCGGGTGACAGGCCGAGCCCCGATCTGCTCGACACGCTCTACACGATGCGGCGTCGGCAGGAGTGGTTTCGGGAGTCTCTTGTCGATGGCGACGCGGAGCCACTGGCCTTCGTGGCCTGCGCCCGCCTGACCGATCGACCGGACGCGGCGGGTCGCGAGATGCGGCGAGCGCTCGGGCTGGATGCTGGATGGGCCGCGCGGGTCCGCACATGGCAGGACGCGGTGAGCGAACTGCGCCGGACGATCGAACAGCTCGGCGTGATGGCAGTGATCAACGGCGTGGTGGGAAACAACACGCATCGCCCGCTGAGTGTGAAGGAGTTCCGTGGCTTCGCCCTTACGGATCCCTACGCGCCGCTGATCTTTGTGAACGGTGCGGACGCGAAGTCGGCGCAGATGTTCACGCTCGCTCATGAGCTGGCGCACATCTGGTTGGGAAGGGAGGGGCTTTCCGGCTTTGAAGCCCTGAGCCCCGGC
>JAJDVI010000013.1 GCA_022826195.1 Acidobacteriota bacterium
CCCGGCCCTTGGGAGGAGAGTGCGACAAGCACTCCACGACGGGGCCGTTTTTCGCCACGAAAGGGGGGGTCGCTTGCAGCCCCGACCCTGACCCCGCAAGGCAGGGTCGCCGGAGCGCAATCGCGACGGGGAGAACGGGGACCGTGTCCACGGGGAGGCGCAAAAGCCCTAGCAAAAGGGGGGGTCGCCCTAGTTGCGCAGCGGAATGGCTCCGGGAGTGCCCCGCAGCCGTGCTTTCCTTGCCGGAACCGGGCCAGGATCGCGCCTCGGGCCGGGACTCCCGGCCAGCCGGCGATCCGGGGCAGCGCAGCTCCGCTTCCCGGTCCGCTGACAGGCGGCACTGGTCGAGGATGGCCAGTTCGTCCGCGTCACGGCGGTGGTCGTGGTCCAGGAGCGGCGCGCCGGGCAGCGGTCCGAAGGTGTTGTATGTTCCTGCGGCTGCTCCACCCGCTGCGGCTCGCAGTTCCGGGTCCCGCCGCCCGGTGCGCTTGAGAGTGCTCGGACTTCCCGCCTTTGCCTTCTCGGATTCGGGACTGCCGGGCCGTTGAGAAAGTGGCCCCAGACGTGACCTCCGTTTTCGGTGGGCGTGTATACTTGTCTGTAATAACAACGACTTACGAGGGGTCTGCGGCGGTCCTGCGGGCCGCTGTGCCGGCTGAAGCCGGCGTTCCAGGCCGGCGGCGCCAACCGGGCTGTTGGCCAACTCCGCACGACTGCACTTTCGCAGCAACTGGCGGCGGTCCCGGCCATCAGATCTCCTGGCGGAGGGCGGTCGCATCCACGCGGGAGGCCAGCCGCGCGGGAAGGACAGCGGCGAGGAGACCCGCCAGCACCACCGCGGCCGCCTGCGCCGCCAGGACGCCGGCCGGCCAATGGAGCGTCAGGGTCCAGCCGAACCACGCGGGGTTGACGACGTGGACCAGGAGCAGGGTGAGCACGGCGCCCGCGCCGCCGCCGATCACGAGCGAAATCCCGATGATCACGAGGGTCCGGCCGAGGAAGCCGCCGGCAACCTGTCCGCGGTTCGCTCCCAGCGCCCGGTTGAGCGCCACTTCCGGAGCCCGCTCGCGTACCAGGGTCCAGAGGAAGAGTCCGACCCCGAGCGCCGCGATCACCAGCGCGAAGACGCGCAGGAGCCCGGTCACCGCCATCGTCTGGTCGAACACCTCCAGCGCCCGGGACCGGAGGCCGGCGTTGTCCACGACGTTCGCGCTGAGCCCCAGAGCCCGCTCCAGACGGAGTACCGCCGCCCCCCGATCGGCGCCGTCCCGGAGGTACAGCGCGGCGCCGTGAACGGGCGCCGGTGTCCCGGGCTCCGGCGGGTAGAGGGTGTTCATGAGCGTGCGGTCGAGGAACAGCGCCCCCTGCTCGTTGCCGTAGTCGCGGTAAACCCCGGCGACCCGGAGCGGACGGTCCGCCGCCGCGGCAGGGAGGGACAGCGCGGCCCCCGCCTGGAGACCCAGCCGCCGCGCCAGCGGCTCGGACACCAGCAGTTCCCCCTTCCCGAATCCCGCGAGCGCCGCCTCCCGGTCTCCGAGAATGGAGAAGCGGTCTCCGGCCGCGGGGAGGGCCGCGTCCACCCCCAGCACGGCAACCGGCCGCCCTTCGAGCCGAACTCGCAGCGCCCGCAGCAGATCGCGGTCCCGAACGTCCGGGTCAGCGGCGGTGGCCGCCAGCGCTTCGGCGGAGAGGGCCCGGCGCTCGGACGCGATCGAGCGCGCCCCGCCGGCTCCCCCTGCCCGCGAGACGTAGATGTCGGCGGCCAGCGTTTCGCCCAGCCAGGCATCGAGCGTCGCCCGGAAGCTCCCGATCAGGGCGCTCACCCCGACCAGCATGGCGACCGCCACCACCAGCGCCGCCGCGGGCGGTCCCGTGGAGCCGGGCTCCCGGAGGGCGGCGAGCATGCCCCGGCCGACCGCGGAGTTCTGCCCTGCCCGGAAACCCGCCGCCAACCGGATCACCGCGTCCGGGAGGAGCGCCGCCCCGATGAGCAGCGCGCCCGCCGCCCCGAAGCCGCTTCCCACCTGTGCGGGCCAACTCCCGGGGTCGAGGGCCGCCCACACCGCCGCTCCGATCAGCGCCGTGCCGGCGACCGGCGGAGCAAGGCGCCAGAAGCGGCGGCGCGCGGGCGACAGCGAAGCGCGTCCGGGGGCGAGCAGGGTCACCGGCGCGCGGGACGTCTCCGCGAATACCTGCGGCGCGGCGCCGGCGAGCGCCGCCGCCACCGCGACGAGCCCCGCCAGCAGCACGACTTGCGGAGCGATCGTCAGGCCCTCGATCCGTTCCAGCAGGTAGAGGTTCGAGATCGTCGCGCTGACGCGGTCCAGCGAGGCGCCGGCGGCCAGGGCGCCCACCGGAATCCCGAGGGCGGCGCCGGCGAGCGCCATGAGCAGCACCTCGCCGAGGAGCAGCACGCCCACACGCCGGCGCGAGGCGCCGAGCGCCCGGTAGAGGCCGATCTCCTGGCGGCGCGCGGCGAGTGCGGCGCGGACGCTCGCGTACACGAGGAACGCCGCCACCAGGAGGCTCACCGCGGAGAGCGCGAGGAGGTTCAGCCGGAACGCGGCGAAGAGTTCCGCCCCCTCCGCGCGCAGGGTTTCACTCTCCTCGATCCTGACTTCGGGAATCCGGGCGGACAGCGCCCTCCGGATCGGTTCCACGTCCGATCCTTCCGCCGCGGACACCTCGATCCGGTCCAGGCCCGGCCGTCCGCGGAGCGCCTGGGCATAGGCGAGGTCCAGGAACGCGGACGCGCGCCCGTCCTCACCGGGGTACGTCCCCGCCACCAGCGTCGGGCGCCGGCCCGCAGCGCCCGCGCCGTCGATCCCGATCCACACCGGGTCCAAAGGGCCGACTCCCAGCCGATCCGCCACCCGTCCCGGAAGGACGATGCCTCCGGAGAAGAAGACCTCGGGAGCGAGAGTCCCCGCGCCGCCCCCGGAACCCGCGAAATCGAAGGGCCCGGAAACCAGGTCCACTCCCCACCCGGGGACGGATGCCTCCTGCTCGAGGGTACCCACCCGGAGCCCCGCGAGGCGCACGACCGGCGCGGCGCGCCGGACGCCCGGGGCCGCGAGGACGGCCGGCCACGCCTCGTCCGGGACGCTTCCGGCTTCCTCCACGAGGCCGGTGACGACGAGGTCGGCGCCAGCGGAGATGCCCTCGAGGCTGGCGTCCAGGGTTTCGAGCGCCGCCCGGTTCAGCAGCTGCACCGACAGCACCGCCCCGGCGCCCAGCGCGATGGCCAGGACCGGGAGCAGGCCCAGCGCGGGCGCCGCCCGCAGGCGGGCCGGCGCGGCCCGGAGCAGCAGCCGGATCACCGCGCGTCGGAGGAGGGCGGCGGCTCAGCGTCCCGGAGCCGCCCCCCGCGCAGCCGCAACCGGGTGTCGGCCCGGGCCGCAAGCTCGGGATCGTGGGTCGCGAGCAGCAGCCCGGCGCCGCGGTCGCGGACCAGGCGGAAGAGCAGGTCCGCCACCGCGCCGGCGCCGCGGGCATCGAGGTTGCCGGTCGGTTCGTCGGCCAGCAGCAACGCGGGCCGGAGCAGAAGCGCCCGGGCGATCGCCGTCCGCTGCATCTCGCCCCCCGAGAGCCGCCGCGCCGGCTCGCGGGCGCGGCCTTCCAGTCCGACCGCCGCCAGCAGGCGATCGGCGGCGGCGTCCACCTCGTTTGGATCCCCCTCTGCGCCGGGCACCTCGCGGACGCGGGCGATGCGCGCCGGCAACAACACGTTCTCCCGGACCGTCAGGTAGGGCACGAGATGGAAGAACTGGAACACGAGTCCCACACTGCGGCCCCGGAGCTGGCTGCGCTCCGCGTCCGGAAGTCCGGCCAGGTCCTGTCCTCCGAGCCGAACGGCGCCCTCGCCGGGGAGCTCGATGCCCGCCGCGACGTGGAGGAGCGTGCTCTTGCCGCTGCCCGACCGGCCCGCGATGGATACGGTCTCGCCCGGTTCGATCGCGAGGCTGACCGAATCGAGGACCGTCAGCTCCGAGCCGTCCGCCTGGGAATAGCGCCTGGTGACTTCGCGAAGCTCCAGGACGGGGGTCATCCAGCCGACTCGCCCCGCACGCCGTTTCTCGCGGCCACCACCTGCGCCATCACCGCCAGCGCGATCTGGTCGGGGGTTCGGGCGCCGATCGGCAACCCGATGGGCGCCGCGATCCGGGCGAGTGCGTCTTCGGAAACGCCGCGCTCCTTCAGCCGGCCGAGACGCCGGGCGTGGGTCTTGCGGCTGCCGAGCGCCCCCACGTAGAACGCGGCGCTCTCGAGCGCCAGCGCGAGCGCCGGGTCGTCCAGCTTCGGATCGTGCGTCAGGGTGGCGACCGCGGTGCTCGCGTCGAGCCCGATCCGCCGGAACCCCTCCGCGGGCCACTCGTTCACGATCTCTACGCCGGGAAAACGCTCGGGCGAGGCGAACACCGGGCGCGGGTCGCAGATCACCGGGCGGTAGCCGACCCGGGCCGCGAGACCGCAGAGGGTCTGCGCGATGTGGACTCCGCCCACGATGACCAGCGATTCGGACGGCAGGATGAGGTCGCAGAACACGGACCCGTCTTCGGTCTCGGTCGCCTGCGGCCGGCCCGCCGCGAGCGCCGCCTCGGCGGCGTCGGCCAGCGCCGGGGACCCGATCCCCGGCGCCCCGGCCACCTTGACCAGGCTCTCCCCGAGCTTCGGCCCGGAGGTCACGACCGCCAGCGCCACGGCGTCGCGGCGCCGCATCCCCTCGCGGACCGGACCCAGCAGCTCCCGGTCGGCCCGTTCGACGAACACCGTGAGCGAGCCCCCGCAGGCGAGACCCACGCCCCAGGCCAGTTCGTCGGAGACCGCGAAGCGAAGCAGCCGTGGCTCACCGCTCTCGATGACCTCGCGGGCCGCCTCGACCACGCTCGATTCCACACAGCCCCCACTGACCGAGCCGGCGATCCGGCCTTCGCGGTCGATCGTCATGCGGGCGCCGGGACGCCTCGGTCCCGAACCCCAGGTGTGCACCACCGTGGAGAGCGCGAGCGGACCCTTGCCGGCCAGCCAGGAGTCCAGAACGGGAGCGATGTCGCGCATTGGGCTGCTCAGCCCGGGATTATCGTGCGGCCAGCGACCGCGGCCGGGACAGGAGACGCGGCGCGGCCGCGCGGCCCACCGGGTCCAGCTTCGCCAGGTGCTCCGCCAGCGAACGCACGCTCGCCAGGTTGTTCACCGGCAGGAAGTCGTGGATGTGGGGAAGCGCCGCGGCCATCCCCCGGGTGAGCGGCTCGTAGCCCTCGTCGGACAGCAGCGGGTTCAGCCAGACCACGCGCCAGGCGAGCCCGCGCAGGCGCTCCATTTCGGAGGCCACCAGCGCCGGATCGCCGCGGTCCCAGCCGTCGCTCACCAGGAGCACCACCGCCGCGGAGGTGGGCAGCCGCCGCGCCCATTCCAGGTTGAACCGGTGGAGGGCTTCGCCGATGCGGGTCCCGCCCGACCAGTCGCGCACCGCCTCCGAGGCTTCCCGGAGGGCCCGGTCCACCCGCCGGTCGGCGAGCTTGCGCGTGATCCGGGTGAGCCGGGTGGCGAAGACGAAGGCCTCCACCCGCCCGGGCGACCCGTGCGAGAGCCCGTAGAGGAAATGGAGCAACACACGGGCCGTCTGCTCCATGGAACCGCTCACGTCGGCGAGCACGATGAGCGGCCGCGGTTTCTCCCGGCGCCGCCGGCGTTCGAGGCCCACCCATTCGCCTCCCGACCGGAGCCCCCGCCGCAGCGTCCGCCGGAGATCCAGGTTCCGGTTGCCACCGGGCCGGAAACGCACCACCCGGCGGCGGGCGGCCCGCCAGCCGGCGTCCCGGATCAGCGCCCGCACTTCCCGCAGCTCGTCCTCGTCGAGGTCGGAGAAGTCGCGGTGCTCGAGGGACTCGCGGTCGCTCCAGGTGCGCCGGGCGAACGGATGACGCGGCTGCTCGTCGGAGCCGGTATCCCTCCCGGGGGCCACCGGCCGGAAGGTCGCCTGCCGGACCGGGGAGCGCTGCTTCCGGAGCAGCATTCCGGGGAGCCGGGCCCGCGTCCAGCGTTCGGGCGGCGTTTCCCAGAACAGCGCGAACGCGGCGTCGAAGAGTTCGAGGTCTTCGCGCCGGTGAATGAGCAGCGCGCGGGCGGCGGCGTGGAACTCCTCGCGCCGGAAGACCTCGATGAGCGGCAGCGCCTGCGCCAGGTCCAGCATCCGGGCGGTGGAGACCGGGAGCCCGATCCCCCGCAGCAGGCGCCCGAAGAGGGTGAGGTTCTGGAGCAGCGGGGGGAGCGCCGCCCCGCGTTCCGGCTGCGGACCCCGCGCCGCGGCGGTCAAGCGACTCCGGCGGCCAGCCGGGTGAGGATGGCCCCCGCCCGTTCCCCGCGGACCATCTCGAGATCGTCCCGGTACTTGAGGAGCGCTCCCAGCGTCCGGTCCACCGCGGCCTCGTCGAGGGCGGTCTTCCCGAGCGAGGCCAGCGCCATCGTCCAGTCCAGGGTCTCGGACACCCCCGGGCGCTTGAAGAGATCGAGCTCGCGCAGTTCCTGGGCGAACCGGGTGGCCTCCGCCGCGAGCTGCGCCGCCGCCTGGGGCACCCGCTCGCGGACGATCTCGAGCTCGCGTTCGTAGCTGGGGTAGGGAATCCAGTGGTAGAGGCAGCGCCGCTTCAGCGCGTCGTGGACCTCCCGGGTCCGGTTCGAGGTGAGGACCACGACCGGCGGCGCCGCCGCCCGGATCGTGCCGATCTCGGGAATCGTGATCTGGAAGTCCGAGAGGACCTCCAGCAGGTACGCCTCGAACTCCTCGTCGCTGCGGTCCACCTCGTCGATGAGCAGCACCGGACGGCTTTCCGGCGACGAGGTCTCGATGGCGTGCAGGAGGGGCCGGCGCAGCAGGAAGTCCGCGCCGAACAGATCCTGCTGTTCCATGGCGGTTCCCCGGCTCTCGGCCAGCCGGATGGCCAGCATCTGCCGCGTGTAGTTCCACTCGTAGGCCGCCTGGGCGATGTCGAGTCCTTCGTAGCACTGGAGCCGGATCAGCGGGGCGCCCAGCACCGCCGCCGTCACCTTGGCAAGTTCGGTCTTCCCGACGCCGGCCTCGCCCTCGAGGAAGAGGGGGCGCTCGAGACGCAGGGCCAGGAAGAGCGCGGTGGCGAGGGCCTCGTCGGCGATATACCCCTGCTCCGCGAGTTCCCCGGTGAGTTCGGGGACCGAGGAGAGGGTCGCCGTCCGGGTTGCTGACAACCGCCTGGCTGCTCTATCCGGCGCGTTCGGCCGCGAGAGCAAGCGCGCGTTTCGTGTACACGCCGGCGAGGTGAGCCCGGAACTCTCCCGAGGCGTAGAGATCGCCGAGCGGCTCGTCGAAGGCGTCCCCGACGCGCGCGGCGGCAGCCGCGATCCGGTCCGCGTCGGCCGGGCCGCCGCAGAGCGCCGCCGCGGCCGCATCCGCCAGCACCGCCTTACCGGTGACCCCGTTGATGCCGATCGCGCAGCTCCCGACGTTGCCGCCATCCATCCCGACGCAGGCGGCCACGCCCACTACGGCATAGCTGGAGGCCGGATGGCGGTGCTTCAGGTAGGCGCCGCCCGCCGCGCAGGGAACGCGAACCGAGGTGATGACCTCGTTGTCGGCCAGTGCGGTCGTCAGGATGTCCACGAAGAAGTCCGAAGCGGCGATCGTTCGTTCGCCGCCGGCCCCGACCGCGGTGACCTCGGCGCCGAGCGCCAGCATCGCGGCGGGATAGTCGGCCCCCGGGTCGGCGTGGGCCAGACTGCCCCCGATCGTCCCCCGGTTCCGTACCTGGATGTCCCCGATGGCGGCCGCCGTTTCGGCCAGCATCGGGCATCCCCCCCGGACCGCGGCCGAGTCGGCTACCGCGGCGTGGGTGGCGAGCGCCCCGATGACGAGGCTGTCTCCGTCTCGAGAGACATCGGACAAACCGGGAATCCGCCCGATGTCCACGAGCGCGGACGGCTGCGCGGCGCGCAGTTTCATGGCCGGAATCAGGCTGTGCCCGCCGGCGACCAGCTTGGCGTCCGGAAGCGAGGAAAGCAGCTCCACCGCCTCGGCGACCGAAGCGGCGCGGTGGTAGTCGAATTGGCTTGGAAACATCGGAATCTCCTCTCAGGCGCCGTTGCCGGCCGCCTGGACAGCCCGCCAGATCCTCTCCGGGGTGAGCGGCAGCTCAATGTGGGTGACTCCCAGGGGCGCGAGGGCGTCCAGCACCGCGTTCGCCACCACGGGAGTGGCCGCGATGGTTCCCATCTCGCCCGCACCCTTGACCCCGAGCGGGTTGTGGGGTGACGGGGTCTCGATCCGGTCCACCTCGATCCCCGGCAGGAGATCGGCGCGCGGTACCGCGTATTCGAGCAGGGTCCCCGAGAGGAGCTGGCCGTCATCGGAATAGGCCCCGATCTCGGTGAGCGCCTGGCCCACCCCCTGGACGATCCCTCCCTGGAGCTGGCCCTCCACGATCATGGGGTTGATCACCTTGCCCACGTCGTCCACCGCCACGTAGCGGAGGATGCGGACCTCCCAGGTGTCGGAGCAGACCTCGACCTCGCAGATGTGCGAACTCGCCGGGAAGGTGAAGTTCGCGGGGTCGTAGAAGCTGACGAAGTCGAGCCCCGGCTCCATTCCCTCGGGCAGGTTGTGCGCGGTGTAGGCGGCGAACGCCAGCTCGCCGAAGTCCTTTCCGCTGTCCGGCGAGCCCTTCACGTGGACCCGGCCGGTGTCCCGGTCGTAGACCACGTCCTCCTCGGCGGCCTCGAGCAGGTGGGCCCCGATCCGGAGGACCTTGGCGCGCACCTTCTCGGCGCTCCGCACGAGCGCCGAGCCGCCCACACAGGCGCTCCGGCTGCCATAGGTGCCCATGCCGAAGTTGACGCGGCCGGTGTCTCCGTGGACCACCTCCACGCTCTCGATGGGGACGCCGAGCTCGTCGGCGACCACCTGCGCGAGGGTGGTCTCGTGGCCCTGTCCGTGGGCGTGGGAGCCGGTGAAGACGCTGACCTGTCCGGTGGGATGGACGCGCACTTCACCGCTCTCCCAAAAGCCCACCGCCGAACCGAGCGACCCGGCAACCGCCGAAGGCGCGGGACCGCTGGCCTCGATGCAGCACACCACCCCGACGCCGCGCAGTTTGCCCTCGGCGCGCGCCTCGGCCTGCGCCTGGCGCATCCCCGCGTAGTCGGCGCGGTCGGCGGCGGTCGTCATCAGGCGGTCGTAGTCACCGCTGTCGTAGAGGAACGCGACGGGAGTCTGGTAGGGGAAGTCCTCCTTGGGAATCGCGTTCTGGCGCCGCAGATCCAGCGGGTCCCGGCCCAGCCGGGTGGCCGCCAGGTCCACGAGGCGCTCGACGAGGTAGGCCGCCTCCGGCCTGCCCGCGCCCCGGTAGGCATCCACCGGCACCGTGTTGGTGAGGGTGCCGTGCACCTTGCCGAACACGCCGGGCATCTTGTAGTTCCCGGAGAGCAGCGTGATGTAGAGCGCCGTCGGGATCAGCGGGGCGAAGGTCGAGAGGTAGGCCCCCTGGTTCGCCCAGGTCTCCACGTCGAGCCCGGTGAAGGCGCCGTCGCTCGTCATGGCGAGCTTGGCGACGGTGACGTGGTCGCGACCCTGGGAGTCGGTCATCTGGCTCTCGGTCCGGGTCGCGACCCAGCGGGCGGGCCGCCCGACCTCTCGCGCCACCCACGGCACGATCACTTCCTCAGGGTAGTGGAAGATCTTGCTGCCGAATCCGCCGCCCACGTCGGGGGAGATCACCCGCAGCTTGCTTTCGGGAATCCCGAGCGTGAAGGCGGAGAGCAGCAGCCGGATCGGGTGCGGGTTCTGGCTGGTGGTCCAGACCGTCATCTCCTCCGAAGCCGCATCCCACTGCGCCGCCGCCGCCCGCGGCTCCATCGCCGTGGGGATGAGGCGCTGGTTCACGAGCTCGACCTCCACGACCTCGTCCGCCTCGGCGAACGCCTTGTCGCAGGCCTCCTGGTCACCGAGCGCCCAGTGGTAGGAGACGTTGTCCTCGATCTCGGCGTGGACGAGCGGCGCACCCTCGTCCATGGCGCCGCGCGCGTCCACCACGGTCGGGAGCGGCTCGTAGTCCACCTCGATCGCCTCGACCGCATCGGCGGCGATGTAGGGAGTCCGGGCGGCGACCACCGCTACCGAATCCCCGACGTGGCAGACCCGGTCGGTCACCACGATGGGCCGGTCCGGAACCTTGGTGTCGGGCACCAGCCAGCCGCACGGGAGCGAACCGCAGCCGCCGTCCTTGAAGTCCTGGCCGGTGAAGACGGCCACGACGCCGTCCATGGCGGCCGCGGCCGAAGTGTCGATCCGGGTGATCCGGGCGTGCGCCTCGGGGCTGCGCTTGATGGCCACGTACACCATGTCCGGAAACTGGATGTTGGCGACGTAGCGTCCCTTGCCCTGAATGAAACGGGGGTCTTCCACCCGCTTGACCGAAGTCCCTACGTAACGGCCCATTGCTCTCCTCCTCGCGATCCTCGATGAAAGTTGCCCCGCTCAGCTCTGGCGCGCGCCGGCGGCCACGATCGACTTCACGATGTTCTCGTAGCCGGTGCAGCGGCAGATGTTGCCTTCGAGACCGTGCCGCACGTCGGCATCGCTGGCGTCGGGATTCCGGTCCAGAATCTCGACCGCGGTCATGATCATGCCCGGGGTGCAGAAGCCGCACTGCAGGCCGTGGTTGTCCCAGAAGGACTGCTGTACCGAGTGGAGCCCGTCGGCGCCGGCGAGACCCTCGATGGTCGTCACCTCGGAACCGTCGGCCTGCACCGCGAGCACCGTGCAGGACTTCACGGCCTTGCCGTCCATGAGGACGGTGCAGGATCCGCACTGCGAGGTATCGCAGCCGATGTTCGTCCCGGTCAGGCCGACATAAGCACGGAGCAGGTGGCACAGGAGAAGCCGGGGTTCGACGTCGAACTCCTCGGCCTTTCCGTTGACGGTGAGGCAAACACGGTGTCTCATGGGGAGGTTCCTCCTCGCCGGGAACGAATCATCCAAATCGCGAGAGTATCCGGGAATGGCGGAAATCCGCAAGAGCAGAGGGAGCCTCGGCTCCGATCCGGCAAGAGGCGCGCGGGCAACCTAGACTACGGACTGAATCTCAACGCCGTGCGCACCGTCCTGATTCCCGTCGTCCTCGTGAGCGTGCTCGCGGGAGCCGCATTCGCTCCCGGCCAGCCCCCGGCCCAGCCGCCGGCGGAGGAGGCGAGGCCCGAGACGATCGAGCGGGAAGCGATGCTCGGGGACCGCTTCAGCTTCGTGGTGCGGGTGCCGAGCGTGACCCTCGACGTGGTGGTCGCCGATGAGCGGGGACGCTTCATCACGGGCCTCGGCCCCGACGATTTCGAGATCCTCGAGGACGGGGTCCCCCAGGAGATCCGCTACTTCACCGCCGACCTGACTCCGGTGACCAGCCTCCTGCTGCTCGACTCGTCCGCCTCCGTGCGTTCGAGCCTGACCGCGATCCAGACCGCGGCCTACATCTTCCTCCGCAACATGGCGTCCGAGGACCAGGGCCGGGTCGCCACCTTCAGCGAGGGCGTCCGCTTCGGGCCTCCCTACACCACCGAGATCTGGGATCAGGTCCCGATGATCCGCGCGATGCGGCCGTTCGGGAAGACGGCGCTCTACGACGCGATCCTGACGAGCCTCCAGGAACTCTCCCGGGTCGAGGAGCGCAAGGCGCTGATCCTGGTTTCGGACGGCGAGGACTCCGGACCCGACGCCAAGGGGAGCGTCAGCACCCGGGAGCAGGCCCTCGAGGGGGCCCGGCTCTCCGAGGGCGCCATCTACACGGTGGGCTACACCGGCTGGAGCCCGGAGGGCGGCGGGAAGCTGAATCGCGAGTTCCTCGATTCGGTGGCGGAACAGAGCGGCGGACGGTCCTACTACCCCGACAAGATCGAGGACCTGTCCCGGCATTTCCGGCAGATCCAGCACGAGCTGCACCGCCAGTACCAGATCGCCTACCTTCCCTCGCGCGACCGCAAGGAAGGCGGCTGGCGCAGCATCGAGGTCCGGATCAAGGACCGCGACGACCTGGTCGCCCGTACCCGCAAGGGCTACTACGCCGCACCCGAGACCGAAACCAGCGAATCCCGCTAGGGGCTGGGAGCGCCGGTGTTCACACCGGCACGCGCGGCGCTCGGCGCCGCGCACGGCGTAACCCGACGCAGTCTCACGGCGCCTCCCGCTACGAACGCATAATCGCCTTCTCGCTTCCGCCCAAGGAGTCCCCGATGCGCCTCACCACCTTCGCTGCCCCCGCCGCGCTCGCACTCGTCGCCGCCTGCGGATCCCCCTCACCCGCTCCGGCCCCCGACCCGGAACCCGGACCCGCCCCGGTTCCCACGCCGGAGTACACCCTCGCCGCCGACAACACCCACAACCGCTGGAGCGCCACGATCCCGCCGGTCCTCACCGTGCCCTCGGGGGCGGTCGTCGAGATCTTCACCAAGGAAGCCTCGGACGGACAGATCACCCTGGAGACCACCGCCGAAGAACTCGCGACCGTGGACTTCGGCCTCATCCACGCCCTCACCGGGCCCATCGCGGTCGAGGGCGCGGAGCCGGGGGACCTGCTCGCGGTCACGATCCACGAGGCGGAGGTCCAGGGCCCCGGCTGGTCCGGCATCTTTCCCGGCTTCGGCTTCCTCGCCGACGAGTTCACCGAGCCGTGGCTCCGCAGCTTCGACCTCGAACCGGGCGCCACCGAGGCGCGCTTCAACGACCGCGTCACCCTGCCCCTCGCTCCCTTCCCGGGAGTGCTCGGCGTGGCTCCCGCTACCGACGAGATGCTGGTGACCATCCCGCCCCGCGAGAACGGCGGGAACATGGACAACCGGCACATGCGGCCGGGGGCCACGGTGTACATCCCGGTCCAGGTTCCGGGCGCGAACTTCTCGATCGGGGACACCCACGCGGTCCAGGGCGACGGGGAAGTCTCCGGAAGCGCCATCGAGGCCCCGATGCGCCTCGTGGTCACGCTGGAGGTCATGCCGAACCCACGGGGGATCACCGAGCCGGAGTACGAGACGGACGAGTACTACGCAGTCACCGGATTCGACCCCGACATCGACGAAGCGGCCAAGAAGGCGACCCGCCACATGATCGCCTGGCTGGTGGCCGAGCACGGGCTGACCCGCGAGGAGGCCTACGTGCTCTGCTCGCTGGCGGGCGACCTCAAGATCTCCGAGACCGTGGACGTCCCCAACATGCTGGTGAGCATGCACATGCCGAAGTCGATCTTCTGAGAGGACCGCCGCCCATGAAGTTCCCCGCCGTCCTGGCCGCGGCAGCGCTGACCGCCCTCCCCGCGCGCACCGGCTCCGCCCAGCAATACGAGTACCCCGATCCCTTCCCGGGCGGCTACCCCTCCCTCGCGGGCGTCAGCAACGCGGGACGGATGTACATGGAGAGCTATTTCCCGCCCCCCGTCACCGCCTCGCCGACCTACCCGGCCTGGTCGCCCGACGGCGAGTCCATCGCTTTCGCCTACCAGGGCCGCATCTGGGTCGTCCCCGCCGAGGGCGGCACCGCCCGGCAGGTCACGAGCGGCCCCGGCTACCACTCCCAGCCGAGCTGGTCCCCCGACGGCGGCCGGATCGCCTACGCGGCCGACATCGACCGCAACTTCGACATCTTCGTCACCGAACTTGCCGACGGCGGGTCGCGCCGCGTCACCACTCACCCCTTCCTCGATCTACGGCCACGCTGGTCGCCGGACGGGTCCCGCATCCTCTTCACGACGGAGCGCGACGGCACCTTCGACCTCTGGGTCCACGACGTCGAAACCGGCACGGCGGAAGCCGTCATCGCCGACCCCGAGGCGAACGACATGGCCGGGGGCTGGATCGGCGACACCGGCGACATCGTGTTCGTCTCCCGGCGGGGCGAGGCGGCGCTCGGCTCGGGTTCCCTCTGGCGCCATCGCGCCGCGACCGGAGCGGTGGAACTCCTCATCCGCATCGAGACCAACTACCAGGCGGCGCCCGTCGTCGCGCCGCACGGGGGCATCGTCGCCTACGTCACCGACGCCTCGGGCAACAACGACCTCTACGCCGTCCCCAGCGAGAAGTCGCCGCGCGGGATCCAGCCGGTGCGCCTCACCCACACCCGCACCGACGAGTATTTTCCCTCGTGGTCACCGGACGGTGAGCGCCTGGTCTATGCGAGGAACGGCGGCGCCACGGACCAGCCGCGCACCATCGACAACGGGATGGGGTTCGCGCTCTACACCGTCACCCGCGGGGGCGGCGCGCCCCAACCGGTGCGGATCGACGGCTACGCCTGGTCCGAGCCCACCGGCCAGCTCCGCGTCCGCGTCAGCGACGCGGACGGCGAGCTCCTGCCCTCGCGCATCTACCTGACCGGCTCCGACGGGCGCGCGTACTTCCCGGCCGGCAGCTACCCCCGCGTCGTCAGCGTGACCGAGGACTACTACTTCCACACGGACGGGAGCTTCTCGGTGACCCTGCCCGCCGGCGAGGCCACCGTCGAGGCCTGGCGGGGTTTCGAGTACGAGCCCGTCTCCCGCGCCGTCGCGATCCGCGCCGGCGAGCACGCCACCGTCGAACTCCAGCTCGACCGCTGGATCGACATGGCCGCAAGCGGCTGGTACTCGGGCGACAACCACATCCACCCCAACTACGGCGGCCACTACTTCGTGACCCCCGAGGACCTCAGGAACAAGGCCCACGCGGAGGACCTCAACGTCGCGAACGGCATGATCGCCAACTACTGGGGCAACAGCCGGGTCGAGGACCTCGAGCACTTCCTCGGGCACCCGCACCCGCACACCGGGCCGCGCACCATCGTCTACTACAACGAGGAGTACCGGCCCAGCTACTTCGCGCACCTCTCGCTGCTCAACCTGACCGAGCTGATCACGCCCTTCTATATCGGCTCGGTGGGCACCGCGCACCACGCCCTCTACCCCGACAACGCGTCGGTGCTGCGCCGGGTGCACGAGCAGGGCGGCATCGGCGGATACGTCCACCCCTACGGGCTCCGGCACCGGGACCCCGACGCCGCGGGGGCGGGATCGGCCAGGGAGCTGCCCGTGGACGCGATCCTCGGCCTCGCCGACTTCGTGGACGTGGCGTGCATCTGGAGCGACGAGCTCGGGACGGCCGAGGTCTGGTACCGCCTCCTCAACACGGGTTCGCGTATCCCGGCGACCGCCGGAACCGACGCCATGACCGACATCTGGCGGCATCCCGCGATCGGGACGACGCGCACCTACGTCCACACCGGCGAGGACCACGTCCACTACGACGCCTGGGCCGACGCGATGGCGGCGGGCCGCGCGTTCGTGACCAGCGGCCCGATCCTGACGCTGGACGTTTCCGGGAAGCGCATGGGCGAGGAACTGGCGGTGTCTCGCGGCGACACGGTCACCGTGCGCGCCACGGCCCGCTCGCTCTTCACCATGCACGGCCTCGAGATCGTGCAGAACGGCCGCATCGTGCATCGGATCAACGCCACGGGCGACCTCACGTCGATCGACGCCGAGCTCGAGATCCCGGTCGAGAGGAGCGGGTGGATCGCGGCGCGGGTGCTGGGTCCGCCGCAGCACGGCGCGATGGACAGCTACCTGTTCGCGCACACGAATCCGGTCTTCGTGATCGCGGACGGCGAGCCCATCCGCTCGCTGGACGACGCGGCGTTCTTCGTCCGCTGGATCGACCAGGTGCTGGAGGAACTGCGAGGGATGGACCGCTGGGACGACCCCGCCCAGAAGGCGGAGGTGCTCGCGACCTTCGAGGAGGGGCGCCGGCTCTACCAGGCGCAGGTGGACGAACTGCGGGGCAGCGGAGGCGGCCGGTAGGACGTTCCCGAACCCGGAGCTCTATCCGGTTCGCTTGGTGGAGACCGCCGGCGGGACTCCCGTTCCGACAGCCCGGTCGCCGTTTGTGAACGGTAGCTACCGTCGCTACCATCATTCCATGAGAGCCGTCGGGATCAAGGAGTTGAACAACCGCCTGAGCGAGTACGTCCGTCTCGCCGAGTCCGGCGAGACGGTTCTGGTCACGAATCGGGACCGCATCGTCGCCGAGATCGGGCCTCCGCGGAAAACGGGCAATCCGCTTGCGGACAATCCGCGCCTTGCCGAGATGGTGCGGAAGGGGCACCTCACTCCGGCCCGGTCCCCACGGAAGGGCCCACTTCCCTCGGGAAAGCGCGTTGCGCCGCTCGCGCAGCTCCTGCGGGACCTTGACGAGGATCGGGCTGATCGTGATCTACCTTGACTCCTCGGTGGCCATTGCCGAACTTCTGGCGGAAGACCGGCGACCTCCTGAAGGGCTCTGGGACGACGATCTCATCTCGAGTCGCCTGTTGGAATACGAAGTCTGGGTCCGCCTCCACGCCCGGGGACTCGGCGAGATCAATGCCGAACCGGCGCGACAGCTCTTGCGCCGGGTCTCACTTTTGGAGCTGTCGCCGGTGGTGCTGGTACGCGCCCTTGAGCCCTTCCCGCGATCGCTTCGCACGCTCGACGCCCTGCACATCGCCTCCATGGCGCATCTTCGAGACAACGGGGAGCGCGTTGCACTCGCCAGCTACGACCGCCGGATGACGACGGTCGGCGAGACGATGGGCTTCCCGCTCTACGACCTCGGCAACTGACCGCCGAAAACAGCGGACTTCCGATCAGCGAAGCGCCGCCAGCACCTTCCCGATGAAGGGTGACACCGCGCCGCCCTGGATCCAGCGGACCACGACCACCAGGTCGTTCTCCCAGTCCACGTAGACGATGTTGCTGCCGGCGCCACGGAAGGTGATCGCCGTGTCCGGGGCGTCGGGGATGGACTTCACCATCTCGCCGTCGCGCTCGACCGGGCCGTTCAGGAACCAGTTCATGTAGCCGTAGCTCGGGTTCACGTCGCCCGGGGTGCGGGCCATCCCGATCCACTCCTCGGAGATGAGCTGTTTCCCCTTCCAGTTGCCCATCCGCAGGAAGAGGTAGCCGAAGCGGGCGAGGTCGCGGCCGCTGATGTGCATGCCGCCGCCCCAGTGGCCGCCGCCGCTGACCGACTGGACGTTCCGGCCGTCGATCATCACCCACGAGTTCTCGTAGCCGTGCCAGCGCCAGCGGTTGGAGGCGCCGATGGGATCCATGATCCCCTCGCGCAGCACCACCGGCAGCGGATCGCGCACCACGTGGAGCGCCGCGAGCGCGAGCAGGTTCACCCGGACGTCGTTGTACTTGTAGTGGGTTCCCGGCTTGTACATCGGACGGTCGGGGTACTCGAAGGGGTGGTCGCCCACCGGCCGGTCGGCCCAGTCGGGCTTCCCGAAGAGCGTCCCCTGCCAGTCGCTCGTCTGGCGGAGCAGGTGGTCCCAGGTGATGGACTCGTTGTGTTCCGAACCGAAGAGCTCGTCGTCGGGCATGTAGGGACCCACCCGGTCGTCGACCGAGGCGATCAGGCCACTGTCGTAGAGGAGCCCGACCGCCGTGGACAGGAAGGTCTTGGAGACGCTGAAGGTCATGTCCACCTTCTTCGACGGCCCCCATTCCCGGACGATGTAGCCGTCCTTCACCACGATGCCGCTCAGCGCGCCGCGGACGGTCGTCGGACCGACCCGGCTCCCGAAGGGCTCCTGGGCGAACGTCAACTCGTGGTTGAGCGCCAGGTCGCGCGGGGCGTTCGACTCGGACGCCACTGCAAACTCGACCGCTTCCTCGAGGAGCGCCGGGTCGAATCCGGCCTCCTCGGCGGTCTTCGTCCTCCAGTCGTGCCGCTCGGGAAAGTAGGGAGACTGGGCCGCCCCCAGGCCTGCCGCAAACAGACACAGGATCGCGACGGCCGTCACACGGACGAACCGGTTTCCTCTTCTCATCGCTTGTTCTCCTGAAAGGCCCTCAGGCCTCGATCTTGGACCTCATCTCGGCAAACATCTCGCGGAGCACCTTCTCGGTCACCGGCTTCAGCAGCCGGGAGGCGAGCGCGGCCAGCGTTCCCCGCACCTGCACCGTGCCCTTCCAGTCGAGCGCGGTTCCGGAGTCCTCGTCGCGCAGCCGAAGCTCCGCGACGGCGTCGATGGTGGTCCCCGGACCCCGGCCGCGGATCTTCATCCGGGCCTCCTCGAGTTCCACGAGGTCGGTGAACTCGATGACGTTCTTGGCGTTGAGCCCGACGGTGCCGAGCTTGATGCCGCCCACCACCTCGAAGCGCTTGCCGGGCTCGAGGATGCGGACCGACTTCACGCCGGGCGTGCAGGAGGCCACCGACTCCGCATCGGTGACGAATTCCCAGACCTTTTCCCGGGGGGCGCTGATGATCTCGGTGCCTTCAATGTCCATCGCCCGGATTCTACGGGAGCCCTCCGGCTTCGAGCCGCGCCGCCCCCGACCCGGCTACGGGCGGACGAAGTCCCGGGGGTCGATGCGATCCACGCTGGGCACGGCGTCGAAATCCTGGTCGGCCGACAGAATGGCGCGGATGCCCCGATCCTCCATCGTGGCGACGTGAACGGCATCGCGGGCCGAGAGCCGCTCGTGCTCGAGGAGCAAGGCGAGCGCGCGGGTCGTGTGATGTTCCGTTACCGGAATGATCTCGTCGCAGAACTCCAGGGCAGCGCGGTGGACGGCCTGGGCGAGGAGCGGACGCCGCCGGGAGAAGTAGCGGTGCAGGATCTCCTGCAGCACCTCCGCATTCGTCGCCAGTGTGACACCCGCTTCCCTGGCGTGGAGCAGCGCTCGCCCACATGCCTGTCGCCACTCCGGGTCACCGCCGGCGCGATACAGCAGGACGTTGGTGTCCAGAAACACGAAGCCGTCAGCGGTCGTCATCCGATGGGGCAGCGCCGGGATCCCTCAGGTCCGGCGGGTCGGTCGGAAGGTATTTGATCTTGAGGCGACTGTATTCCCGCTTCCACTCCGACCAGGACTCGGGGACGGGCGCCGGGGGAAGCGCGTCGATCGCCGCGAGCGCCTCCAGTTGTCGGCGGCGCCGGTCCGGCTTGACGCAGTACTCCTGGATCGCTTCCCGGACGACGGCGGCATGCTTCAGGCCCTCTTCCTGGGCCCGCCGGAGGACGGCGGCGTACTCGACCTCGTTCAGCGTTACCTGAACCTTGTGACTGCGGGGCATGGAGGAAGTCTCTCGCCGACTCGGATGGATGTCAAATCACTTGAGTCAGATCGAATGTGTCAAATGCTGCGACACACAATTGCCACGTTCCCAGGGGTGTCAACCTGCGCGCCGGCAGCGCGCGGCCCGGGATCAGCCCGGCCGCAGCGCCGCGAGAATGCCCCGCGCGAGTTCCGCGTTCGGGCCGTCCGGATCGAGTTCCAGGACCCGCTCCAGGTGAGCGATGGCCTCCTCGTTCCTCCCGCGATTGAGCGCGATCATCCCGAGTTGGTACTGGGCCCCGGCGTCGTCCGGAACTTCTCCGAGGACTGCGGCAGCCCGGTCGAGGTTCCCCGCGTTCATCAGGGCGCCCCCCAACCGCAGGATCAGATCCCGGGAATCGGGATCGAGCCCGCGGGCGGTCTCGAGCGCCGCGACGGTCGCCGCCCAGTCCTGGAGACCGGCCTCGAGGTCGGCGACCGCGGTCCACGCGAGCGCCGACGCCGGATCGAGTTCCGTGGCTCGTTCGAGGACCGTGCGCGCTTCGTCGGCCCGCCCGAGGAGCCGCAGCGCTACCCCAAGGAGGCGGTGCGCTTCGGAGCTGTCCGGCCGATTCCCTGTTTCCGTCCGGAAGGCCGCTACTGCCGCCTCGTAGTTCTCGTTCGCCAGAGCTTCCTGCCCCGCCAGCAGGCTCGCGCTCCCTGCCGGCGCCGCCACGGGAACGGGCGCCAGTGGGCGCAAGGTGATCTCCCCTACGCGGGTCGGCGCCCCCGGCCGGATGCGCACCGTCTCCTCGTAGGGTTCGTAACCGTCCCGCCTCAGGTCCAGCCGGTACTCCCCGAGGCGCACCCCCATCCGCACGAAGTTCCCTTCCTCGTCGGATGCGACGGAGACGGTACGGTTGACGCCTCCCAGAAACGAGAGCGTGACCTCCACCCCGGCCAGCGGGTCCCCGTCCGGATCCACCACCCGGCCGCGGAGTCCCCCGTTCTGCGCCGCGGCCGGCAGCGACGCCAGCGCCGCGACGATCAGGAGCGCGGCGGTCCGGCCGGCGGCAAGCCGCCGGCCGGGACCGGTTCCGGAACTGCTCAGAAGGTGAAACGGGCGCCGAGCTGCATCTCGCGCGGCGGGTAGGCGGCGGTCGGGATCAGGAAGCCGCCGGAGGTGATGATGTCGCTGCCCATCTGGTTGTAGTTGACCCGGTTGAGGACGTTGAAGATGTCACCGAGAAGCGTGATCTCGTAGCGGCCGCCGACCGGCAGCGCGTAGCGGAAACTGACGTCCAGCTTGGCGAAGTCCGGCTCCTCGAGGCCGTTGATCTTGCCGTCGAAGTCGGTCGTCTGGGCGATGTCCGACTGCCGGTTCGAGCGGTAGGACCCGGCCGGCGCCACCACGCGCCAGTTGTTGTCCTCGCGGTCGTTCGTCTCGAGCGTGTCGCGGGAACCCGAGAGGTAGCGGAAGATGCCCGTGACGTAGAGCCCGGCGCTGTCGGCCCAGGAGGTTCCGGGCACCAGCCAGCTCCACGAGGTCACGAAGTTGTGGGTGCGGAACCAGGGAGACGGACGGTCGGTGTTGGCCGAATGGTTCATGTTGAGAGCGAGTGGTTGTCCGATGACTTCGCCGGTGTCGAAGTTGTAGCCGGTCTGGGTGTACGACTGGAAGCGCGCGGTCGGGACCCCACCGGCATTCACATTCCCCTTCTGGGAAGCGGCGGTGTAGGAAGCGGTGAAGCTCATCCGCCCGATCGGTGAATCGCTGAAGCGGCGTCTCAGCGAGAGCTGCAGCGCGGTGTAGTCGCTCTCGCCGGCGTTCAGGTAGGTGCGGATCGAACCGAAGTTCAGCACCTCGCCGTTCAGGACGGAGATGTTGGGGCGCTGGCCCAGGCTCCGCGAGAACGGGTTCAGGTCCGCCGACACGTTCACCTGCCGGTTCCGGGTATGGATGACGTCCGCGCCGACCGAGGTGGCAACGGCGACTTCGTGCTGGACGCCGATGCTCACGGTGTCCGCGTACGGGGTGACGCGGCCGGGATAGGGCACCGTCGGCTGGCTGTTGATCCCTCCGGTGTTCCCGCTTTCGAGCTGCGCCGCCAGGAAGTCCCGGAGCCCGTTCAGCGACGTGAGGCCGTTGCCGTGGACGATGTCGAAGAACATCTGCGGGTCGTTTCCGGCGCCCGGCACCCGGGTGGTGAACCCGAAGGGAAGCTGGGCGGCGTCGAAGTAGTAGTCCTCGTAGAAGCCGAGCTGGAAGCGCTCGAAGAAGCGTCCGAACCCGGCCTTGATGGCCGTGCGGCCCTCGCCGAACGGATCCCAGGTGAGGCCGATCCGGGGACCGATGTTGTTGTTGTCATCGGTCAGGTCTTCCTTGTCCCAGCGGACTCCGAGGTTCAGGGTGAGGTTTTCGCGGGGCTGCCAGTCGTCCTGGAAGAAGGCGCCGTAGACGTTGTTCTTCGGAACCGAAGCGTTCTCGCCGGAGGAACCGCCGACCCGGATGTTGAACCAGTTGGGATAGGTGGAAAGGTCCTCCCGGTTCCAGGGCGTGTCGGCGTCGAAGCCGAACTGGCCGTTCGCGGTGGAGGAGTTGTTGCGCGCCACGGACCGCCGGGAGAAGTTGAACCCCATGCGGATGTTGTGGTCGCCGCCCCAGTCGGGAACGAAGATCGAGAAGGTGTCGTCCACCTGGTACGACCGGTTGATCCGGTGCGAGGCCACCGTGCTCGCCCCCTCGAGAACCGTGTCCCGCGAGAGGCTGACGTCGAGCGCCCGCTGGGCCTCGAAGGTCTGTCCGTTGTTGTTGAAACCGGGATTGGCGAAGGCGACGTCCTCCTCGGTGAAGGAGACCCGCAGGTTGTTGAAACCGCGATCGCCCACGACGCTGTCGAGCGAGCCGATCACGCTGGTGTCGGTGTCCTGCTCCTCGCGGGAGGCGTCGAGCGTGGTCGCCCCACCGATGATCTGGTTGTACTGGGGGGAGTACTCCTGGAGGTAGCGGACCGCCGCCTTGTGGGCGTCGTTGAGCTGGTAGTCGAACTTCACGAGCGCGTTCCGCAGCAGGTTGTCCTCGGTGGTCACGAACGAGAGTTCGGGACGGGTCTCGAAGGTGCGGGCGATCCCCTCCTCCGGAGTGAGCCGCTCGAAGCTGCCGAAGAAGTGGAAGCGGTCCCGGATGATGGGTCCGCCCAGCACGCCGCCGATGGACTGGAAGCGAATGTCGGGCTTCTCCTGGTCGTTCCGCTCAGTGAAGAAGTTGGGAGCGTTCAGTTCCTTCCCCTGGTAGTAATAGAACGCCGTTCCCCGGATGTCGTTCGTCCCGCTCTTGGTGACGGCGTTGATCACGCCGCCCTGGGTCCGGCCGAACTCGGCGTCGAACTGGGTGGTCAGGATCTGGAACTCCTGGACCGCTTCGATGGCGGTCCGGGTCTGGGCGCCCGCACTGCCCCCGATCACGTCGTCGTCGTTGTTCGCCCCGTCCACGTTGAACGAGTTGTTGTTGTTGTCCTGCCCGTTCACGAAGATGGAGTCCGCGGCGGTGGACGCAGTGGCCACGTTGGGCACCACACCGGGAATCAATCCCGCGAAGTCGATGAAGCTGCGGGACTGGGTCGGCAGGGCCTCCATGGTCTCGGTGGTCACGGTGGCGCCGACTTCCTTCGAGGTGACGTCCACCACCGGCGCCTCGGCGGTGACCACGACGGTCTCCTCGATGCCCCCGAGCTCCATGGAGACGTTCAGGGTCGCCTCCTGCCCCACCACGAGCTGGAGTCCGTCCTGGCGGACCGGCCGGAACGACGGCAGTTCGAAGCTCAGGTTGTACGGGCCGGGGATCAGGCCGTTCAGTATGTAGCGCCCGGCGCCCGAGGTGGTCACCACCCGCACGGCGCCGGTGTCGGCGTTCGTGGCGGTGACGGTCACCCCCGGTAGCGCGAGCCCGGCGCCGTCGGTGACGGTGCCGGCCAGGCTGGCGCGGGCGAACTGGGCGTGGGCGGCCGGGACTGCGGCGAGCATTCCGGCAGCAAAGGCGAGCGCGGCAAGACCGGCGCCACGCCGGACCCGTGGATTCGACATGCGATGACCTCCTGAAGGGGGAAGGGAAGATGAAAATCCGAATGTATCACTCGCACATTGGACGGAGGCCGTAAGTTGAAGACTGCCGGAGCCTTCGGAAAGCGACAGGTCTGGCCGAACCAGCGGGACGCGGCAGGCGTCTTTCGGCGAGGCCGGGCGCGGCGTAGTCTTCCCGGCTGAGGTTTCCGCCATGTTCCGCTTCGTCTCTCCGGCCGGTCCCGTCCGCGGCCTGGCCCTGGCTTCGATCCTGCTCGCGCTTCCTCCCGGGGTGGCGGCAACCCCCGCGTCCTCATCCGGAGCCGCCGCGTCGACGGCCGAGATCGTGGGTGAGGTCACCGACCCGCAGGGGCTGCTCGTGCCCGGCGCCGACGTGATCCTCACCCTCGCGAGCGGCGAGATCCGGGAGACCACCAGCGACGCGGCGGGTTCCTTCCGGTTCGACACGCTGCCGGAGGGGATGCACCGACTGACGGTTCTCGGACGCGGTTTCGCCGACCGGACCGTCGAGATCACCGTGGGCGCCGCCGGCGAAGTGCGCATCAGCATCCCGCTCGACATGTCGTTCGCGGAGCGCGTGACCGTCACCGGACAGCAGCAGGAACGGAGCCTCCAGGACGAACCGACCAGCGTGGCGCTCGTGAGCGGCGCGCAACTCGATGCCGGGACCGATACGGACCTCTACCGGCTGGTCGCGATGACCCCGAACGTCAATTCGTCCTCCGACGTGCGCGGCTTCTCCATCCGGGGCATCAGCCAGCAGGGCTTCGGGCCCGAAGGCGGCCTCCTGCTCAGCGTCAAGCTCGACGGCGCCACGGTGCAGGGGTACCAGGGCACCTTCTTCGGGCCGTTCAGCACCTGGGACATGGACCGGGTCGAGATCTTCCGCGGCCCCCAGTCCACCCAGCAGGGGCGGAACGCCCTCGCCGGCGCCATCGTCATGAAGAGCGCCGATCCCGAGTACCGGACCGGGTTCCGGGTGCGCGGCCGGTTCGGCAACTTCGGCGCCACGCAGGGCTCGGCGGTCCTGAACGTCCCGATCGTGGCCGGCAAGGCCGCCTTCCGGCTCGCGGTGGACAACCGCAAGAGCGACGGCTTCGTCCAGAATCCGACCCGCGGAGAGGACTCCTACGACTACCGCGACTACCTCGCGGTCCGGATGAAGCTGCGCTTCGATCCGACCACCCGGTTCCGGGGACTGCTCACCTACCAGGCGACCGAAAGCCGGGGCGGCGACGGCGCGATCAGCGTGGACCGTTTCCCCGAAGAGCGGGTCAACGTCTCCGACCACCCCGCCGAGGACGGTTCGGAGCACCACAACCTGACGCTGGCGCTCGCCTACGACCTGAGCCACCGGCTGTCGCTCGAGTCGACTTCGAGTGTCTACCAGCACGACTACCGCCGGGAGGAGGACCTGGACCAGACGCCTCTGGCGGCCGGCGTCCTCGACTACACGACCGACGACGAGTGGATGACCCAGGAGTTCCTGCTCCGCTATCAGGGTCCGGGCCGGCGAAGCGGCGTGCTGGGGCTCTACTTCGCCGACCTGACCGACACGCTGCAGGCGGACGCCGCCGGACCGGGCGAACTGGCCGGCCTGCCTCCCGGGTTCACCCTGACCTCGTTCTTCAACACCGAGGAGACGACCCGGAACGCGGCCCTCTTCGGCGAGTTCGACCTCGGTCTGGCCGACGTCTGGACCCTCACCCTCGGCGCCCGCTACGACGACGAGCGCCGCCAGACCACGAACAGCCAGGGGGTGGTCTCCGATCCGCCCCTGCCCCAGTTGCCGCCGGCAGGCCCCCCGCAGGAGCTGGACGCGTCCTACCGGGCCTTCCTGCCGAAGGCGAGCCTCACCCGTGACTGGACCGATTCGCTGTCCACCTCGGTCGGCTGGCAGCGGGGCTACCGGGCCGGCGGGCAGTCGATCGCGGTGCTGAGCCAGCGGGTGAGCGACTTCGAGCCGGAGTACACCAGCAACGTCGAGTTCGCGCTCCGCGCCGCCGCGCCCGACCGGCGCTGGTTCTTCAACGGCAACGCGTTCTACACCGACTGGACCAACCAGCAGGTGCGGGTGATGACCGATCTCGGCCTGCCGGTGGACACCGTCACCGTGAACGCCGGGGAATCCACCGTGCGCGGCCTGGAAGCGCAGGCCGGCTACTGGTTCGACCCGCGCGTTCAGTTCTACGGTTCGCTGGGCCTGCTCGAGACTCGGTTCGACGACTTCCGCGACGGCGAGCGCGACTTCACGGGGAACGAGTTCCCGTTTGCGCCGGCCTGGTCCTGGCTGACCGGCCTTTCGCTCCGGCTGGACGACAACTGGTCGGGGAACGCCGAGGTCGCCGCGCAGGCGGACGCGTTCTCCAACAGCGGGAACGACGCCCGCTTCCGCGTCGGACGGCGCACGCTGGTGAACGGCCGCTTCGGCTACCAGCAGGGCAACTTCGGGGTCTTCGCGTTCGGCCGGAACCTGCTCGACGAGGCGTATCTCCTGCAGGCATGGCAGCCGACCGCGCCGGTCTTCAGCGCTCTGGGGCGCGCCGGCGAACCGCGCACCATCGGGATCGAGCTGGACCTGAGCTTCTGACCCGCGCTTCCCGATCTCCGGGCCACCGAAGGAGTGGCGCCCGCGCCGCGACGATGCGCGCCATGGTGTTTCGGGGCGCCGGACCGGCGCTCGCCCTCGAGGAACGTCCGGTCCCGGCGCCCGGCCCGGAGGAGATCCTGGTTCGGGTGGCCGCCTGCGGCGTCTGCCGCACCGACCTGCACCTGGTGGACGGCGAACTCCTCAAGCCGCGCCTGCCGGTCGTGCCGGGGCACGAGGTCGTGGGCCGGGTCGCGGCCGTCGGCGCGGGGGTCGAGCGCTTCCGGGAAGGCGACCGGGTCGGTATCCCCTGGCTCGGCTGGACCTGCGGCGCCTGCCCGTGCTGCCGGCGCGGCCGCGAGAACCTGTGCCCCAGCGCCCGCTTCACGGGCTACACCCGGGACGGCGGCTACGCCGACTACTGCGTCGCGGACCAACGGTACGCGCTCGGTCTCGCGGGGGATCGCGGCGACGCGGAGTCGGCGCCGCTGCTCTGCGCGGGGCTGATCGGCTACCGCGCGCTGCGGATGGCGGGGGAGGCCGGGCGAATCGGGTTCTACGGATTCGGCGCGGCCGCCCACATCATCGCCCAGGTCGCGCGCCAGCAGGGACGCCGCGTCTTCGCTTTCGTGCGGCCCGGAGACGAAGCGGCCAGGGCGTTCGCGCTGGACCTCGGGGCGGAATGGGCCGGCGATTCGGACCGGGCGCCGCCGGAGCAACTCGACGCGGCGCTGCTGTTCGCACCGGTCGGCGCGCTCGTGCCTGCGGCGCTCGGCGCGCTCGCTCCCGGAGGGACGGTGGTCTGCGCGGGGATCCACATGAGCGACATCCCCTCGTTCCCCTACGAGCTTCTGTGGCAGGAGCGGCGCGTCCTCTCGGTCGCCAACCTGACGCGCCGGGACGGGGAGGACTTCCTGGCGCTCGCTGCCGAGACCGAGATCGCCACGAGCATCGAGACCATGCCGCTCACCGCTGCCAACGAGGCTCTCGACCGGCTGCGCGGCGGCCGGCTCCAGGGCGCGGCGGTGCTCACAATGGGCCGCGGGGAAAGCCCTCCCCGGCAGATCGAGCGTCCGGAGTCAGCGTCCGGCCCGCGAACGGGGCCGGACGCGGGTGGCTGACCGCCGGTTCCTGACCCCGGCCGCCCTCACGGGTCCTCGACGCGGGTCCAGGGACCGCACTCGACGTCGCTGTAGAAGCCGGCGTCGGACGGATCGATCGTGACGGTGAGTTCCGCGCCGGCCCGCGTCTCGACGAGACCGTCCTCCACGACGTCCTCCTGACCGCCTCCGAAGGCGGCGAGCCGCAGCCAGAGGCACAGGTAGTCGGCGTCCGCGCGGTAGGTGCCGGGCGCGATCTGCGCGCCTACCAGCCAGGTCCCCGGACGGATTTCGTCCTGCACGCCGGTGTGGGGAGGCTCGGCCCGCCACTCCCCGCACTCGTCAGTGGACCGGAACGCCGCGTCGTCCGGGTGGATGTCCACGATCTCCTGCCCGGAATCGAAGCGGAGTTCCCTGCCCGCGATGAAGTCGTGATCCGGGGGCGACTCGAACGGCACGAGCGCGGCCCGGCCGGCCAGGTACCCGATGGAGAATCCCGAACGCCGGTTCCAGCGGCAGTAGGACTCGGGATCCGTGAAGTAACGGCCCGGCGGGACTTCGTCACCGACGATCCACTGCCCCCCGCCGAACGAACCCCGGGGCGCGCCGCCCGTCAGGGTGAAGTCGAGCCGGCCCGAGTCACGCGTCGCAAGCCCCGTCGCCTCGTCGTAGCCCTCCTTCCGCGCCGCGAGGGTGGTGTCCCCCTCCAGGTCGTGCAGGAAGTACCCGCCGTCGCCTCGCGTCACGGTTGCCTTCCCCGCGGAGGGGCCGTCGAGCGCGACGACGCGCACGTCCGCCACCGGGCGGCCGTTGTGGTTGAGGACCTGCCCGTTGAGGTCGTAGAGATTCGGATTGATGGGTGCGATCGCCACTCCGGCCTCGGCGCTGGCCGGCCCCAGCGTGGCGGTGATCCGCGTCTCGCCCGCCGCGTGCGCGAACACGAAGCCGCGCCCGTCCACGCTCGCCACCTCGGGCGCGCTCGAACTCCAGAGCGGGTCCACCTGCCCGCTGGCGCCGTCGCTGAAGGTCGCCCAGGCCGTCAGTTGCGTGACCGTCCCGATCTCCATCGGCTCCTCCGGCAGACCCCGGATCTCGAGCGCCGTGGGAACCGGTCCCGGGGGAGGCCCGACCGGCGTCATCGCGTCGCCGCAGCCGCCGACACCGAGCGCGGACACGATGGCGGCGAGGACCCCCGCGCCCGACGCCGTCCTCCACAGCACAACCCCAGTCAGGTCACGTGTGCAAATCATCTTCCGGCAGGCTAGCGCCCTGAAGCCGGAGCGGTGGTCAATCCGGGGCTACCGCCACCAGCCGGTCGTAGCGGCGGAGGATCTCCCGGAGGCGTTCGTGCGGGATCGCGTAGATCCGGCGGCCGTTCACGCCGGTCATGTCGCGGGCGGCAACCATGGAGTTGACGATGGCCTCCTCGGTGGCCTGCACGACCCCCTCGAAGAGCGGGTTCAGGCCGGAGTTCGCCAGGATCCGCAATCGGGCCTCACCGCTCTCGTTGGCGGCGGCCTCCTCGTTGGCGGTCGAGAACGCCACGAAGATGTCTCCGGAGCCGTTCATCGAGATGCTGCCCAGGCGTCCGAGCCCCAGGGATGCGCGGCGGGCCAGACGCTTCAACTGGTGCGGGAGCAGCGGCGCGTCGGTGGCCGCGACGATGATGATGGATCCGTCCCGTCCTCCCCTGGGGGCCGGAGGACCGGCTTCCGGAGACGGCGGGTTCTCGGGAAGCAGATCGGGGATCTCCCGCCCCACCGGCACCCCGGCGATCTTGAGCTGCGGGCGCCGGCCGAAGTTGGACTGCACCAGGACGCCCACCGTGTAGTCCGTCCCGCCGGTCCCGACCCGGCGCGAGGCGGTGCCGATTCCCGACTTGAACTCGAAGGTGCGCATCCCGGTGCCGCCTCCCACCGACCCCTCCTCTACCGGCCCTCCGCGGGCGGAATCGAGCGCGGCGAACACGTGCTCGCGGCGGACGTGGAAGCCGGTGATGTCGTTCAGGAATCCGTCCCAGGTCTCGGCGACCATCGGGAGCGTCCAGGCGCGAAAACCGAGATTCGCCTCCGCCCAGGCGATCGCCGCCTCGTGGACCGCGCCGACGCTGTAGGTGTTCGTGATGAGCACCGGCCCCTTCAGGATCCCCCGGTCGCTGACCCAGGTCGTGCCGGTCATCTCTCCGTTTCCGTTCAGGGCGAACCAGTTGGCGAACACCCCGACCCGGCTCATCCGGCCGCGCGGCAGCACCACGGTGACTCCGGTCCGGACCGGCCCCTCCTCCCGCAGGATCGTGGTGTGTCCCACCTCGAGTCCGGAGACGTCGGTGATGGCGTTCAGCGGGCCGGGGTCGCCGTCGAAGGGCACTCCCAGGTCCCGGGCGCGGGTCGGTGTCTGGGCGGGAGCGCCGGCGGCGATCGAGGAGATGATCACGGCGGCGCCGAACGTGCGGCGGGACTTCATCATTTTGGCCCTCCTGCGGGGCGGCGGCGCCCGGCCGGGGCGCGATTCAGGCGGTATCGCCGGCTTTTCCGGCGGTAGCGAACGTCTCCGCGCAGCCGGCGCAGCAGAACCACCAGGTCTCGCCGCCCGATTCCACCCGGTGCGGAGAGTCCCGGGAGACGGTCATCCCGCAGATCGGATCCACCACCAGGTCGTCGCTCGGGGTCTCGAGCGCGATCCCGACCATCGGGGCCGGCGCGGCCTCCTCCGAAGCAGCCTCGGGCCGCTCCGCCGCCTGCCGTTCCTCCACGATCTGCGCCAGGATGCTGAGCGCGATCTCGCCGGGGGTCTCGGCGCCGATGTCGAGCCCGGCGGGGGACCGGAGCCGGCCGACGTCGGCTTCGGAGACACCCGTCCCGACGAGCCGTTCGCGCACCGCGGCCGCCCGGCGCGGACTCGCGACCAGGCCCACATAGCGGGCGCGGCCGCCGGTCAACGCAGCTTTCAGGGTTCCCCACTCCCCTTCGCCGTGTCCGGCCACCACACAGAAGGCGCCCTCCGCGGCGGCGTTCAGGTCTTCCGAGGTCTCGGCGGTCCGAACCTCCATCCCGAGCGCCTCGCCGAGCGCCGCCAGGGATTCCACGATGGGTGAACTCCCCGCCAGCAGCAGCCGGCGCGACGGCAGATAGGGCTCCAGATGGATGTCGAGCGCGCCGCCACTTACACAGGCCATGTGTTCCTCCAGAACTCCTTCCTCCGCACGGGCGCCCTCGGGAGGGCTGTCCGGGGAGATGCGGAGCAGCCGGGGCGCTCCGTCCGCGAGCGCCCGCAGCGACTCGCGCCGGACCGCCGGTTTGACGCAGGTCCCGCCGACGAAGCCCCGAAACCGTCCGTCGCCGGTGACGATCGCCTTGGCGCCGGGACGGGCGGAGGTGGGCCGCTCCGCGCGTACCACCGTCGCCAGGACGAAGGGCACGCCGTCCCGGTAGAGGCGGGCGGCCGCGGCGAAGACGTCGGTCGGGCCGGTCATCGCCGCGTTCCGGCGCGGCCCCCTACCGGGTCGCCGCGGCGCCGTGCTCGTTCAGCACGTTCCAGACGCGCGCCGGGGTCATGGGAATCTCCATGTGGCGCACCCCGAGGTGCCAGAGCGCGTCCACCACCGCGTTCACGACGGCCGGCGGCGCGCCCACCGTGGCGGACTCGCCCACCCCCTTGGCGCCGATCGGGTGATGCGGCGACGGAGTGACCGTTTCCCCGAGCTCCCAGTGCGGCGTCTCCATCGCGGTGGGCACCAGGTACTCCATGAGGTTGCCTCCGGTGATGTTCCCGTCCGCGTCGTAGGAGATCTCCTCGAGGAGCGCGGGCGCGATTCCCATGGTGAGGCCGCCGTGGATCTGGCCGTCCACGATCATCGGGTTGATCCGGACGCCGCAGTCGTCCACCGCCACGAAGCGCCGGATCTTCACCTGGCCGGTGCCGCGGTCGATGTCCACGCAGCAGATGTAGGACCCGAAGGGGAAGGTCAGGTTGGGCGGGTCGTAGTAGGAGATCGCCTCCAGGCCCGCCTCCATCCCCTGAGGATGGTTCGTGTAGGCCGCGAACGCGATGTCCTGGATGGTCTTCGCCCGGTCCGGGGAGCCCTTCACATGGAACTTCCCCTGCTCCCACACGAGGTCGGCCTCGTCGGCCTCGAGGAGGTGCGCGGCGATCTTCCGCGCCTTCTCCCGGATCTTCCGCGACGCGATGGACGCCGCGGCGCCCGCGGTCGGGGTGGAGCGGCTCGCGTAGGTGCCGAGGCCGTAGGGCGCCGTATCGGTGTCCCCTTCCTCGACCTGGATGTCCTCCGGCGGGATCCCGAGTTCCTCCGCGATGATCTGCGCGTAGGTGGTCTCGTGCCCCTGCCCCTGCGACTTGGTGCCGAAGCGGGCGATCGCCTTCCCGGTGGGGTGGATGCGGATCTCGGCCGAATCGAACATCTTGATGCCCAGGATGTCGAACGTCTTCGACGGCCCGGCGCCCACGATCTCGGTGAAGGAGGAGATGCCGATTCCCATCAGCTGGCCGCGGGCGCGTTTTTCGGCCTGCTCGGCCCGGAGATCCTGGTAGCCGATCATGTCCATGGCCTTCTCGAGCGCCGCGCCGTAGTTCCCGCTGTCGTACTCCCAGCCGAGCGCCGACTGATACGGGAACTGTTCGGGCTTGATGAAGTTCCGGAGTCTGAAGTCGGCCGGGTCCTCCCCGTTCTCCCGGGCCAGCAGGTCCACCATGCGCTCGATGGCGTGCACCGCCTCGGTGACGCGGAACGAGCACCGGTAGGCGATCCCGCCCGGCGGCTTGTTGGTGTACACGCCGTCCACGGACACGTGGGCGTTCTCGAGGTCGTAGGACCCGGTGGCGATGTGGTAGAGCCCGGCCGGGAACTTGGACGGGTTCGCCGCCGCGTCCGAATAGCCGTGGTCGGCGACGGTGTCCAGCTTGAGCGCGGTCACCTTGCCGTTCTTCGACCCGAGCGTGGCGGTGATGTGGTAGTCCCGGGCGAACGAATCCGCCGAGAGGTTCTCCGAGCGGTCCTCGATCCACTTCACCGGCTTGCCGGTGACCACCGAGGCGGCGGTCGCGAGCACGTAGCCGGGATAGACCGGCACCTTGCCGCCGAAGCCCCCGCCGATGTCGGGCGAGATGACCCGGATCTTGTGCTCGGCGAGCCCGAGATGGGCGGTCACCAGCGCCACCACCGTGCGGATGGCGTGCGGGGCCTGGGTGGTCAGGTAGAGGGTCAGGTGGCCCTCCACCGGGTTCCAGCTCGCCACGCAGCCGCAGGTCTCGATCGAGGCCACGTGGATGCGCGGCAGGTGCATCTTCTGCTCGACGACGGTGTCGCAGCCGGCGAGCGCCGCCTCGGTCCCGTCGGCGTCCCCGTGCTCCCAGTGGAAGATGTGGTTGCTGTCCTTGTCGTCGCGGACCTTGGTCGCCCCGGGCTTCAGCGCCTCGTGCGGGTCCACCACCACCGGAAGCGGGTCGTAGTCCACTTCGAGGGCGGCGGCGCCGTCGGCGGCCGCATAGCGGGACGTGGCCACGATCGCCGCCACTTCCTGCGCCTGGTACTTGACGGTGTCCACCGGCAGCACCATCTGCTGATCGCTCATCAGGGTCGGCATCCAGGCCAGCTTGAAGCCCTCGAGCGTCTTCCCGGTGATCACCGCGGCCACCCCGTCCACCGCCATCGCGGTGTCCTCGTGGATCCTCGTGATCTTCGCGTGGGCGTAGGGGCTCCGGGCGATGTCCAGGTAGAGCATTCCCGGGAGCTTGATGTCGTCGATGTAGCGGCCCTGTCCCCTGATGAAGCGGGCGTCTTCCTTTCTCTGGACGGAATGTCCGAGACCTCTGCACTCAGCCATCGCTGTTCTCCTTCATCAGTTCGCTGGCCCGCTGCACCGCCTTCACGATGTTGACGTAGCCGGTGCACCGGCACAGGTTGCCGGAGATGCCCCAGCGGATGTCCGCCTCGCTGGGATCCGGGTTCTCGTCCAGGAGAGCCTTCGACGTGAGCATCATCCCGGGAGTACAGAACCCGCACTGGAGTCCGTGTTTCTCCGTGAATCCCCGCTGGACCGGGTGGAGGCCGCCGTTTCCGAGTCCCTCGACGGTCGTGACCTCGGCGCCGTCGGCCGCCACCGCGAACACGGTGCAGCTCTTGGCGGGCACGCCGTTCAGGAGCACCGTGCAGGCGCCGCAGGAGGTCGTGTCGCACCCGATGTGGGTGCCGGTCAGGCCGAGTTCCTCGCGGATGAAGTGGACGAGCAGCAGCCGCGCTTCCACCTCCCGCGTGTGTTGTTCGCCGTTGATGGTGACGCTGATCTGGTGGGAACTCATGACGCCTCCCTCGCCCGGGTGAGCGCGCTGGACGCCGCCCGATGGGTGAGCACGCGGACCACCGCGCGCTTGTAGTCGGCGGAGCCGCGGTGATCGTCAGTGGGATCGGCCGCTGCCGCGGCGGCTTCGGCGGCAGCGTCGAGCGCCGCGTCACCGCCGTCCGAGCCGACGAGCGCCGCCTCGGCGGCGCCGGCCTGGATCGCGGTGAGGCCCACGTTCGTGAGCGCCACTCCGGCGCCGCTGATCCGGCCGCCGTCGAGCTGCAATTGGACCGCCACCGCCGCGACCGCGTAGTCACCGACCTTCCGCTCGAACTTCCGGTAGGCGCCTCCGGAGCCGGGCCCGGCCTCGGGGATGCGGATCTCCGTCAGGATTTCCCCTTCTTCGAGGCTGGTCGAAAACGGCCCCGTGAAGAAATCGGACGCGGCGATGGTCCGCTGGCCGGAGGGTCCGGCGGCGACGAACGAGGCGCGGTAGGCGAGCATGGCCGCGGGATGGTCGTTCCCGGGATCGGCATGGGCCACGTTCCCGCCCACGGTCGCCAGGTTCCGCACCACCGGATCGGCAATGACGCGGGTGGTGTCGGCGAGCAGCGGGTAGCGGCTCTGGACCAGGTCCGACTTCTCGAGTTCGGACTCGCGGGTCATCGCCCCGATGCGCAGGGAGCCGCCGTCTTCGCGGATCCCGGAGAGCCCGGGGATCTTCCGGAGGTCCACCAGCGCGGCCGGCTCCGCCAGCCGGAACCGCATCATGGGGATGAGGCTGTGACCCCCGGCCAGCAGCTTGGCCTCGGGGTTCGCCAGCAGCAACCGGCTCGCCTCTTCCAGGGTGTCGGGAGCGTGATAGTCGAAAGACGGTGGAATCACGGAGTCTCCTCCTTCCGGGCCAGCCAGCATACCAGTGGCGGAGTCGCGTCAGACGCCGAGAATCCCGACAGCGCGTACGGCTTGGAACGCCGGTCTCCAGACCGGCACCGCGGCGCTCCGCGCCGCGCACGTCGTGACCCTCCCCAACCTCACGGCGCGCACCCCCGGGAACGCCGACCCGACGCCGGTTCTGATTCAATCCACCCGCAGCGTGACTCAACCCTCCCCGCCGCGACCGGGCACCTGGAAGCGCAGCCTCCGGCTCATCGCGGTCCTCCTGGCGATCTGGTTCACCGCCTCCCTCGGTCTTGGCGTTCTGCTCGTCGAACCCCTGAACCGAATCTGGATGGGCGGCTTCCCGCTCGGCTTCTGGTTCGCCCAGCAGGGCGCGATCCTGGTCTTCCTGGTTCTGCTGGTGGTGAACGCGATCGCCATGGACCGGATCGAGGGGAAGGCCGACCGGTCCGATGACACCGAGGATCCCTCGTGAGCATCGCCGGCTGGACCCTCGTCTTCGTCGTCGGCAGCTTCGCCCTCTACAGCGCCATCGCCGTCGCGAGCCGAGTCCGGACGACCTCGGGCTTTTACGTGGCGGGACGCGGGGTTTCCGCCCTCGCGAACGGCATGGCGACCGGGGCCGACTGGATGAGCGCCGCGTCGTTCATCTCGATGGCGGGGCTCATCTCCTTCATGGGCTACGACGGGGCGATCTACCTCATGGGGTGGACGGGCGGCTACGTCCTGCTCGCCCTGCTGGTGGCGCCCTATCTCCGCCGCTACGGCCGCTACACGATTCCGGAGTTCGTCGGCGACCGCTTCGCGTCCCAGGCCGCCCGGCTCACCGCGGTGGTGTGCGCGGTCTTCATCTCCTTCACCTACGTGGCGGGGCAGATGCGCGGCGTCGGGGTGGTCTTCTCGCGCTTCCTGACGATCCCGGTGGAGTACGGCGTGGCCATCGGCGGGATCATCGTGCTCCTCTACGCGACGCTCGGGGGGATGCGCGGGATCACCTACACCCAGGTCGCCCAGTACTGCGTGCTGATCGTCGCCTTCCTGATCCCGGCAGGGGCCATCTCCTGGATGATGACCGGAACCCCGATCCCCCAGATCGGCTTCGGCTCGCCCCTGATCGAGGGAGAACGGGCCGGCGTGGCGCTCCTGCGGGCGATCGACCAGATCCACGCCGATCTCGGGTTACCCGAGTACACGGGCGCGTTCCTCGCGGGGAAGAAGACGCTCCCCGACGTCTTCGCGATCACCATGGCGCTCATGACCGGGACCGCGGGGCTGCCGCACGTCCTGATCCGCTTCTACACGGTGAAGACCGCCCGCCTCGCGCGCTGGAGCGTGATGTGGGCGCTCTTCTTCATCGCGATCCTCTACACCACCGCTCCCGCGGTCGCCGCCTTCGCCCGGGTCAACATGATCCAGACGCTGCACAACACGCCCTTCGCGGAGGCCCCGGACTGGTTCCGGAACTGGGCGGCGACGGGGCTCATCCAGTTCACCGACCGAAACGGCGACGGCCTCATCCAGTACAGCGAGGGGCCGGGGGCGGAACTCGCCATCGACCGGGACATCATGGTGCTCGCCAACCCCGAGATCGCCGAGCTGCCGGCGTGGGTGGTGGGGCTGGTGGCGGCGGGCGGCCTGGCGGCGGCGCTCTCCACCGCAGCGGGGCTGCTGCTCGTCATCTCGGCGTCGGTGTCCCACGACCTGCTCAAGAGCTTCCTGCGGCCGGGGATGAGCGAGCGGAAGGAGCTGCTGGCCGCCCGGCTCTCGGCCGCCGGCGCGTGCGTGGTGGCGATCATCGTCGGGATCTATCCGCCCGACTACGTCGCGGCCGTCGTCGCCTTCGCCTTCGGGCTGGCCGCCGCCAGCTTCTTCCCGGCGCTGGTCCTGGGGGTCTTCACCACCTGGGTGACCGCCCGCGGCGCCGTGGCGGGCATGATTGCCGGGACCGGGTTCACCGCCGTCTACATCGGCTGGTTCAAGGTCTTCGAGTGGAGCGGTCCCGAGGCCTGGTGGTTCGGAATCAGCCCGGAGGGCATCGGCACCCTCGGGATGCTGATCAACTTCGGCGTCACCTGGTTCGTGAGCCGCCGGACCGGCCCGCCGCCAGCGGACAGCGCGAAGATGGTGGCGATGCTCCGGGGAGAGACCCCGACGTCAGGCTAGTTCAGCTGCGAACGACGGCCCCCGCCTCCTCAATGGAATAGGGATTCACGAACAAGCCCGGCTTCGTACTCAGCCGCACGAACGCGAGGATCGTCAGCGTGCTGATGCCGACAAGTTCCCTTCCATTGAGACTGTCGGCCCACCACCCGGAGGCGACTTGGTGCGCGGGGGACGAATCGTCGTATGCGTACAGGAGCAGGTTCACATCGGGGACGATCATTCGCCTTCTTCCCGAATGCGACGCGTCACCCGAAGGAACCGTTCGACCTCCGGATCTTCATCCAGCTTCCGGAGTTCCTTGGGGTCGGTCACGCGGAGACCCATGGATCGCGCTCTCACTTCGAACGGACGGCGCTGGGGCGCACTCAGCAACAGCCCACGGCGGATCGCGGCGTTCACGATCTCCTTGAAGGTGCCGCCCCGCACACGCATGGCACGCCGTACCAAACGGTGGGTGTCCGGATCCAGGGTCACGGTCGTTCTCATGGCGAGCATCATGATGCACGGGGACGGTCCTATCAACACCGACGCTCGGTTCACGCCGATGACCGGCCGTTCGAACTCCGGGTGCTGACCGGAGATATTCCGCCCGCTAGACCGAGGGTTCGCCCGTATCCGAGTGCCGCGGAGCGTGGTCGCGCTTCCAGATGAGGAAGGTGCGGCGGAACTCGATCACCACCACCCCATCCTGATTCTTGCCGCGGGTGCGGACGGTTACGATCCCGGCCTCCGGACGGGACCGGGACTCGCGGGTGGAGAGCACCTCGCTCTCCGAATAGAGCGTGTCTCCCTCGAAGAGCGGCGCAGGCAGCCGGACCTCGTCCCAGCCGAGGTTCGCGAGCACGTTCCGGGTCAGGTCGTTGACCGACTGGCCGGTGGCGAGGGCCAGCGTCAGGCAGGAGTTCACGAGCGGTTTGCCGAACGGGGTCTTCTCGCTGTGGTGACGGTCGATGTGGATCGGGTTCTGGTTCTGGGTAAGCAGCGAGAACCAGGAGTTGTCGGCGGCGAGAACGGTGCGGCCCAGCGGGTGGACGATGCGCTGGCCGGCGTGGAAGTCCTCGTAGAAGCGGCCGGCGTCGCTCTCCGGCGTGAGGGTGTCCGACATGGTCCCCTACCCTATCCGGTCCGCGCACGCGGCTACCGCAAATCCGGCGGATTCACATCAACACCTGAGAATCGCCGGGATGTTTTCGTGTTGCAGGTGGAATCGGACCGCCGTCCGGAAACGCAGCGAGATCACTCTTCCAACGACCTGGGCGAAACAGCGATACGGGCTCTGCGGCCCTTTGGGCCGCGTGCCGGCCGAAGCCGGCGTTCCAAGCCGCTGCGCCATTACGCGGGTCGGCGAGACGCGCTCTGCGGCCCTCCGGGCCGCGTGCCGGTCTGAAGGCCCCCACCGGGAGGGCTGGCCGGCGCTCCCCGGGTTCCTAGCGGCGGACTTTCACGGCGGTGCCGTAGGCGAGGATCTCGGCCGCGGTGGTCATCAGCACCGAGGTCGCGATCCGCATACCGACGATGGCGTCGGCGCCGAGGGCTTCGGCGTGCTCGATCATGCGGGCGATGGCCTGTTCGCGGCTCTCCGCCATGAGCTTCGTGTAGGACTCGACCTCGCCGCCGACCACTCCCTTGAGGCCGGCCATGATGTCGCGGCCGAGATGGCGGGCGCGGATCGTGTTGCCGCGGGCGATGCCCAGGACGGCGGTGATCTCCCCGCCGGGAACTTCGTTGGTGGTACTGACAATCATCGTCGGACTCTCCGGAAAGGATCGGTGGAACGGGCGCGGATCCGCTCCCGGATCGCGCCCAGCAAGAGAAGCAGGATGCCGAGCAGGAACCCGGCGGTGCCGAAGCGAACGATCACCGGGATCGATGCGTCAGCCAGGAATTCGGTGGCAAACACGTACGCCCAGTAGCCGAGGAGCACCGCCCCCGAAGCGGAGAGCAGCGTCCAGGCGACGCCCCGCTCGAGGCGCGAGTAGACCCCGAGCCAGAAGCGGTCCATGGCCGCGTCGTCCCAGTCGGCGGGGCGCGGTTCGAGTTCGGGTCCGCCCGGTGCGTCTTCGGGAATTCGCCCCGAGGCGCCCGGGCCCTGGTTCGTTTCGTGATCGTTCATCGGGTTTCCTCCTTTCGCCGGCGCATCACCGCCGGCCTCCTCCCGCGAGGAATCGCCGCAGCCGGCGGCGGGCGGTGTGCAGCCGCGACATGACCGTCCCCTCGGGGATGCCGAGCCTCTCGGCAACCTCCCGGTGGACGTAGCCCTCCAGGTCCCGCATCACCACCACCCGGCGCTGCTCCTCGGGAAGTTCGCGGAGCCCGCGTTCCAGCATCAACCGCTGGTCCAGCGACCGCATGCCGCCATCGACCGACGGCTCCCGAACGCTCTCGAGCCCGATCTCCGGCCGGCGGCGCCGCAGGTAGCTGCGGCAGACGTTGTCCAGAATGGTCAGGAACCAGGGCAGGAAGGGGCGCCCCCGGCGGAAGCGCGGCATCGCATGGAACGCCCGGGCGAACGCCTCCTGCGCGAGGTCGCGCGCCTCCTCCCGGTCGCCGACCCGGCGGTAGGCGTAGGCCTGCGCCCACCGGGCATAGCGCCGCACGAGCGGTTCGTAGGCGCGCCGGCTGCCGTTCCGGCACCGGCGGATCCACTCCTGCTCCTCCGGGTCGGGTACGCCGGGCCGGTTTCCCGGGGTGCTTCCGGCGGTCGAGGTTGCGTCTGTCAAGGCTTCTATGGAGGAACTACGCCGCAGGGGCCCGAATTCTTCATCCGCGGCAGAGGACGCCCGGACGGCAAGCGCCCGAGCCCGCGGGGTCACGACAACCGATTGGCCCGCCCGCCACGTCTTGACTACTCTTGAACGATGACTTCCGGGCGGATTCCTTCAGCATTCTCTTTCGACTTGGCGGCACGCGCGGTGCTGGGTTCGGCTCTCCTGGCCGGCGCCGCCATGGCTTCGGGTCAGGAGCGGCAACTGACGGTGACTCCCGAGTCGCTGAACCTGCGGGTGGGACAGACCGGCAGCCTCGTCGCCACCGTTACGGCGGCGGACGGAGAGGTGGACACCGGGGCACGCGTTCTCTTTTTCTCGCTCGACCCGGCCGACGTCAGCGTCTCCCACACCGGGGTGGTGACCGCCCACCGGGCCGGCAGCCACACGCTGGTGGCGCTTTCGCCGGCGGCCGGGACTACGCCGGGATTCACGCGAGCGGACGATCCCGGCATTCGGGTGGAAATCCCCGTGGAGATCCTGCCTTCCGAACTCGCGACGCTGCGCTTCGTCGATCTGCCCGGCCGGGTACTGGCAGGCGCCAGCATTCCGGTCCGGCTGCTCGCCGAGGACGAGGGTTCCGAACCGCGCGACGTGCGCCCCGAGATCACCGTCGAACCCGCCGGCGTCGGCGCGGTCACCGCGTTCGGTCCCCTCTTCGAGGGCACCTACCACGCCCATCCGTTCTACGACCGGCCCCGGCCGCCGACCTACCACTGGGAAGCGGCAGGCGTTTTCCGGGCGGTCGGCCCGGGGACCGCCACCCTGACCGCGCGGCTCGGCGAACTGACCGCCGAGGCGCGGATCGAGGTTGCGCCCAATCCCGCGCACTCCCTCAGCCTTGACGCGACCATCGGCGAGTCGCCGCTGACCGGCGGCGTCCGCACCGGAGACGTGGTCCGCTTCTCCGCTTCCGTCATGGACGAAGGCGGCGGCGCCGTCGAAGGCGCCCCGGTGCGCTTCTCGCTGGAATCGCATCCCGACCCCAGCCGGTTCGACACCGTGGGGGCCGGCGCCCCCGCACAACTCCTGGCGGACGGCCGGTTCGTCGCGGAGCAGCCCGGGCTCTACGTGGTTTCCGCCTCGTCGGGTTCGGCGCACGGAGAACAGGCGGTGCAGGTCGTGCCCCGGGACGTGGGAATGGCGATGGAGTTCGTGGGCCATGCGCCGGTGCGCGACCGCGCGACCTCTGACCTCTGGATCTGGGAGGGGACCGACGGGCGCGACTACGCGGCGCTCGGCACCTGGAACGCCGACGGGCACGCGCTCTTCTTCGACGTCACCGACCCCGCGAACATGCAGCGGATCTCCGAGGTGCAGGTGGACGCCCGCACCGTGAACGACGTCAAGGTGTCCGAAGACGGCAGGATTGCGGTCATCACTCGCGAGGGCGCGTCGAACCGCCGCAACGGCTTCGTGATCCTCGACGTCTCCGACCCCCGGAACCCCGAGATCCTCTCGCGCTTCGACGACGAGCTCACCGGCGGGGTCCACAACGTGTTCTTCCACGAGGGGCACATCTACGCGATCAACAACGGCCGGCGCTGGGACGTGGTGAACGCCGAGGATCCGCGGAACCCATTCCGGGTGTCCCGGTTCGAGGACCCCCGCCCCGGCCGCAGCGTGCACGACGTCTGGATCCACGACGGGATCGCCTTCCAGGCCGGGAACACCGACGGCATGGTGGTCGTGGACGTGGGCGGCGGCGGCATGGGCGGGTCGCCCCAGAACCCGGTAGAGATGGGCCGCCTCTACCAGCTCACCGGCTGGAACCACGCCATCTGGCCGTTCCGCAGCCAGTCGGCGGACCGCTTCTACGTGGTCACCGGCGACGAGTCGCATCCGATCAACCCCCGGATCCCCGGCCCGATCATTTCCTGGCAGGAGCGGATGCCGTCCCGGGCGATGGGCTTCATCCACTTCAACGAGTTCGACGATCCCGAGAACCCGGTCGAGATCGCCCGTTACCGGGTGCCCGAGGCCGGCCCGCACAACCTCTGGATCGACTACGAGAAGGACCTCATGTACGTCGCCTACTTCAACGGCGGCCTGCGGGTGGTGGACGTGTCCGGGGAACTGGTGGGCGACCTCTACCGGCAGGGCCGGGAGATCGCCAAGTTCTACTCCGACGACCCGGACGGGTTCATTCCGAACGCCCCCTTCGTCTGGGGACCGCAGCCGCACAAGGGGACGATCTTCTTCTCCGACTTCAACAGCGGCCTCTGGGCGGTGCGGCTGGTGCCGCGGGAGGACCGCTCGCCGGCCGCCCCGTAGGCGCGTCGCCTCAGTTCGGGAGCCGCGCCCCCTCGGTTCCGGCGATCGCCCCGCCCAGGAAGCGCCGGAAGTCCGTTCCCCCGGTGCCGCGCGCCGCGGTCCCCGGATCGGCCTGGCGCACGATGTAGTCGTTCACAATCGCCATGTGGACGCGCCGGAGTTCGGCGAGGGCCTCCAACGCGCTGTCGTAGGCGTTCCTGACGGCGCGGTCGCCGGTGGCGGCAGCGAACCGGCGGACCGCCCCGCTCGCCTCCACGGTTTCGATGAACCGCCGGTGCCGCGGATTCATGTAGCGCCGCATGTCCAGATGGGGTCCCCTGGCCGCCTCCGGCTGCCGAACGGACAGCGCGGCGTCGAAACACTGGATGAGCGGGCTCTGGGCGGCGCTGCCCCCGGCGAGGACAAGCGGTTCGGCAAGACCGGTCCCCTCGTAGCGCACGCCGGGCTCGAACCACCCGGAGAACGGCGGCCGCACTCGGCGGTAGAAGACGTGCGGGTCGCAGCCCTCGCGGGTGCGCTCGGTGAGCACCGTGATGCGGCCGATGGTCTCGCCCAACCGTTCGAGTTCGGCGGCGACCGTCTCGGGATCTCCCGCGTCGGCGGCCACTTCGAGGCGCACGATCCGGGCCGGCTCTCCACCCCCGCAGGCCTCGATGGCCACCGCGATGGTGAGGAACCAGGTCTCGTCCGTGCTGCCGTGGATGCCGACCAGGTTCACGAGGTTCTCGACCTCGATGGGGCCCGCGGGATCCAGCCGCCGCCAGTTGTGCATGGCCAGGCTCGCGTGGGAGAGGATCGGGGGACGCCCCAGCCGCTCGGACAGCGCGACGAGCGGCCGGGCGAGCGGGGGCGGCAGGCTGGCCGCCGGCGGCTCCTCCTGGTGGACGTAGGCGCCGGCGAAGAAGGTGAGCAGCAGCATGGCCCGCTCGACCTCGGGACCGTCCGCCAGCGGCGCGGGGTCCAGTTCCGGCAGCGCCGCGAGATCGCGGCGGACCCGGCCGACCAGGTAGCGGGCCGAGACATCCTTCGCCATTTCTTCCCACGCCTCGAAGCCCGGCGGCAGGCGCCGGAGCGGCTCGTAGGTTGGCAGGAAACCCCTTGGCCCCGGGACGCCGCCGGCGGCGGCCAACTGGCGGAGCGGCTCGACCGCGGTCATGGAGAAGAAGGCGCCGGCTCGCACCGGATGCGCGCGGAGTGTGCCACGGCGCCCGGCCTCCTCCGTATGATCGGCCCCGCCTGGAGGCTCCGATGCGCACCGCCCTTCCCTTCCTGTTCGCCCTGATCACCGCCCTCGCCTGGGGCCTCTACGGACCGACGCTCGGGCAGGCGCGCCTCGCGGACGCCACGGCGAGCCCCTTCAAGCCGTATCTGGGGATCGGGATCGCCTACCTGGTGGTGGCGATCGCGGGCGGCGCGATCGGGATGTGGCTCCGGGGGGACAACTTCTCCTTTACCCCGATTGCGGGCAGCAGCCTCGCCTGGGGGTTCGCGGCGGGACTCCTCGGGGCGCTCGGTGCTTTCGGACTGACGATGGCGATGTTCACCGGCGGCGCCCGCATCCCCCACGCGGTCATGCCGGTGGTCTTCGGAGGCGCGGTCACGATCACCGCGATCTCGACGCTGCTCCTCTCGGGAGGGCGGCTGCGGGGCGGACCGATGCTCTGGGTCGGAATCGCGGGAGTGCTGCTGTCGGTGCTGCTGATCACGACGAACACCCCGCACGCGCCGCCACCGGCCAAGGCGGCGGCGGAGGCTGCACCCGACAGTCCGCCGAGTTGAGCGGCACTAATCGCCGGACAGCACCCGCAGGCCCTCGCGGCTGATCCCGGCGCCGCTGAGCACGAGCCCCACGGACGCGAGCCCGGGATCGAGCTGCGGGAACGCCGCGACCGGCAGGGCGGCGGAGCCCTCGACCATCGCGAAGCGCTCCCCGAGCACCCGGCGCATCGCGGCGGCGATGTCCCCTTCGTCGAGCAGGATCCAGGCATCCACGAGTTCGCCGCACAGCGCGAAGGTGACCGCGCCGGCCTCCACCCCGCCCGCGACCGCGTCGGCGAGCGTCGGCTCGAACGGCACGTCCCGTCCCGACTCCAGGAGGCGGCCCGCGCGCACCGAGGCCGCCATGACGGCGGAGGCCCGCGGCTGACATCCCACGACCTGGATCCCGGGGCGGGCGTGTTTCAGCCAACCGGCGATGCCGGCGATGAGGCCGCCCCCGCCCACCGGCACGAGCACCGCGTCGAGCGGCTCGCCGCCGAGCGCGGCGTCCATCTCGAAACCGACGGTTCCCTGCCCCGCGATGATGTCCGGATCGTTGTAGGGCGAAACGAACGGTCGCCCGCTCCTTTCCGCCTCCTCCCTGGCCGCGTATTCGGACTCCACCGCGTCGTCACCCACCAGCCGCAGCTCGACCACGTCGCCGTACTGCTCGTCGAGGACGCGCCGCTTCGAATCGGCCACCGTCCGCGGCAGGAACACCGTGCCTCGCCCACCCAGCAGGGCGAGCGCGTGCGCGGTCGCCCGGCCGTGGTTCCCAGTGGACGCCGTGACGACTCCCTCGTCGAGTACCCGTGGGCCCGCCGCGTCCCGCAGCACCAGCAGCTTGTTCAGGGCTCCCCGGATCTTGAAGGAGCCGGTAACGCCGAAGCACTCGAGCTTCCAGCGAACCGCTCCGCCGGGCGCGGCGGCCGCCCGTTCGCGGCTCAGGCCGCGGGCGGCTTCGAACGGCGTCTCCTGCAGGAACGGCCGGATCCGGGAGGCTGCCTCACGCACCCGGTCCGGCAATTCGCGGAGCAGCGCGGCGCCGGGGGAACAGCCGCCCGCGGACGGTGCCTCTCGGCTAGCATTCCCGACTTCCGGAGCCCCGGAATCTGACGTAGTCACGTAAGGAGAAAGAGTCTAATGAGCCAGGGAATTCAGGCCGTCCCCCGACCGCAGAACGAGCCCGTACGCGGCTACGAGGCGGGAAGCGCCGACCGCGCGGCGCTCGAGGCCGAGATCAGCCGCCAGTCGAACCAGATCGTCGAAATCCCGGTCATCATCGGCGGCCGGGAAATCCGCACCGGCAAGATCGCCGAGGTCCGATCGCCGCACAACCACTCGCATGTCCTGGCCCGCTATCACGAAGCCACCCCGGACCTCGTCGAAGAAGCCGTAGCCGCCGCCGCCGACGCGTGGCGGACCTGGTCGGAGCTCGATCACCGGGCGCGCGCCAGCCTCTACCTGCGCATGGCCGACCTGCTGGTCGGTCCCTGGCGCTACCGGATGAATGCCGCCACCATGCTGGGCCAGTCGAAGACCAGCCACCAGGCGGAGATCGAGGCGGCCTGCGAGTTCGCCGACATGCTGCGGTTCAACGCCTACTTCCTCGACCAGCTCGTGCGGCAGCAGCCGGTGGGCGATCCCGACCCCGGCGTCTGGAACTACCTCGAGTACCGCGCCCTCGAGGGATTCATCTTCGCGGTGAGCCCGTTCAACTTCACCGCGCTCGGCGGGAACCTGGCGATGGCGCCGGCCATCATGGGGAACACCATCGTCTGGAAGCCCGCGGAGACGCAGATGCTCTCGGCGTACTACCTGATGGAGCTCTACCGGGAAGCCGGCCTGCCTGACGGCGTGGTCAACATGCTCCCCGGGCACGGGCCCACCATCGGGACCCCGGCGCTCGCCCAGGAAACGCTCGCCGGAGTCCATTTCACGGGCTCCACCGCCACCTTCCAGCACATCTGGAAGACGGTCGGGGAGAACATCGCGAACTACCGCTCCTATCCCCGGGTCGTCGGCGAGACCGGCGGCAAGAACTTCGTGGTCGCGCACGAGTCCGCCGATGCGGAGGCGCTGGTGGCCAACCTGATCCGGGGCGCCTACGAGTTCCAGGGGCAGAAGTGCTCCGCCGCGTCGCGCGCCTACCTTCCGGCCAGCATGAAGGACGACTTCCTCGAGCGGTTCCTCGCCGAGGCGAAGACCGTGACGATGGGCGACCCGACGGACTTCGCCAACTTCATGGGCGCGGTGATCGACGAGCGTTCCTTCAACAAGATCTCGGGTTACCTCGACATCGCGCGGGAGGATCCGTCGTGCAACGTGCTGATGGGCGGAAACGCCGACCGCTCCGTGGGCTGGTTCGTGGAACCCACCCTGGTGGTAACGGACAACCCCGAGAACCGGCTGATGACCGAAGAGATTTTCGGGCCCGTCCTGGCCGTCTACTTCTACCCCGATTCGCAGTACGCCGAGACTCTCGACCTCTGCCGCCAGACGTCGCCGTACGGTCTGACCGGCGCGGTCTTCGCGAACGACCGCCTGGCCACCGAACAGGCGTACGACGCGCTCCGTCACGCCGCCGGCAACTTCTACATCAACGACAAGCCCACCGGGGCGGTGATCGGCCAGCAGCCCTTCGGCGGCGGCCGGGCCTCCGGGACCAACGACAAGACGGGCCTCGGTTCCCACCTCCTCCGCTGGACCAACATCCGCACCGTCAAGGAGAACTTCGCGCCGGCGAAGGACTACCGCTACCCGTTCCTGAGCGCGTAGGGGGCATCCGGCCCCCGACCACCTCTTCGCGATGGAGGGGACCTGGAAACGGGTCGGCCCGATCGCGGGACGGGCGCGTTAGCATTTTTCGGGTCCGAGGTGGATGAGGGCTGGCGATGACCGAGAAGAGACTGATGGAGGTTCGGGGCCTGCTGGAGGAAGTCCTCCGGTCAATGTTCCCGAATACGGAGTTCATCTCGCTTCGCGTCCGGCCGGACCTCGACCACTACGGGGACGAGATCCTGCGGATGGATGCGTTCTACCGGGGGAGCGACGCCGAACTCGACGACGCGGACAGGGCGGCAGACGTGATCATCGAGATGCGGCATCGCCTGCGCGCGATTGGGGAAACCGCGTTTCCGAGCCTCAGATACCGGAATCCGGACGTGGACCGTTGGCATGTCCCGTCCTGACGGGCTCCAGGGAGCGGAACTCATCGCGGTCGCCCTGGATCTGCTCCGGGTCGCCGAGCGAAGGCGCAGCGACGCACATCTCCGGCGCGCCGTCAGCGCGGCGTACTACGCGATGTTCCACTGCCTGTCCCGCGTCTCCGCCGACCGGCTGGTCCAACCAACGGACCGACGCGGCTCCGGCCGCGCCTGGGTTCACGTGTATCGCGCGCTGCAACACCGACACGCCAGGAAGCAGTGCCTCGACGACGACGCTCTGATGGCATACCCCGCGGAGATCCGGCGTCTCGCGGCGTGGTTCGCGGAGCTTCAGGAACAAAGGCATCGAGCAGACTACGACCCCGCGGTGACACTGGACACCGCCGAGGTGAGGCGGGTCGTCCGCTACGCCGCCAACAGCATCCGGGAGTTCGAGCGCGCCCCCGAGGCGGAACAACGCGCCTTCGCGGCCTGGGTTCTGCTCCTGGCGCGAAGAAGCTGAGCCGCCTGCGCAGGCTCACCCTCTCCTATCATTCGGCGCCCATGCGGCGCCTCTTCATCCTGCTGACCGCGGCGCTGGCCCTTGCGCCCGCCGCCCTCGCCCAACCGCCGGATCCCCCCGTGCATCCCGGCGACCGGCACGAACTCACGGACCGGTACCGCGAGACCGCGGGCCGGATCCTGGGGGCGGCGCTCACCGACGTGGACGGCTGGGCGAAGCTGGAGCACCTGGCGCTCCGCATCGGCCACCGGCTGAGCGGGTCCGCGGGTCTCGAACGCGCCATCCAGTGGGCGGCGGACACCATGCGGGAGGAGGAACTGGACCGGGTCCACCTCCAGGAGGTGATGGTTCCGCACTGGGTGCGGGGCCCGGCCCGGGCCACGCTCCTCGCGCCGATGGAGGACGACCTGCCGATCCTGGCGCTGGGAGGCAGCGTGGCGACGCCCCCGGAAGGGATCACGGCTCCGGTCGTGGTCGCCCGCTCCTTCGAGGAGCTGGCCGCGATGCCCCGCGAGGCGGTCGAGGGCCGGATCGTCGTCTGGGCCGTTCCCTGGATGGGCTACGGCGGGACCGGCGCCTACCGGCGGATGGGAGCGAGCCGCGCCGCGATGCAGGGCGCGGTGGCGAGCCTCACCCGCTCGGCCACCGGACGCAGCCTCAACGCGCCGCACACCGGCAACATGCGCTACGAGGACGGAGTCCCGAAGATCCCGACCGCGGCGCTCACGGTGGAAGACGCCGAGCGGCTCCGCGGGCTGGACGACCTCGGCGAGTCCATCGAGATCCGCCTCGAACTAGAGGCCGAGACCCTTCCCGACGCCCTTTCGCACAACGTGATGGCCGAGATCACGGGAAGCGAACTGCCCGATGAGGTGGTGGTCATGGGCGGCCACTACGACTCGTGGGACGTGGGTCAAGGGGTGCACGACGACGGCGCCGCCTGCATCGCCGCCTGGCACGGCCTCACCATCCTCCGGCGGCTCGGTCTCCGGCCGCGCCGCACCCTGCGCGTCGTGCTCTGGACCAACGAGGAGAACGGTCTGCGCGGCGGGGAGGCCTACCGGGAGTTCGTCGGGGACGGGATCGGCAACCACGTCGCGGCGATCGAGATGGACGGTGGCAACGAGCGCCCGGTGGGATTCGGCATCGGACTGCCCTGGGTGGGCGAAGGGCCGGAGGCGGACCCCGCCTACGAGGAGGCTCTCGCCATCCTGCGTCCCATCGGGAGCCTGTTTTCGGCGATCGACGCGGACGCCATGACCCGGGGAGGCGGCGGCGCCGACATCCGGCCGCTCATGGCCGACGGGGTCCCGGGGATCGGATTCCGCACCGTGGGCGAGCACTACTTCGACTGGCACCACACGGCGTCGGACACCCTCGACAAGGTGGATCCGGACCACTTCCGCCGCGCCGTGGGCATGCTCGCGGTGCTCGGGTTCGTCCTCGCCGACATGCCGGACCGCCTGCCGCACGGAGGCTGAGCCTGAGTCCCACGGCAACGCCGGACCGCGCTCTCCGGTCCGAGGCGATCACCCCGTCCGGATTCGGCCGGGTCGTCGAGGAGTTCTCGCTCGCCGAGGCCGCTGACGGTCAGCTCGCCGCGCTTCGCCGGCTGTGGCTGGATTCGGGGGGGCTCCTGGTGCTGCGCACCGGCGAAGCGCTCTGCCCGAAGGACTTCCTCCGCTTCTGCCGGGCGTTCGGGCCGCTCGAGAAGAACGAGAAGTACGACCCTGACGTCCTGCTTCCCGGGTATCCGGAGATCCTGCGGCTGGGCAACCTCCGGCGGGACGGCAAGTACCGGGCGCTCTTCGTGCGCGCGGAACCCGGCGAGGTCCTCTGGCACACCGACGACAGCTTCCGCTATCCCCAGCCCGCCGGTTCGATCTTCCACTGCCGGACCCATCCCGAGACCGGCGGCGGCACCTGGTACGCGGGGATGGCGGACGCGTACGACGCCCTGCCCTCCCGCCTGCGCGACCGCATCGAGGGCCGGTTCGCGGTCCACTCCTACAGCTTCCTCGACGACCGGCTCCGCCAGGACAACCCCCACCGGCGGGAAATGCCGCCGGAAGTGCGGCGGACGCACCCTCCCGTGATCCGGCCCCTGGTGGTGACCCACCCGGAAACCGGGCGCCGGGCGCTGCTGATCCCGGATTGCCACATCGAGTCCATAACCGGCCTCGAAGAAGCGGAAACGAGGTCTCTCCTCGCCGAACTCCTCACGCACGCCACCGGCCCGGACTTCGCCGTCTGCTGGCAGTGGCGTCCCGGTGACGTCGCCGTCTGGGACAACCGCTCCGCGATGCACGCCGGCTCCCCGTTCGACGAGCGCGAGGCCCGGCTCATGTATCGGGTGACGTTCGCCGGCCCGGACACCTACGACGCCGAGCGTTAGGACCGCCGGCCGGCGGCGTGGCGGAACGGCTCGGAGCGCCGGCCTCCGGCCGGCATCGCGCGGGAGCGCGAAACCCGCGCCCATGACACTCCGCCATACGAACGTGGGTGCGGCAGGCTCCGGACGCAACGAGCAGCACGTATTCCGCCGAAGACTGCCCTATGGGTTGGCATACCGACCGATCTGCCTGTCAATTCGTTCGCGATGCGAACGGATTTGCAGGTCTTTCCGACCAACACGAGCATCGCCTGAGCACCTCAGCACCGAACGCGCCATCCGGATATCGGCGCGGTGCGGGTTCGCTGCGCTGCCGCGCAGCGGTGCCGGTCTGAAGACCGGCGCTCCCTCCCCCCGGCGCCATTTGGCCCGAGACTTCGTCGGCAGCCGCACCGAGAAAGTTGGGATGCGGGAAACTCTGCGGTTGACCATGCGCACCCCCGCCCTGCTCACTGTTGCCCTGCTCCTCGGCGGCGCCGCCATGGGCGCCGCCGAGGGCCGTTTCGACGCCCTGCGTTGGCGGCATATCGGCCCCGTCGGGAACCGGGTGTCCGCGGTGTGCGGCATCCCGGGGGACCCGAACACCTACTACTTCGGCGCGGCCTCCGGCGGCGTCTTCAAGACCACCGACGGCGGGGTCCACTGGACGCCCATCTTCGACGACCAGCCGGTGCAGTCGGTCGGGGCCGTTGCCGTCTCCACCGCCGACCCGAACGTGGTCTGGGTGGGAACCGGGGAGGCGCACATCCGGAGCAACGTCTCGCTCGGGAACGGGGTGTACCGCTCCACCGACGCCGGCGCGACCTGGACCCACACCGGGCTGGAGGCGACCGGCCGCATCTCGCGCATCGTCACCCACCCGGCGGACCCCGAAACCGCCTGGGTGGCGGCGCTCGGCCACCTCTACGCCCCGCAGGAAGAGCGCGGGATCTTCCGCACGACCGACGGCGGCGGGACCTGGGAACGGGTGCTCTTCGTGGACGAGAACACCGGCGCCTCCGAGATCGTCATCAGCCCGGCGAACCCGGCCCTGCTCTTCGCGGGGATGTGGCAGATGCGGATGTGGACCTGGGGCCGCGAGAGCGGCGGGCCGGGCAGCGGCATCTTCCGCAGCCGGGACGGCGGCGACACCTGGGAGCGGCTCGAGGGGAACGCGCTGCCCGCGCGTCCCTGGGGCAAGGTGGCGCTGTCGCTGACCGCGGCCGACCCGCGCCGCATCTACGCGCTCATCGAGACCAGCTCCAACGAGGACTTCGCTCCGCTCGACGAACAGGACGGGGTGCTCTGGCGGTCGGACGACGGCGGCGACACCTGGGAGCTCGTGAGCCGGGACCACACCCTGATGCAGCGGCCCCACTACTACACCCGGGTGGTCGCGGCCCCCGACGACGCCGACGAGGCGCACTTCCTGGCCACCCGGCACACCACCACCCTCGACGGCGGGCTCACCACCTTCCTGAACAACTCGGGCGGCGACCACCACGACATGTGGATCGCGCCGGGCCAGCCCGACCGGATGATCGTGGGCCACGACGGCGGGGTGAGCATCTCCACGAACCGGGGGGAGACCTGGCACCGTCCCCGCCTCCCGATCGCCCAGATGTACCACGTCTACACCGACAACCGGATCCCCTACCGGGTCATGGGGAACCGGCAGGACGGCCCCTCCTCCCGCGGCCCTTCCAACAGCCTCACCGGCGGCGGCATCCCGATCGGCGCCTGGGCGCCGGTGGGCGGCTGCGAGTCCGGTTTCGCCATCCCGGATCCGAACGATCCGGGGGTCGTCTGGTCGGGCTGCTTCGAGGGCATCCTCGAACGCTACGAGGACCGCACCGGCCAGGCGCGCAACGTGAGCGTCTGGCCCGACAACCCCGAGGGGTGGGCGGCCGGCGAGCTGCGGGACCGCTTCCAGTGGACCTTCCCCATCCACATCTCTCCCCACGACTCGGACCGGGTGTACGCCGGCAGCCAGCGCGTCCACGTCACCACCGACGGCGGGCAGAGCTGGGCGGCGATCAGTCCCGACCTGACGACCGACGACCCGGACCTCCAGCTCAAGACCGGCGGGCTCACCTACGACGACGTAAGCCCCACCTACGCGGCGGTGCTGTTCTCCCTGGCGGAGTCGCCCCACACCGCCGGCGTGCTCTGGGCGGGCAGCAACGACGGAAAGATCCACGTTTCCCGAAACGGCGGGGAATCCTGGGACGACGTCTCCGACAACCTTCCGGGGCTCCCGCCGCTCGGCACCTACTCCAACATCGAGCCCTCGCGGCACGCCGCCGGGGCCGCCTACGTGACGGTGGACCTCCACCAGATCGGCGACACGAACACCTACGCCTACAAGACCGAGGACTTCGGCGCGAGCTGGCGGCGGCTCGGGGAGGGCATCCCGCAACACACCCACAGCTACGCCCACACCATCCGCGAGGACCCGGTGCGCCCGGGTCTGCTGTTCCTCGGGACCGAGAACGCGGTCTACGTGTCCTTTGACGACGGCGAGACGTTCGAGTCGCTGCAGACGAACCTGCCGCACGCTCCGGTCCACTGGCTGACGATCCAGGAGCGGTTCTCGGACCTGGTGGCGGCCACCTACGGACGCGGGTTCTGGATCCTCGACGACATCACCCCGATCCGGCAGTGGACGGCGGCCGCGGAAGAGGCGCCGGCCCACCTGTTCGCGCCCCGGGAGGCCTGGCGTTTCCGGATGCGCCCGACCCCCATGAGCCAGCCCGAGGACCCCGGCGCCGGCGAGAACCCGCCGTACGGGGCGACGATCCACTATCGGCTGGTGGAGGACGGGCCGGAGGACGTGTCCATCGAGATCGTGGACTCCGGGGGAGACGTGGTTCGCACGCTCGCCGCCGATGGCGGCCCCGGGCTCCACCGGGTGGTGTGGAACCTCCGGAACGAGCCGACGCGGAGGCCGCGCCTCCGCACGCCGCCGCTCGACAGCCCGCACCAGGTCCTGCCGGCGCGCGGGTTCCGGCTGCTGACCGAGTCCCGGCCGGTCGCCACCCTGCTCGCGCCGGGTGACTACACGGTGCGGCTGAACTTCGGCGAGGAGACGCTGGAGCAGCCGCTGACCGTCCACGCGGACCCCGAATCGCCGGACGGCGGGGCGCAGATTCCCGGACAGGTGGAGACGCTGCTGCGGATCCAGGAGATGGTCGGCGAGGTCGGCGTCATGATCGAGGAGATCGAGTGGCTCCGGAAGCAGACGGCGGACCGGCGCGCCCTGGGCGGCGCGCTCGCCGCGACGGTGGATGTCGCCGCCGGCGAGTACGACAGCGCCCTCATGGAGCTCGAGGCGCGCTTTTTCGAGTTGCGGCTGACCGGCGGCAACGCCGGCCAGGACACCCTTCGCTGGCCGCGCCGGCTCCACGCCAAGCTGAGCAGCCTGCACGGCTACATCGGCGGCAGCGATCATCGCCCCACCGACCAGCACCTCGAGGTGCTGGCCCTCTACGAACAGGAGCTGGCGGAAACGCGGGAGATGCTCGGTCAGCTCACCGGCGACGAACTCGACGCCTTCAACGAGCAGCTTTCGGGAGCGGGACTGCCGCCGGTGGCGCCGACGGGGGAACGGGGTTCGCGGTAACGATCCGCGTTGCCGTGAGGCAGAGTGGAGTTGCGACGTGCGCGGCCCGGAGCTCCGCGCGTGCCGGTCTGGAGACCGGCGTTCCCTAGCCCGCGAGTTTTTCTTCGAGGAGGCCGCGGGCGATCATCGTGAAGTCGTGCTCGGTCACGATGCCCACCAGGCGGCCGTCCTCCACGACCGGCAGCGATCCGACGCCCCTGGCGTTCATGAGACGGATCGCGTCCATCGACGGCGTCGAGGGGGGAATGCTGATCGGGTCCTTCTTCATCACCTCGCGCACCGGGAGGAACTCGTCCTCGTCGAGGCCGCTCTCGGCGACCAGCTTGATGATCGTGCGGTAGGAAACGATGCCCACCAGTCTCTCGTCTTCCTCGACGGGGACGTGGCGGATCCGGCCCCAGTCCATGAGGATGGCGGCCCGGCGGACGGATTCGTCGGGGTGGACGGTGAGGATGTCCCGGGTCATGAACTGCTCGACCCGCAGGTAGTGGTGCCTCCAGCCGCCCGAATCGCTGAGCGTCGGAGGTTCCCAGCGCGCCACCGGAACGCCGGCGCCCTGCTGGCGGCGGGCCGCGCCGGTGATCGCGCTCAGCCGCTCCGAAAGGGAGGCGTGCGGGCGGAGCGACTCGTAGCCTTCGAGCATCCAGCGCGCCCCCGAGCGGCCGGTCCGCACCCTTTCCTCGACGATGCCGATGTAGTGGTCAATGTCCCGGGCGTCCACCTGCTTCCGTTCGAGGCCCTCGCGCGCCCTGGGGAGCAGCTCCTCGATCAGGAGGTCCCGCACCGGCCAGTGTTTCCCGTCGAGCCACGTCAGCTCCGCCTTCAGCCCCAACCGGCTGGCGGCGAGAAAGTTCTCGGAGACGTCCGCGAAGGGCATGGCCTCGTGCGGTTCGACACCGTCCCCGGAAAGCGCGCTCATGAGGCCGAGCCAGAGCGCCATGTTCGCCACCTCGTCCGGGATGGTCGGCCCGGACGGCAGATAACGGCTCTCGATGCGCAGGTGGGGCTTGCCGTCGGTGATCCCGTAGCAGGGGCGGTTCCAGCGCCAGACCGTGCCGTTATGGAGCTGGAGGGCCGACAGCCGGGGCGGATCCTCGTCCGCCTCCTCCTCACCGCCGGCGTCGAGCAGCACCGAGTGGTGGGTGATGTTCTCCCGCAGGATCTCGAGGACGCCCCCGCTCACCCAGTCCCGGCCGAAGGCGCCGCGCGCGGCGCGCTGGCGCTCGGTAGCGCGGGCGCCGCGGGTGTCGAGGCTCTGCTGGAAGAGCCCGATCCGGGTCTCCCGCCAGAGCCGGCGCCCGAAGAGCAGGGGTGAATTGGGCGAACACGCGAGGATCGGCGCGGTGACGAGCTGCGCCAGGTTGTAGAGCCGGGTGAACTCCGAAGCGCCCACCTGCAGGTGGATCTGGAAGCTGGCGTTGCAACCCTCCGGCATCACGTTGTCGTGGGTCGAGTGGATCTCGTCGGCCCCCGCCATGTGAAGGTGGTACGGCTGGTGTCCCCGGAGCCGGCTCAGGGCCTCGTTGAGCACGTGGTAGCGCGCCAGCGGCGTCATGTTGTCGAGCGTCATGTCCGAGAGCCGGAGCGTGGGGAGAATCCCCGTCAGGCAGACATCCACCCCGACGCGCCGCGCCGCTTCCGCAGCGGCGGACATGACTTCCTCGAGCCGTTTCTCGGTCCGCGACAGCAGGTCGCCGGACATCATCATCGGCTCGAGGTTCGCCTCGAGGTTGAAGCGGGCGATCTCGGTCGTGAACGAGGGGTCGTCCAGCTCCTTCAGGACCTCCATCGCTTTCGGCGCGGGGCGGTTGCCCTCACCGATCAGGAACATCTCCTGCTCCACCCCGACGCGGTAGACGCCCTCTTCGATTCTCTCCTCCCCGATCAGCGTCTCCAGCTTGCGAAGATCGGTGAACAGCCGCTTCTCGAACCGGCGGAGTTCTTCGCCGGAAACCGCCCGCGCGTCGAGCCGACCCATGACGGCGAGGATTGTAGAAGGCGGTAGCGATCGGCGCGGATGGCCGCTCGCGGGGGCCTACGCGGGGTCCGGAACGATGCGGCCGTCGAAGAGTTGGACGGTGCGGTCGGCCCGGTCCGCATAGCGCGGGTCATGGGTGACCATGCAGATGGTCGCACCGCCCTCGTGGAGCGAATCCAGCAGGTCCATCACCTCGGTGCCGTTCTTCGAGTCGAGGTTGCCCGTCGGTTCGTCGGCGAGCAGGATCGAAGGTTCCCCGACGACCGCCCGGGCCACCGCCACGCGCTGCTGCTGACCTCCCGAGAGCTGCGAAGGGAAGTGCTTCCGGCGGTGGGACATCCCCACGCGCTCGAGAGCCTCGAGGGTCCGCCGTTTCCGCTCCGCGCCGGGGGTTCCCCGGTACACGAGCGGCAGTTCCACGTTCTCGTAAACCGTGAGGTCTCCGATCAGGTTGAACGCCTGGAAGATGAACCCGACCTCCCGGTTCCGGATCCGGGCGCGCTCGGTCAGGCCCAGATTCGCCACCGAACGGCCGCCCAGCAGGTACTGGCCCGCGTTCGGGGTATCCAGCAGGCCGAGGATCGAGAGCAGCGTCGATTTGCCGCACCCGGAAGGGCCCGCGATCGCCACGTAGTCGCCGGCGTCGAAGCGGAGACTCACTTCGGAGAGGGCGTGCGTTTCGACCTCCTCGGTGTAGAAGATCTTGCTGATGCCGCTCAACTGGATGACGGGGTCGGACACGAGTTCTCCTTTGCCGCTGTTAAACGTTGTCTACTCCGAAGGGTTCCCAATCGCTGTTTCGAACCCGGCCATCATCGCAGACGGATCCGGTCGTGCCCCGCCCAGGCCGACGGGTCCGAGAGGATCACGGTGTCGCCCTCGTCGAGGCCCTCGCGGATCTCCACGGTGTTGACCGAGGCCTTGCCGAGCCGCACCCGCACCCGGACCGCGTCGTCGCCCGCCCCGGTCAGCCGGAAGAGTTCCACCTCGTCGCCTTCCTGCCCGAAGGCGGGCCGGCCGACGTGCAGCACGTCGTCGAGACGCTCGATCTCCACGAGGCCGTCCACGGAGAGTTCGCTGCGGGCGCCGCGGGGGAGATCCCCGGTGAAGGCAACGTCCACCGTCACCGCACCGTCCCGGACCGCCGGCTCCACCCGGATGACCCGTCCGGGCACGATTCCGTTCCGGGTGTCCACCTGGGCCGGCTGCCCCACCTCGATGTCTTTCGCCTGGACCTCGGCGATCCGCAGTTCCGCCTTCAGATGCGCCGGTTCGGCGACCCGGGCCAGGTTGTCGCCCTCCGCCACCTGCTGGCCCGCCTCGGCGGACACCTCCTCGAGGACGCCCGCGATCCCGGCGCGAACCTCGAGCCGCGACACGAGTTCGCGCTTCAGATCGAAGACGGCCCGGAGCCGCGCCACCCGGGCCTCTTCCGCCGCGAGTTCCGCCGCCGCCACCGCTTCGGCGAGCTCCAGCCGTTCCGCTTCGTGCCGGGCTCGCGCCTGGAGTTCGCTGGCGGCGCCCTGACTGTCCTCCAGAGTGATCCGGCCGATGATCCCCTCGGCGTAGATCTGGGCATCCGCCTCCGCGTCGAGGGCCGCCTGGCGGGCTTCCGCCTCGACCGAAGCGAGCACCGACCGCTGGTTCAGCACCTGGCGGCGCAACTGGACGCGGCGATCGTCCAGATCGGCTTCGGCGGCCGCGAGTTCGAGTTCCGCCGCCGTCGCCTCCTGGACGAGGCTGGGGTTCTCGAGCGTGAGGATCGCCGTCTCGGGCTCGACCCGGACTCCGGGGAGCGCATGCACCGCGGCAACCCTTCCGGAACTGCCGGCCGCCACCCGCCGGACTTCCACCGGCACCAGCGTGCCGGGCCCCCGCACGCTCAGCAGCATCTCTCCCCGCCGGACCGTATCCACGAACACCGCGCCGCGGTCCACGCTCGGCGCGGCGGGCGCCAGGCGGAGGGCGAAGAACACGAGCGCCGCCAGCCCGCCGCCGCCGAGCGCCATCAGCACGATGCGCCGGCGCCGGCGGCCTTCGGCGATTCCTTCGCGGGCGATGTCCATCCGGTGTCCCGTTCCTGCGGAATTAACGCTGCCGGCCCTCCGGGGTTCCTCCCGTCGGACGGACGAGCGGCGCCCCACCCAGCAGCGAGCGGCCCGGCAACGCCGGATCGGCCGGCAGCTCCAGCAGGTCGAGCGCGGTCGGAACCACGTCGAGAGCGCTGGCCCGTGGCCATCCCGACCCCGCGGGGATCCGCGGCCCCCAGGCGGCCAGCACCGCGAGCATGTCGCGGCGGGTGGGCGCGAAGCCATGGTTGCCCGACGAGCGGGCCGGCATCACGATGTCTTCCGCGGGTCGGGCCGAGGTCAGGAACCCCGGCCGCAGCAGCGGAAACAGATCCCCCGTCGTCGCGCCGCCGGGCTGCACGCGGCCTCGGGCTACCGGCTCGAGGAATCCCGTCACGACCGGCTCATCGTCCGCGCGAATCGCGAGCAGGGCGGAGCGGACCGCCGCGAGCACTTCCGCTTCCTGATCCGGGGACACGATCCCCTGCGGGCGCGACGCGCGGTTGATCGCCACGCTCCCGTCCGCCGTGGTCAGGAGCATCGCCTTCGTGCGGGAAAGGTCCACGGCGCCATCGGCGCCGAAGGCGAGGAGCCCGGCGCGCTCGAGCGCCACGTTGAGGTGCAGGAGCCGATCGGTTCCGGACATCCCGTGATCGCTCACCACCATGAGATGGGCGCCTGACGTCTCGGCCAACCGAAAGAGCCTCCCCAGGACCCGGTCCACTTCGGCGAACGCTCCGGCGAGCACCGGCCGCAGCGATTCCGCCAGCGGCGCGTAGTGACTGGGGAGCCGCTCGTCGAGCCGCCCGTAGAGGAGATGACCCAACTCGTCCGCCATCGGCAGGTAGAGGGCGATGAGGTCCCAGTCCGGGAGCGAGGCGGCGGCGTCGAGGTGGGCAAGCGAAGAGTCCGCCACCGCGCCGGCGATCTCGAGCAGCCGGGACTCCGCGATCCCCTCGCCGCCTTCGGCCCGGGTCCGGCCGAGGCGGCCCGACGCGTACTCCGGAGCGCCCACCGTGCGGGGCCACTCGGGCGCACCGAGCCGCTCGTTCCAGAACGCCTCCGGATGCGCCCCCATCTCGCTCGCGCCGCCGCGGAAGACGAGATAGCGGGCGGGGGATCCGGCAGCGGGAGCGGTCGCCGCGAACGCGCGCACCCGGAACTCCACCCGGGCGCCCTCCGCTTCGACGCTGATGGGCCCGGAGAACCCCGCGCCGGCCCCGATCCCGACGCGCGCCAGCCAGATGGGCGCCTCCGTTCCCGGTTCGCCGGGGTCCTCCAGCACCCCGAAGGTGTCCCACCCGGCCTCCGGATTCAGGGGATCGTCGAGGAAGACCCCGAGAAAACCTGTCCCTCCGACGTCGAAGCGGAAGAACCCGGGACTTCCGCCAACCCGCGGAGAGGCCCGCTCGCCGGCGAGCGGCACGGGGGGCTCGGCGAGCAGAGGATTCCGCACCTCGTCGAGGGTCGCCGGCGGCACCCGCACGTCCCCGTATCCGGTGAGGATGTGGAGCTCGCCGCGCCGCTCGGGACCGAGCCGGCCGAGCGCCGCATCGAGCGGCCAGGTGTGGGTCGTATGGAGCGCGACGGCCCGCCGGCCCGCGCGCGCCACCCGCGTCCACAGCGGGTCGGCCCGGAGGAGGGCCGCCGAGAACCCGTCCCGCGTCTCCAGCAGGGCGTGGGAATCGGCCGGCAGCGCGAGGACCGAATTGCCGGTGATCCCGGTCTCCCGCCCCGGAAGCCCGGTCCAGATCATGGCGAACGACGGGGCGGTCTTGGACGGAAACGCCGTCACCATCCCGTCCGAGAAGGCCCCCTCGGCGCGAAGCCGGGCGAGGTTGGGCAGTACGCCCTGCCGGAGGAACGCCTGCACCAGCTCGTAGCCGCCGCCGTCCACCGCCAGCACCAGCAGACGCGGTTTCGGCGGCGCCGCGGCATCGGCAACGGGGGCCACGGAGAGCGCCGCGACCAGCACCGCGGGCAGCCGCATCCAGCCCGAGAGAGTCCTCACCCGGCGAACCCTAGCGGCATGTTGCTGCGTGCTACGATCAAATCCGTGCGCCAGGAAGTCTTCACTTCTTCCGCGACGACCCGGGGGATTCGGGTGGACGTGGAGGCGCGTTTCGCGGACCGGCGCCCCGAGCCGGACCCGGCCTGGCTGTTCCAGTACGACATCGCCATCACCAACGAGTCCGAGGAACTGGTGCAGTTGCTGAGCCGGCACTGGGTCATCGAGCACGGGGAAGGCCGGGTCGAGGAGGTCCGCGGTCCCGGAGTGGTCGGCGCCCGTCCCTACCTGGTTCCCGGCGAGTCGTTTCACTACTCGTCATGGTGTCCGCTGCGCGCCCCATTCGGTTCGATGCGGGGGTCCTACCTGATGGAGATCCCGGGCGGGCAGCGGTTCAAGGTCGAGATCGCCCAGTTCACGCTGAGCGAACCGGTCACGCTGCACTGAGGCAACCACGGGGGTCCGGCAGCATGAGTCGGGGCCGAAGGCGACGTCCGTCCATGGCCGATCAGGCGGACCGCTATCAGCTCTACCAGAACTCCGTCCAGGACGCTCCAGCCGACGCCGCCTTCCTCGACGACGAGTTCCACCGCCGCCGGGCCCGGCGGGCGCGCTCGCTGCGCGAGGATTTCTGCGGCACCGCGGCCCTTTCCTGCGAGTTCGTCGCCCGCCATCCCGGGAGCCGGGCGATCGGGGTGGACCTCGACCCGGACCCGCTGGCGTGGGGACGCGAGCACAACATCGCGAGCCTGAGCCGTGCGGAGCAGGAGCGGATCGAACTGGTCGAAAGCGACGTCCTCGACATCGCCGAACCCCGGGTGGACCTGATCGCGGCGATGAACTTCAGTTACTGGATCTTCGAGACCCGGGACCTGCTGCGGGAGTACTTCGAGCGGGTCCGCCGCTCCCTCAACCCTGACGGGCTCTTCTTCATCGACGCCTACGGGGGCTCCGACTGCCACGAGGAGAAGGAGTACGCGCGCGAAGAAGACGGGTTCGACTTCATCTGGGACCAGGTTGCCTTCGACCCGGTCAGCGGACGGATGCGCTGCGCGATCCACTACGAGTTCCCGGACGGCAGCAAGCTGAGGAACGCCTTCCGCTACCAGTGGCGATTCTGGTCGCTTCCCGAACTGCGCGAACTGCTCGAGGAAGCCGGGTATTCGCGGACCGTGGTGCTGTGGGAAGGGGCCGACGAGAACGGCGACGGGAACGGCGAGTTCGAAGAGGTCACCGAAGGCTCCGCCGACGAGACCTGGATCGCCTACCTGGTCAGCGAGCCCTGACGGCGGGCGCGTGCCGGAAGGGACCGCCGGTCTTCAGACCGGCACCGCCGAGCGCAGCGAGGCGGAAGGTCGCGACGCGCGTCCAACTCGACGCCCTACCGCCGCCTTTCTCGTCATCGGCAACGAGATCCTCTCCGGCAAGGTCGCCGACACGAACACCGGCCTGCTGGCCCGGCTGCTCCGCACGAAAGGGATCGAACTCCGGCGGGTCGTCACCATCCCGGACGAACCGGAGGTCATCGCCGCGGAAACGGCCCAGCTTGCGGCATCCCACGACTTCCTGTTCACCTCGGGCGGGGTGGGGGCCACTCACGATGACGTCACCATGGAGGGTGTCGCCCGGGCGTTCGGGACCGGAGTGATCCACCACCCCCGCTTCCTCGCATCGCTCCGGCAACGCGGTCTCGGGACGAGCCACCGCGACCTCGCCCGCGTCCCGGAAGGCGCCGAGCTTCGCGAAGGACGAAAGGAAACCTGGCCCGTTGTCGTAATGCGCAACGTCTGGATCCTCCCCGGGCTCCCGCCGGTCTTCGAGCGCAAGCTGGAGATCCTGGCCGAGTGCCTTCCGGAAGGGCCCCGCTACTTCGCCGACGAGGAGTTGGTGCCCCGCCCCGAGGAGGAGCTGATCCCGCTCCTCGACCGGGTCGTGGCGGACCATCCCCAGGTCCAGATCGGCTCCTACCCGGTGGCGGCGGGGACCCGCATCACGCTCGACGGCGACGACGGGCAGGCGGTAGCCAACGCCGCCGCCGCCCTCCGGAATGGCCTCACGGCACTGTAGGCGGAACCGGCTTGGAACGCCGGTCTCCAGACCGGCACCGCGGCGCTCCGCGCCGCGCGCGAGGTAACGCCCGGCCCGCCCGAAAGCGCGTCTCACCCGTTTCGGGTCAGAATGACCGGGACCAATGAGCGTCCTACTCGCCGTGCCGCCCCGTCCGCTCGCCGCGCTGCTGGCGACCATCGTCCTTGCCGTTCCCTTTGCCGTCGCCGCCCAGGACCCCTTCCCCCTTTCCGACGAGCACAAGCAATGGCTCGAATACGACGCCGTCTACATCATCAGCGACCGGGAGAAGGACGCCTTCGAGCGTCTCCAGTCCGACGCCGAACGGGAGGCGTTCATCGCCGCCTTCTGGTCGCGCCGCGACCCCGAGCCGCTGACCCCGGAAAACGAGTTCCGGACAGAGCACTACCGGCGCATCGAGTATGCGAACACCCGCCTCGCCGGCGAAACCGCGATGCCCGGGTGGATGACCGACCGGGGACGGTTCTACATCCAGCTCGGGGAGCCCGAAGAGCGGGAGACGTTCGCCTCGGTCCCCGGGCTGTACCAGACGGAACTCTGGTTCTACCTGGCGCGCGAGGAGCAACTCCTGCCCCCCATTTACATCCTCTTTTTCCGTGAGTACAACGCCGGTCCGTTCATCCAGTTCAACCACGTGATCCACCAGCCGGAAGAACTGCTGCCGGCGCAGTCCTTCCCGATCGGGGACTCCCGCCAGGAGGCGTACATCCTGCTGCAGGAGATGTCGCCGCAGCTCGCGCACGCCAGCATCACGATGCGCGCCGACCGGGGAGTCCAGGCGAGCCTCCTGCAACCCGAGATGGAGATCCTCCAGACCCAGACGGTCCTGTCGGACATCAACCGGGCGCCGTACCGGCTGCTGGACACGAACTGGGTCAGCGGCGCCGAAGCCGGACGGGGTCTCGTGGAGACCGACTACCTCTTCAACTTCGTGCCGAGCGCCGGGATCGCGCGGGTGCTGCCCGGGCCCGAACCGGACTCCTTCTTCGTGCACTACGCCATCGAGATCGAACCGCAGCACTTCACGCTCGCTCGCGAGGAGGACGGCAACGAATACTTCACCCGGTTCGAGGTCACGGGAGAGGTCACCACTGCGGACGGGGACGTCGTCCATGACTTCGTCGTGACCCCGTTTCTGCGGCTCACCGAGAGTCAGCTCCAGGATGTCGGCGCCCGCCCCTTTACCTACCGCGGCACGTTTCCCCTGATCCCGGGGGACTTCCGTTTCCGGGTGATCCTCAAGAACGATGCCCGGACCGAATACACGGTTTTCGAAGACGAACTCCGCGTCCCCGGGAGCGGCCCCTCGTTTTCGCGGCCGTGGCTCCTCCACGCCCCGCCCCAATCCGCTCCGAGCCAGGGCGTGCGCGCCTGGCTGGCGGGCGTTTCCCAGCTCGTCCCCAATGGACGCGCGGTCGTAGCGGCCGGAAACTCGATCCGGGCAATCGCGTCGGCGCCGGGACACGACTCGCTTGTCTTCCGGGTGACTTCCTGGAGCGCCGCCGACGAATCGGAAACGACGCGGGTCCCCGTCCTCGAGGAGGAGGTCCCGGTCAGCGACGGACTCGCCGTCTGGCAGCCGCCGACCACCGGGTGGGATTCCGGTCGCTACCTGCTCTCCGTGAGCGTGGGCACGGACCTTCGGACGCTGATCTTCGATCTGAACGCGCGTAGCCGGGTCGCGGTCCCGTGGGGGCTCAGCGACTCCCCCGATGAATCTCCCGGGGCCGTGTCCGCGGCCCGTGGAGAACAGTGGCTGCGCACGGGGAACCTCCAACGCGCCCGCGCGAGTTTCGAAGCAGCGCTCGGAGAGAACCCGAATCTCGGCCGGGTGCGCCTCGCCCTCGGACGATTCGCACTCGACGACGGCGAACCCCGAACCGCGGTCCGCCTGCTCGAACCCGCGCTCGCCCAGGCGCCCGAGGACGCCATGGTGCTGCGGGTCCTCGGCGACGCACACCGGGAGTCCGGGAACCACCCGCGGGCTGTCGAGCTCTACGAGCGCTCCCTGCCCCTCCAGGCGCCGGACCCCGCGCTCCTGAACGCGCTCTCCTGGTCGCTCGCCGCCGGTGGCAACGGCGGGCGCGCGATTCCTTATCTCGAGCAGTCCCTCCGCATGGACCCGGAACAACCGGAGGTGCGCGAACTGCTGGCGACGCTCCGCACCGGCGTCTCGCCCGGCCGCGACTAGCACGGATCGCCGAATCGGCGCTCCAAGAATTCAGCCGCGCCGTCCGGTTCCTTGGACTCCGCACTCGCGGAAAGCCCTCGTGCCACGGCCGTAACTGGAAGAAAGATCCCGGCGTTAAGTGCGTTGTTCGTTTCCTTCCCAAGGCATGGCATAATCGTTGCCTGTTTTTCGCGCTTGCACTTTCTCCCGCGGAACCCGCGCCGTCGGGCCGCATCCCTGAAATCCCAGACACCTCACAGAGGAGGAACCATGCGGAAGTCCACTTTCGCGCTGCTTCTCGCGGCGACCCTCGTCCTTCCGGCCCTCGCGTTCGGACAGGGCGGCGACTCCAGCATCCGCGGCACGGTCACCGACGACTCGGGTGCCGTGCTTCCCGGAGTCACGATCACCGCCACGAGCCCGGCGCTCATCAGCCCCGCCACGGCGGTCACGGACGGTCAGGGCACCTACCGGCTGCTCAACCTTCCCGCCGGGGAATACGCGGTGGAAGCCGCGCTTTCCGGCTTCGCCACCTCCCGCCAGGAAGGCATCCTCGTGCGCGCCAGCACGAACATCGGAGTGGACGCGGTGATGTCCATCAGCACCGTCCAGGAGACGGTCACGGTGACCGCCGAGACGCCGATGCTCGAGATCTCGCGTCCCGGCAACATCCTGACCATCGAGGGCGACCTCCAGCGCGACCTGCCCATCCAGGCCCGCGGCAACTGGAGCGACTTCCTCGAGATGACCCCCGGCGTGAATGCGCGTCCCTTCGACGACGGCTCCGGCCGGATGGTCTACTTCGGCCACGCCACCGAGCACTTCGCCCACGTGATCCAGCTCGAGGGCATGGCGGCGGCCGGCTACACCGATTCGCAGGTCACCTACGTCGGCATGAACGCCGACATGATGGAGGACATGTCGGTGAAGACCGGCGGCGCCGAGGCCAAGGACCCGATGGGGACCGGCCTGATCATCAACGTGGTCACCCGGAGCGGCGGTAACGACCTGTCCGCTTCGGCAGCCTACGACTACCAGGACTTCGACTGGGGAACCGGTGACGAGGAGGGCCTCGGCGGGTTCTTCGGCGACAACGAGTTGCCGAGCGGCTTCGACCCGTTCGCGTCCGAGAAGTCCATGTTCGAGTCGCTTGGCGCGTACACCCCGCCGGTGGGGCGCCCGGCAGCGGCCGGCACCCCGACCGCCCACCTGGTGAACCAGGCGGACTTCTCGCTCGGCGGCCCGATCATGCGGGACCGGGCCTGGTTCTTCGCCTCCTACCGGTACGCTGACCTCGCGGCTCGCATCAGCCGGGGCGCCACCGACATCCAGCGGCTGAACGCCCTTTCGGGCCTGTCCCTCGGGACCACCGGAGTGGCGCCTGCCTACTCGGAGTTCAACAACACGACGAAGAGCCACCAGCCCTACGTCAAGATCAGCGCGCAGCTCAACCCGGGCCACGAGCTGAACCTCTACTACCAGGGCGACACCGTCGAGAACACCTCGAACCGCGAGTACGACCTCGCGGGCCGGCTTACGGTCCAGACCGGCGGCAACCTGATCGGCGGCAAGCTGACTTCGGTGTTCGGCGACTCCACGACCGGACAGTTCACGGCGTCCTATAACGACAAGGCGTCGCAGGTCCCGCTGGACATCCAGAACCAGTTGAGTGCCCTGCCGCTGTACGTGGAAATCCACGGCGGCTACTCAGTGAACGAGAGCGGCACGATCGCGCGTGGCGGCCGGATCGCCGCCGCCGGGACCCCGAACGGCACGGATCGGCCGGCGCAGCTCATCCTGTTGCGGGCCGACATGACCCGCTACGTGGACAACGCCGCCGGCTCGCACGAGATCGGCTTCGGCCTCTACGCCGCTCCGTGGAACACCTATCCGAGCACGACGGTGTATGCCACCCACAACGGCTGGGGCACGGAGTACCACACCCCGGTGAACGCGAACGGCGAACGGACGAGCGACGTCTCCCAGGCAGTCGCGACGCGGTGGTTCGAGCGGCGACGCACCGGCGACGCGAACGGGCCGATCGACCGGCTCCTGACGCGCGACGCACAGGACAGCAACATCGCGGCCTATCTGCAGGACGCCTGGAAGCCGACGGACCGGCTCACCCTGAACATCGGGCTCCGGGCCGACCGGGTCAATCGCTACGACGCCCTCCTCGACTTCGAGCGGATGAACACCTGGGCGATCGGGCCGCGGCTGGGCTTCGCCTACCAGGTCACCGAGGACGGCAGGACGATCCTCCGAGGAAACGCCGGCCGCGTCCACGAGCAGATGAACGGTCGCGACAACATAACCTCGGTCCACGGCGGCACGAGTGTGGGCAGCTACGTGGAGTACGACCACGATCTCGACGGAGTGCCGGATTTCGACCGCTACACGCCGCCCGCCGACCGGCTCCCCATCTCGGCTCTGTTCGATCCCGCCGGCGTCACCCAGCCGTTCGTTGACGAGGCCATCGTCGGCGTGCGCCGCCAGTTCGCCGGACAGTTCGCAGCGGACGTCGCCTTCGTGCACCGGCGCTACACGCACAACTACGCGCTTCGCGAGGTCAACGGCTTCTATCCGTCGTGTTGCCCCGCCACGCCGCCGCTGGGCGAATTCCAGTACGGCGCCGTGGACATCGAATCCGGCGACCGGCTCCAGCAGACCAACAACACGTGGAGCAACCTGGTGTACTCGGCGATCGAGATCACCACCACCCGCCGCACCGAGCGGATGTCGGCCACGCTGAACATCAGCCGCCAGTGGCAGCAGTTCGCGGGCGACTGGAATCCGACCGACCCGGCCGCGTTCATCCAGCCGGACAAGTTCGATTCCAACAAGGCGCTCTACATGCCGCGCGGCAACAACGAACACGACACCCTGCGGGCCTCCTCGGCGCTTTCCTATGCGCCCACCTGGCGGCAGTTCTCGATCCGCGGCGGCATGAGCTACCTGATGCCTTACGACGTGACCCTGGCGGTGAGCTACACGGCCAACGCCGGCCCGTGGTCCGGCCCGCCGTTGCAGAGGCTTGCCGCGGACGATCCGCAGGTCACCCAGTACGGCCCGGGCAGCGCGAACAACGGCTTCTCGAACCCGCTCGCGACCCGCTACCGCATCCTCGGCGCGGACCGGGGCGATCTCCAGCCGCAGGCGCCGACCGTCCACACGGTGGGCCTCTCGCTCGGCAAGATCCTGGATCTCGGCCCCGCGCAGCTCGAGACCTCGCTCCAGGTCTTCAACCTGATGGACGCGGCGAACCACAACCAGTTCACCTACTCCGGCGCCAACCGGACGTGGGTGCCTGCGTTCCTGGAGCTTCGGAGCCGGCAGAACGCCCGCACCATGCTCCTCCGGGGGACCCTCCGCTTCTAGGCGAACCCCTCAAGCACCTTCAAGGCGCCGGCCCTTCGGGGCCGGCGCCTTTTGCTTTTTCTGCGGCCGGTCGGTCCGATGTCACTCCGTGAAACCCGAACTTCGCCGTTCCCGCAGCGAGAAGCGCCTCGTGTAGAGACGGCCCTCCGCCAATCTACGGCCGCGAAGACCAGCCCACGTCGACGCTGAACAGGAAGAACCGCGGCCGCATGGTTGTGCGGAGGGTCATGCTGGTTTCAATCTGGTGCTGGACGTCCGCGAAGTCGAGCTGCATGTCCCACCGTTCTTCGGTACTCCGCGCTTCTCCGAAGAACACGTCGAGCCGCGGGCGCAGGAACATCCATCCCATCTCCAGAGTGACACCCAATGAGCCGCCAAACACCACGGCGCCGCGGTCCGCCCGGAAGTCACCCCCCGTCATCTCGACGGTGGCCTCATGGGATTCGCCGTCGAAGCTGCCCGTCCGGGAAAGGCCGGGCGGGATGTCGTGGAGACGAAGCCGGCCGGAATCCCCTCCCACCAGCAGATAACCACCGCCCACGGCCAGATAGAAGCTGGCGCGTTTGTCGTGCAGCGGCAGTTCCCACGCGGCGAGCACACTCAGGAGGTCGTCAGCCGAATCGGTGATCGTCAGGTCCTGGGCACCCCGCCAACTGGTTTCGCGGGCCATTGCGGATGGGGTGAAGACCCGTCCGGCAACCCGGTGATGCTGGATCTCAAGGCCCCAGCGGCCCCGCAGCAGCCGAAGACCGGCGCCCCAACTCGCCTCGCGGGAGTAGCCGACGGTCTCGTCCGTCGGGCTCACGCTGCTCGCGAGCGCGAGGCTGGCCTCCCCGCGGGCGACCAGCCCGGCGGCGCCGCCGCGGCCGAAGACCTGGAATTCCCAGAGCGGGGCCTGCTGGCCCGCCTCCGGCGATTGCGCCGACTGTCCTGACTGCTCCTGAGACCGGGGACGTTCGACCTCGTCGTCTGCGGCAGCGGGACCAGCGCCGATCGCTCCCAGCAGGATCGTCAGCATCGTCAGGCGAAGCGTTGCCCCTCCCCTGCTTGCCCGAAGGCCGACGCCAGTCTGGGCAAGGGTACGTCGTCCGCGGGCCGGAGGCCCGCTGTGCCGACCAGAGGACCGCTGCGGACCCCTCGTAAGTCATTGTTATTACGGACGATTATACACGTCCGCCGAAAACGGGGATCACGTCCGGGGACACTTCCCGAACCGCCCGGCAGTC
>JAJDVI010000022.1 GCA_022826195.1 Acidobacteriota bacterium
TGGCCTCTTCAAGGGCTTCACCAGCGTCCCCGGCTCCCTCGCTACCAACACCACCGAGGCCACCACATGACCCTGCTCAACCCGGGGGGGTGGCCCAGTTTTAGATGTCGCCAGCGGCCCAGTTCTAGATGTCGCTTGACAGAAGCAGCGTAGCGCGGGGCCGGGGTCGGAACGCTGCGCCGGCGCCGGGGCCCCCCGGGCGAGCCAGCGGAGCGCGGTTCACCCGCCTGCGGCGGGTGGTGCCGGTCTGAAGGCCCCCACCGGGAGGACTGGCCGGCGCTCCCGGCCGTACGCGCCGCCTTGCGTGAACAGCGGTGCGCCGTGCGCAGCGCGGAGCGCCGCGCGTGCCGGTCTGGAGACCGGCGTTCCCTAGCACACCGCGATGGCGTCGATCTCGACGAGGAAGCCCTTGCCGGGGAGGCGTTCGGGCTGGATGGTGGAGCGGGCGGGCTTGTGGCCGTTGAACATGCGCTCGTAGACCTCGTTCATGGCGGCGAACTCGTTCATGTCGGCGACGAAGACGCCGCAGCGGACCACCTTGTCCAGGCTCGAGCCCGCCGCCTCCAGGATCATGGCGATGTTCCGGAAGACCTGCTCGGTCTGGGCCGCCACCCCGTGGGGCGCGAAGCCGGTCGCGGGGTCCACGCCCACCTGGCCGGAAACGAACACCAGGTTGCCCACCTTGGCGGCGGGGCTGTAGGGCCGGCCGGCTTCGGCAGGCCCTCGCCGGCGATCAGGGTGATCTCGCTACTCATCAGGGTTCTCCATTCAGCGCCGCGTGAACCGGCGCCGCACGACGCCCGGTTCGCCGGGGTCGGGGTACTCGGGACCCGCGATCCAGCGGGCCTCGTCGATCTTCGGGAAATGGACCGCGCCCTGCCCCGGCTGGAGCCGCACGCGGTCGGGAACAAAGGTCAGGTCGAGGAAGTCCGCGTACTCCATGGCCTCCTCGTAGATACGGGCGCCGCCCAGGAACCACACCGTCTCCCCCTCGCACGCCGTCAGCGCCTCCGCCAGCGAGCGGAACGACTCCGCGCCCTCCACCGGGCGCGAGCTGATCACGATGTTCCGGCGCCGCCGCATCGGACGCCGCGGCAGCGAGTCCCAGGTCAGGCGTCCCAGGATGATCGTGGTGTCCTTCGTCAGCCGCCAGAGCCGCTTCCGGTCGCCCGGGTAGTCCCAGGGAATCCCGCCGTCCACGCCGATGATCCCCTCCGGCGAAACCGCCGCCATGCTCGCCCGGAAGGGGGCCGGCGGAAGCGCCTCGGGGTCCTCCCGCCAGCCGCCGCTCATACCGCAACCGCGAAGCGGATGCCCGGGTGGGGGTCGTACCCCTCCAGCACGAAGTGGGACATGATCTCGGCGGTGTCCTTGTCGAGCAGTGACATCGTCCCGTCCAGCGTGGACACCGTGTCAGAAAGTGTCAGTTGGGGCAGCGGACGGGGCTCCCGGCCGAGCTGCTCGCGGAGCCCGGGCACGTGGTCGTACTCGGCCATCGAGCCGTCCGCCTTCTTCGTGTAGATGTGGGCGTCCACCAGCGTGTGGCCCATCACCCCCGGCTTCAGCCCGGACCACAGCGAGAACAGGTGCAGCAGCAGCGCGTACCCCGCGATGTTGTAGGGCAGCCCGAGCGCCACGTCGCAGCTCCGCTGCGTCAGGTGGAGGTTGAGCCGCGGCTCGCCCGCTTGGTCGTACTGCACGTTGAACACGAAGGCGAAGTGGCACGGCGGGAGCGAGCTGTGATGCGCGTTCTCCGGCGACCAGGCGCTGATCACCAGCCGCCGCGACGTCGGGTTCCGCTGGATCTCGTCGAGGACCCAGCGGACCTGGTCGGCCGTCCCCTGCGACCCCGGATGCGCCCGCCAGAGGTTCCCGTAGGGGCTCGGCACCGCGCCGTGCTCGTCCGCCCACGGGTCCCAGAAGCGGCACTTGTGCTTCTTGAGCAGCGCGATCGTCGGCTCGCCGGAGAGGAACCAGAGGTTCTCGACCACGATGTTCTTCCAGCTGATCTTCTTCGTGGTGAGCAGCGGGAAGCCCCCGTCCATCGGGATCACCGAGTTCACGTTGAAGGTGGAGATCGTGTCCACCCCGGTGCGGTTCGGCCGGCGGGTCCCGGTCTCGAGCACCCGGCGGACGGTGTCCAGGTAGACCTTCACCGCTTGCCCCACAGAGCCGACGCGAGCGCGGCGACGAACGCCTCGATGTCCTCCACGTCGTTGTAGAGGTGCGGGGTGACCCGGATGGTGTCCCCGCGGATGCTCACGAAGACCCGCCGCTCGGAGAGCCGGGCGCGCACCCGGGAGAGGCCCTCGGGGCCGCTCTCGGCGGGCAGGCCGACCGCCAGGTAGTGGGGCGAGCGGTGCAGGTCGTTCCCGATAGTGCACCCGAGTTCCTTCGCGGCGGCCGCGAGACGGCGCGTCGTCGGCGCGATGGTCCTGAGGATGTTCGCCGGGCCCCATTCCAGCACCTGCCGGGCGGCGGCCAGCGCCGCCGGCACCAGCGCGAAGTTGGAGCGCTCCCCGCAGTCGAGCCGGCGGGCGCCGGGCTGCCAGTCCTCGGTGTAGTCCACGAGGCGGGCGAAATCGCGAGCGTTGGCCTTCTGGATCCAGTTGCGCTCGATCGGCGTCACTTCCTCGAGATGCGGCGCGACGTAGAGATATCCGAGCGAGTACGGCCCCATGAGCCACTTGTAGGCGGCGCCCGCCACGAAGTCCGGCTGGATCCTCGCCGCGTCGAACGGCAGCGCCCCGAGCGACTGGGTGGCGTCCACCACCAGCGCCGCGCCCGCCTCCCGGGCCCGCGCCCCAATCCGCGCCAGGTCGAAGATCCCCCCGTCGGTCCAGTGGACGTTGGGGAGCGCGACCACCGCGACCCGTTCGTCCAGCTCGGCAAGCACCGCGCGGGTCCAGTCGCCGTCCTCCGGGCGCGGCACGAAGCGGACCTCGCCGCCCGTCCGCCGCGCCTTGTCGGTCCAGGGATAGACGTTCGAGGGGAACTGCTCCTCGGCGAGCAGGATGCGCTGTCCGGATCCGACCGCGACGTGGTTCGCGGCGAGCGAGATCCCGTAGCCGGCCGAAGGGGTGATGGCGACCGAGTCCGGGCCGGCGCCGAGGAGCTCCGCCCACGCCGCGCGGAGCGCCTCCGAGTCGTCGAAGAAGTCGCTCACCTCGATCTCCCAGGGCCGCGCTTTCCGGCGGAGCCCCGCCGTCCCCGCCTCCACCACGCTGTGGAGGAGCGGCGACATGTAGGCGCAGTTCAGGTAGGCGACCTCCCGCGGCATGTCGAAGAGGTGCCGCTGGGACGGGATCGTGGCGACGGTTGGGACGACCGGCGTCATTCGCCGGAGCGCGCGGCGAGCATCTCCCGCACCCGCCGGACCGTGGTCTCGACCTTGAGTTCGATCCCCTTCTCGCCGAGTTCGCGCGAGGCGAGCGTGGGATCGCCGCTCACGCCGCTGCCCTCGAAGCCGCCGTCCCTGACCCGCTTGTCCGGCCGGATCTGCTCGGGCGCCACGTACCAGAGCTGGGAGGTGTCGGTCACGCCCGCATGGCGTCCGATGGCGTCCTCGGGGATGCCCTGCTCCAGCAGCCAGTCGCGGAAGCCGTTCCCCCGGTAGTACTCGGGGACGTAGAGCACGCGGGACGGGTTGCCGTCCGCTTCCCACTCCCCGTTCAGCTTCTCGGCGACCGCCGCCATGCCCCGCTGGTTCCCGCCGCTGTCGCCGATGAAGATGACGTTCTCCAAGCCGTGGAGCGCGAACCCGCGCGCGGTGTACTCGAGGAGCGCCTCGAAGTGTTCCTGCGGGAGGGTGATCGCGCCGGCGTAGCGCATGTGGCCGGTCGGGGGGTCGATGCCGCCTTCGGGCACGTAGGCGACCACCGGGGCCACCAGGGTGTTCCCGAGTTCGCGCGCGATCCGCTCCGAGGCCTCCCGGATGATGAAGTTGTGCTTGCCGAGCACCATGTGAGGCCCGTTCTGCTCGGTGCCGCCGGTGGGCACGATCACCGAGCGGGTGCCGGCGCGGACCCGCGCCGCGACCTCGGTCCAGGTCAGTTCCTGGACGAACACGGTGTCGGGGCCGGTGGTGGCGTCGTCCGGCGCCGGGATGATCTCCTGGGCGGCGGCGAGGGCGGGGAAGAGAAGGGCGAGGGCAATCAGGGTTCGGAGCATGGGACGGCCCGGATCGTACACGCCTCTGCCGTGGCCGAGTTGGCGCCTTCCGTCACGCGCAAGGGCGGCGCGCCACTACGCAGGCAGCGCGAAGACAGCGAAGTCCGTTCACCGCCAGGCGGTTTCGGGGAGGCGTGGACGATCGGTTGATGGGCGCGTGCGAAACCGGCTAGACTTGTCCGCGCCGTCCCGGAAAAAACTGAGGGGACGGAAAAAACTCCGGGGCCTCCGAAAGGGGGCCCCAAAAAAATTCACCCGAAAAACTACCCGGAGGTATGAGTATGGATCGCGTAGCCGTTTTCGTTGATGCTGGGTATCTGTTCGCGCAGGGAGCGATCGCCAAATTCGGAGGTGTGGTGCCGCGGGCCGAGCTTCAACTCAACGTGCCCGCGGTGATCGGGGCTCTCACGAGGTACGCGGAAGAGACCGCCGGGCTACCCCTGCTCCGCGTTTACTGGTACGACGGCGCCCGACCCGGCCAACCCAGTCCCGAGCAAACCTCCCTGGCGATTCAGGACAACGTCAAACTGCGTTTGGGAGTCCTGGGTTTCGACGGCAAGCAGAAGGGCGTGGACTCCTTCGTCGTGACGGACATGATTACGCTGGCGCGCAATGGGGCCATGGCCGCGTGTTTGTTGCTTTCCGGCGATGATGATCTCCGCGTGGGTGTTCAGCAGGCGCAGGAATTCGGAGTCCGAGTGGCGCTCCTCGGCATCGTTGATCCGAAGAGTGCGTCGAGCGCGCAGTCGGACCTGCTCCGCAGGGAGGCCGATGCGACGAAGGAGTGGACAGCACAGCACATCGTCCCATTTCTCGAACGCTCGGAGAGCCTGGCTCGCTCCACGGATGACGCTAGCAAGACCATATTGTCCGTGGCGGAGCGAGTGGCGCAAGAAGTACCCCAATCAGAGGCGGCAGGGATCGTCCAACAGTATGTCGAAAGCCAGGCGGCAGATCGCGCCGGGTATCTCGATCGCACCTGGAACGGGGAACTGCTACGCAGAGCCGGCAGAGCGCTACAGCGTGCGCTCGATGCTCCCGCAGAAACCGATGCGATCAGGGCTGCTTTCGTTGACGCCTTGCGGGAGCGCCTTTCAGCCGTCGCCGCCGATGGAGACGACTCCCACTCGACAGAACGGTTGCCCTGAACCGGATTCCGACACTCCCAGACGAGGTTCGTGACGCGCGGAGACAGGTAATAGAGGGCCCCCGCAGGGGCCCTCGGATAGGCCGCCAGCCCCAAGGGTAGATAGGCGGGACCGACGACTTCGGAGATTCTATTCGCGTGGCTGCCGGCACGGCAACCTGGTGCGCTTGGCGCAGGGGGAGCCGCTGCGCATGCCGGCCGGGGGCGGCGCACCGCTGCCGCACGCGCTTGACGCGGAGCGGGGGAGCATCGCCAGGATCGCGCTCGCGAGGGCGAAACGCTGATCGCGGATGTGATACCCAATGTGATACCCGGCATGTTGCGGTCCCCATCGCTCGGATGGCGCACACGGCTTGGAACGCCGGTCTCTGACCGGCACGCGCGGTGCTCCGCACCGCGTACGTCGTTACCCCACCCGGAACGAGTGGCTCCCGCCTCGGCCTGGAGCTCAAGAGCCGACGTCGCGCCCACGGGCTGGAACGCCGTCGGGACACGCGGCCCGACGCGCCTTGCGGGCCTCCGGCCCGCGTGCCGACCGGAGGACCGCCGCAGATCGCTCGTAAGTCGTTGTCATTGCAGGCGAGTATACACATCCTCCAAAAACGGAGGTCACATCTGGGGCCACTTCTTTGACGGCCCGGCAGTCCCGAGTCCGAGAGGGCAACGGCGGGAAGTTCGCGCACTCTCGAGGGCACCGGGCGGCAGGGTCCGGGACCGCGAGCCGCACCGGGTG
>JAJDVI010000045.1 GCA_022826195.1 Acidobacteriota bacterium
CACCCGGTGCGGCTCGCGGTCCCGGACCCTGCCGCCCGGTGCCCTCGAGAGTGCGCGAACTTCCCGCCGTTGCCCTCTCGGACTCGGGACTGCCGGGCCGTCAAAGAAGTGGCCCCAGATGTGACCTCCGTTTTTGGAGGACATGTATAATCGCCTTCAATGACAACGACTTACGAGCGATCTGCGGCGGTCCTCCGGTCGGCACGCGCTGGCCGCAGGCCAGCGCATGGCGCGCCGCTGTTTGCCCTTGTCGTTCTGGCTGCCCTCACCCTCACCGCGTGCGACTCCGATAACACCCTCCCTGGCCGCTCCCGCCCGATCTTCGAGCACGACTGGCCAGCTCCGGGCGACGTCGTCGGCGGGCCTTCCACCTTCATCCCCCCCGATCCCGCCGAGGCCCTCTTCGAGGCGTCCAGCGGCGTCCGGGCCTACATCGTGCCCGCCGGGGGTGACCCGCTGGTACGCATCACGGCGGCGCTGCCCCTCGGCCGGCTCCACGAAGCTGACGGAGAGGCCGGCGCTTCCGCGCTCCTGACCCATCTCCTCACGACGCGCGGTCCCGCGGGAGCGGGAGACCCGCTTTCACTCCGCCTCGCCGAACTGGGCGGCTCGCTGACGGCCGTCCAAACCCTCGACGCCACCCACCTCTCCCTGAACGTGCTGCCGGAGGACTGGCGCGCGGGGCTGGAACTGCTGGTCGAGATCATCCGCGATCCGGATCTGGACGCCCAGACGATCCGCAACTACCGGGCGGGACCCGGCTATGACATGCCGATGGCCGGGATCGTCGGCGCCGGCTACCGCCCCAAGGTCGAGCTGGAGCGCCTGCTCGGCGGCTACCCGCTGGCCCCGCCGGAGCCGGGAACCTCGGTCTCGCTGGCCGCGGTGCGGGCGCTGGCGGCCCGGAGCCTGGCCGCTGACCGCGTGGTGTTCGGAATCGGGGGCGCGGTCTCCCGCGTCGAGGCGGAAGCGGCGCTGGAGTCGGCGACGGATGGCTGGGCCGCGGGCGGCGGGCCCGCGCCGGCGCCCGCCTTGGTCGAACCCGGCGAGCCGCCGAGCCGCTTCCACGCGGTGGACGTCCCCAGCCTCGAGGGCTGGATCGCGATCGGCCGCGTGGTCGGCGCGGTTCCGGACGCGGATCGGGCCCCATTGGCCGTCCTCAGGTTCATCCTCGCCGAGCGCCTCAACATCGCCGCGCGCGAGAGGCGCGGCCTCGCCAACCGGGACGACTTCGAGGTCCCGGCGACCGCGTCGGGGACCGGGCTGCTCCTCGTGCGCACGGGCGGGCGTCCGGAGGCGGTGGGGCCCCTCGTCCGCTACAGCCTGGAGGAGATCGCGCGCATGCACGATCCGGCGGAGCCGGTGACGGGGGCCGAGGTCACGCGGGCGCAGGGCTGGCTGCTCGGGGCCGTGTGGCAGCGCTCGCTCGAACTCGCGTCCGATGCGAGCCTGACCTTCGCGGTCGAAGAGGTGCGCCGGGGAGGCGCGGACGACCTGATGGGCTGGCCCGAAGCCGTCCGGGCCGTGACGGCCGCGGACGTCAAACGCGTCGCCCGGGAGTACCTGGATCCGGCGGGCTTCACCACCGTGGTGGCGGGGCCGCTCGCGGAGATCCGGGCCGCGCGCCATCCGCGCTGGCCGGTGGCGCTCGACGATCTGGAGGCGGAGCTGTCGGGCGAGCAGTAGGAGCCGTACGCACCGTGAGCGCAGGTGGAGTTGCGCCGTGCGCGGCGCGGAGCGCCGCGGTGCCGGTCTGGAGACCGGCGTTCCAGGCCGCGCGCCACCCGCGCTGGCCGGTGTCGCTGGAGGAGGTGGAGGCGGAGTCGGAGCGGGAGTAGATCCCGGTTCGCCGTCGCGGTGATTCCGCGCCGTGAGTGGGAACGTAAGGGGCTGGCGTCAGCGCCTCACGCTTCGTCCCCGGCCGGCATGCGGTACCCGACTCCGCGCTCCGTGAGGATGTAGGCCGGCGCGTTCGCGTCGTCGTGCAGTTTGTAGCGGAGCTTCCTGACAAACGCGCGGACGAGTTTCGGGTTGCCGTAGCGCCGTCCATTCCAGACCTGGCGCGCAAGGGCGCTGTGCGTCACGACCCGACCGGCGTTCGCCGACAGCACCCGCAGCAGCTCGTACTCGGTGGCGGTCAGAGCTAGCGGATTGCCGGCCAGGGTCACCCGCCGCAGGTCGTAGTCGATCTCCAGGTCTCCCAGCAGGAAGCGTCCAGGCTCCGCGTGCCGCCGGAGCGCTGCCCGGACCCTCGCCGTCAGCTCGATGCGCGAGAACGGTTTCACGATGTAGTCGGCGGCGCCGGACTCCAGAGCCCGGGCGATCGTTTCGTCCCGGCCGTACCCCGAGATGAAGATGACCGGCAGATCAGCCAAGGCGGGCACGCTTTCCATGAGCTTGATCCCGTCGGTGCCGGGCAGCATGAGGTCCAGAAGCACCAGTTGCGGTTTTTCCGCGCTGATGAGGCGCGACAGGTCCCGGTGGTTTCCGGTGGCCAGCGTGGAATAGCCCGCGGTGGAGAGCGCATCGCGCACAGATCGCAGCGTCTGCGGGTCGTCGTCCACCACGAGGACACGCGGCTGTCGCGTCCTGCCCCCGACGCTCCCCCGCCGCGCCCGTACCGAGTCGGCCTCCGTCGCTTCGACGGCCCCGGTTCCCGCCATCGGGACCGTGAACGTAAACCGGGCGCCCCTTCCCGGGCCGGCGCTCTTTGCCCAGATCCGGCCGCCGTGCGCCTCGACCAGACCTCTGCAGATGGCGAGCCCCAAACCACTGCGGACACCCTGCGCTCCGTCGCGGGTGCCCGAGTGCTTCTGGAACAGGTGGGCCAGTTGCTCCGGCGGAATGCCGGCGCCCAGGTCGCAGACGGAGATCGCGACATGAAGGCCGTCCGGTTCCGCGCTGACGCGAATCGGCGACGCTTCGGGCGAGTGTCTGGCGGCGTTCGACAACAGGTTGTTCAGGACCTGCACAATGCGCTGCGGGTCGGCCATGACGCGAGGCAGTTCCGGCGGAATGTCCATCACCACCGTGTGCCTACCGCCGCCGCTCACGTAGGTGTTCCGCGCTTGGTCCACCAGGGCCGCAATCTCGGAAGGCGCCGGCGAAACCGACAGCGTGCCTGCCTCGATGCGTCCCACATCGAGCAGGTCCTTGATGATTCCGGTGAGGTGATCGACCTGTTCGTCGATCAGGCGGAAGAACTGGAGCATTTCCGCCGCATCGAAGCCCCCGGAGACGCCGAGCACCGTCGTGGTCGAACCCTTGATGGACGTCAGCGGACTCCGCAGCTCGTGACTCACCATCCCGAGAAACTCGGCCCGCATGCGCTCCAGCTCCTGCAGGGCCGCCAGGTCCTGCAACGTGACGACGACCGAAGCAATGGCGCCGTCATGGGCGGTGATCGGCGTCACGTTGCAGAGCAGCGTGACCTTGCGGCCGTCGGCAGTCGACAGGACGATCTCCTCCGCGCGCACCGTCCTTGCGCGAGCCAGCTCCGTGCTCAGGGGAAACCGGTCAAAGGCGATTTCCCTCCCATCGGCGAGCCGGCACGTCAGTAGCCGGGGCACGTCCTCCAGGGGACAGTCCGGCGAGCCCAACTGCTCCACGACCCGTTTCGCCTCGCGATTGAGCGAAAGCACCCCGCCGGTGTTCGCGTCGAAGACCACGACTCCCACCGGAGAGGTATCCACGACCGCCTCGAGGTCGGCGCGGGCCCGCTGTTCGTCCTGGTACGTGCGGGCGTTGGCGATCGCCGTCGCCGCCTGGGAGGCGAACAGGACGAGAATCTCTTCGTCCTCATTCGTGAACTCCTGTCCGCCTTCCTTTTCCGCGAGGAAGAAGTGGCCGACGTGCACGCCGCGGTGGCGCATCGGGGTGCCCTGCAACGTGTTGGACGGCAGCCTTTCCGGGGAAAAGCCCAAGGGCCGCACGAAGGCGGGTACGTCCGCGATCCGGAAGGGTTCGGACAGACCGCGCAAATGCTCGAACAGGCGCGGCCCGTCAGGCCATTCCACCAGCCGCCGGCGCCCGTCGTCCGTCAAGCCGGAAGTGACGAAGTCCCGAAGCGCTCCCGTCTCGTCGATGGTGGCGATGACGCCGTAGCGGGCGCCGGTCAGTTCGCGAGCGCTTTCCACGGTCTCGCGCAGGACCGTGTCGAGATCGAGACTCGCGCTGATGCGCAGGCTTGCCGAACTGAGCTTGGAGAGATGCCGGCGCAACCTCTCGACCTCGCGCAGCGGTGCGTCGCCGCTCTTCACTCGGTCTTCCGTCAGGCGATTCCGATCTGGGTCGCCGTGGCTGGCACGGAATCGATTCTTCGATTCTGTTCTCGACCCGAAGCCTTGTGACATGTCAATTTACGGCGCCAAGTCGGACTGTATTCACGCAATCGTGACGAATGCAATTCCCTTCTGTGTCGCGTTTTTCACAGAGCGTGCGGGAGAAAACCGTACCCAGACCGTTTTTGTCACTCTTCGGGAGGGTGTGCGGACCGTTCCATACATGGATCGACTCGCAGAACGCCGACTCATGGTTGCATGATCACGAAAGAGTGATGAAATCGGATCCTTCTGTGATCCGTTTTCACGGAAGACTGTGTGAAAGTCATCACAACGCGGTGACTCGCGGCGCGAAGGCTGAACGAACCTGCCGGTCACGGCGCCAGGCCGGACTGAACATTCACGCAACAGTGACGACTGTGGGTCCTTCTGCAACGTGTTCTTCACAGGAATTGCGCGAGAGTGATCACGCTGCGGAACCGCACGAGATCCGGGTCCGCAGTGGGAGAGCCCACGATGAAAGGACGCATTGCCCTCTCGGTTCGCCGTCCCGAGGTTCGTACGGGGGCGATGGCGCCGCGCGCCCTCGCGGCGCTCGCCGCGGTGGTCCTCGCGTCCTGCGGGGACGGGGGCGGAACCACCACCACCCCGGCGCCCGGCGCGCCGGCTCCGCCGCCACCGCCTTCGCCGCTCGCCTGGGCCGAGTTGCCCGAGGCAATCACGGTCGGGAGGTGGACTGCGGAGACCTTTGTCGCCCGTCTCTCGGAGGCGGTCGCGGGCGCGACCTACGAGGTCACGTCGAGCGGCGCCGCCGCGACCGTCGAGGGCGAGAGCCCGGAGCCCGGCGTCTTCGAGGGAACCGTCACCGGCGTCGAGGCCGGGGAAGTGACTCTCACCCTTACGGCGTCCCATCCCCGCTTCGAAACCGCCACCGGCGAGATAGGGATCATCGTGGAGGACCAGCTTGCCGGCTTCGACCCCGAGCTGTTCGAGCTCGAGTTCTGGCGGGAGATGGTGTTCGATGCGTTCATCTGCCCGACCGGGAGCAGCAGCCCCGGGTGCGGGTCGCACAGGGGCCTGTCCGTCGAGGAGCGGACGGTCCAGGTGTACCCCGGGCGGCCGGACTTCGTGATCTACACCCCGGTCGTCTTCGAAGACGAGCGCCGGTTTCGGGGCAGCGCGTTCAGCGAGAGCCAGATCGAGGAAATCGAGGACGCCATCCGGGACGCGTGGGAGCAACTCACCGGACTCCCCTTCACGCAGACGATCCGCGTCAGCGCCACCCCCGCGGAACAAGAGGGATGGATCGACGTGTGGGCTGTCAGCGAAGACCGAGGGTTTTGCAGTGGCCTCCTATCCGATGTTGGCGCGCCACTGGGAACTGCGCTCCTCCACGCTGAGAGGATGGCAGAAGGGGGTTGCCCGCCCCGGAACGTGATCCTGTTCGTATTGGGGAGCGCGCTCGGTTTTTACCCGGTAGAAGCCGCGGACCACGCGCTGTCCTACTCAGTGGACGCGCTCGACTTCTCCGAGATGGAGCGGTACCACGCGCGACTGGCGTTCGCGCTCGGCCGCGGCGCGCCCTACACCGACGACCCGCTCGCCGTTTTGGAAGGGAGAGCCCGGCAGGGGCCCGCTCCCTCAACGAGGAGAACGCACAGGTGAAGACACTCCTCATCACCCTCGCCACGGTGCTGACGCTCGGCTGCGGCGCGGGGACCGACGGCCAGCCCGCTGCGCCGCCCACCACGCCGGCGCGTCCCTTGGCGCCGCTGCCCCTGCCGGAACCCGAGCCGATGAACCCGGCCGAGGCCGGCAAGGTCGCGCCGGGAGCGCTGGTGGTTGACGGACTGCCGCCCGGCACGCCTTACGAGTGGACTACCGACGAGCACTCCGGGTGGGTCTTCCCGGCGTCGGGGCGGACGGCCGCCGACGGCTGGACCGTGGCGACGTGGATTCCGGGCTTCCCCGGCCCCGGGAGGCTGGTCCTGGCGCTGCTCGAACCCGGGGGAGGCCGGAGCATCGAGTTCGACACGGTGAGCGTTGCCCCTCCGCGTCCACCGTGGTCCGCGGCCAGCGTCAGCTACAAGACTGTTGAAGCGACCGGATTCTCCATCGACATGACTCCCCTGGCGGAGCCGGAGGGCACCTTCTACGCCGCAATCAACGTCGGGTCGTTCGTGGGATATGCGGGACTCCAGCGCGGCGGCACCCTCGCCGACCGGCAGATGCTGTTCTCGTTCTGGGACGCGCCCGAAAGCGAGGCGGCGGTGGTCGAGATGGGCGAGGGAACGGACTGTCTCCGCTTCGATCACGAACAAAGCGGGGTGAAGTGCGAGCTGGAATACCCGTGGTCGGCGGGGCAGACCTATCGCTTCGAGCTGACCCGGGAGACGGAGGGACGCGCCAACCTGTTCACCCTGCGGGTGACGGACCTCGATGCCGGCGGCGACGGGCGGTTCATCGCAACGCTTCGAACGTTTCGGGGACACTTCATCGACTACTTCACTTCCTTCGTGGAGGATTTCGCCCGCGACCAGCCGACGTGCCTCGACCAGCCGCTCCGGCGCGCCGCGTTCCGCCGGGCGCGGGTGCGCGATGTCGGCAGGCGCTGGAGCCCGGTGAGGGACGGCGAGCTGTTTTTGTCATTGGAGGACGCCGCGAATCCCGGAACTCCGGCGTGCGCCAACGCCGACGTGCGGGAACACGCCGCCGGCGCGGAACTCGTCATCGGGGGTACCGCGGTACGGGACCCGAACGCTTCACTGCGGTTTCGGGTGCCGGAATAGCGAGGTGTGCCAAGAGGCGACCGACCCCGCCGGCCATCACCGCCCGGTAGCCGCTCCGTTCGCCGGTCCAGTGATCCGTCCCGTCCTCGGACCGCGCCGATGCGGCGGGTGGGCTGTCAACGACAACATATCCGAGGGGCATTGCGGCGGCCTCATATCCATTCCTAGGCGCGCCGCAAGGAACTGTGCTCTTCGACGCCGAGGCGATGGAACACGAAAGGTGCCCAGCGCGGAGCGTGTTGCTTACCTTGCTGGGGAACACGCTCGGCTTCTACCAGGTAGAAGCGAGCCCGGACCACGCGATGGCCTACTTGCTGGAAGTGGAGGATTTCTCCGAGACGGAGCGGTACCACGCCCGGCTGGCGCTCGCGCTCGGCCGCGGTGCCCCCTACACCGACGACCCGCGCGCCGTTCTGCAAGCGAGAGCGAACCGCTGATCTTCCCCCCGCATGCCGGTCTTCCCGCGATGACCCTCGTGCGCGCCGCCCTCGCCCTCCTCGTACTGGCCGGCTGCGGCGCGGGGACCGACGGCCAGCCCGCTGCGCCGCCCACCACGCCGGCGCGTCCCTTGGCGCCGCTGCCCCTGCCGGAACCCGAGCCGATGACCCCGGCCGAGGCCGGCAAGGTCGCGCCGGGAGCGCTGGTGGTTGACGGACTGCCGCCCGGCACGCCTTACGAGTGGACTACCGACGAGCACTCGGGGTGGGTCTTCCCGCTGTCGGGGCGGACGGCCGCCGGCGGCCGAACCGCGGCGACGTGGATCCCGGGCTTCCCGGGCGCCGGGAAGCTGGTCCTGGCGCTGTTCGAACCCGGGGGAAGCCGGAGCATCGAATTCGACACGTTGAGCGTTGCCCCCCCGCGTCCGCCGTGGTCCGCGGCCAGCGTCCTCTACGACACGGTTGAAGCGACCGGATTCTCCATCGACATGACTCCCCTGGCGGAGCCGCAGGGCACCTTCTACGTGGCAATCAACATCGGGTCGTATGTGGGATATGCGGGGCTCCAGCGCGGCGGCACACTCGCCGACCGGCAGATGCAGTTCTCATTCTGGGACGGGCCGGGGGGCGAGGCGACGGTGGTCGAAATGGGTGACGGAACGGACTGTCTCCGCTTCGATCACGAACGTAGCGGGATGCAGTGCGAGTTGGAATACCCGTGGTCGGCGGGGCAGACCTATCGCTTCGAGCTGACCCGGGAGACGGAGGGGCGCGCCAACCTGTTCACCCTGCGGGTGACGGACCTCGATTCCGGCGGCGACGGGCGGTTCATCGCAACGCTTCGAACCTTCACGGGACACTTCATCGACTACTTCACTTCCTTCGTGGAGGATTTTGCCCGCGACCAGCCGACGTGCCTCGACCAGCCGCTCCGGCGCGCCGCGTTCCGCCGGGCGCGGGTGCGCGATGTCGGCATGCGCTGGATTCCGGTGAGGGACGGAGAGCTGCTCCCGTCATCGGAGGACGCCGCGAACCCCGGAACTTCGGGGTGCGCAAACGTCGACGTGCGGGAACACGCGGCCGGAGCGGAACTCGTCATCGGCGGTACCGCGATACGGGATCCGAACGCTCCACCGCGGTTCCGGGTGCCCGAATAGCGGGAAAGGCGACCGGCGACGGACAACCCGACACCGCGACCGGCGACGAGGACGAACAGCGCCGGACCGGGCTGAACGGTCAGGGATTCCGCGGGGCGGTTGCCTCCGGGGAATCCACCGCGCGCCGGAATGCTTGCGCATCGCCCAGCAGCCCACTATTCCGCTCGCGCGCCGCCGCGCGCTCCCGGCGCGCCGTCTGCGGCGTCTGGCCGTAAACGCGCCGGAACCACCGAATGAAATGCGGCGCGTCCGCGAATCCGCACTCACGGGCGATGCGGCTTACCGAGTGGCTGGTGTTGAACAGCCTCCAGCGTGCGTGCTGCAGGCGCATGGCGCGCCACACCTCCGCCGGCGTGAGTTCCGTATGCGCCCGGAAGGCGCGGCCGAGTTGGCCCGCGGTCAGGTGCAGGGTGTCGGCGAGGTCGCCGATCGAGCGTTGTCCGGACAGGTTCTGGCGCATCAGCCGTGTCGCCATCTCCACCCGCTCGTCGCCGCAGCACTCGAGGTCGTGGAAGGGGTGGCTCGGAACATGGAACGTCGCGCGGTGCTCGTCCACGACCAGGTCGGCGAGGCCCTTCGTGGCCCGCGCCCGGCCGCAGTAGCCGGAGACGATGTCCACCGCGAGGTCGATCGCCGCGGTCCCGCCGGGACAGGTCGCGACGTTGCCGTCGATCTGGTAGATCTCGTGGACCGCGACCTCCGCCTTCGGGAACCGTGCCCGGAACTCGCTTGCGTGGCGAAAGTGCACCGAGCAGCGGCGGCCGTCGAGGAGGCCCGCGGCTCCCAGGGTGAAACAGCCGGTGCCGAGACCCGCGATCAGCCGTCCGGCCTCGTGGGCCCGCCGCAGGAACGTGAGGGTCTCGGACGGGAGCTGTCCGGATGCCGAGAGCGGGCCGCCCACCACGACGACGCAGTCGAAGCGGGTCGGATCGCCAAGCCGCGCCTGCGGTGTCACCTCCACGCCGCCGCTCGAGCCCACCGGGTCCACCGTCGGCGCGACGATCTGCCAGGCGCAGTGGATCTGGCAGCCCCGGTCCGCCTCGTCGGCGGCGTGGCGGAGCACGTCGAGGAACCCCGCGAAGGACACCAGGGTGAACTGCGGCAGGAGGAGGAAGCCGACCCGCAGGTCGGGTTTGTTTGTGGGTTGGCGGGTTTCGGCGGGGGGTGGGGGGTTGGCGCCGTTCACGGGCGCTTCGTGATGCGAATCGCTGCCGGCCGTCGGGGCTTCCGTGAGCAGAGCGAAATCGTGGCTCGCCGCGGAAGGCTCTTTGCCGCCGAGATGGCCGCGACGATGCGGTCGAGTGCACCGTAGACGACGGCGACCGCCCTTGGTGGCCGCGTTCTTGCCGGACATCGTTTCGGTGCAGGTGTGATCAACGCCGTTCCACGTGGAACCGACGCTAGCCGTGAGGGTGTGATCTAGACGTGCAGAATCGCCGCGAGAGGGTGACTTTCCCGTGAAGATCCGCCGCGGCGAACTCGTCTACTGCGTTGGTCGTGGGCCAATCCGTCCCCGTACCGAACGGACGTGTGGGCGAACCGGGAACCAGCACCGATGAGGCCGTAGCAGGCCGACGCGGGTGGCGCCCGCTTCCTCGAACGTCGCGTGGTGGAACCGTCTAGCCCGCTCCGCGCCAGCGAAATGTTCTCGCGCGGCGCCTCCCGCTACGCGCCGCCGTCGGCGGTCAGGACTCCTGGTGCCTCCCGCAACCGAACTCGACGCGCTCGGCTTCGCCGTCCAAGAACTCACCCGCCAGCGGCCGTATTGCTTCCCTCCACGTAAGGGCCGCCCTCGATCTGCCGGGTCGCGAACCTCCAAACCAATGACCGTTGCCCTTTCGGGGCGGCTGTAATTGAAACGAGCATCATGTTGTTGAACAAGAGCGTGTCATCTCTTCATCTGTTTTCGGTTACGGGCGAATGCGGCAGTCCCATTCACCGACGGCTTCGTCGTTGACGACCTCGATTTCACAGACCCTGGCGTTGGGGGCCGGTTCTTCGCGGGTCCATCGGCCCTGTCTCTTTCCGATCGCAAAGACGCCTCGTTCAATAGCGCCGTCGGGCCGCCGGATTACCCATTGACCGTGCTTTTCTCCATTTTCGTACGGGCCGCTCTCAACCTGGTCGTCCGGGTAGGTCCAGGTCCAGCGCCCGTTTCGCCTCCCATCCACGTAAGGCCCTTCGCCAATGCCCCCGTCAGCATCGGTGTCTATCCAGTGGCCATTCCGCTGCCCACCCGCATACGGGCCCTCCTGGATGCCCCCGTCCGGAAACCTGATTACCCAGTGGCCGTTTTCCTCGCCTTCCTCGTACGGGCCTTCGGCGACAACGCCGTTAGGGAACGTCTCAACCCAATGACCGTCGCGTCTTCCCAGCCGCATCGCGCCACGCTCTTCCTGATGATTGTCGGGCGGCCACTTCCACGACAGTGTTCCCGGGCCGGTGGCAAGGCCCGAAGCACAAGCGCCCATCCACTCGGCCACCGCCTCAAGCTGAAGGCCCTCGTTCCAGACGTGACACCCCAGCTGGTTCGCCAACTCCATCCAGCACTCGGTCCCCGCTGGCTGCCCGGCGCAGTCCGGCGCGTCCCGCCGCTCCAGAATCCGCTCCACGTCCTCCAACAGGGCGAGGGCCTCCCCGTAGAACTTGCCCTCACGTCCGGCCGCCGTCAGATAGCTGATGACGGATTGCCTCGCGGGCTCAAGAGTCCCCGCCGCGAACGTCACCTGCGCGCGGCGGAAATGGAACTCGGGGGGAAGTTGGATGGCGTGACCCTCCTGGAGGGCGAGGATTTCCTGGACGACTTCGAGCGCGCCTTCGGTCTCCTCCGTCTCGATCATCCGCTCCACGCGGAGCAGCAGTTGGTCCACCAGGATCTCCGGCGGAAGCTGCGCGCGGACGGCCAAAACGCCTCCCAAGAGCACGAACACGCACCAGCAACCTACCTTCCCAATCGTGGATCTTCTACTCACACCCGGCACACCGTGACCGGCGCAAAGTTCCGTGTGCCATCACCCGCATCCTGCGCGCTCGCGCCGAAGTTCTCCACAGACCGACCGACACCGTAGAAACCAAGGCTATGACGTCGTTCCGTCACACCGCGCCCCAATGCCCTCGCGCGATCTCCGAGACGTGCCCGGAGCCGGAACTCGCCGGACCAATCCCTATTCTTGTCCGCAATCGTCGGGCAACGCTGCAATCCTTCGTCTGCTGCCACGACTCCGTCATCACTCCGATCCGTTCGCTCGCATCCCCGTGCGCTCGACCCCGCACTGACGGACAGGTCTCTGTACAGTGCCCTTTTGTCCCGTCAAGAAGCACTGCTCATTCAATGTGTTGACTAGTCTGTCAAAGCACTCTGATCTCGTCTCCAAGAGTCTCTTGCCCTCTCGTTTCAATGCCCAAATGTTGCAGCGGTCAATTCGATCTAGCTTGTCCGAGGATTCGGACAGCGGTATCTGAAATCGGTAGTACGCACCACAACCGTTTTTCGATTCGTACACTTGTTCTAGCTGGTGGTCAACGGCATCGGACATCCCGTCCATCATTACATCGAGCGCTGGGCGGACCCACTTCATCCGTCCCCATTTCACCGCTTTTTCGAAGCAGAGGGGTGTGTTCGTCCCCCCTGTCCCTATGCTGACCAAGAGAACATTTTTCGGTATCTGGCATGAACATGAGGACTTGCACCGACATGACTGCGCCCGGTCATGCAAAACCTTGCGTGCTTCTACATACGCGCACAGTGCTGGATTGTTCGCGAAGACCCCACCGTCGATCAGGAATCGGATGCGGCTGGCATCCACCGTCGGAATGCGCGCGGGCGGAAAGTACGTTGGCGCGGCCGATGTGGCGCGTGCAACGTGACGAAGGTAATGGTTGCGCGCTGCGTGCTTACGTGCCTTGTTCGTCTTGAAGAAATACGGTCGACGTTTTTCGATTTCGTAGCTAGTGACCAAGAGCTCCACTAGAGCGTCGGTAAGGTGTGCCGAACCGAGTCGTCTGTTGAGGACCGTATCGATACCACCCTTGGTGTACTCCGGACGCCACCATTTTCGCAATGGGGAAAGGACTCTCTTCCACCATTGGGTCGGCGTTTGGAATATCTCTCCGGCGTTCTCCGCATACATTTCCAAGACGTCGTGGGCCCGGAACTTTGGCGTACGGTTGTCGTCGCTAGGTGTTGCCAGGCATGTGGTGAGAATGCCACCGGTTGATGTCCCTGCCAGCATGTCAAACAGGCAACTGACCGGTTTGCCCGTTCGCGCTTCGAGCTCAGCCAGAAAAACAGCGGGAATGATGCCTCGTATTCCGCCCCCGTCGACAGCCAGGACTCTGTATAGCGGACGCTGGGTCGCGTCGCTCATGGAGCTAGTGGTCGTCCTTGGACCGGCGTTTGACAGGCTGCAGTCGGACTAGGACTGGGTGAGAGCGATGCGCGGAATCGTGTGTCTGACTACGTGCTCGATCGGAGGTGGGCCGCGACGCGCTGGATTGCCCTCCATTGAGCAAGAGGAGTGGCGGAAGCTCTTGGTGCGCGTGTAGTCCTTGAAACGGGGGCATGGCAAACCCTCAACCTGCGTCCGTGTGGCTGGGTGGTGTCGGGTCGTCAGGGATCGTCGCGGCTGACGCTGGGGAGGGGCTTTTTTGCCCGTCCATCAAAGGTGTTGCCGTGCGTCCGCCGAAGTAGAAACCGATGACGGCAGCACTGAGCGTGCTGAGGGCAGTCAACACTTCGCTGAAGTGGCCGCCGCTGGCCGAGGCGCCAAAGAGCAGAAAGTTGACGGTTGAACCGAGGATTAGCAGAGCCAACATGCTGCGAATCGACCCTCGAGGCAGGCCAAGGCCCCTGAGTTCCTTCGGGTTATTCCGTCCAATCCACAAAGACAGAGCGGGGAGGAGCAGGAAAACCACGACGAGTAGCGCAAGCTCAGCCCAAAACAGGGGCCATGAGGATGGCGATGCGGAAGGGGGCGGGTTCGGCTGGGCGAATCCCAACGAGGGTTGCAGTGACGCTAGAACGACGACTACGGCGAAGCGGATCAGGAAGCGGTTCGCGAGTGTCACTTGATGTGACGGCTATATATCACGGACCAAGGACCCAAGTGACACTGTGGAACTCGGGCCTGTGAATGGAATCGAAATCGTTCAATTCTTCGTCGCTTTAGTTCAGTTTCTCGGCCCCGTTTGGCGAAGACACTGACTGCGCGGTCTCGTCGTGGAAGGTCTACTCGCCTCCGCACACGCCCACTGCCGCAGCGGTGCTGTGTTCGTGCCTGAATGCCCCGGCTTCGTACCAGTTACTCACGTCACGCCAGACGCGGGACCGTGTCGCTCCCCGACTATTCCGTAAGGAGGTCAGCAACGTGCTCCACCGTTCACCATTGCGTACGAAGCCAGAGACTCGGTCCGTTAGCCAGGAGGATGCTCAGTGGGAGGCGCGTCGTCTCGTGCGCAAAATTAGCTGTCGCGCCGCCGCCTGTGTGATCGGCGGTCTGATGATCACCGCGGTGCCTACCTGGGTATCCGCACAATCTCTCGACCGATTGGTAGCGGACGTGCTCGAGTTCATACGGGAAGGCGTGACGGAAGCCGGCAGCATTCTCTCCCATGCTCCCTTCACGGGCACACTGAACGCCCGAGAGTCAGCGAGCGTCCAGGTCCATACGTGTTCGGGGATCCGGTACACGGCCCAGGGGATATGTGATGCCGGTTGCATCGATTTCGACCTGACTGCCTATGACTCGTCGGGCGATTTCCTCGATTCTGACCTTCTGCCTGACGACGTGCCGATTCTGAACTTCACACCGGCCGAATCCGGCATCACGACCTTGTCCGTGGACATGGTTTCGTGCACGGGCTCGTGTGACTGGGGAGTTCAACTGTCCTTTCACGACGCGAGGGCTCCCGCCGCGCCTCGTTCCGGCGATGGTGGAGCCTCAACCTGGCCCTCGGACTGGGACCGCTACGTCGGGACCTATCGAGGTCCCGGCGGCGACACCACGATCCTTTGCCACGAGGGCCGACTGATGGTGTTGTTTCCGTCGTTCCAGTGGCACAACGGAGGAATCGGCGTGCTGAGACCCACGGGTTCTACTCACATCTTTCGACTCGAGAGCGATGGATCCCGCACCGACGGGGATCGGGTGCGTTTCGTGGTCAACGACACCGGAAAGGCGACTGCGGTGTCTGTCGCGGGCCGCGCATCACGCCGCGTGGGGTAGCAACACGACCGCGAGGAGCGTGGCAGCCGGACGGTGTCCACGGGCGCGCGTCGGTAGCCTGCGCCATCTTGCACGTTCACTCTCCCAAGACGCGGTGATTGAGAACCGAGTCGCCTGTGCTCACGCCTGCCGTTAACTGCGGCCGCGCTAGTTGGAGGGCGGTGCAGGCTACGTTGCACCGTTCGTCGCCGCATTGATCAGAGGGTCCCGAATCTGTGGCGACGACTATCAGATAGGACCGAAGTGGCGCACGTCCAATTGTTCGTGTTCGAAGTTCAGTCCGTCAGGCGTCGAAATAGGGCATAAACCTGAACTCGGCTTCCACGAAGACGACACTTGCTCGCGACGATCCGTGCTTACCCCCACATCCTACAGCGTTCGAAGCGACAAGGATCGTTCCGGAAGGACCTCGTTTTTCCATTGCGTCATTCGGAGCAGACTTGACCGAGGAGGCGGTCCGGTCGGGGGAAGAGCGTGAGGTTCCCCGATTTCACAGGGCTCGTTCCCGGGGGAATCCGGCTCGCTGTCCAGAAGATGGCTCGGCGTGTGGCGCCCTGTTTGCCGCGAACGTTGTCTAGCTTGGCGGCCATCGCTCTGATCGGCGGTCTCATGATTGCCGCGGTGCCAATTCGCGTATCTGCCCAGTCTCTTCACTGGTGGGTTGCGGACATGCTCGAAGGCATAAGGGAAAGCGCGGACGAAGACGGCAGCGTTCTGGCCCACGCTCCCCTCACGGGCGCCTTGGACGCCGGAGAGTCGGCGAGCATCCAGGTCCATACATGTTCGGGAATCCTGTACACGGCAGTAGGGATATGTGATTTCGGTTGCAACGATCTCGACCTGACCGCCTACGACTCGTCCGGCGACGTTCTCGACTCTGACGTTCGGTCTGACCAGTTTCCCGTTCTGGCCTTCACCGCGGCCGAATCCGGGATTACCACCCTGTCCGTCGAGATGGTGTCGTGCACGGATTCCTGCGACTGGGGAGTTCAACTGTTCATTGAGGATCCCACAGCTCCCGCCGCACCCGGTTCCGATGATGGCGGCGCGTCAACCTCGGCCTCCGACAGGGGCCGCTACGTCGGGACCTATCGAGGTCCCGGCGGCGACACCACAATCCTCCGCCACGAGAATCAACTGATGGCCCTGTTGCCGTTATCTCAGCAGCAGAACGGCGTGACCGGCTTGCTAAGGCCGACGGGTTCCGCTCATGTATTCCGGCTGGTGAGCGATGGATCGAGCGCGGATGGACAACGGGTGCGTTTCGTCGTGAACGGTATGGGGGAGGTAACTGCGGTGTTCGTTGCGGGCCAGGAGTCCCGCCGCGTGGAGTAGGAGACTGGGCGGTGGGGCATGCGGCCTGCTCGGCATCCGGCTTCATCGAGGGGATCAGATGCGCCTTTCCTGTCCGGCTAGAGCCTCAGCTGATGGCGACACAACAGGCATCGTGGAACGGCAAGCGGGTTCTCGCACGCCTGCGAGAGACCATGCCGTTCTGCTTGCGCCACGCAAATCTCGCTTGCCAACCCGTCGGAAGGTAGAACCGCGTGAATGGCCCAATGAACTATCGATCCTTCCTGACGGTGACTGGCGCGCCTTTCGTGGACCACTCACATTCTCTGGGTTTAGCCGCCTAGTCTCCGAAACATTGCCAAGAGCCGTGGCCGCGGAAACGGAACAACGGTTTCGTAGTCTTTTCGAAACGACCCAGCCCCATGGGTGCTCGGGTTCTGAAAGATCAACAAACGATGAGCAGGAACCAGCTGCTGCACAGACACCGTCATGGGAGGGCATTTGGTGATGAAGGGAAACAAAGATCAACAAGCAGTGAAGGCCCTTGGGGATCTGCGAGAGAATCTCCCACTTGACTGTATCGTGGACGTAGTCGATGCCCGGATTCGCGAGAGATATGAATCGACAAGAAGATCCCGTAGGAACCTATATGTTGCGATCCTAACGCTGTTGGCGACTGTCGCCAGCGTCGCAGTCGCCATTCTGATCTTTGTGTTCCAATCGCTCGATAGCAACTTCGATACATTAGGGAGTAACTTGACAGAATTGAATCGCGAGGTTAGAGGAAATCGACTTGCCGCTGAATCGCGCGAAGTTGTGGCTCACATCACACCAGAACCTACGGCCACGCTCCAACCAGGGGACGCCACGCGCGTTGCCCTAGTTCGTGAGGGGAGAGGACTAGTACGGCTAGAAGCTCCTCAGGGTCGCTATCGCGTAGATGCTGACGCTGTGGACCCGGCAGTTGTTACTGCTGTGTCCGTGGCCCCGGCGGTCGATGCCCCAGCTGATCCGGTACTTACGTTGTATCGACGGATGGACAATGGGCCACTTGCATCAGTTGATTCTAACGATGACGGTGGCGAGGGCTTTAACGCTCGGCTTGATATCGCCATTCAGGACGATTACGAGTACTTTGCCGAGGTCCGCGAGTTTGTTGGCCTTCCGGCCGTCGTTAGAGTTTCGTTTACCCGGCTCTCTGAGGAGGAGTAGCTTCACGCCGTGTGAAGGCGCCGCGTACCGATCCGAATGCGCGGGATGACGGTGGAGACTGGGGAGCGCGGGTGGTGATCGAGATGGACGCCGACGAAGTGGATGCCTACTTGAGGCTGCTCCAAAGAGACGGCGCGACGATCGCGACGGATGACGACGGCGGATCGGACACCAATGCGCGCGTGGAGTTCCAAGCCGCCTCCGCTCGGCACTACTTCGTCCTCGTCACGAGTTTCGAGGCGGGGGAGACGGGGGCAAATCAGGTGAGCGTGCGGTGAAAGAGGTCTCCTTGGGCGCATATTGGTACCGGGTGGGGACCACCGGCCGACCGATTCGGTATCGACACTGACCTTTGCCCGTCCCGTCTGGATTGGGGATAAGTGGTTGCGCGTCGCGGTGTCGGCTCGTAAGCCGGCGGTCCCAGGAGTTTCCGTGGTGAGGCGGACTGGCTACGTGCGGTTCCGCGCGCCTTGCGGCGCGCGGGTGCCGGTCGGAGACCGGCGTTCCAAGCCGTACGCGCCACGATGGCGAGGAGCCCTACGCGCTCTGCGGGCCTTCGGCCCGCGTGCCGGTCTGAAGACCGGCGGTCCCTGGGCGTCCCTTAGCCCGGAACCCAGTACCAGGTGAGCTTGGCGAGGAGCTCGCGGTAGGAGGGCTCGTTGGAGTCCATTCCGAAGGGTTGGCGTTCGTTGTAGACGACGTAGATGTCGCTGCCGGGGCGGTAGTTCCAGCGGAGCTGGACGTTGCCGGAGAAGTTGCCGTCGTCGTCGTTCCACTGGAGGAGGCCGCGGATAAAGGCGTCGGGGGAGAGCGCCACGAGGCCGCGGAGCACGACGAGGTTGGTGTTGAAGTGGCCGTTGTCCTGCGGGAGGCGGACCTCGCTCCGGGAGTAGTTCACCTGGAGGCGTAGCCGGGGATGCGGGCGGACGGCGAGGCCCGGCGAGTAGACGCGGAGCCGGCCGTCGAAGAAGCCGTTGTTCATGGCGAAGAGGTTGAACGAGACCCGCCGGCTCTCCGAGGTGTTGGCCATCGTCATGAAGTCGGTGGTCGTGTACTGGCCCTCCTCGATCACGACGCCGTCGCGCAGCTCGAAGGACTCGCTCAGTCCCTCGATGTTCTGCGAGACGTTGAAGAAGAACTGGCTGCCGTCGTCGAAGAGGAAGAAGGGCCCGAGACTGACGTTTTGGGTCTGGATGGAACCGTCGGGCTCGGTGATGCGGATGATGCCCGGCCCCATGAAGATCTGCCGGATGCCGTAGCGGCCGATCCGGGGGCTCCAGAGCCCGTCCACGCGGACCTTCCGGATCCCGGTGCGGGGCACGAAGCCGAGTTCCGAGCGGAACCCCTCGCCGATGTCGGTGTAGGTCGCGAACATGTTCCAGCGGTCGTCGCCCATCTGTCCGGTCACGCCGAAGGCGCTTTCCCGTCCCTCGACGCCCGGAGTGGCGCTCTGGGCGGCGAATCCGGTGATGGTGGCGGACTCGGTGGGCGCCCAAGAGAAGTCCGCGGCGCCGACCCGGTGGGACTCGCCGTCAACCTCCGTCCGGTCGAGCGCCATCACCCCGATGGAACTCCGCTCCAGCACGTCCCGGCGGAGGCGCAGCGCGGTGAACCCGGTGGCGGGGGACACCCCCTCGAACTCCTGCTGGCGGATGTGGAAGGCGCCCACGTCGGTGGCGCCCAGCTTGCCGGTGACGCGCGCGCCGCCGAGGATGGGGATGATCTCGCCGTCGTCGGAGAGCCCGATGCGGCGGCTGAAGAACAGGAACATCTCCGGTGGTTCGAAGGGCCGCGTCGTCTCGCCGACCTGGAAGAGACCGGCGTTTTCGAGGAAGAACTCGCGCTGCTCGGGGAAGAAGAGCTCGAAGCGGGTCAGGTTCACCTGCTGTTCGTCGGCCTCCACCTGGGCGAAGTCCGTGTTCAGGGTGACGTCGAGGTTGAGGTTGGAGCCGAGGGAGACCTTGGCGTCGAGCCCGAGATCGCCGGTGCCCGCGCGCTCCTCGCCCTCGCCGGTGATCCCGGCGACCCCGAAGGGCTTCAGCTTGATGCGGCCGCCGGGGTCGGCGTGCTCCATCCCGTGCATCACCCCGTAGGCGGAGATCCGCCACATGGCGTTGAAGCCCCAGTCCACCGAGATCGGGGCCCAGAACACGATCTCGCGGGTGCGCGCCACCTGCCGGCCGAAGTTCACTCCGAACTCGGGCGTCCCGCGCGGGAAGCGGAGCGTCTCGAAGGGGATCACCATCTCGGTGACCCAGCCGCCTTCGGTCCGCCGCGACCCCACGCTCCAGACGCCGTCCCACTCGTTGTTGATCGCCGCGCCCTCGTTCTGGATGAGCCCGTCCTGCCGGGTCCCCACCGGGTTCGTGCTGAAGAAGACGCCGCTCCGGTGGTCGTGGTAGGGGTCGAGCACGACGAAGAAGTTGTCGTCGCTCTCGAGGTTGGCGTCGCGCCGGTACTCGCGGGCGACGATCGCCGCCGGGTCGTCGTCCTCCATCCGGGCCCCGATCAGCAGCGCGTCCCGCGTGTAGGCGACGAACACCTCGGTCGCGTAGGTGGGTTCGGCGCCGTCCACCGGCTCGGTCTGGGTGAACCCGCCGGCGACCGCGGCGAGCGCCCAGACCTCCTCGTCGAGCCGGCCGTCCGCGACCGGGAGCTCATCCACGAGCGGGACATCGAGCACCCGGTCGTGTCCCTCCTCGTGCTCCTCCTGGGCGGAGGCGGGACCGGCGGCGGCGAGGCCGAGCAGGAGCCCGAGGAGCGCTACTCCTCGAGCGCGAACTCGAAGCACATCCATGAGACCGAGACGAACGCCACCGCGGCCAGCACCAGGAAGCGGGCGGCCTCCCAGACGGGCTCTCCGGCCATCGCCGCCCGCACTCCGGACACTCCGGCGATCAGGAGCGGAGCCGAGAGCGGGAACAGCAGCAGGGGCAGCAGGACCTCCCGCACCGGGGTCGCGGCGCAGATCGCCGCCACCGTGGTGCCGAGAGCCATGAAACCGAGGGAGAAGCACAGGAGGATCGCGCCGAAGAGCAGCAGACCACTTACGGACTGGCCCCCCAGAAGGTTCGCCCGGAAGAAGAGCTCGTAGAGCAGCACCACCGGAATCTGGACGGCGAGCAGCAGGAGGGTCCCCGAGGCCAGCTTCCCGAAGTAGATCGCCGACCGGTCCACCGGGCCGAGCATCAGCCCGTGGATCGCCATCGCCTCGGTTTCGGGGGCGAAGCTCCGGTAAAGCCCCAGCGTCCCGGCGAAGAGGAAGGCCGCCTGGAGCACTCCGGGGGCGAGGTCCCGCCGGTCCGCCGAGTCGAGCCCGATGGCGAAGTGCATGACCAGCAGCACGAGCGCCGCGAAGAGGAGCATCGCCGGGAGCCGTTCGCGGGAGCGGGCCTCGCTCAGCAGGTCCTTCCCGGCGATGGCCGCCGCCGCCGAGAAGGTGGTCACGCGGTCCCTCCCGCGGGATAGCCGGCGGCGGCGGTGTCGTAGGTACGGCGGACGGTGTCGGGGTCGGCGGCCGGATCGTCGAGGACCACCCGGCCCCGCTGGAGGACCAGCGCCCGGTCGGCGAGTTCGACCGCCCGGTCCACGTCGTGGCTGGCGAACAGCACCGCCGCGCCGCGCCCGCGCGCCGCCCGCACCATGCCGGCGAGCCGCTCGCGGGCCGCGCCGTCGAGGCCGGCGAAGGGCTCATCGAGCAGCAGCAGGTCCGGCTCGTGCAGCAGCGCCCGGGCGAGGGTCGCCCGCTGCGCCGTTCCCCGCGAGAGGTGCCGGGCCGGGACGCCGGCGACGGCGGTGAGCCCGTGCTGCTCGAGCAGCTCGCCGATGTCGGTGCGGACGCCGTGGAGGCGCCGGTGGAAGCGCAGGTTCTCGGCGACGGTCAGCTCCGGGTAGAGGAGGGACTGGTGGGAGGCGAAGCCGATCCAGCCGCGCGCCGCCGGAGTGGCCTGCTTCAGCTCCACTCCCCGGTAACGGAGGACGCCCGCGGACGGCCGGGCGAGGGTGGCCGCCATCCGGATCAGGGTGGTCTTCCCCGCGCCGTTCGGGCCGAGCAGGCCGACGATCTCGCCGGCGGCCACCGTGAGGCTCACCTCGTCCACCACCGGGACCTCCCGGTAGCGGCGGGTGACGCGTTCGGCCTCGAAGAGCGGGGTGGCCACGGGCTGCTAACGCCCGCCGCCGAAGGCGCGGTGCAGCAGCCCGAAGCCGAGCGCGGCGGCCATCAGCAGCGCGAGCGCCCACTTGGAGGCGATCGTCGGGTCCGGGAGGCGGCCGATCGTGCCGACGGCGGATCTCTCTTCCTCCGACGGGGCCACGAGTCCGGGGAGCTGGCGCCCTCCCGGGGTCGTCGCGGCCGGGGGAGGCGTGCCGCCGCTGAAGATCATTCCGACCGCCTCCCCGGCGGCAATGTCGAACTTGCGGGCCGCGGTAAGGCGGGCTTCCTGGTCGGGGCCCAGGACCTCCCAGCCCGGCAGGGCGCCGGGCGGCAGTTCGAGGTCGATGTCGAGCGGGGAGGCGAGAAGCAGCACCTCGGGGCTCGCGCGCGGCGCGACGAGCCGGGCCTCGTAGCGTTCGCCCTCGTAGGCGACCGCGTAGGAGAGGACGATCTCGGTCTCGCCGGGCTTGAAGGCGGTGCGGATGGCGTAGTCGCCCTCGTCGCCGACCGCGAAGCTGCTCTGCGGCACCGGCATCCCGGTCTCGCCGGTGGAGCTGACCGTGGGGAGCTCGAGCAGCAGGTCCTCCGGAGGCAGCCGGAAGCGCAGGGTCTCGTCGTCGTGGATGAAGGTGCGGGGCGGCTCGGTGCGGTTTTGCACCACGAAGATGTGGTCCACCCGGAGCGCGTCCCGCTCGCCCGGCATCCGCCGGTAGAGGGCCCGCCAGGTCGAGAGGCCGATCTCCGGCTCGTTCCACGCATCGAAGGGGTCGTAGACGACGATCGCGGCTTCGGTCGTCTCGCCGGGGGTGAGGCGGACCGGGGCGTTGTAGTTGACGCCGCGGTAGGTGGCCTGGAGCAGGAACGGACGGATGCCGCCCGCGACGGGTCCTTCGTCCGGAGCTTCGAGGGTCACCTGGGCCTCGGGATTCTCGATCTGGTCCACCGGCTCCATGCCCTGGCCGAGGCGGTAGAGGGTGACGAGGTCCGCCGACGCCGGGCCCTGGGTGGTGCCGTTCACGATGGTGACGCGGACGGGCTGCGCGGCGGCGGCGATCGGGAGGGTGAGCGCGGCCGCGGCGAGGAGGAGGGCGGGTCTCATTTCTTGCCCTTTCCCTTCGTCCTGTTGGCGGCGGTCAGTTCATCCAACCGGGCCGTCACTGCCGCGGCCTGGGCGAGTACCTCCGCGCGGCTCGCGGCGTGTTCCCCGGGGGCGATCTTCCCGGCGTCCTTCTCGAAGTCGAGCTCCGCGAGGGTGAGGAGGAGCTGGTCCCGCTTCTCCCGGAGGCGCAGCACGTTGCGGTCGGTCTCGCGGCGGGGCGCGGTCTCCGGTCCCGAGAACACCGGCTGGAGCACGAACGCGGTGGCGGCGGCGGCCAGCACCGCGAGCAGGACGAGGGTCACCCGAACGTCAGCGGATCTGCTCGACGTCCCGTTCGATGCGGGCGAGCACCTCGGGCGAAGCGTCCACGGCAGGTACGGCCGCGCCTCCGCCGGCGGGGGCGGCCGCCGCCACGCTCCGCCGGCGGCGCAGCACCGCGAAGACCACCGCCGCCCCGCCCAGCAGGAACACCCCCGGAAGGATCCACGCCGAGAGGTGGAAGCCGCTGGTCGGCGGGGCCGAGAGGATCACCAGGCCGTAGCGCTCCGCGAACATGGAGATGATGTCCTCGGCGGCTTCCCCGGCCTGGAGCCGCTCGGCGACCTCCTCGCGGATGGGCTCCGAGGAGGGGCACCGGTCCATCGCGCACTCGCCGACGATCGCGTTGCAGCCGCCGCACTGGCAGGTGAGGGCGTGGGTCACCCGCTGGAAGTCGGCCGAGTTGTAGCGGTCCTGGGATACCGCGGGTCCGGTGAGGAGCGCGGCGGCCGCGGCCATTGCCAGCAGCGATCGGAAACGCATCAGACGGCCTCCAGGGCCGCTCCTTCGGCGGCGGTGACTTCCGCCCGCCGCACCGGCGAGCGGTTCGGCAGCAGCGTGAGCACGGTGCCGAGGAACATCACGAACGCCCCGATCCAGACCCAGCGCACCAGCGGGTTGCGGTAGACGTGGACGGTGGCCCGTCCGTCCTCGGTCATCCCGGAGAAGACGAGGTAGACGTCTTCCTGGAAGGTGGCGTGCCGCCGGACCTCGGAGGTCGCCTGTCCGGTGGCCTTGTCGAGCTGGCGGCGGGGCTGGAAGATGCCGACGGGCTCGTCGTTCTTCGAGAGCAGGACCTGCGCCCCCAGCCAGTTGTGGACGGGCGTTTCACCGCCCGGGAGGTCCTGGAGGGTGACCTTCCAGGGCCCGATGGCGGTGCTCTCGCCGCGGTTCAGGTCGGCGATCACGTCCTTGTTGAAGGCGTTCCCGGCGAACCCGATGAAGAGCAGCACGATCCCGAAGTGGACGATGTAGCCGCCGTAGCGGCGGGTGTTGCGCTGCACGAGGTCGAAGAGCGCGGTCCCGTAGCCGCCGCCCCGGTGGGCGCGGCGGGCGCGCACGCCCCGGTGGAACTCGGAGCCGATGGTCACCACCACGAAGGCGCTCATCGCGAAGCAGAGGATCGCGTAGGGGTGGCGCATCCCGAGGGCGAAGAGGAGCACGCCGGCGGCGACTCCGGAGAGCAGGGGGACCGTGAAGTTGCGCTTGAGGCTGTCGAGCGACGAGCGCCGCCAAGCGAGGAGCGGTCCCACCCCGGTCATCAGCAGGAGCGCGAGTCCCAGCGGGACGTTCACCCGGTTGAAGAAGGGCGCTCCGACGCTGATCTGCTCGCCCTGCACCGCCTCGGAGAGGACCGGGAAGAGCGTCCCCCAGAGCACCGCGAAGCAGGCGGCGAGCAGCAGCAGGTTGTTGAACAGGAAGCCCGACTCGCGCGAGACGACCGCTTCCAGTTCGTTCTCGGTGCGGAGGTCCTTGATCCGGGTGATCAGGAGCGCCGCCGAGAGGATGGCGGCAAAGATGATGAAGACGAGGAAACGCCAGGCGAACTCGGAGGACGCGAAGGCGTGCACCGAGGAGACGATCCCGCTCCGGGTGAGGAAGGTGCCGAAGACGCAGAGCAGGTAGGTCACGATCACCAGTCCCGCGTTCCAGATCTTCAGCATCCCCTTCCGTTCCTGGATCATCACCGAGTGGAGGAAGGCGGTGCCGGTGAGCCAGGGCATGAGCGCGGCGTTCTCCACCGGGTCCCAGCCCCAGTAGCCGCCCCAGCCGAGTTCCACGTAGGCCCAGCGGCCGCCGAGCAGGATGCCGCTGCCTAGGAAGAACCAGGCGATGAGCGTCCAGCGGCGGGTGTTCTGGATCCAGGCGGCGTCGAGCCGCCGGGTCCACAGCGCCGCCACGCAGAACGCGAACGGGATCACGAACCCCACGTAGCCGGTGTAGAGGATCGGCGGGTGGATCGCCATGATCGGGTGCTGGAGCAGCGGGTTCAGCCCGTTCCCGTCGCGGGGGGTGAAGGGGATGGGCCCGGCGGCGGTGATCTCGGCGAGCTGCCCGAACGGGTTGCACACCCAGTAGTTCATGTAGGCGAAGAACAGGATCACGCCGCCGAGGGTGGCGACCACGTGGGGCATGAGTTCGTCGCGCCGGCGGCTGATCGCGCAGGCCGCCGCGAAGACGAGCATCAGGAACGTCCAGAAGAGGAGCGATCCGTCGTTCCCGGCCCAGAGCGCCGAGACCTTGTAGTACCAGGGCAGGGCGGCCGCGGAGTAACTCGCGACGTACTCGAAGCGGAAGTCGTCGGCGAGGAAGAGGGCGAGGAGCGCCGCCACCGAGAGCGCCGAGAAGCCGGCGGCGGCGATCAGGGCCCGGCGGGCGCTGTTCACGAGCTGCGAGGACTGCTTCTTGACCCCGAGGAGCGAGGCGACGACGGCGTAGGCGCACATGACCACCACGGCCATCAGCGAGAAGTTGCCGAGGTGGTGCACTCTGTTTCCTCGACTCCGGCCCCGCGGCTAGCGGCTCACCGGACGGGCGCTAGTTGGTCGCCTGCCGTCCCGCCGGCGGCTTCGCGGCGGGAGCGGTCTTCGTCTCTTCGTAGGCGGCGTCGTACTTGGACGCGCACTTCGCCTGCACGTGGTTCGCCTCGAAGGAACCGTCCTGGAGGAGGTGTCCCTCGGCGACGGCCTGCGCCCGGTCCACGAGCGTGTCCGGCAGCGGCTCCCGGCCGGTGTAGAGCACCGCGAGGCGCGAACCCTCGTGCTCGATCTCGAACCGGACCTTGCCCTCGCCCTCGGACGCGATCGTCCCGGGAACCACGTCCCCGGCGACCCGGACCCGCCGCCCCTCGGCGCGCGGCCCCATCGCCCGTAGCTCGCCGACGGTCTGGTAGTAGGCCTTGCCCTCCTCGAACCCGGTGACCAGGAGCCCGGCCAGCGCGGCCAGGAACAGCCCTCCACCCACGAAGAACTTGGCCTTGCGCACCGCCATAACGGGGCAATCCTACCACTTCGGAGCGCCGGCCTCCGGCCGGCATCGCGGCCTGCGAGGGCCGCGAAACTCCCGCCCGCGCCAAGCCCCTATGATCGCGAGCGTCCACGCACACCCCTGGAGGTCGTCATGGAGACCACCCGCCGCGAGTTCATCGGCACCGTGTCCGCCGCCACCGTCCTGACCCCGTCCAAACCCGCGTTCCCGGCCGCGGCCGCCGACGACCCGCTCGGCGTCCGGGCCGACTTCCCGGTGGTCGAGGAGGGCGTCTATCTCAACTGCGCCTACATCGCGCCGTCGCCGGTCCCGGTGGCGGACGCCGTCCGGAAGTTCCACGACGCCAAGACGCGGAGCCCCCTGAGCCTCCCCGCGATGATGGACGAGGCGGCCGCCGCGCGCCGGAAGTTCGGCCGGCTCATCGGGGCGGCGGAGCGCGAGGTCGGGCTGCTCTATTCGACGACGGACGGCGAGAACATCGTGGCCCGGTCGCTCGGCCTCGAAGCCGGCGACAACGTCGTGATCGATGACCTCCACTACCAGAGCACCTACGTCCTCTATCAGCGGCTCGCCGAGACCACGGGGGTCGAGGTCCGGGTGGTGTCCTCCCGGGGCGGCGCCGCGCCGGTCGAGGCGTTCGCGGAGCGGATCGACGCGCGCACCCGGGTGGTGTCCGTGGCGTGGGTCTCCAACCAGAACGGCTACCACCACGACCTCAAGGCCCTCGCCGAACTGGCCCACGACCGGGGCACCTACCTCTACGCCGACGCGGTCCAGGGGGTCGGGATGCTCGACCTCGACGTGAAGGAGGCCGGCGTGGACTTCCTGACCACCGGGACCTACAAGTGGCTGCTGGCGGGGCTCGGGGTCGCCGCGTTCTACGTCCGCGAGGAACTGCTGGACCTCGTGGGTCCCGATCGTTTCGGGCACCTCCACGTCGAGGAGTCGCTGGGCGACTACCGCTACCGCCTCTACGACGACGCGCGGAAGTATCAGTACGCGAGCCTGTCGTTCGAGTCGATCTTCCAGTTGAGCGCGGCGCTCGACTACCTGCTCCGCATCGGTGTGCCGAACATCGAGCGGCACACCGTCGGCCTGGCCCACCGCCTCCAGGAGGGCCTCACCGCCCAGGGACACGCCGTCCTCACCCCACGCGGCAACCGCTCCTCCATCGTCGCCCTCGAGCACGGCCGCGACGCCGACATGGTCCGGCGCTCCCTCGACGAGGCGCGGATCAAGGTCAGCTTCCGGGCCGGAGACACCCAACTCCGCATCTCCCCGGCCCTCTTCAACAACGCCGCCGAGATCGACGCGCTCCTGGCCGTGACGGGCGTCTGGGCGTAGGAGGGAGCGAGACCGCCGGTCTTCAGACCGGCACGCGCCGCGCCCCGCGCCGCGCCCGTCGCAACCCCACCCAGCTTCCCACCACCCTCCGCTTGCATCGCACCTCGGCGGAGGGGACGCGACGGCTTGGAACGCCGGTCTCCAGACCGGCACCGCGGCGCTCCGCGCCGCGCCCGTCGTGACGCCCCCCAGCCTTCACGGCGCCCTCTGCTTGCACCGCACACCTGCGGAGGGGACGCGACAGCTTGGAACCCCGGTCTCTGACCGGCATGGCCCCCGACCGGGGAGGAGACCGTTACAAGCCCATTCGCTCGTCTTACGCAGTCGCCGGATAATGCGCCCTCGGTGACCCCCTCCGTGACTGACGCGGCGCGTTTGGCAGAGCTGATCGCTGGGGACGTCTACGGCAAGCGCCTCGACCTGTCAGCGCGAGGCATCGATCCGACAACCTTCTGGCAGGAGTTGCCGACGGTTACCGAGGTTCGACAGCTTCAGGCTCGCGGAGTGTCCGAGCGATCGGTGCGCTGCTTCCTGACCTTTGTCTGTGCCGTGAATCGGATGCGCAATGCCACCCAGCTGTGGCGTGACAGTACAGCGCTCTTCAGGGAGCATCCCGACGTCTTCGATCCCCGCGTAGCCTCCACGATGCCGTTCGGCTCGCTCCAGGAGTTGCTTCGGGTCCACCGCGTGAGCAAGAAGCACGGCGCGGATTCCGATGCCTGGCGCCGGATCGCGGAGAGTCTGACCGCGGGGCGGGGCGCCGTGGCGCGGCTGGTTCGTGACGGTGTCGGCGACGCTGAGGAAATCCTCCAGGACCTGCGTTACCGGCGCGAGGCTGAATCGAAGTACCCCCTGCTGCGCGGCCGCAAGATCGGGCCGATGTGGATTCGGATCATGGTGGATCCGGGCGGGGCTCGGATCAACCGCATGGACATCGTTCCGGTCGCGGTCGACGTGCAGGTCCGCCGGGTGACCGAGAACCTCGGGGTGACAGACACCCGACACCTGAGCCTCCGGCGGGCCAAGCCCCTCATCCAGCGCGCGTGGCGCGAGGCGGTCGCGAACGCGAACATCGGTGGCGCACCCGGAATCGAGAATACCTGCGCCGCCCTCGACCCGGCTCTGTGGTTCTACGGTGTGCACGGATGCAGTCATTGCGACCAGAAGGGACATCGCGTGCCCATCGGCCGAGCCTGTGACTTCTGTCGCTTGCCGGTCTCGCGTCGCGGTTGACCACGGACGCCGGTGGAAGTCCGCCGGCCCGGATATAGACGCCGGTGGGAGTCAGCCGGCTCGGATATCGACGCCGGTGGGAGTCATCCGACTCGGCTATCGACGCCGGTGGGAATCAGCCGGCTTGGATATCGACGCCGGTGAAATCATGCGACCCGGACATCGACGCCGGTGGGAATCGGCCGGCCTGGATATCGACGCCGGTGGACTCAGCCGACTCGGCTATCGACGCCGGTGGAAACCAACCGACATGGATATCGACGCCCGTGGGAATCGTCCGGCCCGGCTATCGACGCCGGTGGGATTCGACCGACCCGGATATCGACGCCGGTGGGAATTCAGCCGGCTCACATATCGACGCCGGAGAAGATTCACCGAAGCCGTAGCGAACCCCGGCCTCTTGTAATGTGCATCCGTAAGTGACATTCGTTACCAATCGTCACCTCTAAGTACAAGAAATATCGACTTATTGAGTCGATTAAGCTCGCCCTGCGCTGGCGATGCTCAACCTCCGCTCCGACGAGCCGGCCCTCGAGCCGCACGACGAGATCGGACCCGACGAAACCCCTCCGGGTCTCGAGGCCATTCGCGCCTGGCTGCGGAAACCCCGGCCGTGGCTCCACGGCGTTCGGCTCTGGATTCGTCAGTTCGCGGAGTGGTACCGGGCCTTCCGGAAGTGGGCCGGGGAGAACGCGGTCCCCGCGGCTCGCCGCGCGGCCGAGCTGGCGGCTCGCGGGGCCGAAGTGGCCCGCGCGGTGGGGAAAGCCGGAGCCATCGCGGGAGACGTCGCGAAACACATCGGAGACGCGGGACGAGCCCTCCAAAGTCGCGATGGCCGCGTGGGCCAGGTCAGTCGGGCGGTGGCTGCCCGCGCCGGTCAGGTCCGCGAGTTCAGCACCGGAGTGGTCCAATCCGCGAAGGGCGTCGCGGCCGCCGGGGACGCCTTGAGCCGGTTTCGCAAGATGCTGCCATCCCGCCGCAAGTCCGGAGACGACCGGCAGGCACCCGAAGACGACTCGAGTCCCGACCGGCGCCTCGTTCCCGTGCCCCGCCGCCGCGCGCGGCGGAACAGTTCAGAACCGTCGGAGCCTCGGCGGAAGTCGGCCTCCAAGTCTCCCGAGCCCCGACGGCAAACGCGCTCGGAGACTCCGAACTCCCCATCGAAGTCCGCGCCCGATCCTCCGGTGGCGTCCCGTTCCCGGCGCCGCGCCCCTCCGCCGACGGGCGGAAAGAAGGACGAGACGCCTGATTCGTCGTCTCCCGGACCCTCGCCGCGCGAGGTGCGCCGCGCCGAGGAATTGGCGAAGTTGTCCGCCGGGCCGCGGGTCAGCATCGAGCGCCTTCGCCCGAGACCGCGCAAGGAGACCCTCCGGTCGATCATCGTGGACGTCATTCGCGAGCGGGGCTGGACGACCTCCGCCGATCTGGGTCTCATTCTCGGGGTCGATCACCGCAACCTCGCGAGACGCCACCTGCGCCCGATGGTCGAGGCCGGCGTGCTGGAACTCCGCCATCCCGCCGTGGTCTCCCATCGCTATCAGGCCTACCGGGTGAGGGACCCAGCGAGCCAGTGACCACCGCCGAGCGCCCGGAACCGGCTGTCCAAGCGGAGCGGATCGCGCGGGGCATTCGATTGCTCCGTGGCCACCGAGTCATGCTCGATCAGGACCTTGCGGTGCTCTACGGGGTGGAGACTCGAGGGCTGGTGCAGGCCGTCAGGCGCAACCGGAGCCGTTTCCCCCCTGACTTCATGTTCCAACGCACGCGGCAGGAGTTCGGCAACTTGAGATCACAATCTGTGATGTCAAGTTGGGGAGGGCGCCGGTCTCTCCCGCTTGCCTTCACTGAGCAGGGCGTTTCCATGCTCTCTAGCGTCTTGCGCAGCCCCCGGGCCGTTCAGGTGAACATCGAGGTCATGCGTACCTTCGTGCGCCTCCGGGAGATGCTGCAAGGCAACGCCGACCTGAAACAGAAGCTCGAAGCGCTGGAGGAGAGATACGACGAACGGTTCAGAGTTGTCTTCGAGGCCATCCGACGACTCACCGCGCCGGCCGCCTCTTCCGCGGGAAGAAAGATCGGGTTCGCCCCCAGCCGCGAGTCGAAGCAAACCGAACCAGGATCGGAGGGCGCGGATTGACGATGTGGCTACGTGAGGCTACATTGGCCCGCATGAAGACCGTAGGAGTCCGGGCGCTGAAGAACCATCTGAGCGAATACCTGCGTAGGGCCCAGGACGGCGAGCCCCTTGCCGTGACGAATCGCGGGGTCGTCATTGCCCGTCTGGTTCCGCCGGACGCCGGAGGTGAAACGGCGGAGGAAGCGTTGCGGCGTCTCGCCAGGGCAGGAGACCTCCGCCTGGGCAAGCCGAACCGGCCCGACCTCTATCCGCCGCCGCCCGGTCTGCTCCCCGAGGAAGAGATCCGGGAAGCACTCGACTGGACGCGTGGTGAGCGGTGACTCTCTATGCGGAGAGCAGCGCCGTCCTGTCGTGGCTCCTGAGCCAGCCGCTCGGGAATGAGGTGTGGCGAGCCCTTCAGGGAGCCGAAAGCGTCTTCGCGTCGGAACTCACTCTGATCGAGACCGATCGCACGCTCCACCGGCTGACCGCGACGGGGCACCTCGCCTTTCCGGACGCCACGGAAGCGCGCGCCCGCCTCGAGAGTGTTGCGTCCGTCTGGTTCGTTCATCGAATCACCCCACGAGTGACGGAACGGTCGCGTGCCGCGTTTCCGGTAGAGCCGATCCGCTCGCTCGATGCGATCCAGCTCGCCACCGCGCTGGTCCTCCGGGACATCCAGCCCGACGTCCGGATCCTTTCGCTGGACCGCCGGGTGCGCGAGAACGCCTTGGCGCTGGGGTTTGAGGTGGTTCCCGCCGGGCTCTGATCGGCTGAACCGCAGGACTCCGCGTCGCGGGCAGCCTGGGGTGACTGGCGCCTCTCCCGTATCCCGGTGCGACTTGCGCGCCGGGACAAAATGGTGGACACTTCACCGGACAATCTACGGGACAATACTCAAGACAAACCACGGCCCAGCGTGGGCCCGGAGGGCAGAGCCATGACGGTTTCGGGAGAGCGCGAGTACCGGGAGACCCATCCCTGGATCAGCTTCCAGCTTGACCTCCGGCAGGCCGATCCCCGCCTTTGGGTGCTGCTGGGTCAGATCGTTGCGTTCGGAGAGTTCGTGTCCCGCGCCCTGCTGCCGCCGAAGGTGGCCTCCAATCTGGCGCGGATCTATCTCGCCAAGGGCGTGCAGGCCACTGTTGCAATCGAGGGCAACACGCTCAGCGAGGAGGAGGTGCTCGCACAGATTGATCGCGAACTGGAGCTTCCGGCTTCAAAGGAGTATCTCGGACGGGAGGTCACGAACGTCGTGGATGCGGCCAACGAGATCGTGAGGCGCATCCATAGCGGGGATGCCCCACGGGTGACCGCAGAGTTCGTGGCGGACTGCAACGGCCGCATTCTCACCGGGCTTTCCGGGGTACTTGGGGATGAGGTGGAACCCGGACAGATCCGCACGCACTCGGTCGGGGTGGGCCGCTACCGGGGGGCTCCCGCTCACGACTGCGCATACCTGCTGGACCAACTCGGGGAGTGGTTGGAGGGGATTCCCGAGATCACCGTTCTTTCCATCCGGTCGGACAACGGGGTCGCAACAGGCGTCCTCCGGGCCGTGTTGGCCCACCTCTATATCGCCTGGATCCACCCCTTCGGGGACGGCAACGGGCGAACTGCCCGGCTTGTGGAGTTAGCACTGTTGGCGCGCGTCCTGCCGTTTCCGTCGGCTCAGCTCCTGAGCAATCACTACAACGACACGCGCGCTGCCTACTACCGTGAACTCGATCGTTCCAGCCAGGCCAACCAGCGGCGCGGCGACCCGATCGGGTTCCTTCTCTATGCCCTGCAGGGACTGTCCGACGGTCTCCGGGAGCAGTGCCGGGAGGTGACCCGGGTTCATCACGACATCGCCTGGCGGGACTTCGTGTATCGCCGGTTTGATGAAGAGGAGCAGTCCTCGGCGGTGCGTCGCCGCCGGCAGCTTCTCCTCGAATTGCCGCCTGCCTCAGCCCCGGTGCCCAAGGAGCGGATCCCGATCCATAGCTTGAAGCTCGCTCATTCGTATTCCGGCCTGAATCCCAAGACTCTGGATCGGGACCTGAGCTGGTTGATCGGGCAGGAACTCGTGGTCCACTCCCCAGACGGCTATGCCGCCAACAGCGATCTCATGCAGGCGTTCGTGGTGCCGGGCCCCCCGGAGGGCCGGACGTAACACGGATTCCCCAAGCGTTCTCGACCAGCCGCGCTACCAGACCAGGAACGACCCCCGCTCCCTCAGGTCCCGCCGCCGCCGCTCGTAGTCCGGCATGACCCGCCCGACCGCCTGCCAGTAGTCGCGGCCGTGACCGCGGTGCCGCAGATGCACCAGTTCGTGGAGTCAATACAGCAAATCCGGTTTGGTCCGGGGAACATCCGGGAGAGTTTCGGAGAGGTGCTAGCCACTCTGGAGGACAAGACTCGGAGATGATTGTTGCCCTGAACCGAGACGTCACAACCTTAGAGCCACCCCTTCCTTCCTCGCGGCTTGACCGCGTCGTTTGCTTCGCAGACGGCGAAACCGAAGGCACGCTGATGTCCAACGTCCGCGGCTCGCAGTCCACAATCAGCTTCGAGGTCTCCCTCCCCACCGGGGAGCATGGTGCATCCCGCGCCTCGAGAACCTGTTCGCGAGGACGAACCGCGTAAGTTCCAATGTCGGGCCCAGAATCGCGTGGTGACGGGAGACGCCTCATGGGAGTCCGTGTGCCTTCAGTACGACCTCCGTAGGTACGACGACAGCACCGGATCAACCAGCGTCCAGCGCCCGTCGCCGCGCCGGTGAATCAGGTCCTCGTGTTCAAGCGCTGCGCGGGCGTGGTTCGCGGTGGACGCGGGCAGTCGGAGAGAGGAAACGAACTGATGCGAGCCCGGGTGTTCCACCCCGTCCTCGGACTGCGCGATGGCCTTCAGCATGGCGCGCTGGCTGGCCGGAAGCCGCTGCAGCCGGCCGGCAGCTACCCGTCCGTCCTCATCCACGATGCGGGACCAATGGGCTTCCACGGACTCGATTTCGGGTGGCAGCTCGCCGCCCCAGAGCCGGGCGCAGAGCGCATTCACATAGTAGGGGTGCCGCTCGGTGAGCTTGAGGAGTCGGGCGATCACGTCGTCGGCCACCGGCTGCCTCCAGCGGGTTTCGCTCGCGTGCTGGATGAAGGCCCGGTAGTCCGCCTCCCCGATGCGGTCAAGGGTGATCTTGCGGCACAGCCGGTACAGGGGCCGCTCCTCATCCTCGAACATCCCCGCCAGCAGGTGTCGCTGGCTTCCGGAGAACACATAGGCGACGTTCGCTGACCGTTCGACGGCGTGCCGGATGGCGCCTTCGAGGCTGCGCGGCGCGGTCCTGGGGGAAAGGTGCGAGAGCTGCTGGAACTCGTCGAGCACGAGGACGACCCGGCGCCCGACCATGCCCGCGGCGCGGTCGAGGCCGAGAAGCATCTCGGTGATTCCCCTTGTTGGGGGACCCGGCGGGTTGAGGCGAATCTTCAGACCCATCGCACCCACGGAGAACTCCGGAGAGAGAGCCCGGAAGGCTTCGGCGAGCCTTTGACCCGCTTGCTTGCCCTGTGGTGCGATCCGCGCGCCCACTCCTTCGACCGCCGTCCGGAGCCGGCCTTCAAGGTCCTCGGCGTCGTGGGCAACGAGCAGGTCAACCGTGGCGGCGGCGATTTCGGACCGAGCGAGATCCTGCAGGACCTGTTCGATGAGGCTGGTCTTGCCCGTCCGGCGGTGACCCCAGAGCCAGGTGTGCGTGCCGCCGGCGATGTTGCGGCTGAGCTCCGCGCGCTCCTCCCTGCGGTTGCAGTGGGCGGCTCCCGTCGCGATTCCGAGCGGGAAGAGGTCCATGCCGGCTGCCATGTGATGAATCTTACTCCAATGTTAGTTGGACCAATAATTGTTGGTCCAACAATTATGGAAGTCACCCTTTCTTCGTGGCGGCGCGCCCGGGGCACTGGGTCGTCACACTCGGGAGAGGGCTCTTCCAGCGGGGGATGGCTCTGCCGCCAAACGTGGCCTCGGCGGACGTTCGCAGCGTAGCGGGGGTCGGTCTCCGGCGCAGATTTACTTGATTGACAACGTGTCGCCGAGGCGTGTCCATATGCTAAGTCATTGATTAATAACAGACAGTGCTACTTGACCGGTACTTGACTCCGACTATCGAAGTGACCGGGTTCCTTTCGAGAACGGGTTGGCCGCAGAGGGCCTCAGCGACGCTGACGTCGTGCAGCTACTCGATTGTCCGACGTACTTCCGGCACCTCGGCCTCCCGATGCCTGCGAGTCGGCGCGCGGTCCTGGCGGCGATCTCTCAGGACAAGCTGATACGCCGCGCCGCCCGTGGCTGGGCGGTCACGAACCTTGGGGCCATCCTGTTAGCCAATCGCCTGCATGATTTCGCCCGCCTCGGGCGGAAGGCGCTACGGGTAATCCGGTACGCCGGGTCCCGGCGAACCAACGACGCCCGGGAGTGGGAGTTCGAGAGTGGATACGCCGTGTCGTTCGACCGGGTCGAAAAACACCTGGATGCGCTACTTCCTTCGCGCGAGGTTCTCGAAGGCGCCCGCCGGCGGGTCGAATGGGCGTTCCCGCCCTCAGCGGTGCGCGAAATCGTCGCCAACGCCCTGATCCATCAGGACCTTGAGGTGACCGGCGCCGGACCGATGTTCGAGATCTTCGACCGGCGCATCGAGATCACGAATCCCGGGGAGCCGCTGGTGGCGACGGACCGCTTCGTGGATGCCGCGCCCCAGTCCCGGAACGAAGCGCTCGCCTCACTGATGCGACGGTTTGATTTCTGCGAGGAGCGCGGAGTGGGGATCGACCGGGTCGTGGAACTCGTCGAGGCGTTTCAGATGCCCCCGCCGTCGTTTCAGAAACCCAACGGCTTCACCCGCGTGATCCTGTACGGCCGTAAGGAGCTGAAGGAGATGGCGGCCGCCGAGCGGGTGTGGGCGTGCTATCTCCACGCCTGCCTCCGCTACGTGGGAGGCCAATTCCTCACGAACACCTCGTTACGCGGCCGGTTCGGTGTCGCCGAGAAGAACCGGGCGATGATTTCCCGGATCATTCGCCAGGCTGTGCGGGAGAGCGCAATCGTTCCCGTTGACGCCTCCGCCGGGCCCAAGACCATGAGGTACATCCCGTTCTGGGCGGCGCCCGAGTCGGCCAACGGCGGCTGATCTGGTTCATGAGTCGGGTCCCGACCGGCTGGCTTTACTTGACTGAGATCCCGGAATACAGTTGACACGTCCTCTAAGTACTTGATTTTGCGACCTTTGATCTACTTGACGTTGTTGGCGCCGAGCTCCTTTCCGCGGCCGTTCTGCTCAGTCAGAGGTGAGCTGGTTCGGCCAGGTTGCGCTTCGCGGCAACTGAGTGGCGGTGCCGGTAGGTCCGTACCACCGACGTCAGATCACGTTTTCTTCGGGCGCCACCGCTCCGCCCGCGAATCGCGCCACCGAAAACGCGCTGATATCCAGCGTCCGCGACTCCCCGTCCACGATCACCTCCGAGATCGCCCGTCCCACGGCCGGAGCGTGTTGCATTCCGTGTCCCGAGAACCCGTTCGCCAGCACGAAACGGGGCACCTCCGGCACCGGGCCCAGAATCGCGTTGTGGTCGGGTGACACCTCGTAGAGCCCGGCGTGCGCGGCCTTCATGGACGCCTCCTCGACCCGGGGCAGCCGCCAGGCCGCGTTTTCCCACACCTGGGCAAGGTGGTCGAGGTCCGGGGTCTGTGAGAACCCGGGCGGCTCGTTCGGGTCCGAGTCGCCGATCAGCATCCCTCCGCTGTGAAGGTGCATGTACGCCCCCGTCCCCCAATCGATCGTCAGCGGCATGTCCTCGCGCACCCACGACATGGGTTCCGTCGTGAAGAACTGACGCCTCACCGGCGACACGGGCACGTCCACTCCCAGCAAATCCCCCACCTGGGCCGCCCACGGGCCCGCGGCGTTCACGAGCCAGTCGCACTCCCACCGCTCTCCGCCGGCCAACAGCGAGAACCCGCCTCCCGGAAGCACCGTCACCGCGGTCACTTCGCATCCGCGCCGGAGCTCCGCGCCGCCCCGGCGCGCCAAAGACCCGTACCCGGACACCAGCGCCGCCGGGGTCGCGACCCCGTCCTCGCCGCAGAAGGTCGCGCCGACCAAGTCGTCCGTCCGGATGCCCGGCAGGATCCGTTCCGCTTCCTCCGGGGTGATCACCTCCACCGGGGCCCCGAGCGCGCGCTGGACTTTCGCCGTCTCGGTGAACCGCTCGAGATCCGCTTCCGAGTTCAGCAGGAACAGGTAGCCGTACTGCACGAAATCCGCGTCCACCCCGGTGCGGTCCTCAAAGTTCCGGATCTCCTCGATGGAATACCGCGAGAGCGCCACGTTCGCCGCGGTCGTGAACTGAAGCCGCACCCCGCCGGCGGCCTTCGCGGTCGAGCCCGTGCCGAGCAGGTCCTCCCGCTCGAAGACCACCACCCGGCCGGCCTTCCGCTCCACGAGGTGCGCCGCGATGGATGCGCCCATCACCCCGCCCCCCACGATGGCGACGTCGGCGAATCGCTGCCCGCCCATCACGCTCGACCCCGGGAATACCGCGGCTGCGGCCGTTTTTCTGGCATCGGTTTCCGCATGTTCACCGATAAAATTACGCCCCCTTGAGCGAGAAGAACGGAACGGAAGCCGACGCCCCCCTTACGGAGGGGGCCCTGACCCTCACCGACAGCCGCACCGGGGCCGACTACCGCCTCGACATCGAACACGGCGCCGTCCGCGCCGCTGGGCTCAGCCAGGTACGCGCCGGCGAAGACGATCCCGGGATCGCCGCCTACGACCCGGCGTTCAAGAACACCGCCGCCTGCATCAGCCGGATCACCTACATCGACGGTGACAAGGGCATCCTCCGCTACCGCGGCTACCCCATCGAGCAGCTCGCCGAGGGTTCGAGCTACCTCGACATCGCCTGGCTGGTCCTGAACGGCGAACTGCCGACACCCGAAGAGAGCGCGAGCTGGCGGGCCGAGATCACCGGCCTCCAGGCCGTCTCCGACCCGCTGCCCCGGTTGCTCGACGGGTTCAACGAGGACGGCCACCCGATGGCGATGTTCATCGCGCTGCTGTCCGGGCTCGGCGCCCAGCACCCCGACTCTAAGAACGTGACCGACCCCGCGTGCCGGGCGTTCCACATCAAGCGGCTCATCGGGGCCGCCCCCACTCTCGCCGCGATGACCTACCGGCGGGGGAAGGGCCTCGCCCCCGTCGCGCCCGACGAGAGCCTGAGCTTCCCCGCGAACTTCCTGCGGATGGTGTTCGGCGAGGACGCCGCCATCGATCCGACGCTCGAGCGGGCGATGGACGTTCTTTTCATCCTGCATGCCGACCACGAGCAGAACTGCTCCACCTCCGCGATGCGGGGGGTGGGCAGCGCTCACGCCGATCCCTACTCCTCGGCCGCTGCCGCGTCCGCGGCGCTCTACGGCCCGCTCCACGGCGGCGCCAACGAGGCCGTGCTGAAGATGCTCACCGAGATCGGCAGCAAGGACCGCGTGAACGACTTCCTGAAGGAGGTCAAGAGCGGGTCCCGCCGACTCATGGGCTTCGGCCACCGCGTCTACAAGAGCTACGACCCGCGCGCCAAGATCATCAAGCGGACCGCCTACGAGGTCTTCGAGGTCACCGGACGGAATCCGAAGATCGACATCGCGCTCGAGCTGGAGCGGATCGCGCTCCAGGAGGACTACTTCATCCGGCGCCGGCTCTACCCGAACGTGGACTTCTACTCCGGGATCATCTACGAGGCGCTCGGCTTCCCGGTGGGGCTCTTCCCGGTGCTCTTCGCGGTGCCGCGGATGTCCGGCTGGCTCGCCCAGTGGCAGGAGATGCTGGAGGATCCGGAGCAGAAGATCGCGCGGCCGAAGCAGTTGTATTTGGGTTACGACGAGCGGCCGGTCCCGGCGGGGTGAACTGGCGGCGCTCCCCTGCGCCTCCGAATTGACTTGGGGAGTTCGCCATGATCGCCAATGAGAGGCAGTACGGGATCACGCAAAAGAAGGCGGCCGGCTTTGCCATTGCCATCGAGCAGTCCGACACGAACTCGCAGGAGCGCACCGACGTGCATCCACGGCTGGTGCGGGCCGAACTGGAGGCCCTGAAGAGCCAACTGGCGAACTTGCGGGCCGAACTCGGGGTGTACGAGGAGTTGAAGTCGGCGGATCGGGCGGCGATTCGGTAGCGTCGTTCGACGAACTCGCGAACGGCCTCAGGTAGTCACACCGTCCAGATCCACGATGACGGGAGCGGCCTCGGTTCGGTAGTCCAGGTCTACCCAGGCATCGCGCAGGCAGTCCGCCAGACGCTTGCTGCCCAGGACCAGGTGAAGCCTCGACGTGCCTTCCTCCAGCCACTGGAAACCGAAGTTGAAGCCGTCCTTGCCGTCCGGATGCGCCCGGCGGTAGAGGTCCACGAATCCGAGTTCACAGAGCCGCGCCAGTTCCTGCTGCTCCCGTTGGCTATACGCGCTTCGCGGCCGGGGACGGCGACCGTCCGGCAGCACGTTGAAGTCTCCACACAACAGGCTCGGCCGCTCGGCGTAGCCCTCCTTCTGGACGTGCTCCCTCAAACGCCGCAGCCAGGCCACCCGGCGTTCGATGGCCTGCTCGTTGCCGTACTTGCGTGGGTTTCCGTACGGAGCGTAGATGGACGAGAACCGTATCTGCCCGGTGTCCACGGTCAGCAGGCGGGCCCCGTTCGCTTCCGGACAAGGCAGACCCCGGAAGCGGACCTCAGGCTTCGGCAGCTCCCGCCGGCTCAGCACGGCGACACCGTAGTCCGTCCGTCCGGTCGGACCGAACGCCGCGCTGTGGTAGCCGTTTTCCTCCAGAACGCGGGTCGGGAATGCGGCCTCGGACACGGAGATCTTCTGGAGCGCCACGATGTCGGGCTTCCTGTCTGCGAGCCAGTCCAGGACCGCGGGTAGACGCTTTCGGATGCTTCGGACGGATGACGTTGCGATCCGCATGGGTTCTCTCCTCGGGGCGCGAACGGTAGCGACGGAGGATGCCAAATGCTGTCAGGGCGTCAGCCGGACCCGGCTGGGTAGGCGCGCCCTTCAGGCGGTTCGGCGCCACGCGCTCTGCGGGCCTGCGGCCCGCGTGCCGGCCGAAGCCGGCGTTCCAAGCCGTGTGCGACACCGGCGCACTTGAGTTCCGCGCCGAGGTGGGAGCCGCCTTGTCCGGGTGGGGTTGTGACGTGCGCGGCGCGGAGCGCCGCGGTGCCGGTCTGGAGACCGGCGTTCCAAGCCGTACCGGCGGCCTCCGGGCTTGAAGTCCGCGCCGAGGTGGGGGCCGCCTTGTCCGGGTGGGGTTGTGTGTCAAACGACAGGTAAGGATCGGTCTTAAACGACACCCACTTTGTCAGGGGTGTGAGTCGTTGGGAGAGTCTGCGGTTCTCGTAACGGGGGAACCGGCGTGGCGCTCAGCAAGGATTTACGGATGACGATCAGGACGCT
>JAJDVI010000044.1 GCA_022826195.1 Acidobacteriota bacterium
GCACCGTAAGCCATTGAATAAAGGTAGCCATAGCGGAACGTCAGGGCACTCTGCGGAACCCTGTGGAACCGGCAGAATGCGGCCCGCAGGGCCGCAGGCCGCGTATGGCTACCCGGTCCCATCGCGCCCCCGGCCCGGAGCCCCCACCGGGAGAAACCGTCATGTGCGGTCCTCCTGCACACCCCGCCAGGCATGGAACAGGTGGAGGCCCGTCTTCGGTTGTAGCCGTCGGTACAAGGCGCACCATACAATCGAGATCGCACCAGCGGACGGCGCGGAACCGGCTCCGGGCCAAAATGGGGCAGCCCCTCTCGTCGCGTTTCGTTGCAGTCGCGCTCGGCGCATTTCGATTTGTACGAGAGCCACCGCGGCGTCGCGGTTTTTTGTGTCCTGCGTCCGAATCTGACCCCGTCTGTTACACAGCAACTGGGCCGGCTTCAGCCGGCACCGCACCGCCTTACGCGGGCGAAACGCGTCCGTGTGCCCTCAGCTGTCCCCTCTGGGCCGTTGGGCTGACCGCCCCGCCGGTCAGCCCAGCAGCTTGATGACAGCGATGATGAACGCTCCCTGAGCCATCAACGCCCCGAACATCCACTTGACGATCCGGGTTTCGGTGGCAGCCAGATCCGCCTTCGTGACCATGTTCTCGCGAATCTGCTCGCGAACCTGTCGGATTTCCGCGAGTACCGGCTGCACGCGGTCGCCCGCGATCTCCGAAGTCATGGTTTGTATCCGCCTTTCCGCAGTATAGGCCACGCCTGGCGCGAATCCGGCCTTCAGCAGCGTGTGGAACAAAGCGCCGTTTGGCTCTGGTCCTGGCTGCGCATCGTCCCTACCGGAAGGCGGGGTTCCCCCCGGCCGCGGAGACGTCTCGTGTTCACCTGGGGATGGTTGCGGCGCGCCCTGTGGCATGAGGAACTCCTTCGGGGCAAAGGGGCGTCCGTTCAGCAGGAGCACCTCCCCTGAGGACATAGACGCAATTCCGGCTCGTTTCTTCCCATCTCGGCCAGGAATGTGGAAAAGTCGAAGCAAAGGTGCACAACGGCGGGCGGGCGTATATTCCCGTGCACGGAGGGACCGCGCTTCCATGACCCGCACTTTTCGCCTTCACCACATCCCCGCCGCGGCCGCTGCCGTTCTCCTGCTTGCGCTCCCGGCGTTCGCCCAGGAGGAAGCCGAGGAAGCCGCCGGCCCCGAACCCGCCGAACTCGTCGTCACCCCGAGCGAACTCACGCTCGAGGTGGGATCGACGGCCAACCTCGAGGCCGAGGTTCGGGACGCCGACGGCAACGCCATGGACCGGACGGTCGTCTTCTTCTCGCGCCGCCGCCGCTCGGTGGGCGTGAACCCCGCCGGGATCGTGGAGGCCTTCCGGCCCGGCGACCACACCCTGATCGCCATGGTGCCAAAGGACCCCGAGGACACCGACCGCCGGGCCGAGCCCGCCGTGATGGTGGAGATTCCGGTGACGATCCCCAACCCACCGGTGGCCACGGTTGAGGTCGCCAACCTGCCGGGCCACCTGTACGACGGCACCGAGATCGGGCTGCGTTCGACGGTCACCGACGTCTCGGGCGCGGACCGCAGCGACGTGGAGGTGAGCTGGAGCAGCGCCGATCCGGCGGTGGCGAGCGTGGACGCCCTCGGGACGCTCACCCTGACCGGAACCGGACGGACCACCATCACCGTCTCCGCCGAGGAGGCGTCGAGCGACACCGCGATCGAGGTGCTCGCCAACCCGGTCGCCTCCATCACGCTGACCGGGGCGCCCGATGAAACGATCCGCACCGGCGACGTGGTCTTCTTCGAGGCGAAGGTGACCGACGCTTCCGGGAACGAGGTGCCCGACTATCCGGTGCAGTTCGCGACGCTCGGGGTGCCGGCGGACGGCATCGTGGCGCCGGGCGCCATCGGCCAGGTGGACGCGGGCGGCGCCTTCGTGGCCGAGCGCTCGGGGACGCACACGGTGATCGCCGACGGGTTCACGAAGTCGGCGAGCGCCACCGTCGCCGTGACGTCACGGAAGGTGCGGAAGGACGTCGAGATCGTGGGGCAGGGCCCGGTCCGCGACCGCTACACCTCCGACCTCTGGGTCTGGGAGGGCACCGACGGCCGCGACTACGCGGTTACCGGCACCTGGGGCGCCGACGGCCACGCCTACTTCTGGGACGTCACCGACCCGTCGGCGATGTCGCTCATCGACACCGTGCGGGTGGACGCCCGGACGGTGAACGACGTGAAGGTCTCCGAGGACGCGCAGTTCTGCGTGATCAGCCGCGAGGGCGCCTCCAACCGGCGGAACGGCCTCGTGATCCTCGACGTCAGCGACCCGCAGAACGGCGTGCAGGTGATCGCCCGCTACGACGACCAGCTCACCGGCGGGGTCCACAACGTCTTCATCGCCGAGGACCACATCTACGCGCTCTCGGCGGGCCGGCGCTACGACATCCTGAACGCGGAGGACCCGACGAACCCCTACCGGGTCGGACGTTTCGAGCTGGACACCCCCGGCCACTCCATCCACGACGTGTGGGTGGTGGACGGGATCGCCTACTCGTCCAACTGGGACGACGGGATCGTCGCGGTGGACGTCGGCGGCGGCGGGATGGGAGGCGCGCCGAACAACCCGGTCGAGCTGGGACGAACCCGTTACCCGAGCGGCTGGAACCACGCCGCCTACCCGTACCGGAGCCAGTCCACCGGCAAGTTCCTGATGATCGGCGGGGACGAGGCGTTCCCCTACCAGACGATCGGCGAGCCGGACACTCCCGACCGGGCGGCCGGCTGGATCCATATTTATGAGTGGGACGAGTGGGAGGACGCCCGCGAGGTGGCGCGCTACCAGGTGCCCGAGGCCGGGACCCACAACCTCTGGGTCGAGGACGACATCCTTTACATCGGCTACTACAACGGAGGCCTGCGGGTCGTGGACATCTCGGGCGAGCTGCGCGGCGACCTCTACCGCCAGGGACGGGAGATCGCGGTCTTCTGGCCGCAGGATCCCGAGAGCTTCATCCCCAACGCGCCGATGGTCTGGGGACCGCAGCCCTACAAGGGCCACATCTTCGTCGCCGACCACCACTCGGGGCTGTGGGCTGTGAAGCTGGTGGATCCGGAGCCGGTGAACCTGGGAGAGCCGCAGTAGGAGCCGACGCCTGGCCTAAGGCGCGTCCCCGTTACTTCTGGCGCCTCCCGGGAGCGCCCGGCAGGTGCGAGATGAGCCGGGTCCTGACTTCCCGCGCCGCCGCTTCCAGATCCCACGAGTAGCCGTGCGCGAGCAGGGGACCGATGTCGGCGGCGAACTGCGGGTCGCGAACCTTGGCCGCGAGGTTTCGTTCGAACGTCGCGCGCCTGACGGGACCATCGGTGCGCGCCATGTGTTCCGCGAATGCCTCCGCGACGCGGGTGGGGTTGACGGCGCCTCGGTCGAGCGCGGTGGCGAGATCGAACAGGTCCCGGCCCTTCCGGCGCTGGTAGAGCGCCCGCAGCTTGGTGGCTAGCAGTTCGTCGAGTTCGTAGGTCACGATATCGGCGGTTCCGCTGAACCAGCGCGACGCTACGGTGAACGGGATTCTCACGAGCCCGAACACGGAATAGTGCCCGCGCGAGGCGATCTCGACCTTCAGGCGTAGCCGCAAGGGCGGCGCATCCTCCGATGCGAAGCGGTAGATGAAGGTGACGCGAGCCTCGGTCTGCTTCCACTTCGGTTTGCCGAGCCAGGGATCCAGAGCCTCCCGGACCCCGTCCATGACCGGACCGATCGGTCCGGGGTTGGTCTGCACCAGATCGATGTCCTCCGAGTAGCGCGCAAGTGGCGTCAGATAGAGCTTGTAGAGCGCAGTCCCGCCGCGGAACGCCAGCTCGCGGGCCACCGCCGCCTGGGAGAAGAGTGCGATCAGAGCCCGGGCGACGACGAGGTCCTGCTCGACCTGAGCGTCCTGGACCCAGGGTGCCCGGGCTCGCCACTCGGTGATGTAGTCGCGCGGGATCACGTCTCCACCTCGACTTCGGCGTTGATGCGCAGCTGCCACCGCTGGTCACGCCGGGCTCTGCCTGCGTCGGAGCTGCCCGGCACGAGCAGCACGGCCTCGCGCGCCCGCTGGCGCACGTCCCGCCGGAGGGACGAGGTCTTGTCGGCTGCGCCAACGAGGTCGAGCAGGTAACCGAGGCGCTGCGCCCACGAAACCGGGGCCGTCCGTGCCGCCGCGGCGAGCCGATCCGGCTGAATGTCCTCGGCGAGTTCCGCGATGACCGTCGCCGCCTGCGACAGTCCGCCGACGCGTTTTTGGTAGCCAACCAGATCAACGGCGGTGGCCTCGAGGCTCGATACGCGGATCGCCCCACGCGGTGTGTTGAAGCTCTGCGTGGGAACCTCGGCGAGGCGCGCGCGGGTGACGAAGGAAACTGCGACTCTGCCGCAGGAGATCGGCCGGCGATAACCGGCCAATGCCGCCTGGAAGGTTTGCGGACGGTGATGAGCGGCGCCGTGGAACTGGGATGCCGACAGGAGCGCGGCGTAGTAGCGCCGATCGAGATGCGCCATCAACGCGGGGAGGAACTGCTCGGCCGGCAGGCAGCCGAGTCGCCGGTACTCGGGGGGCACAATCACGTAGAACCCACGCGCGGGACTCGCGATCAACCCTTTCCTTGCCAGCCGACTGAGAGCGAGTCTGGCCGCCGCTGGCGAAACGCCGAGCGACCTGCGCATCTCCGCCGCCGTGAAGTGATATCGACCTTTGGCTGCAAGATCGACAATCACGCTGCCGGCCCGGCGTGACTGCACGGCTCGTGTCATCTACACAATATATCAGTATTAGATACTTTATGCAGATGTTTCATGTTTCCTTCGTGGACGCCGTCTGGCTGGGCGTCCTGATCCTGGTTTCGGGCGTCTCGGCCTGGTCGGGCGCCCTCGCCGTCCGCGAGGCGCGAGAGGCGCCGCCGGCGGAGCTGACGGCGGCCGAGAAGCGCTCCATCTACCGGCGCGGGAGCGTGATGTTGTGGGTGCTCGCGGTGGGGACCCTGGCCTGGTGGGCTCTCGCGGGGCGCGATTGGGCCTCGCTGGGACTGGCGGCGCCCCGCTGGACCTGGCCGGCGGCCGGCGCCGCCGTCGCCCTCCTCGTCTGGCTGGGCGCGGATACCGCGAGGCAGACGGCCCCTTCCCGGATCTCCGGCACCCGGGAGCGATGGCGGACTCAGAACCCCTACATTCCGGTGTCGGGGGCGGAGTTCCGGAGCTACTCGGTCCTGGCCCTCAGCGCCGGGATTTGCGAGGAGATCGTCTATCGCGGGTTCATGATCGCCGTGCTCCGCGCCTGGTTCGGCCCCGGATGGGAAGGGGCCGCGCTCGCGGTCGGACTACCGGCGCTCTTCTTCGGGGCCGCTCACGCCGCGCAGGGATGGCGCGGTGTCGCCGGGGCCGCGGCGGGGGCCCTGGCGTGGGGATTCGTGGTGATCGAGACCGGTTCCGTCTGGCCGGCGGTGGTGTGCCACGTCCTGTGGGACCTGTTCATGGGGTGGCTGGGGTTCCGGTTCCTGCGGGCTTCGGCGACTGAGAGCTGATCGGGGCCGCCCCGGCGGGTGGAGTCCTTCCCGCCGCCCGCCTGCGGCGGGCTGTGCCGGCTGAAGCCGGCGTTCCACGCCGTACGCGTCGTGAGGGAGGTTGGGGGTTACGTCGTGCGCGGCGCGGAGCGCCGCGGTGCCGGTTGTCAAACGACAGGTAAGGATCGGTCTTAAACGACACCCACTTTGTCAGGGGTGTGAGTCGTTGGGAGAGTCTGCGGTTCTCGTAACGGGGGAACCGGCGTGGCGCTCAGCAAGGATTTACGGATGACGATCAGG
>JAJDVI010000069.1 GCA_022826195.1 Acidobacteriota bacterium
GCACCGCGGTGCCGGTCTGGAGACCGGCGTTCCAGGCCGTACGCGCTTCAGAACCGGTAGCGGATCTGGCCCGTGACCTGCCGGCGGAGGACGTCGCCGAAGATGTGGTTCTGGATTTCCTGGTTCAGCAGGTTGAGCACCTGGACGGACGGCTGGATGCGGCCGTCGAACAGACGCACGCGCACGTTCGCGTTCACCGTGGTGAACGCCTCCGTCCAGCCGTGGAACCGCTCGTTCAGCACGTCGGCCCAGTAGGAGCGGTCGCTGTAGTTCAGCGAGGCCGCGACGGTCCACGGGCCGGAGGTGGCGTCGAACCCGGCGTTCAGCCGGTGCGCGGCCGGAATGCTGATGGGTTCGCCGTCGAATCCCTTCGCCTCGGGCTCGGACTGCCACGAGTAGTTGACGTACCCCCCCACGCCGCCGCGGCGGCCGTTCAGCCCCACTTCGAACCCGGAGTCACGGATGGACTCGCGGTTCACCCAGCCGAGCGCCGAGGGAAGCTCGAGACCGGTCGTCGCGCCCAGGATGTCCACCAGCACCGCCGGGTTCACGGCGATGGCGGCGACCGGCCGCGGCAGCGTCCCGGGAGGGAGGCGCCGCGCGTACCCCGCGATGAACTGCTGGACCCCGGCGAAGGCGCGGTTCCAGCCGGGCGGCGGGTTCGCGGTGGACCAGTGGCCGGTCACGGTGGAGTCGATGACGTCCCGGCGTTCGTTGACGTACACGGACGCGCTCGCGCCGATCCAGTCGTTCAGGGCGCCGGCCCACCCCGCCTCGTAGGCGAAGAGGCGCTCCGCGAGCAGCTCCTGGTTGCCGGCGAAGTGGAGCGGGCTGAAGAAGCCGACCGGCTCCGGGAGCAACCCCTCCGGAATCCGGTTGCCGCCCGGGAGGCTCCGGATGAAGGGGGTGAGGTCGAAACGGAGCCCGTTCCCCACCCCGAAATCCGCGTAGGAACTGCGGAGCGACGGGGAGCGGAACGCCTGGTTGTAGGACACCCGGAAGGCCTGGTCGGGCGCGGGCTTGAAGATGAGCGTGGTGCGCGGCGAGAGGACGAACTCGTCGAGGACGCTCACCCGGTCCGCGCGGACGCCGGCGATCCAGCGCCAGCGGTCCCCGAGGAAGATCTCGTCGTTCAGGTAGAACCCCTGTTCGTTCCGGTCCTCCGCGGCGGGGGCGATCCCCATGTCCACCTTGATCAGCCGCAGGTTCCCGCCGTAGGAGAGGACGTGGCGGCCACCGAGAACCCGGGTGTCCTTGACGCTGAGGTCGTAGGTGTCCTGGTCGCTGTGCCCGGTCAGGAGCTGATCGGGCATGCTGCGCACCAGGAGCGACTGGATGTCCATGCGGGAGGAGTTCACGAAGGCCCCGATCTCCAGGGCGTCCCGCTGGTACTGCACCCGTCCCCAGGCGATCCGGGAGCCCGGCTCGAAGCCGAAGGGGCCGAGCGCGGTGTAGAAGACGCCCTGGTTCCCGCCGTAGCCGCCGGACAGCACCACTTTGGTGTCCCCGGGGGTGTCCCAGTCCGCCCGGAAGTCCACCTTCGGGGTCCGGGACTCCAGTCCCTCGATCGCCGGGTAGGGCGTTCCCGTGTCGTTCGGGACTTCGCCGACCGGGCGGCCGAACGCGTCCGAACGGCTGAAGCCGACGCTGACCCGGTAGGCGAAGGTGTCGCTCACCGCCTGGGCGTGGCTCAGGGCGCCGGAGAAGGAGTTTCCGGCGTCCATGGGGTTTCCGGTGACGTTCCGGTCGAACGTGCCGAACCGGAGATCGAGCGTCGTGCCCGCGGCGTCGCGCGGCGCCTTCGTGATCATGTTGATCACCCCGGTCATGGCGTTCGCGCCCCAGACCGCCGAGGCGGGGCCGTTCACGACCTCGATCCGCTCCAGGCCGTCCAGGTCCCCCGACAGCATGCTCCAGGCGACGCCCCCGTACTCCTGGTGCACCGGCCTGCCGTCCACCATGACGAGCTGGTGGCGGGCCCCGGTGATGGAGGAGGAGCGGCTGGTCACGGTGTACGAGGAGTTCGTCATCCGGGTCACGTTCACCCCCGGCGCCTGACGGAGCATCTGCGAATAGTCCGCGCCGGCCTGGGCCTCCAGTTGTTCGCTGCCGATGACCGTCACCGCGGCGGGCGCGTTCACGATCTCCTGTTCGACCCGGGACGCCGACACCACCACCTGGTCGGTGAAGCGCGCCGCGATCGGCTGTTCCCCGGTGTCTTCCGTTTCGCCTTCTTCGGCCTGCTGCTGTTGTTGCTCCTGCGGATCGTCATCGCCGGGCGGGACCGCGCCGGGCGCCGGGATCGCCGAACCGATGACCAGAAGCGGCAGGGCGGCCGTGAGCGCCCACCGGGCTCCGACCTGGCTGCGTTGTTGTTCCATGAGTTCCTCCTCGAAACATTGTGGAGATCGAGTGCTCATCACTGCGAATTGACCCGATCGCCGCCGGCGGCCGGGTGCGCGGCTGCCGGGAGCCCCGGCTGTCCGCCGGACCCCGTCCCCGCCGTCAGGCGATAGATCGCGGGCACCAGCAGCAGGGTGACGAGCGTGGCGAACGCTACCCCGAACGAGAGCGAGACCGCCATCGGGATGAGCGCCTGCGCCTGCACGCTCCCCTCGATCATCAGGGGCGCCAGTCCCCCGCAGGTGGTCACCGAAGTGAGGATGACGGGCCGGAAACGGAGCGGTCCGGCGGCGAGCGCCGCTTCCCGGACCGACGCCCCGCCGGCGCGGCTCCGGTTGATGAAGTCGAGGAGCACCAGGGCGTCGTTCACCACGATCCCGGTGAGCGGCACCATCCCGATGAGGCTGGTCAGGGACAGCGGCAGACCCACGACCTGGTGACCGAAGACGGCCCCCGCGAGCCCGAAGGGCACCGCCGCCATGATCACGAAGGGCTGGACCCACGACGACAGCGGGACGGCGAGCAGGACGTACACGAGGATCAGGGCCAGGACCAGGTGGCGGCGGAGCGCCGCCGTGGTCTCCTGCTGATCGCCGGCGCTCCCCACGACTTCGAACCCGAGCTCGGGAAAGCGCTCCCGCACGGCGGGGATCATCCGGGTCCCGGCTTCGGCGATCAGTTCGCCGGGCGAGGCCCGGTCCGGATCCACGCTCGCGCTGACCGTGACGGTGCGCTGATCGTCCAGCCAGCGAATGACCGACGGGCCGCGCTCCTGCGAGATCTCCGCCACCTGGCCGATCGCGACCGCCTCGCCGTCCGGGCGCCGCACCCGCATCCTGGTGACGGCGTCGAGGCTCCGCCGGCTCGACTCCGGGTAGCGCAGGAGCACCCGGAGCTCGTCGCGCCCCCGCTGGATGCGCTGGATCTCCTCGCCGTAAAACGCCTGCCGCAACTGCCTGCCGAAGTCCGCGGCGCCGATCCCCGTCGCCGGGCCCCCGGGCCGGACCCGGGCGACGAGTTCGGGAGCCTCGGCCTCGAGGTCGTCCGAAACCGAGATGACCCCCGGGAACTCCCGGATCAGCGCCGCGAGCGCCGCCGCTCCCGCGCGGAGTTCCCCGGGCGCGTCCCCGCGAATCCGGATCGACAGGTCGCCGCCCTGCCCGATGACCGAGGTGAGCACGGTGGCCTGGCCTCCGTGCGGGAGGGAGCCGGCGAGCGCGCGCAGCCGGTCGGCGATCCGGCGGGGCGGGACCTCGGCCCGTTCCTCCGCGGGGGCCAGTTCCCAGATGAGCTGGCCGATCCGGGCGTCCGCGCCGACCTCCGCTCCGCCGAGCTCGCCACCGACCCCCACCGGAAACCGCTGCCCCACCAGCGCGGCGAGGTTCCGGTGGGGATCGACGCCGTGTTCGGCCTCGAAGTCCCGCCGCACGCGCTGGATCGCGGCCTCGAGTTCTTCCACCACTTCCGCCGTCGCCGCGGCGGTCGAGCCCGGCGGCAGCGAGACCTGGACCCGCACCGCGTCGGAGTCGAAGGGCGGCGCCGGCTCCACCGGGATCCAGCGGCCGCGCACGAGACCGAGCGCCAGCGCGAGCGACACCACGCCGAGGGCCAGGGTCGCCGCCGGGTTGTCGATGGACCAGCGGAGCGCGGGCCGGTAGAGCGATTCCACGGTCCAGTCGAGCGCCGCCTGGATCCGGCCCCGGATGCGGGCGAGGCGCCGGCTCGGGCGAACGGCGAGCCCGCCGTGGGCCAGGTGGTGGGGCAGGATCCAGGCGGCGTCCAGCATCGAGAACGCGAGCACCGGGATCACGATGCGGGGAAGCGTCCCCATGAGCTCGCCCCAGACGCCGGGAAGCCCGAGGAGCGGCGAGAACGCCGCCATGGTGGTCAACACTCCGAACGACGCCGGAAAGAGGACCTGCCGGACGCCGCGGATCGCCGCTTCCGAAGCTCCCGTCCGTCGCGTGGCGATGTGCCGGTGCACGTTCTCGCCGACCACGATGGCGTCGTCCACCACGATGCCGAGCGTGACGATGAAGCCGAACATGCTCACCATGTTCAGCGTCACGCCGAGTCCCGGCATCAGCAGGAAGGCGCCGAAGAACGCCACCGGCAGCCCCGCCGCGGTCCAGACCGCGACGCGGGTGGAGAGCGTGAAGAAGAGGACGAGAAAGATGAGCGCCAGACCCTGCAGACCGTTCCGGACGAGGACTTCCATGCGGCTGTCGAAGAGCCGCCAGGCGTCGGCCCAGGGAGTGAGGGTGAGCGCGGCCGGCAGGCGCCGGGAGGTCTCCCGGACCTGCGCCTGGACCGCCGTCACCGTCTCGAGCAGCCGCGCGTCCGGGGCCAGCATGACCTCGAGGAACACCGCCGGCTCCCCGTTCATCCGCGCGGCCCGCTGGACGTCGGTGAAGCCGTCGGTCACCGTGGCCACGTCCCCGAGCGTGACGACGCCGCCGCCCGGGGTGGCGATGAGCGGAATCCGGGCGAACGCCTCCGCGCTCCCCGCTTCCGCTTCGGTCCGGAGCCGTACTTCGCTGACCCCGGTCCGGACCGCGCCGGCCGGGATGTCCGTCGAGGTGCGGCGGATCGCCGCCGCGACCTGGTCGAAGGTGAGTCCGAAGCGGGACAGGAGGTCCTCCGACACTTCGACGGCAATCTCGTAATCCCGGCCGCTGGCCGTCTCCACCGCCGCGACGCCCGGAACGCGGGAGAGGTCCTCCCGGACCCGGTGCGCCGCCTCGGTCAGCGCCCGCTCGTCGGCCTGCCCGTGCACCGCGATCCGCAGCAGCAGGCGCCGCGCGGAACTCTCCGTGATGACGGGGTCCTCGGCGTCGGCCGGCAGGCTGGTGATCGATTCGACGCGTTCCCGAACCTCGTCGCTGACGTTCTGGAAGTCGGCCCAGTACTCCAGCTCGACGGTGAGGGTGCCGACCCCGTCGCGCGCCGTTCCGGAGATCTCCCGGATCCCCCCGACGTCCCGCAGCGCTTCCTCCATGGGCGACAGGACGCTCGTTTCGATGACCGAGGCGCCGGAGCCCGGCCAGACGGTCCTGACGGTGAGGATCGAGGGGCTCGTCTCCGGGACCAGTTCCTGCGGGACGCCGCGGATCGTGAGGATGCCGGCCAGCGAGATCGCGAACAGGAGGAGGTTCGCCGCCACCCGGTTCCTGACGAACCAGGCGATCACTCCCCGCGAAGGAGCCCCGCCGGCCGGCGCGGCGGACGAGGGGTCCCCCGGCACCGGGCGCTACCGGATCGGGCGGCGGCGGACCGTGACGGGAATCACGCCCCGGTCAACCCGCGCCGCCGGAGTCCAGCTTGAGCATCTCGGCGACGATCAGCACCGCCGGAATGAAGAACAGGAGCCCGATGCTCGCGAAGGCGAGTCCCGCCGTGAGGCTGATGATCATCGGAACGGTGTACTGCACGGTCTCGCTCTTGTCGTAGAGCAGCGGCAGGAGACCGACGATCGTGGTGGCGCTCGTGATCACGATGGGACGCGCGCGATCCCGGGCGGCGGCGGAGATCGCGGCGATGACCGGGAAGTCCGGGTTCTCCCGCCGCATTCCGTTGTACCGGTCCATCAGGAGCAGCGTGTCGTTCACCACGACCCCGGAGACGGCGACCAGGCCGAAGAGGGAGACGTAGTTCAGTTCGTAGCCGAGCACGAAATGCCCCAGCACGGCGCCCACGCCGGCCATCGGCAGGCCGGCGAGCGCCAGGAAGGGCTGCGCCAGGTTGCGCATCTGGGAGGCCAGCAGCCCGAAGACCGCGAGCATGGCGAGCGGGAACGTCCAGGCGAGCGTCCCGGCGGTAAGCCTGCTCTGGCGGGTCGATCCGGCCGCGTGGACCTCGAGCCCCGGGTGGCGCTCGACGAGTGCCGGGAGGATCTCCCCGCTCACGGCGCGCTGTAGCCGGAGGCCGGCCGCGACCTCCGGGTCGAAGTAGGCGGTTACGGTGGCGGTGCGACGCCCGTCGAGCCGCGTCAGCGTGGCGTAGTCCTGGATCTCGGTGATCCGCGCGACCGTGGACAGGGGCGCGTCCTTTCCCGGGCCCAGGGAGATGCGCTCGTCCAGCAGGTCCCGCAGACTGCGGCGGCGTTCCGCCGGATAGCGGACGACGACCCGGATTTCGTCCGGCCCGCGCTGGATTCGCTGGGCCTCGGCGCCGAAGAATGCGTCCCGGAGCTGGTTGGCGAGACGCCGGGGGGTCAGTCCGGCCATGAAACCGGCCTCGCTCAACTGGATGTCGTACCGCCGGGCTCCGGGAGCGAGTGTGTCGTGGACCTCCCGCACGGCCCCGATGTCCAGGGCGGCATCCCGCAACTCGTCCACCGCCCGGGCGACGACCTCCAGATCGTCGTGCGCCAGGGTGTAGGACACGCTCGGAGAGAACATGTCCGCGCTGGTCACGAAGTGGACCCGCTCCGCGCCCTGGATCTCTCCCAGCCGGTCCCGCCACAGCCTCAGGAAGTCCAGTTCATCCAGGGGGCGCGGCGACGGAGCGAACCTGACCTCCACGGTGGCCAGGTGCGTCCCTTTCGGGTAGTTCCGGGTCCCCACCATCGCCTGCCGGGGCAGCCGCTGGCCGACGAGCACCGCGATGGATTCGAGCTGGCCACCGCCGACCGCCTGATCCGCGGCGCGAGCCGCTCCGGCGAGCTGTTCCGCCGCCGCTGCGGTGGTCCGGACCGGGGTTCCCGCGGGCATGGTGATTTCCGCCGCCAGGCGGTCGGAGCCCAGGCTGGCGGGGAACGGATTGATGGGAACCGCCTCGACGACGACGAGCATCAGCGCCAGCACCACCGCCCCGGCCACCGCGGCGATCACCACGAACGGCGCGCGCACTGCCCGGGCGATGGCCCGCACCAGCTTTCCCTGAATGAGCTCGTCGAACCCGGCGCGGGTCCGTGCCTGGATCTGGGCGAGGGGCGAGAGACTCCAGCGCCGGTCTCCCGCGAGATGTCCGGGAAGGACGAAGAAGGCCTCGACCAGCGAAAACAGCAGGACCAGGATGACCGCGATCGGCACCACGCGGAACATCTGTCCCAACGCGCCCTCGAGCGGGAGCAGGGCCGCGAAGGCCACCATGGTGGTGAGTCCTCCCACGATCACCGGCCCGCCGACCGACCGCACCCCGGCAATCGACGCCGCCGCGCCGCGGTGCCCCCGCTCCCGCTGTCTGGCGATGGCCTCGCCCACCACGATCGCATCGTCCACCACGATGCCGGTCACCACGAAGAAGGCGAACACGGTGAGAACGTTGAGGGTGAGACCGAAGGCGTCGAACAGCAGGAATGAGCCCACAAAGGACACGGGGATACCCACCGCGACCCAGAGCGACATCCGCAGGTCGAAGATCAGCAGCAGCGCGACGAAAACGAGAACGGCGCCGAAGAGCCCGTTGCGGGCCATCCGGGAAAGCCGGAAGTCGATGATCCGGGTCTCGTCGTCCCACAGCGCGATGTCTGCGCCGGACGGCGGGGCATAGCCGTCGAGGAAACCCTTGACCTCTCCCGCGACCTCCTGGGGGGGCTGTCCCGCCCCCGCATGAACGCGAACGAACACGGCCGGCCGGCCGTCGATCCTGGCGGACACCTCCGCTTCGTCGAAGCCGTCCCGAACCGTCGCCACGTCCCGGGTCCGCACGAGCGAGCCGTCCGGGCGGGCGAGCAGGACGATGTCCCGGAACTCGTCCGCGGTCTCGCGTTTCGCGAGGGTGCTGATGACCACGTCGCCCGCATCCGTCCGCACCTCGCCCCCGGTCGCGTTCACGGACGACCCGCGAATGCGGCGCACCACTTCGTCGATCGTGAGTCCGTAGCGCCTCAGGGCCTCCTCGCTCAGCTCGATCTGGATCTCGCGGTCGCGCACCCCGGCCAGGGACACGAAGGACACCGAGGGCAGCGCGAGGAGGTCCGCCCGGAGCGCCTCGCCGGCTCCGCGCAGCCCGTCCTCGTCGAGGTCCGTCGAGGCCAACGCAAAGGTCAGGACCGACCGGATCACTTCGGTCCGCACGATTTCGGGTTGATCGGCCCGCGCCGGCGGGAAGTTCTCGATGCGCTCCACCGCCGTCCGGGTGGCGTTCAGCACGTCCACGGCGTCCGCGAAGGGCTTCAGTTCCAGCGTGACCTGGCTCCGCCCTTCGCTCGAGGTCGCGATCACGCGCTCCACGCCGACGATGCCGGAGACCGCCTCCTCGATCCGTGCGGTGACGTCCGCCTCTACCTCCGCCGGGGTCGCGCCCCGGAAGGGCACCGCGACCGTGATCGAGCGCGGGTCATAGTGCGGCGCGCGCTCGACGGTGAGCCGGGAGGCGGCGAACAGGCCGCCGCCGAGCAGCAGCAGCATGAGGAGGTTGGCGGCGACGTGGTTCCCCGCGAACCAGGCGACCGGTCCCCGGGGGGCGTCCGGACGGGATCCGGAGGGGGGCGTTCGCTCGTCGCCCTGTTGGTTCATGGTGTCCATCCCGCTGACCTCGGGTCGGCGCGCCTACTCGGCGACCCGGACGGCGAGTCCGGGCCGCGCTCCGACGACCCGGCCCACCACGACGCCCTGCCGGGGATCGAACGCTTCGACCAGCCAGCCCGCTTCGGTCCTCCCGAGCGTGGTGGGGGTGACGGACCGCAGGGCGCCGCCGTCCACCACCCAGACATTCCCGCCGGGCTGTTCGGCGGCCTCGGGAAGCGCGAAGACGTCCGAGAGGACGGGCCCTCCGAGGCCGACGATGGCGAACGTGCCGGGCCGGGGAAGGTTGCGGGCGTTCCCGCGAAACGCGAGGAACAGGGTGACGAGCCGGCTCTCCCGATCCACGACGGCCGCGACCCGGTCCACCGACGCGGCGAACTCCCGTCCTCCGGCGCGCACCGTGGCGCGGCGGCCGACGATCGGCTCGAGGCTGGCCAGCTCTTCCTGGGAGATCTGGGCCTCCACCTGGAGCGCTCCGTTCTGGTACACGAGTCCGAGCGGCGTATCCCGTCCCACGACCTGGCCGACCGTGGCCCGGGCGCCGGCGACCTGCCCGTCGAAGGGAACCGAGATCTCGGTGCGGGAGAGGACGATCTCCGCCTGCTCCACCCCCTTGACCGCGCGGTCGAGGTCAGCCTGTTTCTCGGCGATCTTTGCCGTCCGGGCGACGAGCGGCGGCGGCTCCTCTCCGGGATGGTCCCGCTGGAACTCGGCGATGGCGGCTTCCGCCTTGTGTTCCTGCCGCAGCAGGCGCGCCTCGGCGTAGCGGACGCGCGCCCGGGCCGCCTCGAGGCGGTTCGTGGCGTCGCGTTGATCGAGCCGGACCAGCGTCTCCCCCGCCGCGAAGGAGCCGCCGTTGCGGAGCGCGGGAGCCACGTACACCACTTCGCCGTGGTTGTGGCTGAACAGCCGCACCCCGTCCAGGATCGTGACCGCGCCGGTGGTGCGGACGCTCTGGGCCGCCTCACTCGCTGCCGGCCGGATGACGGTGACGGTCGGGACCCCCGGCTCGCCGAGCCTCAGGTCGTCCGTGTGCGCCTGTCCCTGCGGAGCGCGGGCGAACCAGATGGCCACGAGCACGCCAACGACGATGACGACGATCTGCAGGGTGCCGCGCCAACCCCCGCGTTCGGCTGTGGCGCTTTCTTCCAGCATCCTGACCTCCCGTGCTGGGGACCGGCTGCGTCGGCGAACTCCGGCCCACGATCGGGCCGGGGTCGCGACGCCTCCCCAATGCGGTCATTGTCCCTCAATTGGGACGGCCTGCGCCTCGTGAACATTCCGGGTGTCACGAGCCGCCGCGATTGACCGGCGAGAGCGAGAAACTATCCTCCTTCAGCCCGTGCCCGACGCCGACCGCGACTCCGTCCGCCGCATCGTCCGCACCGCCTTCGCGGCCGGCGGAGCGGTCTTCGCGTTCATCATCTGGCAGCTCTACCTCCGGCCGACGGCCGCCTCGGTCCCCGAGTGGACGGCGGCGCTCCCGGCGGTGAACGCCGCCTTCAACGCCACCACCACCTCGCTCATCGCCCTGGGGGTGGTCTCGATCCGGGCCGGACGGCGCCGGCTGCACGTCGCCTTCCAGATCGCGGCGCTCGTCTCCGCGGCGCTCTTCCTCGCCGGCTACCTCACCTACCACCACTTCCAGGGGGACACCCCGTACCCGGGCGCCGGGGTGCTGCGCCCCGTCTACTTCTTCTTCCTGATCACCCACATCCTGTCGTCTGCCGTCTCCGTGCCGCTCATCCTGACCACCGTCTCGTTCGCCGCGACCCGCCGGTTCGCCTTCCACCGGCGTTGGGCGCGGGTCACGGTCCCGGTCTGGCTCTACGCATCGCTCACCGGCCTCGTCGTCTACGCGATGCTGCATGGCTAGCGGCTGCCAGCAGCCGGGCTGCTAGGTTTCCGGTCTTCCCCCAACAAGGAGTTGCCTGATGACCCGAATTCCCCTTCTCGCCGTCCTTCTCGCCGCGGCGCTCGCCCTCCCGGCCGCCGCCCAGGACGCGCTTCCCCGCGGAGCGGCGAGCACCGACGTCGGCGGCGCGTCCGTCTCGATCGACTACGGCCGTCCCGACCTCGGCGGCCGCATGCTTCCGGACCTGCTCAACATGCTGCCGGAGGACCGCGTGTGGCGGGCCGGCGAGAACCAGGTCACGATCCTGGAGACCTCGGGGGCGGTGAAGATCGGCGGCGAGACGGTGCCCGCGGGCCGCTACAGCCTCTATCTCCACGTTCCGGAATCGGGCGGCTGGTCCCTGCTCGTGAACCGGCACCAGGGCATCGCGCTCGGCGAGCTCTGGGACCAGGCGCCGGAGCCGATGCGCGCCGAGCCCTGGCCGATGCTCAGCGGCTACGGCCAGATCGAGGACCAGGAGCAGGCGCGGATCTCCCTCGACGAGGCCGAGGCCTCCGGCGACGGGAACGTCTTCGAGATCACCGCCGGGGACGGAATGATCCGCTTCGCCTGGGGCGGCGTCGCCTACCAGACCACCCTCGCCTCTCCCTGACGGGATAGACGCACCGCCGGAACCGCCGGCTTGGAACGCCGGTCTCCAGACCGGCACCGCGGCGCTCCGCGCCGCGCACGTCGCAACCTCACGCATCCTCACGGCGCGGACCGCGAGGACTCACTTCCACCGGCCCCCCTCCGGGAACGGATCGTGCGTCCGTGCGTTTTGTCCTCTCGAAGCGCATGGCTGACGCCGCTCTGAACCCCGCCAACCCGGCAATCCCCTTCGCCGCCTCCGGCCCGGGGGCGGCGGCGCTCGATTCCGACGCCGCGCTGATGGCGCGGGTCCAGGCGGGCGACCTCGACGCGTTCGAGCCGCTGGTCCGGCGCTACGAGCGGCGGCTCTTCGGGTACTTCCTGAACCTCGTCGAGGACCCGGCGGCCGCCGCCGACCTGGCGCAGGAGACCTTCGTCCGGGTCTACCGCGCCGCCGCGCGCTACCAGGAGTCCGGCCGGTTCGAATCCTGGCTGTTCCGGATCGCCGCGAACCTGGTGCGGAGCCGCCAGCGCCGGCCCGACCAGCGCCTGCCCCACCTGTCGCTCGAGGAAGCGCCGGCGGGCGCGACGGAACTCGCGGTCCGCGGCCGGGAGGCCCGCCCCGACGAGGCCACCTGGCGGGCCGAGGTGCGGGACGCCCTCCAGAGCGCGCTGCCCCGCCTCCCGCTCGTGTTCCGGGAAGCGGTGCTGCTCCGTGACGTCGAGGGGCGCTCCTACCGCGAGATCGCGGAGATGCTGGGCGTAGAGGAGGGGACGGTGAAGTCCCGCGCCCACCGGGGCAGGCAGCGCCTGCGGGAGCTGCTCGCCCCCATGTTCGAAGAAGGCTGTACCGAGGGAGTTTCCTGATGGCTGGCAGACCCAACGACGACGAGCTGCGCGAGATGCTGCGCACGCTCCCCCGCCCCGAGCCGCCCTCCGGCTTCGCCGAGGGCGTCATGGCCCGGGTGCGGGCCGAAGAGCGGCGCCGCCGCTTCCGCCCCTGGCTCCTCGCCGCGGCCGCGGCGGCGCTGGTCGCCTCGGGACTCCTGGTCCGGTCCGTGTGGAACGGGGCCGGAACCGGGGAGCCCGTGATCGCGGAGGCGCCGGCCCCCGCGGACCCCGACCTCCAGGAGTTCGAGGAGATCGTCCGCGAATACCGGCTGCTCGCCGAAGAACTCGACGCCATGCGCCGCCTCGGCGGCGACTCCGCCGAAGGACCCATCCTCCGGATCGGCGGCGACGAGGACGTGGACCTGTTCCTCGACCTCGAGTCCTACCTGGACGGTCCGGCCCGGCCGCCGGGCGCCTCCCTCGTCGTCCCCGCCTCGACCCGCCCCCGCCGCTGACCCCACTGTTCAAGGAGAAGAAAAGATGATGACCGTGAACCCGAGATCCCTCCGCGCCGCCGCGCTCGCGCTTGCCGCCGCCCTCGCGGTCCCGGCGCTCGCCGCCGCGGCGCCGCAGGAACCGGCCCAGCCCGTCCGCGCCCCGGCCCCGGCGTTCGCCGCCGCCCCAGCGGAATCCCCCGCCCCCCAGATCCTGATCCGCGGCCCGGTGAGGCCGCGCGTGGTCGTGGGCCGGTCGGGACACGGCTACCTGGGAGTCCAGTTGATCGATCTCACGGAAGAACTGCGCGAGTTCTACGGCGCCCCGAAGGACGCCGGGACGCTGATCTCGCGCGTGGCCGAAGACAGTCCCGCCGCCACCGCCGGTTTCGAGGTGGGTGACGTCATCACCAGTATCGCCGGCGAACCGGCCGGGAACTCCTGGGACGTGGTGCGCTCGGTGGCGCAGTTCGACGCGGACGAGGAGGTCTCGGTGGAGGTCATCCGCGACGGGGCCCCGGTGACCCTGACCGCCACGCTCGCCGAGCGGGAGGGAGCCGTCTGGTTCGGCCGCGGGGATGGCCCGAACCTCGAGGAGTTCCACTTCGAGATGCCCGACCTCGAGGGCCTCGAGGTGCTGCGCGAGCTTCCCTCCACGATCACCGCCGAAACCAGGGAGGCCATGCGGGAAGCCATCGAGGCGGCCCGCGAACGCATGAGCGAGTTCGACTACGAGGCCCTCCAGGAGCGGCTCGCCGCAACCGAAGAGCGCCTCCGCGAGCTCGAAAGAAAGCTCGCCGAACGCGAACGCTGAGGCCTGGAACGCCGGTCTCCAGACCGGCACGCGCGGTGCTCCGCACCGCGCACGGCGCAACGCTCCACCGCCCTGACGGCGCCGCTTGGAACGCCGGCTTTAGCCGGCACAGCCCGCCGCAGGCGGGCGGAGCGCGCTGGGCCATACCTCCCGATGGCGCCGCCCCGGAGCCAGCCCTTACCCTCTCCACGGCACGCCGCACCCGGGAGGCCCCCATGTCCCACGCGCCCTTCTCCCCCCTCTCCCGACCCCTCGGCTTCGAGTGCTATCCCGCCGGCCTCGGCCCGAGCCGCCGCGCCTTCCTGAGGGCCGTCGCGGCCACCGCGGCGGGGGCCGCCACGGCCGGCGCACTCCCCGGATGTGACACCGCTCCCGGAACGCAGGACGCGGCGCCCGAACCCGCCCCGGCCGGAAGCGCGGCGGACGCCCTGAATTCGGTCCCCGTCTTCCCGGAAGGCGGCTTCGCCGCGGACGCCGTCCGGATCGGCTTCAACGAGAACCCGCTCGGCCCCTCGCCGAAGGCGCTCGCCGCCATCGCCGCCGACGGCCTCGCCGCCGGACACCGCTACAACTATCCCGAAACGGTCCGTGACCGGATCGCCGCGCACCACGGCGCGCGCCGCGAGAACGTCCTCGTCGGCTGCGGCTCCACCGAGTTCCTCCAGTTCCTCCCCTGGGGCTTCCTGAAGCCGGGCACGACGAGCCTCGTCCTTCCCGAGATCACCTATGGGTGGTGCGGCGGGGTGGCGGCCTCGATCGGCGCCGAGGTGATCCGCACCCCGATGGGGCCGGAGGGAACGCTCGACGTGGCGGCCATGCGCGCCGCCATCCGGCCCGACACCCGGATCGTCTACCTCGCGAACCCCAACAACCCGACGGGGGCCGCGGTGTCCGGCGACGAGGTCGCCTCGCTCGCCGAGGCGGTCCCCGACGGCGGGATCCTCATCGTGGACGAGGCCTACGCCGAGTTCCTCCCGGGAGACGCCGTCGCGCAGGCGCTCGCCGGCGGGCCGGTGATCGTGGCCCGTACCTTCTCCAAGGCGTACGGCATGGCGGGCCTCCGCGTCGGCTACGTGATCGGGTCGGGTCCGATGTTCGAGAAGGCGACCGGCGTCTGGTGGGGCGACTTCGGCCTCAACACCGCGGCGGCGATCGCCTGCGGGCCGGCGCTCGCCGACCGCGAGCACGTCGAGCAGTACGTAAAGACCATTGACGACGGCCTCGCCGAGCTGCGCGCCGGACTCACGGAGCTGGGCGCTGTCTCCTGGCCGCACCGGGCGCCCTTCCTGATGACGGACCTCGGGAGCGAGGCCCTCCCGGTGGTCTGGGAACTCTTCCGGCGCGGGATCTACGTCCAGGACGGCGCCGGCTGGGGCCTCCCGACCTTCCTCCGGATCTCGGTCGGCCTCTCCGAGCACCACCAGGCGCTGCTCGGCGCGCTCCGGGAGATCCGCGGCGCCTGAGGGCGACCGTCGGACGGCAGCTCAGCGACGCCAGAGTTCGGCGACCGGCGCAGCGAGCATCCTCGCGTCGCCGAGCGGCAGGATGTCCGGACCGGTATGGAAGAGGATTCCTCCGGCGAAGTCGTTCCCGCAGCGCTCCGCGAGGCGGGCGAGGCCGCGGCCGTCGCCGGGTGAGGGTGACGACCCGGCCTTGATCTCGAAACCCCAGGTGCGGGCGCCGCGGGTCATCACCAGGTCCACTTCCACCTGGTCCTTGTCCCGGTAGTGCCAGAACTCGAGATCGGGATCGGTCCAGGCCGCCTGGGCGATCAACTGCTGGACGACGAGGGACTCCAGCAGGTGCCCCAGCAGGTCCCGGTTTCCGGCGAGGTCCGGGGCGGTGAGCGCGGCAAGCGTCGCGGCCAGGCCGCTGTCCACGAGGTGCACCTTCGGCGAACGGATGAGGCGCCGGCCCGGGCTGCGGTGCCAGGCCGGCAGGCGGCGAACCAGGAAGAGCCGTTCCAGAACGCTCAGATAGTGCTCCACCGTGCTGCGGTGAAGATCCACGTCGCCCGCCAGGCTGGCGGCGCGGAAGAGCCGGCCCTTCCGATTCGCAAGGAGCGCCAGCAACCGTCCGAGTTCGCCTGCGTCCCGGATTCGGGCCACGTCCCGGACGTCGCGTTCGATGACGGTCCGCAGGTACTGGCGATGCCACGCCCGGGTTGTGGCGAGAGTCAGTGGGAGCACGGAGGGGTAGCCCCCCGCCACGAGACGTTCTTCAAGGCTGGGGCCCGCGTCGGCCGGGCCGCCGCCGACCCGAGGGCGGATCGCGCCATCGAGCAGCAGCCGGAGGAACTTGCCCGGACGGCCCTCCTTCTCGGCCTCCGTGAGCGGCTGCAGGTCCGCGATCGCCATTCGCCCGGCGAGCGATTCGGTGACCCGTGGCAGGAGCAGGAGGTTCGCCGACCCGGTCAGCAGAAAACGCCCTGGCTCGCGGTCGCGATCGACGGAATCCTTGATCGCGGGAAGGAGTTGCGGAACCCGCTGGATCTCGTCCAGCGTCACCCGGCGGGGCAGGGCCGCCACGAAGCGCCCCGGATCCATGGCGGCCGCGCGGACCGTCGGGTCGTCATCGAAGCTGATGTACGCGCGGTCACTCGCCAGGCGGCGGGCCAGCGTGGTCTTGCCGCTCTGCCGGGGGCCGATGACAGCAACCACCGGCATGTAGGAAAGATCCCTCTCGATCGCGGTGGACAGGAGTCGGGGGACGAAGGAAGGGTGAGCGGCCATCTGCCGGTCATTCTAGCGTCCAAGTGTCGGTTAATAGAGCGTCCAAGTGTCGGTTATTGTCGGACGGTGCCTATAAAGATCCCGATTATTCAATGACGTGGCTCCCGGACAAAGTGTCGGTCAGCATCGCGTCCAAGTGTCGGTTATACCGGCTGGCTCTGTATGTTCGCCGTTCTCCACACCTTGATCGGATGCTCCGATAAGCCCCTCTTGGCCAGAATTAGCCATCGATGGCTAAATTAGCCAGACATGGCTAAAACTGGCTAACTCATCAGGATTCTTGGCCTTTCCCGGGACGGCCGGAAGCGAACCAGGCCCCCGGCCACCCCCTCACCGCACGAACAGGAAGTAGTCGTGCGCGGCGCGCGCCGCCTCCGCGATCGCCCGCTCGCGGTCGGGCACCGGGTCGTCCGACTCCTTTACGAAGGCGGCCATCACCACGTGCCCGGCGTCGGACGGCAGGTAGATGATCCCCACGTCGTTCGTGGTGCGGCCGATGGTGCCCGTCTTGTGGGCGACCACGGTGCCCTCCGGCAGCCGGCCCTTCAGTCGGCCGGCGCCCGTCTCGCAGCGCTCCATGATGTCGATCAGGAGATCCCTGCTTGACTGCGACAGTCCCTCGCCGTTCCAGATCTTGACCAGCAGGTCGGCCATCCCGCGCGGGGTCGCGGTGTCGCGGGGGTCTTCCTCGAACCCGTCCCGGGCCGCCGCGCGGTCCTCGTCCGAAACCTTCCCGTAGTACTCGGTGTACGTCGCGCGGGTGCGCTCGTCGCGCGGCGGGAGTCCCTCGGCGCCCACGTAGTCGGTGATCAGGTCCGCCGTGGAGCGGGCGACCACGACGCCCTCGACGCCGAGCTCCTTCATCCGCGCCGTCACCCGTTCCCCGCCGCCGGCGGCCCGGAGGCAGAGATCGGTCGCCGAGTTGTCGCTGATCAGGAGCATCAGCTCCATCAGGTTCAGGATGGAGAGCGACACGCCGGGATCGTCGAAGAGCCGGCTGAGGGTGCCGCTGCCCGGCGAGAGGTCGGACAGCTCGAGGTCGATCATGTGGTCGAGGCCGAACTCGCCCTCGTCCACGCGCCGGAGGACTTCCACGGCGATGGGGACCTTGTAGGTGCTGGCCATCGGGAAGGGATCGTCGGGATGGAGGTAGGCGGTCCGCCCGGTCTCGAGGTGCACCGCCGCCAGCCCCAACACGCCTCCGGACAGCGGCTCGAGACGCGCCCACTCCGCTTCGAGGGCGGTCTCGGTCCCGCCCTGGGCGAACGCGAGCGGCGCCGCCAGCAGCGCGGCCAGGGCTACGGTGGTGATCCGGCTGGCGTAGGGAACGGGAACGCGGTTGGGCATGATGCGGGTGCCTCCAGGGAGCGTCGAGGGGAGCCCAAGAGTACCAAGGGGCACGGGCCCATTCCGCCAAGCGTGCGGTGTCCGGATCGCGTTGGCAATGCGGGGTGGTGCGGGCGTAGCATCGAGCAGTCATGGTCTGGTTGCTGGCGAAGACCGACCGCTACGCCCAGAGGGGAGGGGACCGGTTCGACCTGCTGGCGCAACTCGCCAGGGCGTTCCGGTGGGTGCTGGTCGTCGGGTTGGGGTTCTTCGGTTGCGGTCCGGGCCGGGACGGGCTGACTCCGACGACGCCGGGACCGGTTGCTCCTGTGGAGCAGAGTGGCGCCGAAGCGGTCCCGCCGACCAGTATCCGTAGCAACGCTCCGGTGGAGACCGCCACCACGCCGGGCGGCGGCGACGGGGACGGGGACGGCGATGGCGATGGAGACGGCGACGGGGATGGAGACGGCGATGGGGATGGCGACGGTGACGGCGATGGGGACGGTGACGGCGACGGTGATGGGGATGGCGATGGCGACGGTGATGGCGATGGCGATGGCGACGGTGATGGAGATGGCGACGGCGACGGCGACGGGGATGGCGACGGTGACGGAGATGGGGACGGTGACGGCGACGGGGACGGCGATGGCGACGGGGATGGAGACGGCGACGGCGACGGGGATGGAGATGGCGACGGCGACGGCGACGGCGATGGCGACGGCGACGGGGATGGCGACGGGGATGGGGACGGTGACGGCGACGGAGATGGCGACGGGGATGGGGATGGAGACGGCGACGGAGATGGCGACGGGGATGGAGATGGCGACGGGGATGGCGATGGGGACGGCGACGGCGACGGGGATGGCGATGGGGACGGCGACGGCGACGGGGATGGCGACGCCGATTGACCGGCCGGAATCTCCCGCTCGACTCGCGATGACGTGTTGATGCCGGCGAAGCGGGGGCCCAACGAATCCGCCCGCATCCCGCGCGTCATGCCGCATCCCGCCGAGCGAAACCCGGCGTCCCGGTTCCTGCGAATCGCAGCCGGCCTCGACGTGACTCCGCTCCTTGCGGAACTGGCCGCGGCGCCGGAAATGTGGCTCGCGGACACCAGCCGCCAGCGCAAGGTGCGCTGCCAGCGCGACACGCAGAACATCTTCCTGCGGGCGGCCAGGAAACCGCTGCCGCCGGGGGCGAAGAACGCGAACGACGTCCACGAGACGCGGACCATGCGTTCCGCGGCCCGGTTTCCCGAGGCCGTGTCCTTCTGCCGGGAAATCGCGTCGCTACACGACGGAGAGCTCGGCCGGGCGACGCTGGTGGCGCTGCAACCCCACGGATGGGTCCGTCCGCATCGCGACGGCGGCGACTACTACCGGATCCGGGACCGCTTCCACCTGGTCCTCAGGAGCCCGGGAGGCAGCCCGCTCACCTGCGGCGAGGACGCCGTCGTGATGCAGGAAGGCGAACTCTGGACCTTCGACAACAAGGTCCGGCACGAGGCGCGGAATCCGACCGGCGAGCCGCGGGTGCACCTGATCTTCGACGTGCTGCCCCCGCCGGGGCGCGGCTACTTCGCCCGCCCCGGCTCCGGCTGATCGCGGGCGCGCAGCAGCTTCACTGCGGCGGCTAGCGCGTGCGCCGCCGAGTCGAGGCGGATCGTGTTGTCGTAGGCCTCGACGCGAAGGGCGCCCATGACCCGCCGTCGCTTCGAGACGTAGAACGCGTCTTCGGCGCCGCGGAACTGGAGCTGCCGCAGGGACCGGAGTCCGCGTTCGATGGCGCGGGCGTAGGCGGCGGCGCGCCCCCGGTCACCCACCGCGCGCGCGAGCGCCGCCGCGTCGGCGAGCCCCTCCAGGTAGGCCCCGGTCGAGGCCGCGTGGGGCGGGCCGAAATCCGGCCGCAACGGATCGAAGAAGCGCCCCCGCAGGTCCTCCGGCAAACCCTCCCCCTGCTGCATCGGCAGCAGCCAGTCGTTCATCTCGAAGGTGAAGTCGGCGTAGGCGCGCTGCCCGGTCTGCCCGAAGAGCGCGGAGCAGGCCTGGGTGTGCCACGGGATGAAGGCGGGATTGCGGGCGCGCCGGTGCCGGTCGCGGCAGCGGGCAAAGGCCTTCTCGCACTGTTCCGGGGACGGCGCCCCCTGGATCTTCCGCCGCAGGGCTTCCGCCCAGAAGAGCAGGGCCTCCCCCGAATAGAAGTTCCAGTTCTGGCCGTCGCGCTCCGCCGGAAAAAAGAACGTCCGGAACCCGTGTTCCTCATGCACGAGGGAGTTCACCCCCGCCGTCAGCATCCCGAGCTCCGTCCGGAACTCATCCCCGGCCGGGCTCTCGAGGATCGCCAGCCCCGCAAGCGCCGCCGCCCCCAGCTTCGCGCCGGTCTCCTCGACGATGGCGCCCCGCCCGTCCCCAAGGCCCTGGAAGTAACGCTTCAGGTTGAAACGCAGATTGCGCCGGGCCGCCTCCCGGAGGTCCGCGTCGCCGCGGAGTTCCCCGAGCCGCGCCAGCGCGAGCGACGCGAGAAAACGGCGAATGGCGTTGTCGGCCGGGGACCCTTCGCCGCGGCTCGGCCAGTACTTGTAGGGCAGGGAACCGTCGGATCCGGTGTTCGCCAACATCCACCGGCCGATGCCGTCCGCCAGATCGCCGGCGCGGTCCTCGCCGGGGGCCGGATTCGGCGGCACGGGCACCGATCCGCGGAACAACTCGGTCACCCGCCGCCCGTCCCCGGAGACAAGGAACTGGCGCGCGGAGAACGCGCGGAGGGCTCCCCGCGCCGCGAACTCCTCCCGGGCGATGTTCCGCCGTTCGCAGAACCTCTCGAGAGCGCGGGCGAAACTCAGGTTCCGGGCCATCATCCGGGTCGGCGCCAGGCGCTCGGTCTCGCCGCCGCAGGTGATCTCCATCCCGACGCGGCCGCGAACCCGGTTGTAGAACACCTTGGAGAACCGCTCGCGGAGCACCGGGCGGAACTCACTCGCCATCGAGACTTCGATCGAGTCCTCGGGGCGGGCCCCGACGCGCCGGTGCAGATCGTCCAGGGAAGCCTCCGGAATCCAGCCGGAACGCCGCGCCGCGCCGCCGCGCCGCAGGCAGTACCAGGTTGTTCGAGCAGCCTCGTCACTCATGCCGGCGGTGGGGAAGGGCGAAGCGATCATTGCAGAACGCCGGGCCGGCGTCGCCGTGCCGGTGCGCATGTCGGCACGTGGATTGCGTACGATTCACCTGAGATGCGGGGTTTCGTCTTGCTGGCTGGGGGCCTCCTGCTGGCGCCGGCGGCGTCCGCCCAGGACGCGGACAACACGCCGCGCGTTCTGGAGGTCACCCTCGCCGATCTCGATGAGGACGCCCTGGACTTCCTCATCGGCTGGGAGCGCTGGAAAGGGGACATCCTGGATCTCGCCTCGGACGGCTCCGCCCGGTTCGCGCTTGCGCCGCTCATCGCCATCGAGCCGGGGCTACCGGCGGACGGCCGAATCGGCCGCTGGACTTTCGGGACATCGCTCCGGAGAGCGCTGCCCCGCTCCGCCCGCGCCCGGCGTCCCGCTCGCACCCGGACCCCGCGGCCCGTCCGGATCGCCCGCGCCCCGCGCGGCCGTCCGGCCGAGCGTGGGCGTCCCCGCCCACCGCGGGGGCTGC
>JAJDVI010000103.1 GCA_022826195.1 Acidobacteriota bacterium
ACCTGTCCCGGCGGTTTCCGTCTTTTCTGGCCGCCCCGCGGGGGGGGCCGGGTTGGCGTGGGGGGGTTGTGCCGGGCGCGGCGCGGTGCGCCGCGGTGCCGGTCTGGAGACCGGCGTTCCAAGCCGTTGCGCCATCCCGGCGGATGCGGGTCCGTCACGCCGTGCGGGGTGCGGAGCACCGCGGTGCCGGTCTGGAGACCGGCGTTCCAAGGCGTTCGCGTCGTAAGGACGGGGGGAGTCGCGCCGTGCGCGGTGAGAGCACTGCACGTGCCGGTCTGAAGACCGGCGGTCCCGGGCTACGGCGGATAATCGCGGTCCATGAGAGTCCGAGTCCTTTCCGTCGTCACCCTTGCCGTGCTGCTGCCCGCCGGAGCGGTGGGCCAGACCGAGCCCATCGAGCTGAGTCACCTGTACGGACCGGAGGCGCTCCGGTTCTCGCCCGAGTTGCCGAGCGTTCGCTGGATGCCGGGAGGAACACACTATCTGACCGGCTCCGGCGAGGGCGGCGAACGCTCCTGGGAGGTCGTCGAGGCCGCGACGGGCGCGTCGCAACCGCTCTACGACCCGGCCGCGCTGGCCGCTGCGCTCGTGGAAACGCTGTCGTTGCCGGAAGAAGAGGCGATGGCGGCGGCGCGGCCCGCCTCCCTGACCATGTCAACCGGCGGAGAGCGGCTGCTCCTGAACCTCGCCTCCGACTTCTTCGCGTGGAAGACGGGGGACAACGAACTTCGCAGGCTGACCCGCGGGCCGGAGACGGAGGAACTGCCGCGTTTCTCGCCGGACGGACGGCGCATCGCCTTCATCCGGGACAACGACCTGTACGTCACCGACCTCGAGGGCGCCGAGCTGCGGCTCACCACTGGGGGCGGGCCCGACCTCCTGAACGGCAAGCTCGACTGGGTCTACCAGGAGGAGATCTACGGGCGCGGCAACTTCTACGCCCACTGGTGGAGTCCCGACGGCAGCCGCATCGCGTTCCTGCAGAGCGACGAGCGCGATGTCCCCCGCTTCACGGTTGTGGACCACATCCCCTACCACCTCGACCTGGAGGTCTATCCCTATCCCAAGGCCGGCGACCCGAACCCGAAGGTGCGCCTCGGCATCGTTCCCGCCGCCGGCGGCGACGTCGTCTGGATCAACCCGGGCGGCTACGGAAACCAGGAGACCCTCATCGTGGACGTGGGGTTCTCGCCGGCGGGAGACGTCTGGTACCAGATCCAGGACCGGACCCAGACCTTCCTGGACCTGCACCGGGCAGACGCGCGGACCGGGGAATCCAGCCGCGTCCTGCGTGAGGACGCCGGACCGTGGGTCAACGGGCACGGCCTCCCGCACTTCCTGTCCGGCGGCGGCTTCCTCTGGTTCAGCGAGCGCACCGGGTTCAAGCACCTCTACCGCTACGACGCGGACGGGGCGCTCGTCGGCCCCCTCACCGAGGGGCGCTACGAGGTGCGGCGGCTCCACGCAGTGGACGAGGGGGCCGGCGCCGCCTACACCTCGGGCACCTACCGGACCTCGCTCGGCTCGGACGTCCTGCGGGTCGCCCTCGACGGGTCCGGGGTCACGCGCCTGAGCGAAGCGCCGGGCACCCACCAGGCCAATTTTCCCGAGGGGAAGAGCGTCCCCCACTACGTGGCGGTGTCCCACGACCTCGACAGTCCCCCGGCGATGACCCTGCGCCGGGCCGCCGACGGCGCCGTCCTGCGCGACCTCGGGGGCGGCGAAGTCCCGGACCTCGCCCGCTTCGAGATCTCTCCGCCCGAGCTCTTCCGGATCCCCACCGCGGACGGGACGGAGCTCGAGGCCATGATCGTCCGGCCGCACGGCTTCGACCCCGCGCGCGCCTACCCGGCGTGGGTGCACGTCTACGGAGGCCCGCACGCGCCCCAGGTGCGGAACGCCTGGCCGGGGACCCGCGGCATGTGGTTCCAGTACCTCGCGCAGCAGGGGATCGTGGTCCTCGTGGTGGACAACCGGATCGCCTCCGGCAAGGGGGTGGAGTCCACCTGGCCGGTCTACGGCAACTTCGGCGAGCAGGAACTCGCCGACCTCGTGGAGGCGGTGGACTGGCTCGGCGGCCAGGAGTACGTGGACGCGTCGCGCATCGGCGTGGACGGCTGGAGCTTCGGGGGTTACATGACGCTCACCGCGCTCACGGGGTCCGACCGCTTCCGGGCCGGTATCGCCGGCGGGAGCGTCGTGGACTGGCGCGACTACGACTCCGTGTACACCGAGCGTTACATGAGCACCCCGGACGAGAACCCCGAGGGATACCGGAAGAGTTCGGTGCGCGGGGCGGCCGGCAACCTCCATGGCGAGCTGCTGCTGATCCACGGGACGATGGACGACAACGTCCACCTGCAGAACACGATCCAGTTCACCCACGACCTGCAAAAGGCCGGGAAGCCCTTCGAGCTGATGGTCTATCCGAAGTCGCGCCACGGGGTGCGGGACCCGGACCTGGTCCTGCACCTGAGGGAGACCATGGCGCGGTTCATCCTGAGAACGATGGCGCCGTAACCGGCCCTCACTCCTCCTCGACGAGCGCCGCCACCTGCTCGGCGATGGCGAGCGATGCGGTCGCCGCCGGCGAGGGCGCGCTCAGGACGTGGGTGCGGTTCTCCCGCCGGAGGATGCGGAAGTCGTCCGCGATGCGGCCGTCCGGAAGCACGGCGATCGCCCGCACCCCCGACAGGGCGGCAACCAGATCGGAAGCCCGGATCCCGGGCACCAGCCGCTGCAGCCGCCGGGTGAACGCCCGCTTCGAGAGCGACCGGTGGATCTCGTCCACCCCCGCCCGCCACTCACGGAGCGCCAACCGCCGGAATCCCGGATAGCGGGCCATCTCGACGAGGTCCCGGAGGTTCAGGTCGCGGCGTCGGTACCCCTCGCGGGCGAGCGCGAGCACCGCGTTCGGGCCGGCGTCCACCACTCCGTCGAGATTCCGGTGGAGGTGCACCCCCAGGAACGGGAAGCGCGGGTCCGGGGTGGGGTAGATGAGGCCGCGCACCAGTCCGGCGCGGCCGGGGCGCACCCGGTAGTACTCGCCGCGGAAGGGCAGGATCCGGATCTCGGGTTCGTCGCCCGCCAACCGGGCCACCCGGTCGGACTGGAGCCCGGCGCAGGTGACGAGGCGGCGGCAGGTGAACTCCCCCCCGGTCGTGAGGACGCGAGCGTCGCCGCCGGAGCGCGCGATCCCGACGACCCGGGCGCCGGTCCGGACCTGCCCGCCCCCAGCTTCGAAGAGGCGCCGGAGGGTGGCCGCCACCTCGCCAAAGCGCACCACCCCCGAAGTCGGCGAGTGAAGCGCCGCCACGCCCTCGGCGTGGGGCTCGATCTCCCGCAGCTCGGCCCTGTCGAGCATCCGGAGTCCGGGGACCCCGTTCGTTTCGCCGCGCCGGAGCAGTCCCCCGAGGCGATCCCGTTCGGCGCCGTCGGTAGCGACGATCACCTTGCCCGAGAGCGAGTACGGGACGCCGTGTTCGTCGCAGAAGCGGAGCAGCAGCTCCACCCCACGCCGGCAGTTCCGGGCCCGGAGCGAATCCGGCGCGTAGTAGATCCCGGAGTGGATGACGCCGCTGTTCCGGCCGGTCTGGTGCCGGGCGACGCCGGGCTCCTTCTCGAGCACGAGGGTCGTCCACGAGGGGTTCCGCTCCTGAAGACGGCGGGCCACCGCGAGCCCGACGATCCCCCCGCCGACCACGAGGACGTCGAGTGGTTTCGTCCCGCGCGCTGCTGTCATTGGCCAGCCGCCCAGATGGTGTCAGAAGGCGGCGGAAACGCGATGCGCCCCAACCGCTTGAACGCGGAATCCAGAACTTCCCCGCGTTTCGTTGAATTCCGACCCGATTCCGAACCGCTGGACAGCTCCCTCGTTGCCGGGAGATATGCGCCTCCGATTCCAATCCGTTCTCCTGTCCGGGGCTCTGCTCGCCACGTCGAGCGCCGCCGCTTCCCCCGGACCCCTCGTTCCCGCGGCCGGACTGCCGGCGGTTCCCCGGAGCGAGCCGCTCCGGGTGCGCTTCTACGACCCCTACCGCCTGCTCTCCCCGGAGGCCCACACGTGGCTCGAGAAGGAGGTGGTCCGCGCCTTCGGAGCGAGCGAGATCGGGCTCACCTTCGTCGGCCGCGGCGGCCCGGGAGTGATTCCGGCGACCCTCTATCCCGAGCTTCCGGACCGCTGGGACGTCGCTCCCGAGGCAATCGGGGTGGCGATCGGGGTGCACGGGGGACCACGATCCATCTTCCTGTCGCTGGGGGCCGCCGAACGGGCTCTCGGACTGCCGCTCGCCCGGCGCCAGGGCGCGCCGGCCACGGCAAAGCCTTCGAGGCGCCGCCTGCCGGGATCGCAGTCCCGGCGGCTGGGTGTCGCCCTCGGCCGCGTGCTGGCGCACGAGCTGGTTCATACCGTCGCGCCCGAGTGCCCCCACACGAAGAACGGCCTGATGGCGAAACGGCTGAGCCGCCGGATGTTGACGGCCCCGGGGATCGGGTTCGACGCGCTGGCCACCCGCCACCTGCAGCTCGCGGCGTCCGGGATGGGCGCTCCCGAAACCGGCTGAGGTCCGTCGCGGCGAACCGGGCGGAGCGCGGGTTCGCCTCCCTCCGGTCGGCGATGCCGGCCAGCGGCCGGCGCTCCGAAACCCGGATAGAGTTCGCCTATGAGGCGGCCGAGTCCGCAGCGGCAGCGGATCCTGGTGCTCGCCGGCCTGGGGGCCGGCGCCCTCGGGATTGCCCTGTTCCAGGGCGCCCTCACCGCGCCCGAGCGGGTGGAATCGCTCTACACCACGGGCGTCTACCCGCTCGTGGTGCGGGTCTTCTCGTTCCTGAGCGGTCTCGTCCCCTTCTCGCTGGCCGAACTCTTTGTCGCAACCGCCGCCCTCTTCGTGATCGGGCGGATCACCTGGCGCTTCACCGGGCGCTTCCGGCAGCCGGCCCCGAGCGGAGAAACCCCAACCGGTGAGACGCCGGCGCGGCCTCCGGCGCCCCGCGCGGTGCTACGGCGGCTCGCCTACACCGCGGTGTTCGCCCTCGCCGGCGCCGGCGCCCTCTACGCGATCTTCGTCGTCGTGTGGGGCCTGAACTACGCCCGCCCCCGCCTCGAGCACCGTCTGGACCTGCCCATCGGCCAAATCTCGGAGGCCGAGCTGGTCCGGCTGACCACCCGGGTCGCCGCGGACACCACCCGCTTCCACCGGCTCGCCGGGCTTCCGACCGCCTCGGTTTCGAAGAACCCCCTCGGTTTCGCCGACCTCAGCGCCGCCATCGACGAGGCGTACGCCGCGATCGACCTGCCCGGCGACCCCGGTCCCGGGAGAATGAGCCCGGTGAAGCCGGCCGTCTTCTCGGGACTGATGTCCCGCCTCGGGATCAGCGGCATCTTCGTTCCCTTCACCGGCGAGCCCACGGTGAACACCGGCCCTCCCGACGTCGCCGTGGCGTTCACCGCCGCCCACGAAAAGGCGCACCAGCGGGCCATCACCCACGAGGGGGAAGCGAGCTTCGCCGCCTACCTGGCGCTCTCCCGACAGCGGCAGCATCCCTATCTTTCCTACGCCGCGTCCTTCTACGCGGCCCGGCATCTGCTGGCGGCCGTGCGGAATGCCGACGCCGAGGACCGGGACCGCGCCTGGGCCGCCTTCGGGCCCGGACCGCGCCGCGACCTGGACGCCCTCAACGCCTTCTGGGCCCAGCACCGCGGGATGGTCCGGGGCGCCGCGCGTCGGGTGAACGACTCGTACCTGCGCACCATGCGGATTCCGGACGGCGCCCGAAGCTACGGAACGGTAGTGCGGCTGCTGATCGCCGACCTCCGGCAGCGGTCGGCGCCCCCGGCCGCGATCACGACCGACGACAGCGAGGGCTGACGAGGACGGCGTTTCGCGGCCTCGGGCCGCGATGCCGGCCGGTGGACGGGCGCTCCTACGGCGCTGCGAACCGCGCCGCGGTCTCGAAGAGCGTGCGCACGCTGAAGCCCGTCGCTCCCTTCGGGTAGTACTTCCAGGGCTTCTCCACGATGAAAGGCCCCGCGATGTCGAGGTGGGCCCATTTCGCGCCGTCGGGCACGAACTCCTGCAGGAAGAGCGCCGCGGTGATCGTGCCGGCGTTGATGCCGCCGATGTTCTTCAGGTCGGCGGAGTCGCAGCGGAGTTCCTCGGCGTACTCCTTCACGAGCGGCAGCTCCCAGAAGACCTCGCCGTGCGGCTCGCCGGCGTCGATCACGGCCCGCACCCAGTCGGCGTCGTTCCCCATCACGCCGGCGACCCCGGTGCCGAGCGCCCGCACCGCGGCGCCGGTCAGGGTCGCCACGTCCACGATATGCGTCGCGCCCTCCTCCCCGGCCCGCGCCAGGGCGTCGGTGAGCACCAGCCGGCCCTCGGCGTCGGTGTTGTCCACCATCACGGACTTGCCGTTCCGGGCGCGGAAGATGTCTCCGGGCCGGGTAGCGGACGGTCCGGGATAGTTCTCCGCGGCCGCCACGATCCCGGTGACGGTCGCCGGGACGCCCTCCCGGGCCACCGCCGACATGGCGGCGAGGACCGCCGCCGCGCCGGACATGTCGCCCTTCATGGTCCACATCCCCGAGGGCGGCTTGAGCGAGATCCCGCCGGTGTCGAAGGTGATGCCCTTCCCGACGAGCGCGAGGTGCCGCCCGTTCTCCGGCGCGTCCGCCGGCCGGTGCCGGAGGACGATCAGGCGCGGGGGCCGGTGGCTCCCCTGCCCCACGGAGATCAGGCCGGGATACCCCTGGTCGCGGAGCGCCTTCTCGTTCCAGACCTGGACTTCCAGCCCGGTATCGGCCGCGATCCGGTGGGCCTCGCGGGCCAGGATCTCCGGAGTCACCGCTTCCGCGGGCTCGTTGATGAGATCCCGGGCGCGGTTCACCTCGGCGGCGAGCCGCACCGCGCGCGCGACCTCGTCCCGGGCCTCGTCGACGGCTTCCTCGGCCACCACGATGCGCACCCGGGGAGACGCCGGATCGTCCTGATCCTTGAAGTAGCGGGCGAACCGGTAGGCCCCCAGCGTGGCGCCTTCCGCGACCGCTCCCGCGCATCCCGCACCGTCCGCGCCCTGCAGCGAGAACACCAGCTCGCGGTGATGGAAGGCGCGGGCGTGCTTCAGCGCGCGCGCCGCGAGGATGCGGATGCCGTCGGACACCGGATAGTTGGCCGTGGCCCGGGTGTGGAGGGCGAGGGTCGAGGCGCTTCGCGGCCCACCGTGGCCGGCCACCGCCTGCTTGACCTTCGGGTCCCCGAAGATCCGCTTCGCGTTCGCCACGACTTCCCTTTCCCACCCCGGCCGAGGCGCGGCGAGGTCGAGGCCGTCGTCGAGGAGGTAGGCCACCAGCGACCCGCCCCGTGCCGACGCGTCCGCCGAAACCTGCACCTTCGGTGTTTCAGTCCTCATCGCCGTACTCCTCTCTGAGCTTCTGCACCACCGCCGGATCGGCCAGCGTGGTGGTGTCTCCGATCGCCTTGCCGGCCGCGATGTCGCGGAGCAGGCGGCGCATGATCTTTCCGGACCGGGTCTTGGGCACGTCCGCCGCGAACACGATGTCGTCGGGGCGGGCGATGGGCCCGATCGCCCGCGCGACGTGCGCCTTCAGTTCGGCGGCGAGACCGTCGTGCGACGAAGCGCTCTCCCGGAGCACCACGAACGCGGCGATCCCCTCGCCCTTGATTTCGTGCGGCCGGCCGACGACCGCGGCTTCCGCGACCGCCTCGTGCTCGACGAGGGCGCTTTCCACCTCGGCCGCCCCGAGGCGGTGCCCGGAGACGTTCATGACGTCGTCCACCCGGCCCATCACCCAGAAGTAGCCGTCCTCATCGCGGTGGGCGCCGTCGGCGGGGAAGTAGATGTCCTTCCACTGGCTCCAGTAGGTCTCCCGGAAGCGCTCCTCGTCGCCCCAGATGCCGCGCAGCATCGAGGGCCAGGGCTTCGTGATGGCGAGCAGCCCGCCGCCGACCTCGACGCGTTCGCCCCGCCGGTCGAGGATCTCGAGCGAGATTCCGGGGAAGGCATGGGTCGCGGAGCCGGGTTTCAGGGTGGTCACCCCGGGGAGCGCGGTCGCCATGACGGATCCCGTTTCGGTCTGCCACCAGGTGTCCACCACGGGACAGCGGCCGCCCCCGATCTCCCGGTGGTACCAGACCCACGCCTCCGGGTTGATCGGCTCTCCGACCGTTCCCAGCAGGCGGAGCGAGCCGAGGTCGTGAGCCGCCGGGTGCTCGGTTCCCCATTTCATGAAGGCCCGGATCGCGGTCGGCGCGGTGTAGAAGCAGGTCACCCGGTAGCGCTCCACGATGGACCAGAGGCGGGCGCGGTTCGGGGTGTCGGGCGCCCCTTCGTACATGACCTGGGTCACCCCGAGCGCGAGCGGGCCGTAGACGATGTAGGAGTGGCCGGTGACCCAGCCGATGTCCGCCGCCGCCCACCAGATGTCCGAGTCCTTCAGGTCGAAGACCGCCCGGGCGGTGGCGGTGACCTGGGTCAGATAGCCCCCCGTGGTGTGCACGATCCCCTTGGGCTTCCCGGTGGTGCCGGAGGTGTAGAGGATGTAGAGGATGTCCTCGGAGTCCATCTCCTCAGGGTCGGCCGTGTCGGCGGCCCCCGCCATGAGTTCCGCCCAGTCGTGGTCGCGACCGGCCACCATGGGGACGTCCCCGCCGGTGCGGCGCACCATCACCACCCCGGTGATCGAGGGAGTGTCCTCGAGCGCCTCGTCGGAGATCGCCTTCAGCGGCACGATCCCGCCGCGCCGGTGGCCGCCGTCGGCGGTGATCAGCACCTTGGCCTCGGCGTCGTTGATCCGGTCCCGGAGCGACTGCGCCGAGAATCCGGCGAAGACCACGCTGTGGGGGGCTCCGATCCGGGCGCAGGCGAGCATCGCGACCGGGAGCTCCGGGATCATGGGCAGGTAGATCGCGACCCGGTCGCCCTTCCGCACGCCGAGGCCGCGCAGAACGTTCGTGAAGCGGCAGACCTCCCGGTGAAGGTCCGCGTAGGTCAGGGTCTTCCGGTCGCCCGGCTCCCCCTCCCAGAGGATCGCCGGCCGATCGCCGCGGCCGTTCGCGAGGTGCCGGTCGAGGCAGTTGACGCTTGCGTTCAGCTTGCCGCCAACGAACCAGCGCGCGAACGGCGGCTTCCAGTCGAGGACCCGGTCCCAACGGCGGCTCCACTCGAGCCGTTCGGCCTGGGCGGCCCAGAACGCCTCCGGATCGGCCGCGGCCTCGCGATAGATCGAGGAGTCCTGAACCCACGCCTGCCGGCGGAAGTCCTCCGGCGGCGGATACGCCCGCTGCTCGTCGAGCAGGACCTCAATCTCCTGCTCGGGGATTTCCTGTTGGGGTTGCTCGGCCATCGGGCGATTCTAGGAGGCTTCCCGGCCGGGAGGAACGCCAACCCGGTCTGATTGCCCGGCCGGAACCCGAATCACGGCGACGGGATTCGCCGGACGACGCTAGTGTAGCTACAATAGGGCTACACCTGCCCTATGAGAGCCGATTCCGTCGTCCGCGCCCGCCTCGATCGCGACACCAAGGACCGCGCGGCGGAAGCGCTTCGGGAAATGGGCCTCTCCGTATCGGAGGCGATTCGCCTGCTGCTCCGCCGGGTAGCGGAGGAAAAGCGGCTGCCGTTCGCCGTCCAGGTCCCGAACGCCGCTACGGTCAGAGCGATGAACGAATTGAACGAAGGGCGCGGCCAGCGCTTCGAAAATGTGGAGGAACTCTTTCAGGATCTCGAGAACGAGCACCCTGTGGACAAAGTGACGTGAGCGTTGGCGGGTGCTGACACCGGTCCGATCCACCCAGTTTCGACGCGACCTGAAGAGGCTCGGCCGGCAGGGCAACAACCTCGCCAAACTGCGCGGCTTGCTCGAGCAGTTGGTCCGCGAGGAGCCGCTTGCCGCGCGGCACCGGGACCACGCCCTCCGGGGTCCATGGAACGGCTATCGGGAGGCGCACATCGAGGGAGACTGGCTGGTGATCTACCGCGTTCAAGGACAGGATCTGCAGTTGGCCCGTACGGGATCGCACTCCGAGCTGTTTGAGTAGCCGGGTGAACGGAGGCCTCGCCCCCGGACCGGCACACCCTCAGAAAAGCGCCTGGCGGACGCGCCGGCGAGCGGAGCGGATCGGGCTCAGGAGAAGAACCGCCACGGTGACGATCTCGAGCCTTCCGGCGATCATCAGCGCCGCGAGGATGAGCTTCGCCGCGTCGGGGAGGTGTGCGTAGCTGGCCGCCGGCCCCACGGCCCCGAGCCCGGGCCCCACGTTCGTCACCGCGGCGGCGGCGGCGCTGAAGGCGGTCAGCAGGTCCACGCCCATCGCCGCGATGGCCAGCGCCCCGGCGACGGCGCAGAAGACGAACAGGAGCACGACCTCCCCGATGGTCGAACTCAGCGAGAGGGCGACCGGGCGGCGTCCGATGTGGACCCGCAGTTCCGTGTGGGGCTGGGTCGCCACCCGCAGCGCGAGCGGCACCTTCCGGAACAGGATCACCCAGCGCAGGATCTTGATCGAGCCCGCCGTCGAGCCGGCGCAGCCGCCCGCGAACATGAGGATGAGCACGAGCATCCTCGAGAAGTCCGACCACTGGTTGTAGTCCACGACGGCGTAGCCGGTCGTGGTGATCACCGCGATTGCCGTGAACGCCGCCTGGCGCAGGCCGTCCATCGATCCCTGGCCCATCAGGTAGAGGCTGAGGAACAGCAATCCGGTGCTGACCGCCACCACTCCGATGTAGAGGCGCAGCTCCGGATCCGAGAAGTAGCTGGCGGCCGGCGCGGCGCTCACCCGCTTCCACGAACCGCCCCGGAGACGCCTCCAGAGCCGCTTGACGCCGGCGACGATGCGCTTCACCTCGTAGATGTGGATGGCGAAGCGCATGCCGCCGATCACCATGAAGGCGATGATCACCCACTGGACCGCGGGGTCGAACGCTCCGACGCTCGCGTTCCGGGTGGAGAAACCGCCGGTGGCCAGGGTGGTGAACGCGTGGCAGACCGCATCGAACGCGGGGACGTCGAGAAGGACCAGGATCCCGATGAGGATCGCGGTGAGGACCGACCCCACGATGACGGTGTCCCGCGCCGTCTCGCTGATCTTGGGTTCGGTCTTTTCGGCGGTGGGGCCGGGGGCCTCGGCGGACAGCACGTCCACCCCCCACTGGCGGCGGCCGAGCAGCCAGACGAAGATGATGATGATCCCGAGTCCGCCGAGCCACTGGGTCATCGCGCGCCAGAGCAGCAGCGAACGCGGCAGCCATTCCACCTCCGGGAAGATGGTGGCCCCGGTGGTCGAGAACCCCGAGGCCGACTCGAAGAGGCCGTTCACCGCGAAGCCGAACCCGAATTCCGCGACGTAGGGCAGCGCCCCGAACACGGTGCACAGGCACCAGGCCAGCACCACGAAGCGATAGGCGCGGCTGCCGTCGGTGGACGAACCGGACCTGTCCATCAGCGGCGCGAAACGGCGGCTGAGGGCGCCGACCCCGAGCCCCAGCGCGGCGGGTGCCGCGAAGGCCAGCCAGGCGGGCTCGCCGTGGGCCAGCGCCACCCCCAGGGGAATGAGCAGCGCCAGACCGAGCGCCTCCGCCAGCCGGCCGAGCAACGCGATCGTTTCGGCGCGGGTCATGTCAGTCGGAGGTGCGGTCGGGACCGTTCGCTGCGCAGCGGCTCAGTTGCGGCGGCCGAACAGCTCTTCGAGTTCCGAGAGCAGCGAATCGGGCTCGCCGGACTTTCCCTCCGCGTGCTGGCTCATGAAGAGCGCCACGCGGTCGCCGGCGACGAATTCGGTGTCGCCGTTCGGCACGAAGGGCGCCGAGCGCGCCCGGACCACCTCGCCGATGATGCAGGTGTGAGGGAGTCCCAGCTTGCGGAGCGGCGCCCGGGTGGCCGGACTCCCCTGCGCCACCTCGATCTCGACGAGTTCCCCGCCGCCCTCCACGAAGTCGAGACGGACCATCGCGCGGGTGTGCAGGAGCTTCATGAGGGCCCCGGCGGAGACCTCTCCGGGAGAGATCGGATGGTCCACCCCGAGGTCCTGCATAGCCTCGTGCAGATCGTCCCGGTTGTGGAGGGCCACGGTCCGCTGGGCGCCCAGCTTCTTCGCCAGGTGCGCGGCCATCAGGTTCACCTCGTCAGCGTCGGTGGCGGCCACGAAGAAGTCCGCGCCGCCGACGCCCGCCTCCTGCAGGATGTCCTCGTCCGTCGCGTCGCCCACGATCGTGTGGGCCGCCAGCGGGAATCCGGACGCCGGATGCCGGCGGATGGCGGTGAGGTCCACCTGCTCGTCGAGCAGCAGTTCACCGAGGCGGTGGCCGACCTGCCCCAGCCCGGCGATCACCACCCGCCGCGCCGGGCGCTGGTCCACGCCGATCGCCTTCAGATAGTTCCGCGCCTCGGAGGCGGGACCGACCGCGAAGATCTCGTCGCCCTCGTGGACCCGGGTGCGGCCGCGGGGGATCTCGAGATGTCCCTCGCCGCTGCGGAGGATCCCGGTCAGCATCCAGCCGCGCGGGGCGGTGTCGATCTCTTCGAGCGGCCGGTCGAAGACCGTCGGGTCCGTAGGGGTCGCGCGCAGGAGCACCAGCACCCCCTCTCCGAACGAACGGACCGACCGCGCGCCCGGATAGCGGAGGATGCCGAGGATCTCCTCCGCGACCAGTTCCTCCGGGAAGATCGTCTCGATGATCTGTTGGCGGCCGCCCTCGGCGAGCAGCGGATTCTCCCGGTGTCGCTGGTCGCTCAGGCGGACCACGGCCCGCTTCACCCCGATCGCCGGATCGGTGGCGGTGAGGGCGGCGAGCAGGTTCGTCGCGTCGTAGTTGGTCAGCGCGAACAGCACGTCGGCGCCGGAGCAGTGCTGCGTCAGGATGGCCGGGACCCGGGCGTCACCCTCCGCGATCCCGATGTCGTACTTCCGCTGCAAGTGGATCCGGGTTTCGGAGTCCCGTTCCACGAGGGTGATGTCGTGGTGTTCGGGAAGCCCGCTCAACTGGCGGATGAGGTGCTCCCCCATCCGGCCCGCACCCAAAACTACAAGACGCATGAGGGGAACCTCGTTTGCCGAGGTTGACCCGGCGCGGGGGAAACTACCCTAACGGGATGCCCGAGAAAAGGCTCCCCGAGGGAAAGATCCCGCCCCGCGTGCTGCGGGAACTGCTGGAGCGGCTTGGAGAGGGGGCCGGACTCGAAGTCGGGCCCGCGCTGGGGGAAGACGCCGCGGTGGCCACGGCCGGGAGCGAACCGCGCCTCGTCCTGGCGGCCGACCCGATCACCTTCCCGACCGCCGATCCCGGCTGGCACGCCGCGGTCGTGAACGCCAACGACGTGGCCGCCACCGGCGGCGAGTGCCGCTTCTTCCTTGCCCAGGTGCTTTTGCCCCCCGGGACCACCGAGGCTCGGATCGCCGAGATCGCGGACGGCCTCCGGCGGGGCTGCGAGGAGGTGGGGGCGGTTCCCGCCGGCGGACACACGGAGATCACCGCGGCGGTCGGGCGCGAGGTGATCGCGGGAACCATGGTGGGCGTCGCCACCGCCGAGCGCGTCAAGGCGACGGGAGGCGCCCGCGAGGGCGACATGCTGGTCGTCACCAAGGGCGTCGCGATCGAGGCGACCGCCATCGTGGCCGCCGAGCGGGAAGACGAGGTCCGCCGGGTGTTCGGGGAGGAGTTCCAGCGCCGCGCCGCCGCCTTCCTCACGGACCCCGGGATCAGCGTGGTCGAGGAGGCGCGGATCGCCGCCGGCATGCTCGAGGTGCATGCGATGCACGACGTCACGGAGGGCGGGATTGCGACCGCCGTCCGCGAGATGGCCGACGCCGCGGGACTCGGCGCCATCCTCGCGGAGGCCGAAGTCCCCCGGTTCTACGAATCCAAACGCCTGATGACCCACTTCGGCCTCGACATCCTGGGGGCGATCGGCTCGGGCGCCCTGCTCATCGCCTGCGCGGAGCCGGAGACCGGGGAACTGCTGGATCGGCTCCAGGGGGCGGGGACCCCCGGCCACGTCATCGGGCGTTTCCTCCGCCGCTCGTCCGGCATACAGCTCGCGCGAGGCTCGGTACGCCGGGATCTGCCGGTGTTCGACGCGGACGAGCTGACCCGGCTCGCCTGAACGAGGAGCGGGCCCGAGCGGATTCGGCGCGCCTAGAATGCACCCGATGCCGCGTCCCCGCGCCCGCCGCGCCAACGCGTCCGGGCTGCTGCTTGCCGGGCTGCTGACCCTGGGATGCAACACCGGAGCGACCCCGGGGGCCCTCCCGGCTCCCGATTTTCAGGCGCCGCTGAACACTTCGTTCCCGCTGCGGGCCGGCGATGTCGGGTATGTCCAGGGCCAGACCGACTACCTCTATATCAGCGTGCAGTCGCTGGGCGCGGACAACCGTTGTCCCCCGGAATCCTCCTGCGAGGAACCGGGATTCCTGGTGGTCTTCCTCGAACTCGAGACGTCGGAGTCCCAGGGAGCCGTCCGGATGCAGGTCCCGCCCAGCGGGCACGCCGTCGCCACCTTCCAGGGTTTCGAGATCCGCATCCTGGGGGCGGCGCCTCCCGGTCAGGCGACCCGCATCCCGACGACCGAGTACGTCTTCCTGATCACCGTCTCGCTGCGCTGAGGGAGCGCCCGCCTCCGGGCCGGCGCCGCGCGATTCCTTCCCGCCGCCCGGCGGCGGCTCCCATCTAGAATTCACGCCCGCTCCATCCGAGAAACGGAGGCACCCATGCGCCACTTCACGAACATCCTCAAGACCGCCGGCACCGGCATCGTCGGCGCCGGGTTTCTGATCGGCGCCTCCGCCTGCGGCGGGGGCGAAATGGAAGAACCGGCCGAGCCGCAAGCGATGGTCTCCGAGAACGACGACTTCCCGAATCCGTTCTCCGCCGAAGCGATGTGGGGCGATCTGCCCGGGGAACGGACCTGGGGCGCGGTGAGCGCGATCTATCCCGCCGCGGACGGCAACATCTGGGCGGCGGAGCGGTGCGGCGCGAACTTCTGCGGCGACCGGCCGGAGGTGGACACGGTCGTTCTCTTCAGTCCCGAGGGCGAGGCGCTGAAGAGCTTCGGGGCCGGCCTGATCGCCTGGCCGCACGGGATGTTCGTGGACCACGAGGGGAACGTCTGGGTGACGGACGCGAAGGGGTTCGTGCCCGACGAGCGGGTGCCCGAGGGGCTCGGCCACTTCGTGATCAAGTTCAGCCCCGACGGCGAAGTCCTGATGCGGCTCGGCGAGCCCGGCGTCGCGGGGACCGCCGACGGGCAGTTCAACATGCCCTCGGACGTCCTGGTCACGCCCGACGGAACCATCTTCGTGGCCGACGGCCACAACTCCGGAGGAAACAACCGGATCGTCAAGTTCTCGGCGGACGGCGAGTTCCTCATGAGTTTCGGGGAGACCGGGACCGGCCCCGGCCAGTTCCGCGATCCGCACGCGCTGGCGATGGACTCGATGGGCCGCCTCTTCGTGGGGGACCGCGGCAACAACCGGATCCAGCTCTTCGACCAGGAGGGCAACTTCATCGAGGAGTGGCTGCAGTTCGGCCGGCCGAGCGGCGTCTTCATCACCGCCGACGACACGATCTACGTGGCGGACTCCGAGTCCACCTCGGAGGCGAACCCGGGCTTCGGCCGGGGGATCCGGATCGGGAGCGCGGTGGACGGCACGGTCCAGTACTACCTGCCGGATGACGTGTCGGACCTCGAGCCCGGCGCCGAACCCGTGACCAGCGGCCCGGAGGGCATCGCGGTGGACTCCGAGGGCGGCGTCTACGGCGGCGAGGTCCGCCAGCAGATGGTCCGCAAGTTCACGCGGAGCGAATAGCGGGAGCGGGGAGCCCCGGCCAGTCCTCCCGGCGGGGGCCTTCAGACCGGCGCCGCGGGCCGCAGGCCCCGGGGCGTCGCACCGCTGCTCACCATGGTTGCCCGTCACCGCGTGACGACCACGGAGCCGGAGCGCACGCCCCTGACCGGCGTTGCCGCCGTCTCCTTCGACGTGGACGGCACCCTTTACTCCGACCGTTTTCTCCGGCCGCGCGTCGTTCTGGAAGGGATCCGGCGCGGCTTGCCACGCGACCTCCGCGCTCTCCGCAGCCGCCGCGACCCCTCGTCGGAGGTCTCCGCACGGCTCGAGGCAGAGGCCCGGATCCTGATCCCGGTGATCCGGCGCCTCGGGCCGCGTCCCGGGGCCGCCGAGCTGCTGGGCCGCCTCCGGCCCCGCACTCTCATCGCCGTCTCGGACTTCGACCCCGAAGCCAGGCTCGAGGCCCTGGGCCTCCGCGGGTTCTTCGAACGGGTCTACGCGGCCGAGCGCACCGGCGCCCTGAAGCCCGATCCCCGGGTGTTCCACGCGGCGCTCGCGGACCTCGGGATCCCGGGAGCCGCGCTGCTCCACATCGGCAACCGCGCGGACACGGACGGGCCCGCCGCCCGGGCCGCCGGCTGCCGCGCCCTCATCCTGGGTGAGGACTTCACCTCCTTCGGCGAACTCGGGAACCTCCTGGCCCCCTGACCTCCCCTCCCATCGCAGCGGAGAACCCGTCACAATGCGCCGGTGGTGGAGGTAGCCCCATGAAGATCTCACCCCTTCTCCCCGCCGCCGGACTCGCCCTCCTTTCCGCCTGCGGCGCCGCGGGCCCCGCGGGCACGACGGAATCCACTTCGGCGAGGCCCGCGGTCAAGGGCGGCGACGACCGGACCGGCGAGTACGACGCCGTCCCCGGCTGGTGGAAGCCGGCGCCGGACCACGAGGAGCCCTGGGGCTGGGGACAGGTTTCGGCGGTGGCGGTGGACACGCCGGACCGCATCATCGTCGGCATCTGGGGCGACCGGGACGCGGAGAACCGCGAGCGCGAGGGCAGCACCAACTACGTGGTCGCCGTGGACCGCAACGGCAACCTTACCGAGAACTGGTCACAGTGGGATTCGACGTTCAACAAGCCGCATCAGCTCTACATCAGCCCCTACGACCCCGAGCGCCATGTGTGGCTCGTGGAGCGCGGCGGCGGCAAGAACGTCAACATGCAGATCCTCAAGTTCTCGAACGACGGGAGCGAGCTGGCGATGCGGCTCGTCGATCCCGATCACCCCACGACCCGGGCCGAGGCGCGCGCCAACCCGAACCCGGGTCCCTTCGAGTACGGCGACCCTTCCGTGATGGCGTTCCTGCCGAACGGCGACTTCCTCGTCGGGGACGGCTACTGGCACTCGCGCATCATCAAGTACAGCGCCGAGGGCGAGTACCTGATGGAGTGGGGCGAGCTCGGGGACGGTCCGGGCCAGTTCGACCTCATCCACGGCCTCGCGGTGGACCGGAACCGCCGCGTCTACGTGGGCGACCGCACCAACAACCGCATCCAGATCTTTACCGAGGACGGCGAGTACCTCGACGAATGGCCCGACATCTCCGACCCGGTGGGCGTCTTCGTCGACGAGAACGACGCGGTCTGGGTTATCTCGGCGGTGCTGAACCGCATCCTCAAATACACCACGGACGGCGAACTCCAGTACCACCTGGGCGCCTACGGCGGCACGCGCGGCGGCTTCCCGGGCGGTCTCTCGCGGCCGCACCAGATGGACGTGGACGAGGAGGGCAACCTCTACATCGCGAGCTGGGACGGGGGCTGGATGGACAAGTTCATTCCCAGGCCGGATGCGGACCCGTCAAAGCTGGTGGGAAGAGGTCTCGTTCTGGAGGAATAGCGGCATGACGCGCCGAACATCGATTGCGGTATTGGCCCTCGGGCTCGTGTCGCTGTGGCCAGCGCCGCGCCTCGACGCCCAGCACCCGGTGGACGAGACGGGTGACGAAATCGTCGCCACCTTCTCGATCGTCGGCCGCGATCCCGCCACCGGCGAGCTGGGAGTAGCCGTCCAGTCGCGGGCGTTCCGCGCCGGCGCCGTGGTCTCCTACGCCAAGGCAGGCGTCGGGGCCATCGCCACCCAGGCGGCGGCGAACCAGACCTACGGGCCTCGCGGCCTCGAACTCCTGGAGCTGGGCCTCTCGCCGGACGAGGTGGTCGAACACCTGACCGGCTCGGATCCCGGACGTGACCGCCGCCAGCTCGCCGTGATCGACGCCGAGGGCCGGGTCCGGGCGTACACCGGATCGGCGACCAGCGCCTGGGCGGGACACATCGAGGGGGAGAACTTCTCGGCGCAGGGCAACATCCTGGCCGGGGAAGCGGTGGTCCGGGCGATGGCGGAGGCGTTCGAGTCGTCGGACGGGCCGCTCGCGTTCCGGCTGATGGACGCCCTCGACGCCGGCGAGGCGGCAGGGGGCGACGCGCGCGGCAAGCAGGCCGGCGGGGTCCTGGTGGTCAAGCCGATCGGCGACTCCGGACGGACCAGCGACCGTTGGGTGGACGTGCGGGTGGACGACCATGCCGAGCCGTTCAGGGAGCTGCGCCGCCTGGTCAACATGTCGGTCTCGCGAATCCACTCGCGGGAGGCCCGGGCGCTGGCCGCCGAGGGCCGCTTCGACGAAGCCGTCGCGGCGCAGCGCGAAGCGATCGCGATCGTTCCCGGCGAGGACCAGCTCATCTACGGGCTGGCGCGCCTGCATGCCCGCGCGGGCGACGCCGCGAGCGCCGTGGCGGCGCTCGAGGAAGCCATCGGAATCGACGCCCGCTGGCGAAAGCTGGCGGCGTCCCAGGCCGACTTCGACAACATCCGCGGCAACGCGGCATTCCAGAGATTGCTGGACCCGGGAGGACCATAGTCATGACCCATCGCCAGATCCCGCTCGTGTTCGCGTTGGCGCTGCCCCTCGGCTGCGCCACCGAGACGGCACCCCCGGAGGAGGCCCCGGCGGAGGAGGTTCCCCTCGAGCGGCACTACGTCAACCCCCGCACGGCGGCCGACGCCGATCTGCCGCCCTTCAGCGGCGGGGTGATGGTGGGCGACACCTTCTACGTTGCGGGGACGATCGGGCTGCTCCCGGATCAGACCGTGCCCGACACCGCCGAGGAGGAAGCTCGCCTCGTCATGACCAGCGTGCAGAACACGCTGGAGGCCGCCGGGCTGACGATGGACGACCTGGTGTTCGTGCAGGTCTACTCCTCGGACGTCGCGGACTACGACGCCTTCAACGGGGTGTACCGGACCTTCTTCACCCGGGAGTATCCGGCGCGGGCCTACCTGGGCTCGGGCACGCTGCTCTTCGGAGCGCGCTTCGAGGTGCTGGGCTTCGCGACGCGGCGGTAGTGCGCGGCCGGGCGCCTGAAGCCGGCGTTGCCGGTCGGTAGCCGGCGCTCCTTCCCTATTCCTCCCACAGGCGGGGGTAGAAGCGCTCGAACTTGAACTGGGCATCGGGATGGGCCGGGCCGCCCCCGGCGGCGCGCCGCAGGAAACCGGCGCGATCGACGACGGAAAGCCGGACCTCGCCGAGACGGCCGCTCGCCCGCTTGGCGCGGTATTCGAGGTTCAGGTCCCCGAGCAGTCCGTCGAGCCGTTCCGGCAGACCCTCGGGCAGGCCGGACGAGTCCCCGCCCACCGCGGCGAGGCGGTAGCACGGAAGCGCCGCGCCACCGGGGTTCGACGGGAACAGCGCCAGCCAGCCTTCATCGCAGAGGCCGGGGTGTTCGGCCTCGAGCATCCGAAGCGCCCGATCCACCTGCCCGGCGGTGAGCTTCTCCCCGGTGAAGGACCAGCCCCGGCCGCGCCGGCCGACGAAGCGGAGATCCGGCAGGCCGCCCACGAACCGCTCGACGCGGAAGCGGTCGCCGGTGGCGTAGCGCCGGAGACCGAAAGGGTGGCTCACCACCATCTCGTAGACGGCCCCCGGTTCCAGCTCGCGAGCCCCGCGGAGGCGGGCCCCCGACTGGCCGAGGAACTCGTGCACCACGCCCGGCGCTGCCGGCAGGAAGGCGGTCTCCGCCCGCCGGTAGTCCGGAATCGTGGCGACGGTCTCGGTGGACATCGAGTACATCGGCTCCCTCCGGAAACGGGGAGCCGGCAGGCGCCGGTCGAGCCGCTCGAGGAACGGCGTCACCGCGCCGCCAGTCCAGCACACATAGGTCGTGAACGCCGGATTCCAGGCCGTGATCGGGAGCGGCGACGCGCTCTCCGCGACCCGCGCGAGCCGTTCCTCCGATCCCCTGGAAGCGAGCCTCCGGAGGATCCGGCGCGCGGCCGGAGACACCCGCCGCGGATCCCGAACGGCCACCCGGACCAGCGCGGCGGACGCCTCCCATTCCTCCTCCACCTCCTCGAGAAAAGCGCTCAGCGTGGACGGGTTCGTCGCGTAGAGCATTCCGGGATTCGCGAGCGTGAGGACCAGCAGGCGCAGCGCGGACGCGCCGTACCGCTCCTTCAGCTCCAGCAGCGCCGGATCCGACTGGGCGCGGTAGGGCGCCTGCAGCAGGATGAACCGGGGCGGAGCGCGCCGCTCGCGGACGAGGAGCGAACTCAGCGAGCGATCCGGGTCCAGCGCTCCGAAGACGTAGAGGCTGGGACGGCGGACACGCCGCCTCGCGATGAGGCGGAGCATTCCGTCCACGAAGACGGCGCGCGTCGCGGCGAGGCGCCTTCCCGAGTAGGGGACCCGCTTTGGTTCGCCCGCGGTGCCCGAGGTGAGGGCCACCGCATCCCCTTCCCCGGCGGCCGCGTCCACGTCCGGCAGGTCCCGGGTGATTGCGGTGGACGGGCCGATCCCGAAGCGCCGCCGCAGGCGCCGCTCCCGGAGGGGATGGACGCTCAGCCGGGCCCGGTGACGGAGGACGGCGGCCCAGCCGGCCAGGCGGAGCAGGACCGCGATCGCGAATCGCCCGAGGTCATTCGCGATGCCCGCACCGCTCAACGAGGCCGGGTCCGGGGATGGCCGGACTGAAGGAAGGGCGGATCCGTGAGCGGCGCCTCGAAGGCGGCGGCGATGAAGTCGATGTCCTCTTCCCGGAGCAGGGCCGGGTCCCAGGTGATCGTGACCACCGTCTGCTCGCCCCGCGACATGGCCGCGAAGAAGAGCGGATGCCGTTCGTGGAGACAGGCGATCACTTCCATCCCCGTCACCTCGTTCAGCACCGGGTCCTCTTCACCCGGCCAGCTTTCGAGGTGCGTGAACCCCGCGGTGCCGAAGTCCGCCCAGGGCCGGTAGAGCCAGCGCCGGAGGAAAGGAGCCGCCACGGGAAACAGCGGAGGGGGGACCGGGACCGGCGGGAGGGCCCACTCCCCCGTCCGCTTCTTGCGGTACACGATCCGGCGCACGGACCGGCAGCGCTCCAGGAAGGCCCGGCTCTGCGATCCGGCGATGGGCTCGCGATGGACACGGATTCGCGACACCCCGTTTCCGAATCCGCGCAGCCGCTCGGTGCGGGTGTTCATGGGTACCCACAGCCCGATGCGTTCCGCCGAGACGCCCTGCTGCTGGTTCCAGGCGGCGAGCGCGTCGAGCGCCGCCGCCAGCAGACAGTCGTTCCACCGAAAACCCCCGACCGTCTGCGACAGGGAGGCAAGCGGCTCGCGCGGGACGACGAGCGTGCGCCACCGGCGGGCGGCGGAGGCAGGTCCGGGTCGGGTCGCGAGAGCGGCGGAGGTCCGGGCGGCGGGGTTCCGGCGGGCCCGCTTCGGCGCCTGCATCAGTTCCGGCGCGACGAGCTGGGGACGGGGCGGCATGGTGTCGAGGCCCCGGGCCATCCGCAGTTGCCGCTGCACAAAGAGCAGCGTCCCGATCAGGTCGGACGCCGCGTGGTGCACCTGGGTCACGAGGCTCCACGACGGGGGATCACCGATCCCCAGCAGCATCTGCCGGAGCGGCGGTCCCTCCCGGAGCGCGAACGGAGTCTCGAGGAACTCCTGGATCCGGAGTTCCCGCTCTCCGTCGGGAAACACCCGGATCACGAGCGCCGGCGGCGCTCCGGGCCGCGATTCCCACCTCGGAATGTCGAATGGCGGTTGGCGAAGCCGGCTGCCAGCGACCGGAAAGGCGGTGCAGGCCCCCTCCGCCCCCCGGTAGAGCGGCTCGAAGTCCGTGACCGCGTGCGACGACTGACCCAGATTGAGCACGAAGGCGAAGTCCAGCGGCCGGACCGGGGAGTCCGCGAGCAGACACGCCAGATCCGGCGTGGCGAGCGGGACGGTTCGGGTCAGACCGCTTGGGGCGGCGCTTCTCGCCAGATGTCGCGCCGCGGGATCCGGCGCCGCTCGGGGTCGCGCTCGACAAGCTGATGGAGCTCGATCCAGGCGAGATGCGGCCTCAGGTGGTGTTCGCGATGCATCGACAGCCCGAAGGAGAACCAGTAGGCCAGCCGGCCGAACCAGTTGTGCGATCGCGCGGCGGGATCGCCGGTGAGATAGCCCTCGTGGGTGAGGTGGGCGAACGGAATCCAGAGCACGAACGACACGAGAAGGCAGACCGGCAGGACCCCGGTCACGAGTCGCCAGGGGCCCGCCAGAATGGCGACGGGAAGATAGCAGGCCGCGATGGCCAGATAGTTCAGGAGCAGGTCGCGCGCGTGGCCGGGGGGAAGTCCGCCGCGCCGGCGGAGCCAGAAGAACCACTGGTGCGGCATCGCCACCGCCCGGAAGGGGAGTTGCCACTTGTGGGGCGTGTCCAGGAAGAGGTCCGGGTCCTTTCCCGGCTCGTTGGTGTGCCGGTGGTGCTGGAGGTGGGTGCCCCGGAAGTTCGTGAAGGGCACGAGGACCGGGAGCAGCGCCAGGCGGCCCCAGAAGGTGTTGGCCCGGCGCGACCGGCCGAGGAGGCCGTGGACGCCCTCGTGGGCCATCACGGTGCCGATGAAGGCCAGCCAGCTCCGGACCAGGACGTCCAGGGACCATCCCCACCAGGTGGTGGGCACGATGAGGAGGCCGGTGAAGCTCAGCGCCACGAGCGCCAGGATCGCGGTCCGGCTGAGCGCGTGAACGCGCCGGGCGGGCCAGCGCCGGATGGTCCCGCGCGCGGACGGCGGAAGGACCCTGCTCCCGTTGACGCTCCTGGACACTCTGCTTTCCCCGCTGTCTACCGGATTCGTCTTGACTCTAGCATTCGCACCTGCGACGCCGGCAAGCGCGGGCGCCTCGTGAAGGAGGGATGCAACTCATGTTCCCAACCACCGCCGAAACCCAGGGGCGCGCGCGCCACCTCCGCGGGCGCCGGAACGCGATCCTCGTCGCGAGCCTGCTGCTCGCGGCCGCCTCGGGGCCCGCGCAGACGCCGGATGCGGACGCCGGCTCGATCGCGACCGCGATCGAGGGCCTGAAGCTGCGCGCCATCGGTCCCGCCCTCATGGGCGGCCGCATCGCCGATATCGCGGTACATCCGGAACGGAGCTCCACCTGGTACGTGGCGGTCGGTTCCGGCGGGCTCTGGAAGACGGAGAACGGCGGCACCACCTGGAAGCCGATCTTCGACGAGTACCCCTCCTACTCGATCGGGACCGTCACGCTCGACCCCTCGAGTCCGGAAGTGGTGTGGCTCGGCACCGGCGAGAACGTGAGCGGACGGCACGTCGGCTGGGGTGACGGGGTGTACCGGAGCCGCGACGGCGGCGCTTCCTGGGAGCAGGTGGGGCTCGCCGGGTCGCAGCACATCGGCAGGATCCTGGTGGACCCGCGGGACGGGGACACCGTCCTGGTCGCCGCCGAGGGGCCGCTCTGGAACGGCGGCGGCGAGCGCGGGGTCTACCGGACCGAGGACGGCGGCGCCACCTGGGCGCGCACCCTCGATCTCGGCCCGGACACCGGGGCGACCGACCTCGAGTTCGCCCCCGGCGATCCGGACACCGTCTACGCCGCCGCCTACCAGCGCCGGCGCCACGTCTGGTCCTTCCTCGCGGGCGGGCCCGGCTCGGGCATCCACAAGTCCGAGGACGGCGGCCGCACCTTCCGCAAGATCACGACGGGCCTCCCGAAGGGGGACGTCGGCAAGATCGGACTTGCCGTCACGCCGGCGGACCCGCGCCTCGTTTACGCCACCATCGAGGCCGACGAGGAGGAGCGCGGCTTCTACCGCTCGCTGGACCGCGGCGAGAGCTGGGAACGGCGGAACCCCTACCTCTCGGGCGGAACGGGGCCGCACTACTACCAGGAGATCGAGGCGTCCCCCACCGATCCCGACGTCGTGTACCAGATGGACGTGTTCTTCCACGTGACCCGGGACGGGGGCAAGACCTTCGACTATCTCGGCACGGGCCGCGAGAAGCACAGCGACAACCACGCGCTCTGGATCGATCCGGACGACCCCGGGCACCTGCTCGGGGGCACCGACGCAGGCCTCTACGAGACCTATGACGAGGGCGTCACCTGGCGGCACTTCCCCAACATGCCGATCTCCCAGTTCTACAAGGTGGCGCTCAGCCAGGCCGAACCCTTCTACGACGTCCTGGGCGGCGCGCAGGATCTCGGTACCGTTCACGGGCCGTCCCGGACCCTCAACATGGAAGGCGTGCGGAACCGCGACTGGTACGTGCCGCTCGGAGCCGACGGCTACGGCGTCGAGATCGACCCCCGCGACGAGAACATCATGTACCTGATGACCCAGCAGGGGAACCTGTACCGCGCGGACCGGCAGAGCGACGAGGTGCTCCACATCGGGCCGGTGGCGGCCCCCGGAGACCCGCCGGAGCGGTGGAACTGGGACTCCCCCATCTTCATCAGCCCGCACAACCCCGACCGCATCTATTTCGGCTCGCAGCGGGTGTGGCGGAGCGAGGACCGGGGCCAGTCGTGGACCGCGGTCAGCGGCGACCTCACCACCGGCCGGAACCGCTACGAACTCCCGTTCTACGACCGGATCTGGAGCGTGGACGCGCTCCACGACACGAACGCCATGTCGCGCTACGCGACCCTGACCGGGATGTCCGAGTCCCCGGTCGCCGAGGGCGTGCTGTTCGCGGCGAGCGACGACGGCCTGGTCCACGTGAGCGGCGACGGCGGGGCCAACTGGACCCGCACGGCGGCGATTCCGGACCTCCCGGCGCTGTCGTTCTTCAACGACATCGAGGCCTCCCAGCATGACGCCGACACCGTGTTCGTGGTGGCCGACAACCACAAGATGGGCGATTTCCGCACCTACCTCTACCGGAGCCGGGACCGCGGCGCCTCCTGGGAGTCCATCGCGGGCGATCTACCGGACGGCACCATCGTCTGGGCGATCCAGCAGGACCACGAGGACCCCGACCTGCTCTTCCTGGGCGCCGAGTTCGGGATGCACGTCTCGTGGAACGGCGGGACGAACTGGGTGAAGCTGCAGGGCGCCCCGACGATCTCGTTCCGCGACCTGAAGGTGCACCGGCGGGACGACGACCTGGTCGGGGCGACCTTCGGGCGCGGGTTCTACGTGCTGGACGACTACGGACCGCTGCGGAGCATGGCGTCGGTCGTCCGTTCGGGTGAGTCCGCGCTGTTCCCGCTCCGCGACGCGTGGTGGTACGTGCCGTCGGTGCCGGCGCAGGCGCCCGGCCGCCCGACGCAGGGCAGCACCGCCTACGTGGCGGACAACCCGCCGTTCGGCGCGGTGTTCACCTACTACCTCGCCGAGGACCTGAAGACGGCGCAGGAGGAACGGCGGGACAGCGAGAAAGAGACTCGCGAGGGAGGCGGGGACGTCGCCTTCCCGGGCTTCGACACCCTGCGGATCGAGGAACTCGAGGCGGACCCGGCGGTGTTCGTGGTGATCCGGGACGCCAACGGCGAGCCGGTGCGGCGGATCGCGGGCTCGGCGGAGAAGGGCGTCCACCGGGTGGCGTGGGACCTCCGCGGCCCGGCGCCCAACCCGGTGAACCTGACGACGCCGGCGTTCTCGCCTCCGTGGGTACGGCCTCCCCAGGGGCCGCTCGCGGCGCCCGGGGAGTACCAGGCGCAGCTCGTGGCGGTCACCCGGGACGGGGCCCGGAGTCTGGGTGAGCCGCAGCGGTTCGGGGTGAAGCCGGTCCCGAACCTGCCCGAGGGGGTCGATCCGGCGGCGGTGGCGGCCTTCCAGCAGGAGACCGCGGCGCTCCTGCGGCAGATTCACGGGGCGGCGGCCGAGGCCCGCCGGGTCCGGGAGCGGCTGCGGCACCTGCGGGCGGCCCTGAACGAGACGCCGCGCGCGGAGGAGGCGCTCTACGGACGGATGGACACCATCCTGCGGACGCTTTCCGACCTCGAAGTCCGGCTGAACGGCGACCCCGCGCGGCAGTCACGCAACCATCCGGCCGCGCCCTCCATCCGGGGCCGGGTCGGAGGGATCGCCGGCGGCCACTGGGACACCCGGCAGACCCCCACGCAGACCCAGCGCGAGAGCCTCCGCATCGCCGCGGAAGAGTTCGAAACACTCCGGGGCGAACTCCGGACCCTGGTGGACGAAACCCTGGCCCAGCTCGAAGCGGACCTCGAGGCGGCGGGCGCCCCCTGGACGCCCGGAAGAAGGATTTCGGGCTAGGAACAGCCAACCTCCAAGCCGGCAGGGTGGCGCCACCGGCTTGGAACGCCGGCTTCAGCCGGCACAGCGGGCCGCAGGCCCGCGGGCGACGTAAGGCTGCCCAGCCTCACGGGACTCCCTTCAGCTCGGATTCGAGCCCCCAGGAAGCCGGATCGCCTCCCCCCACACATGGCGCTGCGCATCCATCCTGGAGTGCAAGACCCGCACGATGACCAGTTCCGGGGACTCCGCCAGATAGAACACGACGTGTGAACGAAACTCATACCGCCGCAGGCCGGGGGCAAGAGATTCGGCGCTTCGGCCCAACCCCGGATTCCCTGCCAGGCGCCGACAGCACTCGTGGAGCATGTTGAAGTAGCTCCGTGCCTGCCCCAGCCCGAACCTCAGGGCGGTGTATTCGAAGATTGCGTCCAGATCGGCCGCTGCGCGACGCGTCAGCCTATAGGCGCCCATCACGCCGAAGCCGCGCCTCGGCTTCCTCCGCAATCTGCGAGATCGTCCGGTCGCTCAGCCCGCTGTCCAGCCCTTCCTGGATCGCGGCCCGGACCACGTGGAGCGACGCATCACGCTCACGGTCGCGCCGGATCAGGTCACGGATGTACTCACTGTCATTCGTGAACCGACCCGCGGCGATCTGAGCCTTCACCCACTGGTCCTGCTGGTTGGTCAACGTGATGGTCTTCCGGATTGTGGGCATGTGCGAGATCTCTCGGGAATTGGGGCGAATGTGTCGGATAGCCTCACTATGGCACCGTTCATCATACTTTCTGACGAAGTATCGTGCCTGTTCGCTGCATAGCGCAGCGCGTGCCGGCTGAAGCCGGCGTTCCTGGCCGGCGGCGCCACCAGGGCGGTCAGCGCTGCGTTTCGATCCAGCGGCGGATGACCGTGTCGAGCACCGGGAGCGTGACCGGGCCGTTCAACAGCACCGCGTCGTGGAAGGCGCGGATGTCGAAGGCGTCGCCCAGTTCCGTCTCGGCGAGCGCGCGCAGCTCCCGGATCTTCAGCTCCCCCATCTTGTAGCCGAGCGCCTGCCCGGGCCAGGCGATGTAGCGGTCGGTCTCGGTGGTGATCTCGTGGATTGAGAGCGCGGTGTTGGCGGCCAGGTAGTCGAGCGTCGCCTGGCGGGTCCAGCCGAGCGCGTGCATCCCGGTGTCCACCACCAGCCGGCAGGCGCGCCACATCTCGTAGGTCAGCCGCCCGAAGTTGTTGTAGGGATCCTCGTAGAAGCCGACCTCGAGGCCGAGCCGCTCCGAGTAGAGCCCCCAGCCCTCGCCGTAGGCGCCGATCCCGTAGTAGCGCCGGAACTCGGGCAGGTCGAGCTCCTTGGCGAGGGCGTTCTGCAGGTGGTGCCCCGGCACCGCCTCGTGGAGCGAAAGCGACTCGAGAGTGTAGAGCGGCCGGCTGTCGAGCTGGTAGGTGTTCACCCAATAGCGGCCCGGCTGGGTCGAGGTGAGCGGCGCCCCGACGTAGCGGCCGCCGGTGTACTTGGGGGCGATGGCGTCCGGGACGGGCTCCACCGTGTACGGCTGGCGCGGCAACCGGCCGAAGAGCCGCGGCAGCGCCCCGTCCATCCGCTTCACGATCCACATCGCCTCGCGGAGCAGTTCCTCCGGGGTGTCCACGTAGAAGCGGGAGTCGGTGCGCAGGAACTCGAGGAACTCGGCGAAGGTCCCCTCGAAACCGGTGGCCCGCATCGCCTCGTCCATCTCGCTCCGGATGCGTTCCACCTCGCCGAGTCCGACCTGGTGGATCTCCTCGGCGGTCCGGTCGAGGGTGGTGAAGCGGCCGATGAGGAACGCGTAGTACTCGCGACCGTTCGGCAGGTCCGAAGCCCCGATGGTGGTCCGCGCCGCGGGCCGGTACTCGTTCTCGAAGAAGTCCAGAAAGGTGCGGTAGGCCGCCACCGCGCCGGCGAGGACCGCTTCCGAGCCGGCGGCGCGCAGCCGGGCTTGCTCGGCTTCCGGGATCCGCTCGGGAAAGGAGGCGAAGGGAGCGTAGAAGACGCTCGCCTCGGGGTCTTCGAGGACGTGGCTCGCGATCGTGACCTCGTAGCCCTCGAGCACCACGCGGGGCACCGTGATCCCGCGTTCCATGCCGCGCCGCATCAGGGCGATGTGCTCATCGAAAAAGCGGGGGATGTCCCGGAGGAGCGCGATGTAGGCCTCGTAGTCCGCCACCGTCCGGAGCGGCAGCGAGTTCGGGAGGCGGGCCATCCCGATGTGGAACCCCGAATCGGCGTTGATGGGCAGGAAGTGGCCGCCGAACCGCACGTCGCCGATCCGATCGCCGAGCATCGTCTCGAAGATGTCCCGGTGCACCAGGTCCTCGTCCGAGAGCCGGTCCCGGGGGATGCCGAGCAGCCGGTCCCGGAAGCCGTCCGCCGCCGCCGCGCGCCGCTCGATGTCCGCCTCGGTCATGGACCCGAGGGTGGTCGGCGAAACGCCGGCGAGCGAGGCCGCGAAACGCGGCTCCTCCTGACGGCGGAAGTCCATGAACTCGTCGAAGAGCGCGTGGAGTTCGGCGTCCTGCGCCGCCGCTGCGGCGGGAGCCGGGGAGGCGGCGGCGAACGGGATGAGGATGGCGAGGGTCGGACGGAGGAGGATCGAGGTCACGGCGGCGATGCTACCGAAGCGCAACCCCACGCCCCGATACACTGGCGAATCGAGGTGGCGTGATGAATCGGACCAACCGCAGCGAACACGCACGGAGGAAGTTCCTCGCCTACTTCTCGGGGGCGGGACTGGGGACCACGCTGTTCCCCGGCGTCCTCTGGGCCCGCATGCAGGAGACCGGCGCCGAGGGCCTGAACATCGGCATGATGAAGGAGGCCGCGGCGCTCGCCGGGCTCGAGTTCACCGACGAGGAATACGAACTGATGGTGGACGAGGTCGAGAAGAACTTCGGCCACTACCAGGACATGCGGCAGCGGCGCATCGACAACTCGGTGCCGTCTCCCCTGTATTTCAACCCCGCGGTCCCCGGGATGACGTTCGACCGCTTCGAGCGGGAGATGCGCCAGGGCGCGGCCCCCGAGGTGTCGCGCCCAGCGGACCTGGAGGAGGCCGCGTCCTGGCCGATGACCCACCTGGCCCGTCTCGTCGAGACCCGGCAGGTGAGCTCCGCCGAACTGACCGAGATGTACCTGTCGCGGCTCGAGCGGCTGAATCCGGTCCTCAACTGCGTCGTGAACCTGACCGCGGACCGGGCGCGCCAGCAGGCCCGGGAGGCGGACGAGGAGATCGCCGCCGGCAACTACCGCGGCCCGCTCCACGGCATCCCCTGGGGCGCGAAGGACATCATCGCGGTGCGCGGCTACCCGACCACCTGGGGCGCTGGCGTCTTCGAGGACCAAGTCATCGACACGGACGCCGCCGTCGTGGAACGCCTCGACGCGGCGGGCGCGGTGCTGGTCGCCAAGCTCACGACCGGGGAACTGGCGTTCGGCCACAACTGGTTCGGCGGGCGCACCAACAACCCGTGGAATCCGGAGGAAGGCTCCAGCGGATCGTCCGCCGGCTCGGGGTCGGCGGCCGGCGGCGGGCTCGTGGGGTTCGCGATCGGGACCGACACCGGCGGGTCCATCCTCTCCCCCTCGATCCGCTGCGGGGTCGTCGGCCTCCGCCCGACCTTCGGCAGGGTCCCGCGCACCGGGGTGATGGCGGCGGGGTTCTCGCTGGACAAGATCGGACCCATGACGCGCGGCGTGGAGGACGGCGCGCTCATCCTGCACGCCATCGCCGGCCCCGACGGCCAGGACCTCGCCTGCGTCCAGGGGGTTCCGTTCAACTGGGACGGCGCGGCTTCCGCAAGCGGGCTGCGGCTCGGCTACTTCGAGTCCGCGTTCGAGCAGCTCGAGTCGGAGAACGACCCGGAGAACCTCGAGCACGCCCGCCGGACCCTCGACACCCTCCGCTCGCTCGGCTACGACCTGAAACCCGTGGAGATCCCGCGCGACCGGCTGATCTACTTCATCGAGTACGTCGAGCGCTCCACCGGTTTCGACGAGTTCAAGCGGAACCGGCAGGACGAGAACCTGGTGCGGCAGGGGCACCGCGGCGAGCTGCGGGCGTCGCACCTGGTTCCGGCGGTCGAGTGGCTGCAGGCCAACCGGATCCGCTACCTGTTCATGGAGGAACTGGCCGGCATCATGGAGGGCCTCGACGCCGTCGTGTCCCCGTGGCGCGCGATCAACGCGCTCACCAGCATGACCGGGAATCCGGTGGTGACCGTGCCGAACGGCTTCGACCCGGACGGGACACCGACCGGCATTGCGCTCCTGGGACAGGTCTATGGCGAGGAGCGGCTTCTCCTCGCCGCGAAGGCGCTCCAGGACGCGACGGATTACCACACCCGCCGTCCGAACCTGTAACGGCGAGCCGATTCGTGCCCGGTATCCGAGCGGCGGCCCTTGCAGCCTTCCTGCTGCCCGCCGCCGCCGAGGCGCAGGACCTGCCGGTGGTCAAGCTCTTCACCACCGGCGGCACCATCCAGAGCCTCGGCAAGGACCGCCTGAAGCTCGCGGAGTACCGCGAGGGTCGCATCGACGGCGAGACGATCGTCGAGGCCGTGCCCGAGGCTTCGCGTCTCGCGCGCATCGAGGTGGAGGCGATCTCGGCGGTCAGCAGCACCCGGATGGGCGCCGAACAGGGGCTGCCGCTCGCCCGCCAGCTCACGGAGGAGCTCGCGAGGCCGGAAGTGGCGGGCGCGATCGTCACCCACGGAACCACGACGCTCGAGGAGACGGCCTATTTCCTCCACCTCACCGTCAGGACCGCGAAACCGATCGTCGTCATCGGCTCGATGCGGCCCTGGACGGCGGTCAGCCGGGACGGGCCGCTCAACTTTTTGGGCGCCGTCCGCACCGTGCTCACCCCCGAGGCCGGCGGGAAGGGCGTCCTGGTGCTGCTCAACGACACGATCCACTCGGCGCGTTTCGTGACCAAGCGGCACACCTACCACATCGAGACGTTCGTTTCTCCCGACGTGGGCCCCCTCGGTTTCGCCGACGCCGACCGGGTGGTGCTCTACCGCTCGCCGGTCACCCGCCACACCGCCGACACCGAGTTCGACCTCGACGGGATCGAGGAACTCCCCCAGGTGGACGTCGTCTACGGGTACCAGGAGGCTTCCCGCGCGCCCATCGACGCACTGGTGAAGGAGGGCGCGAGGGGCATCGTCCTGGCCGACGGATCGCCGGCCTACCGGAACGCGGTGCTGGAGGCGCAGGCCGCCGGCGTGGTCGTGGTGCAGGGCAGCCGCAAGGGGTCCGGCCGCGTCGTGCTGAGCGACCGCACCGCGGCGCGGAGCGAGATCACCGCCGACAACCTCCATCCGCAGAAGGCGCGCATCCTGCTTCGTCTCGCCCTTACCCGGACGACCGATGCCAGGGAGCTACAGCGGATCTTCAATGAGTACTGAGAGGGCATTCGCAACCGCGGCCGCGGCCCTCCTCGCCGGCGCCACCGCGGCCGCGCAGGAAATCCCGCCGCTGCCGCCACCCGGAATCGACCTGCCGCACGTCGTGCTGGTGTCCGTGGGCGGAGAGATCGCCACGAGCTGCGAAACGTCCCTCGAGCGGGTGGGCTGCGCGTCCGGTGGGGAAACCTTCGCCCCCGAGACCTGGACCCGCGACCTGCCGGATCTCGGGCTCGCGGCCCGGATCGCGACGGAGGATCTGCGAGCGTTTTCGCGCCCTGACGGAGTCGCGGCCCCGGAGCACTGGCGCGGGCTCGCCGAACGTCTGCAGCAGCTCGCCGGCGATCCCGGAGTGGACGGGGTGGTCGTCACGCACGGAGCCGACGGGATCGCGGACACGGCGTTCTTCCTGAACCTCGTGGTGCCGACCCGGAAACCGGTCGTCCTGGTCGCCGCCCAGCGTCCCTGGAGCGCGGTGAGCGGCGACGGCCCGCTCAACCTCTACGACGCGGTCCGGGTGGCCGCGGATCCCGCCGCTGCCGGGAAGGGAGTGCTGGTGGTCGCGAACCAGGAGGTCCACGCGGCCCGGGACGCGCGGCGGACGAACTCCTACCGCATGGACGGTTTCGGGAGCGTCGATCTCGGGCCGATCGGCGTCGCGGATCCCGACGTCGTCCGGTTCTTCACCGAACCGACCCGGAGGCACACCCACCGCTCGGAGTTCGAGCTCGCGGGGCTCCCCGAGTCGCTGCCCGCGGTCGAGATCGTGGCGGCGGTTCCCGACGCCCCGGGCCGGCTGATCGACGCGGCGGTGGCGGCGGGAGCGAAGGGCCTCGTGGTGGACGGGGCGGCCGGCCTGTCCGGCGGGCAACTCGAGGCGCTGCGGCGCGCCCGGGACCAGGGGATCGTGGTCGTCGCCACCTCGGCCACGCGCGGCGGGCGGGTGCCGGAGACGGCGGCGCTCCGCGAGTCCGGGATCATCCCCGGCGACAACCTGACGCCCGGGAAGGCGCGCACGCTGCTCCGGCTCGCGCTGACGCAGACCTCCGATCCCGCCGAGATCCGGCGCTTCTTCGCCGAGTACTAAGGCTCGGCCCCGGCGCCTGGCCGGTCACGAACTCCGGGCGCTCGGGAAGTTTCGAGATCTCGCCGGATCGCGCCGGGACGGGCAGGCATCACCACGCAATATTCCTTGAAAATCACGAACGCCAGAACGGATTTTCAAGGAAAGTGACGTAGCAGCGCGCCAGGCGAACCAACGCAGCCGTGGACTGTTACAGTAATAGTGTCTTCTATTACTAGTTCTGGAAAACAGAGCTTCCAGACGCCAACGCATGTCGGAGTTCGATCCATGTCACTGTCCGAGGCGGTTCGGGTTCTCGTGCTCGGTGCGGGGCGCAGGTTTCCGATCATCGACCGGCAGGGGCTCCGTACGCTCTTCGCCGGGGATGGAGACCATGCCTTCAATACCGGGCTGCGGAGATTGATCGAACTCGGCCTTGTGGAACGCCTGGCCCGCGGGGTTTACCGGAACGGCGCCGCGCCGCACCCGGGGCGCCGGGGACTCGGGATGGTCGCCCGGCATCTGCGCCCCGGTCACCTGTGCTACGTAAGCTACGAGTCGGCTCTCGCAGAGTTCGGGTCCATCAGCCAGGTTCCCATGGTCACCATCGTGGCCACCACCGGGAACGGCGGAGAGCATCGCTCACCTTTCGGCGACCTGGAGTTCTGCCACACCAGTCGCTCAGCGCCGGAAATCCTTGCGAACACCGTTTTCGACGACCGGCTGGGGCTGCGGTTCGCCACCCCAGAGATGGCGTACGAGGATCTCGCTCGCGTGCGCCCCGGGAACCTTCATCTGGTGGATCACGACATTCACGCCGAGGTGCTGGCCGATTGGGGACGATCGGAGTCCGCCCATGCGTGATTTCGTCGCCATCGCCGACCAGATCGTGCGCGATGAGCCGGGGCTGGCGGTCTGCCTCCCGGTGATCGAAAAGGAACTCCTGCACGTCGAGATACTGCGCGCCATGCATCAGGCGGGACACCTGCGGCGCCTGGCGTTCAAGGGTGGGACGTGCCTGCGCCTCTGTCATGGCGGGCTGCGCTTCAGCGAAGACCTGGACTTCTCCGGCGGAAGCGCGTTCGATCCCGTGTTGCTGGCGGACATCGAGAACGTGTTGCGGGCGCGGGTCGAGCAACGCTATGGCCTTGAAGTAACCGTGGCGTCACCGGCGCCCGTGGATGGCAGAACGCGTTCGGTAAGCCGCTGGGTGGCGCGGATCGTCACCCGCCCGGCCGACCGGGACTCGCGCCTCGGCGTGCAGCGCATCAAGCTCGAGATCGACGGCCGGGAGGCGCCACCGGATGTCGCGCCGCTCCCGGTTCGGCAGCGCCACGCTCTGCTGGCGGACGACTTCGCTACCTTCCCGATTCGGGCGGCATCCATGGCGGACATCTGCACCGACAAGATGGTTGCGTACCCCATGTCCGTGCTGACGCGTGACAACCCGCGACATCGCGACGTATGGGACATCGCCTGGATCACGGAGCGGCTGGATGCCGATGTCGACAGCCTCGCGGTCCGGGCCGCCGACAAGGTCGAGGTCCGCGGGCTGGGCGCCCGTATGCCCGATGCGCTGCGGCTCACGGCTGAGCGCAGCGACGCGCTCACCGAGTCCGAGGGTTTTCGCGCCACCTTGCAGCGCTTCGTGCCACGCGACGTGGCCGTTCGCACCGTCGGAGATCCCCAGTACCGACGGCGGCTCGCCGATACGATCAGAGGAATCTGCGGTTCGCTGCTCACCGCCCTGTCGAAGCAAACGGGCGGATCGGGGACGTAGCCACCGATCTCTCGATCTTCAACCCGGTCGGGCGCTCGTGGGCCGCGGGAGGTCCTGGACGACGGGAACCGGCGCCCCCGGCTCGCAGGCGGTCCGCACGATCTCGGTGTTCACCGGCTCGAAGCCGGCCAGCGCCCGGGTGATCTCCCCGGGACGCGGCGTCGAACCGCTTCCGGCCAGCACCATCCGGAACCGGAGGGTGAGCCGGTCGGCGGAGCAACCGAGGAGCGCCGCCTCGGCGCCGGCGGGGGCGAGACGGACATCGTCCACGAAGTCCCGGAGGTTCACCTCCACCGTGCGTTCGGCCGGCCCGGCGGGCGCCCGCGGACCGCGGCGCCGCGATTTCGCCTTCACGCGGCGGGTCAGCTCGACGGGCCAGGAATCGGCGTCCGAGAATGCCTGCAGGCGGGCCTCGACGCTTCCCGGCTCGAGGTCGGCGGCAAGGAGCACTGCGTAGCGCAGCGCAGCGATCCAGCGGGAGAGCCTGGGCTCGCCCGGATGGACGCGGGCCAGCTCCGTGAACCGCAGCCCTTCCTCGGAAGCTCCCCGCAGCGCCTCCAGCACCCGGGCCTCCGGCAGCTCCTCGGTCAGCGCGAACTCGCAGAACTCGCCGAGCGACTGCACCCCGAGCGGCAGGGCCGGACCGAAACTGAGCTTCGGACGGGGCGAGAAGCCCTCGCTGAAGCGGATGGGGAGGCCGGCGCGGCGGAGCACCCGCGGGAGGATGCGGATCAACTCGCCGTGACCCCGGAGCGCCATGGGGCCGAACTTGTCGAACCGCGCCCGGTAGACGACCGGGTCGCCCTGGAAGGTGCGGACGGGAGGCGCCGGGCGGCGCGAGCCGGCCGGGGACGCGGGCGGCGCCGCGGCGGCGACCACCGGGAGCAGGACCTCTTCGGTGCTGCGCGGTTCCTCGGCGCCCAGGCTCTCCAGGAACTCGATCCGCTCGGTCCGCATTCCGTCGAGGTCGCAGGCGACGCCGCAGTGGTAGCAGACCAGCCTGCGCTCGTCGGCCCGGGCGTCGGCGGCGTTCGTGTGGTGGACCTGCATCGAAACCGGCTTCCCGCACGGCGGCGAGGCGCGGTCTTTCAGCGACCGCCGGTACTCGCGGAGCAGGAAGCCGTCCGCGAGTCCGACGTCCACGTGCTCCCAGGGAAGCCGGCCGTCCACCGGGATCGTGCCGAGGTAGTCCCCGCGAAGGGCGCCGGTCTCGGATTCCCAGCGTTCGAGGGCTTTTTCCCAGAGCTCCCAGCGGAGCTGCTCGTCCCAGCCGTCGAAACGGGCGCCGAGCCGGAATGCGATCTCGACCAGCCGCGCCGTCCGGATGTCGCCGCGCGCCAGGATCCCCTCGAGGTGGCTCACCCGCCGGTCGTGGGTGCGGAGCCGGAAGCCGTCCTGCCGCGCCCGTTCGTGGAGGAGCTCCTGTTTCCGCTCGATCTCGGCCATCGAGTCCTGGGCGCACCACTGGAAGGGGGTGTGCGGCTTGGGGACGTGGCTCGAAACGGCAACCGTGATCCGGACGCGGCGCTTCGCCTCCCGGTCCCCGATGTGCCGCGCCTGCCGGCCCATGTCGGCGATGCCGAGGACGTCGGCGTCCTCTTCGGTCGGCAGCCCGATCATGAAGTAGAGCTTGGCCCGGTCCCAGCCCCGCGAGAACACCCGCCGGCAGGTCTCGTAGATGTCCTGCTCGCTGACGTTCTTGTTGACGACGTCGCGCATCCGCTGCGAACCGGCCTCGGGGGCGAAGGTGAGGCCGGTCGCCTTCACCTGCGAGATGTCGTCGAGGACCTCCTCCGGGAGCCCGTAGGCGCGGAGACTCGAGATGCCGAGCGAGACCCGGCGCGGGACGAGCTCTTTCATGACCTCCTTGATCAGAGGCGCCACGCAGGAGTAGTCGGCGGTGGAGAGCGAGGTGAGCGAGGCCTCGTCGTAGCCGCCCTTCTCCACCGCCGAGACCACCGTGTCCACGATCGCCTTGGGGTCCCGTTCCCGGACCGGGCGGTAAATCATGCCCGCCTGGCAGAAGCGGCAGCCCTCGGTGCAACCGCGCGCGATCTCCACCGCGGTGCGGTCGAAGATCGCCTCGGCGGCCGGGACCGGCGAGTCGTCCGGGAACGGGAAGCGGTTCACGTCGTCGAGGAAGGCGCGCTCGGTGCTGAGCGGGACCTCCGGGCGCCGCGCCCGCGAGACGTAGGCGAGTCCGGACCGCGGACACACGTCGCGGTCGTAGAGCGCCGGGCAGTAGAGGCCACCTCCGGCCTGCAGCCGCACGAGCATCTCCTCGCGGTCCTCGACCCCTTCCTCCCGGAGCCGCGCGTGCTCGCGCATGAGTTCCGGCAGCCGCTCCTCGGCGTCCCCGATGAGGAAGCCGTCGATGAAGGGGGCCATCGGCTCGGGCTGGGTCGCCACCGGTCCTCCGGCGATGACCAGCGGGTGCTCCGGCTCCCGGTCGTGACTGCGGATCGGAATCCCGCCGAGCTCCAGCATGTTGAGGACGTTCGTGAAGGTGAGTTCGTACTGGAGCGAGAAGCCCACGATGTCGAAGTCGGCGAGCGCGCGGCGCGTCTCAAGGCTGATGAGCGGCAGCCGATGCTCGCGCAGCTTCGCTTCCATGTCCGGCCAGGGGCAGAAGACCCGCTCGAGCGCCAGGTCCGGCTGGTCGTTCACCACCTTGTAGAGGATCTTGGTGCCGAGGTGGCTCATCCCGATGTCGTAGACATCGGGGAAGGCGAACGCCATGCGCGACGCGATTCCCTGGTCCGACTGCTTCACCACCTGGAAGCGCTCGCCGCCGCCATAGCGGGCTGGGCTCTCCACCTCGTGGAGGAAGGCGGCGTACGGGTGACGGGTTTCGGACATGGCGGGGCCGGGGCCGCACATTCTAGGAGCGAACGCCAGCCGAGACGGCGCGCCGGCTTGGAACGCCGGTCTCCAGACCGGCACCGCGGCGCTCCGCGCCGCGCCCGGCACATCGCCATCCCGCCGGGACAACGCCCGCTCGGCGGTAGATTCCCGTCCCGATGGCGCAGGACTCCACGGAGATCACGGTCCCGCCCGCCCTCGGTCCGGACCCCCTCCGCATCCACCACCCGGAAGGCGCCTTCGTGCCGACGCCCGCCAGCCGGATCGCCCTAGAGGCGATCGCGGCCCACGCCGACCGCTTTCGGGGACGCGGACTCGACTGGGGCAGCGGTTCCGGGCTGCTCGCCATCGCCGCCGCCCGCCTCGCCGCGGTGGACGAGGTCCTCGGGCTGGAACTCGACGCCCGCGGGGTGGCGGCGGCTCGGGAGAACGCCCGCCGGAACGGAGCGGCGGACAAGGTGCGATTCATCGAATCGGATGCCTACGACCCGGTCTCGAAGGAAGGCCGCCGGGTGCTCGCCGAACTCGAAGGCTCCACCGGTTTCATGATCGCGAACCCGCCGTCATCGAGCCCGGTCGGGGACGGGTTCGGAATGCGGCGGGTGGTGGTCCGGGGCGCGCCACGCTACCTGAGGCCTGGAGGGCTGCTCCTGCTGAGCGTTTCATCCCAGTACGGCGAGGGACGGGTGGCGGGACTCCTTGGCGAAACCCCGGGGTTCCGGCACGAGGGCGTGGGCGCTTCCACCGGCCTGGTGCCCTTCGACATGGGACGCCCGGACCTCCGGCGCGACGTCGAGACCTACGCCCGCGAGGAGGAGCGGGGCGGCCTCACCTACGCGTTTCGGAATCCGCGCGATCCGGAGACGCCGATGACCGCGGCCGAGGCATGGAACCACTTCGAGGCTACGGGCGAGAGCCCTCTCTCGCGGTGGCAGAGCCACCTGCTGGTGTGGAGAGGCTGAAGCCACCTGATCGAGTTGGCGAACACTCTCCCGGACGCGAACGCGCCGTGGCACATTCGGCGGCGCGAGCTGGCATCACCACGCGGGTTTCGGGCTCCCGCGCGGCGCCCGCCGGGAGAAGCCGTCATGATCGGTGCTCCTGCACACCCCGCCGGGCATGAACGCGCGGGCGGGGATGCTGAGGCCCAGGGTGGCCGGGACCGCTTGGAACGCCGGCTTCAGCCGGCACAGCGGCCCGCAGGACCGCCGCAGACCCCTCGTAAGTCGTTGTTATTGCGGGCGAGTATACACGATCCCCGAAAACGGGGGTCACGTCTGGGGCCACTTCCTCAACGGCCCG
>JAJDVI010000001.1 GCA_022826195.1 Acidobacteriota bacterium
CGGGCCGTCCCGAACCCGGTGCCGGGCCTGTTGGCGCTTCTCCGCCGCCAGGGGCGCATCCCCGCCGCGGCCGCCAGCCGCGCGGCGGCGGTCGAGCGGCTGCCGCCGCCGCGACACGAGGCCGCCCTGGTGGCCGAGGGAATCGTCTCGGAGGAGGACATCGCGCAGGCAGTCGCCGACGACGCCGGACTCCCCTTCCGGGTGATCAACCCGCTGGAGCTCAACCCGGAAGTGGTGACCGGGGCTTTGCCGGCGCCGTTCGCCCGCCGGCACACCATCTGCGCCCTCAGCAGGATGGGGGACACCCTGACGGTGGCGGTCGCGAATCCCTTCGACCGCGGAGCCATCGCGGATCTCGAACGGTATCTGGGGGTCCGGGTAAAGGTCGTGGTCGCGACCCGTTCCGACATCGAGGGGATCAACGGCAGCCTCTACAACCTGCGGACGTCGCTGCGCGCCGCGGAAACCGAGCTGACCGACGGAGACGGCGACCGCGCAGACCCACCCGCCGCGGACCAGGAGTTCGTTTCGGGGTCCGAGGCGGCGGGCGACCTGGAGCCCACGACCCGCCCGGTCGTGGCCGCCCTCGACAGCATCCTCCACCAGGCGTTCGAGCACCGCGCCTCGGACATCCACCTCGAACCGAAGCGCGACCACGCTGTCGTGCGTTTTCGCGTCGACGGCGTCCTGCGGACGATGCACACCTTTCCCCGAATCGTGTACCAGGCCGTCGTCAGCCGCCTCAAGATGCTCTGCGGACTCGACATCGCCGAGAAACGGCGTCCCCAGGACGGCCGCATCAAGCGCATCGAATCGGAAAAGGAAATCGAGCTGCGGGTTTCGACCCTCCCGACCGTCTTCGGCGAAAAGGCGGTCCTGCGGGTGTTCGACCCGGCGGCCCTGGTCTCGTCGCTCGAGGAACTCAGGCTGGCCGAAGACGAGGAGCGGCGCCTCCGCCAGATGCTGAGCCGCCGGGAAGGGCTGCTCCTGGTCACCGGCCCCACCGGCAGCGGCAAGACCACGACGCTCTACTCGGTGCTCCGGCACGTCACGACCCCCGAAGTGAACGTCGTGACGATCGAGGATCCGGTGGAACTGGTCGTCCCGCCGCTCAGCCAGGTGCAGGTGAATCCCCGCATCCGTTTCTCGTTCGCGGCCGCCATTCGCAGCGTGCTCCGCCAGGACCCGGACATCCTCATGGTGGGAGAGATCCGGGATGCCGAAACCGCCGAAATGGCGGTGCAGGCGGCCCTCACCGGACACCTCGTCCTCTCGACGCTCCACACGAACGACGCCCCCGGTGCGATCACCCGCCTCGCCGACCTCGGCGTGCCGCGCTTCCTGATCGGTACCACGCTGGTGGGGGTCGTCGCCCAGCGGCTCGTCCGCACCATCTGCCGCGGCTGCGGCCGCGAGGCCACGCTCTCGGCGGGGGAGGCGGAGACCCTGTCGGCCCGCGAGGCCGCCGGCCGGCCGGTACGGGTGGGCGCAGGCTGTGCGCGCTGCCGCGACACCGGCTACCAGGGACGCCGGGCGGTCTTCGAGATCCTGCCCGTCGATTCGCGGGCGGCCGCCCAGATCCTGAACGGTTGCACCGCGGAGGACCTGGCGCGCTCCGCACGCCGCCGGGGAGTCCGGAGCCTCCGCCAGGCCGCGGTGCGCCTGCTGCTGGAAGGAGAGACGAGTGTCACCGAGGTGGTCCGGGTGACCGGCGCCGGTCCGGATCCGGGGCTCTTCGAGCACCCGCCCGGGCCGCCCCCAACCCGCCGCGGGGCCCGCGCCGCGTTACAGACCGAGCGCCCGGCTGATCACCAGGAGCAGGGCCGGGATTCCGTAGAACACCGCGATCACGTAGCCGATCGCCAGGCTCCGGTTCGCCACCGCGATGTCCGCGAGGCGGCGCGCCGCCGCCAGCGGGATCTGCCGGATCCGGGCGACGGGGTAGACCATCAGGATGCCGACCAGGTTGAACAGGAGGTGGACGACCGCCAACTGGAATCCCCAGTGGGCGTTGGGGCCCGAAACGGCGAGGGCGGCGAGGAATGCCGTGACCGTCGTGCCGACGTTGGCCCCCAGGGTGACCGGGAAAGCGTCGTCGAGGAGCAGGAGCCCGGCTCCGGCAAGGGGGACCAGCATCGACGTGGTGATCGAGCTGGACTGGACGAGAACGGTGACGACGGCCCCCGTTCCCATGGCGAGGAGCGCGTGACGGCCGAGCACCCGGTGGAGGGCAGCCTCGCCCCGGCCGGCGGAGATGCTCTTCAGGGTGCGGACGAGCAGGCCGAGGGCGACGACCAGCAGTACGACCGAGACGACGGCCAGCAGCGCGGCGGCCGCCTCGTCGGAGCCGGTCACGATGCCCGCGAACCACTCGATCGGTATCGGGACCACCTCGATGATGCTCTTGAGGGGGCTCTCGTAATCGATACCGGTCCCGAGCAAGCCCCCGAATTGCGCGGAAACCACGCCGGAGAGCCGCGTCAGGAACCCGGTAGCGATTTCGAGCGGCAGGAGGATGGCAACCGCGATCAGGTTGAACAGGTCGTGGCAGGTAGCCACCTCGAAGGCCCGCCGCAGTTCCTTCCCGTCCCGCAGGTGTCCGAGAGCGGCGATCGAGTTGGTGACCGTCGTCCCGATGTTGGCGCCCATCACCATGGGGATGGCGTGTTCGAACGGCAGCGGGGACTCCGGGGCGGCGACCAGTCCCACGATGAGCGAACTGGTGACCGAGGAACTCTGGACCAGCGTCGTGGCCAGGATTCCGATGATGAGTCCCACGAAGGGGTTCGCCGAAGCCTGGAAGAAGCCGTCGAGGAGCCCGGAACCGAGACCCTTGAATCCCTCCCCCAAGCCGTCGATCGCCCCCAGGAAGAGGACGAACAGCAGAATCAGTCCCGCGAAGCGCGGCAACTGGGCGAACCGGCTCCCGCCGGGTTCGCGTCCGGGTTCCATCATGCCGTCCCTCGACAGGTCCCCGGCGCGGGGTCAGGCAGCAAATCCTCGGGGCAACCGAAAGGCGCCGCACCGGAATTTCGCTTCGTCATGGATGACTGAGCGCGGAGCGGCAGTGCGGCAGACACTGCCGGCGGAGGGTAGCGGCCCCGGTCCGTCCGGAATGTTACAAATCGGTAGGAAACTCGTCCCGCGGGAGTCTTATTCGGGAGCTTCCACGATCACGAAATTGCGGCGCCACTCCCCGGGAGCGACCTGACGGGCAATCTGAATCGGGAAGGGCTCCCCGGCTCCCATCCCGGACAGCGCGTCGCGAAGATCGCCCGCCGTCCGCACCGGCCGCCCGCCGATCCGGGTGATCACGTGACCCGGTTCGATGCCCGCCTGATGGGCGACCCCTCCGGGAACCACCTGCCGGACCAGGACTCCTTCGAAGTCCGCCTGGAACTGTTGGGCCAGGGCTCCCTGCAGTGTTTCGCCCACGATTCCGAGCCGGCCCGGTGACTCCGCCGGCCGCTCGGGCTCCGGGGGGGCGGCCTCGGCGAGTGGCGCGGCCTGCTGAAAGTCCCGCTGGCCAAGCATGACGTCCACCGCGATTTCCTCGCCGTCTCGCAGGACATGCACCGTCGAACGCTCGTCCGGACGGGCGTCGGCAACCGCGAACTGCAGATCCATGCTGTCCTGGATCGGGCGGCCGTTGAACCGCACGATGATGTCGCCGCGCTCGAGCCCGGCCGCCGCGGCCGGAGAGTCGGGGCCCGAGAAGTCGTCGATCTGGGCGCCCCGGGCATCCGCCTCGAGGCCGAAGGCCCGCGCCCGCTGCGCGTCGAGCGGCACGACCGCAACCCCGAGCCAGCCGCGGGTCACCTGTCCCTCGGAGGCGAGATCGTCGTACACCCGGCGCACCAGGTTGGACGGAATCGCGAAACCAAGCCCGATGTTGCCCGGGGTCCCGGCGACCTGGATCATCGTGTTGACTCCCACCAGGCTGCCGTCGAGGCCGACGAGCGGTCCGCCGGAGTTCCCCCGGTTGATGGCGGCGTCGGTCTGGATGAAGTCCTGGTAGTCGCCCTGGAGCACCCTGCCCTTGGCGCTCACGATCCCGGCGGTGACCGAATGGCTGTTGCCGAGCGGATTCCCGATGGCGAGGACCCAGTCCCCGACGCGGACCTCATCCGAGTTGCCGAGCGCGAGGTGAGGAAACACCTCCCCTTCGGTTTCGAGACGGATCACGGCCAGGTCCGTCGGCGGGTCCTGCCCGACGACCACCGCCTCGAGGGTTCGGCCGTCGGAGAACTCCACCTCGATGCGGGTCGCCCCGTCCACGACGTGGTTGTTGGTGACGATGAGCCCGCTCGGGTCCACGATGGCGCCGGATCCCCTGCCGAACTGTGCCCCCGGAGGCGATGGAGCCGGAGGGAATCCGAAGAACTGCTCCAGCCTCGGATCGTCCGTCCCCCGGGTGTTCTCCCGCTCGACGAGCAGGCTCACGACTCCCGGAGTCGCCACCCGCGCCACTTCGGCGAAGGCGTCGGAGAGGGTCCACGCCGCCTCGGTCCGGTCCCGGTCGGGAGTTTCCCCGGGCGCCGGGATGTCCGCGAGCCGCTCATGACCGGGCCGGCGACGGGCGTCCTCCTGGTCCGAAGTCCCCTGGCCCCGCGCATCCGTCACGGCGGCCGCGAGGCTCGCGAACTCGGCGCTTTCGGTCAGACATCCGGGGGCCGCAACCAGCCCCGCGAGGGCAAGAGCGGCCGGCAGGAATCGAGACATGAACGGTGGCCTCCTTGGGCGGGTTCCGCTAATGGGCTGGGAAACGAATATAACGCGGGCAGACCGATGGGGTTCCACCACCGAGCGGCCGGCGGGCGGCGGCGCCGACGGCGAACGAGCCGGTCCGGTCGTGGCACAGGCATTGCGGAAACGTGATCCAACGCGACCGACCACCCGGAAAGGAGTTCCCCATGACTGGCACGCGGCACATCCTGACGACCCTGCTGGCGGCGGCCTGCCTGGCCGCGGGCACCACGGCGGCGGAGTCCGGGCAACCCCCGCGCCGGGGACCCTATCCGGACGCCTCCCAACGGAGCGTGCGCGACGCCCGATACGCCTTCTCGAGCTACGGCGGATTCCGCGTGCTGAATGTGACGAGCGATCTTTTCACCGCCAACGAGTTCGACTTCGGGATCACCGACGGTGACTTCCGGACCGGCAGCTTCGGCTTCGAGTTCGACTTCGCCGTCCTTCCCCGGGTGGACGTCTCGATCGGCATCGACAACGGAAACGCCGAGACCTACGGGTCCTACCTCGACCTCGTGTACGAAGACGGAGGAGAGATCGAACACTCGGCGCGGCTGGCCGTGACCGACCTGAGCCTCGGCGTGCGGCTGCGGCTGCTCGGCGGCGCGGCCCGGGTGCGCCCCTACCTGGTCGGCGGCTTTGCCGGGGCCTACTACCGGTACACGGAGATCGGCGATTTCGTGGACTTCGAGACCGCGGACATCTACTACGACGTGTTCGAGGAGACGTCGTTCCTGCCCGGTTTCTTCGCCGGCGCGGGGGCCGACGTCGCCGTCATCCGGTTTCGTGAAGCCGGCAGCCTCGATCTCTTCGGCGAGTTCCGCTACGTCCGGTCCCAGGGCCGGCACACGGAGGGGTTCGACGGCTTCGGCGACCTCAAGCTCGACCGGTCGGGTGGCCTCTTCGGCATACGGGTCCGGTGGTAGCGCTCCTTGACCCGGGGCAACCGGACAGCGCTGGCGCCGGCCCGACCGGCGCCGCCGGGAGGAACCTCACCATGACCCGCTTCGGCCGAGGCCTGACCTGTCTCATCGCGGCCGCGTGTCTCGCGGCCACCCCGGTGGCCGCGGAAGAGGCGCAGCCCCCGCGCGGCAGCCGGGACCCCGACCGCTCGCGGTCCGCCGGCGCGCGGCCCCGCTACGGCTTCTCGGCGTTCGGCGGGTTTCGCGCGCTCCAGGTGGACAGCCGGCTCTTTGACGCCAACGAGGCGGAGTTCGGCCTCACGGAGGACGATTTCCGATCGGGGCGCCTGGGGTTCGAACTGGACTACGCGCTGCTGCCCATGCTGGAGATCGTCGTCGGGTTCGATACCGGCCAGGCAGAGGTTGATGGGAACTACCTGGACCTGGTCTACGAAGATGGGTCCGAGATCGAACACTCGGCCTTGCTCAGCCTGACCGACTAGACGCTCGGCGTCCGCATCCGGCCCTTTCAGCAAGGACGAGTGAGTCCCTACGTCGTGTTCGGCCTGGCCCGGACGCACTACAAGTACTCGGAACAGGGCGAGTTCGTGAACTTCGAGAACTTCGACATCTACTACGACGAACTCGAAGAGCGCTCTTCCTTCACGGGGTTCTTCGCCGGCGCGGGGTTCGACTTCGCGGTGGTCCGGATGCCCTTCGGGCGGCGGCTCGATGCCTTCGGCGAGTTCCGCTACTCCCGTGGGGAGGGCCGGCACCGCGGTGATTTCGCGGACTTCGGAGACCTCGGCGTGGCGCGCGGGGGCGCGCTCTTCGGCCTTCGTCTCCGCTTCTGACTGCTAGCCGCCCGAACGCGACGACACCGCGGCCGCTTCCGGGCGCCCACTGGCCCTCGCCTCGGCGAGGATCTCCAGCAGGGCCGGATGCAGCGGTCCGTTCGACACGGCGATGTTCGGCCCGCCGTTCGTGAACGGTCCACCGTCGAAGTCCGAAACGACCCCGCCGGCCTCCCGCACGATCACTTCCCCGGCGGCGGTGTCCCAGGCTCTGAGCGTCTCCTCCCAGAACGCATCGAGACGTCCCGCGGCCACGCAGCACAGGTCCAGCGCCGCCGAGCCGGCGCGGCGTACCGCCCGCACCCGCCGCATGATGCGGACGAACAGGTCCAGCGCCCGATCCATCGCCTCCGAGGAATAGGGGAACCCGGTGGCGAGCAGGGCGCGTTGCAGGTCCGCCGTCGGCGAGACCCGGATCGGAACGCCGTTCAGGTGCGCTCCGTGGCCCGCCTCCCCGGTGAACAGCTCCTCGCGGACGGGATCGAGAACGGCGCCGGCTACGACTTCCCCTCCTTCCTCGTACGCGATCGACACCGCGAACACCGGGAACCCGTGCGCGAAGTTGGTGGTCCCGTCCAGCGGGTCGACGATGAAGCGGCATCCGGTTCTGGAGCCTCCGACCAGACCGCGCTCCTCCGCCAGGATGGGCACGGAGGGCTCCAGCCGCTGCAGGCAGTCGACGATCGAGGTCTCGGCAGCGTGATCCACCGCGGTCACCAGGTCGATCGGGCCCTTGAGATCGACCCCGAAACCCCGCTCCGCGCGGGCGCGGTGGGCCTTCGAGACGACTTCGGCCCCGGCCTTTGCCGCTTCGACGCAGGCCCGCGCCGCGGCGCTCCTCACGGCGTCCGCGGCCCTTGCCGCTGGACCAGCACCACGCGCGTTCCTCCGCGGTCGGTGCGGGTCCAGGTCACGCCGTCCATGAACTGGCGCATGAAGAAGATGCCGCGCCCGCTGTCCTTGAGCAGGTTGTCCTCCAGCAGGGGATCCGGCACCTCCGCCGTGTCGAAACCCTCTCCCTCGTCCTCCACTGCAATCCGGACCGCGGGACCGCCACCGCTGCCGTCGCGGGTCTCGATCTGAATCCGGAGGCGCTTCCTGGGATCCATGCGGTTTCCGTGACGCATCCCGTTGGTGACGGCCTCCCGGACCGCCGCCCCCATCCAGTGCGTGGCGTCCGGCTCGTAGCCGCACTGGGCACAGTGACGCTCGAAGACGCCCAGGACGACTTCAACCCATTCGATCCGCGTCTCGACGTCCAGCCGAACCGTCACGGGTTCGCTTGCCGGACTCACGCGGACTTCAGGCTCGCTTCCGGCACTACCGGGTCTGCGAGGAACTCTCCGGCAGCGCCGGGTCGGGTTTCGGCGGCGCCGTCGGTCTCCCCCGCTCCCGGAACGAGTTCGAACTGCGGCTCCGGGAGCGCCGGGGCGTCCTCGATCGCCACCGGCCCCGCCACGATCGTCCGGATCTCCGGCAGGATGGCGGACCGGCGAATCGCCGACGCCACGGACGGCGCAGCGCGAATCACGAGTCCGGCGCTGAACTCTGCCGACTTCTTCTGGGCGCGAACGAGCACGTCCTGGCAAACGGCGCCCAGGGACCGGACCCGGCCCGATCCCCGGCACGCCGGGCAGGAGGCCAGCAGCGCGGACTCCAGCGACGGGCGCTCACGTTTGCGAGTGACGATGACGAGCCCGGCCCTCGACTCGGGCGGGGCGACCCGGGTGAAGGCCGGGTCCCGGCGCAGTTCGCCCTGCAGGGTGCGGAACACGCGGTCCCGGTTCCGGCCTTCCTTCATGTCGATGAAATCGATCACGATGATCCCGCCCAGGCCCCGCAACCGGAGTTGGCGCGCGGTCTCCACCGCCGCCTCGAGATTGGTGACGGTGTTCGTCTCGTCGCGCTCCCCGGTGTCCCCGGTGAAGCTCCCGGTGTTGACGTCCACGGCCACGAGGGCTTCCGTCTGATCGATGATGATCGACCCCCCCGAGGGGAGACGCACCCGGCGCCGGGTCGCCTGCTCGAAGGCCACCTCGACGCCGTATTCCTCGAAGATCGGGTAGTTCCGCGAGTAGAGCCGCACCTTGTGCTCCATTCCCGGGAGGAACTGGCGGATGAAGTTCACCATGCGTCCGTAGAGCGTTTCGCTGTCCACCCGGATGACGCTGAACCCCGAGGACAGCACGTCCCGGATGTAGCGGAACACCATCGGCACCTCGGCCCGGAGGCAGGCCGGCGGCCCGGAGAGACTCTCTTTCCGGATCTCGGTCCAGTCGGCCTCGAGACGCGCAATGTCCGCGGACAGCGTCTCCTCGTCGCGCTGTTCCGCCGTGGAACGCGCCACCCACTCTCCTTTCAGCGTGCTCCGGCGCTCGATGAGCGCCGCAATGCGAAGCTGCTCCCGTGGTCCCGCGGTGGCTCGCGAGGTGATGACCCCGGTGGGCGCCAGCGGCCGGAAATCGAAGAATCGCCCCTGGAGATTGAGGTCGCAGCTGACCTTGTAACCCTTCGGCCCGAGCGGCTCACGGACGACCTGCGCGAGTACGGGCTGTCCGGCGCGCAGAAGGTTCTCGAGCCGGAGTCCGGACGCTCCCGACCCGTTCCCGGTGCCGGCTCCGTCCTGCCCGGCTTCCGAAATGCGGCCTTCTTCCCGCCAGGCATCGAGCGCTCCCCGCGGAATCTGATCGATCTGCAGGAAGGCGTTGCGGTGCAGTCCGATGTCCAGGAAGGCCGCCTGGGTGCTGGGCACCACGCGCTGAACCCGTCCCCGGTAGATCCCGTGCAGGACGCTCTGCTCGGAGCGGTGTTCGACACCGAGTTCCACCACCACTCCGTCCTCGAGGAGCGCCATTCGGGTCTCGCCCGGAAGGCTCGTGACGATCAGCTCGCGGTGCACAGAACTACGGGAAGGGGCGGCGGGGCGTTCGCCGAAACCGTAGCACGGCAGCAAACGGGTCCCCCCGCCCGGAGCGCCGGCCTCCGGCCGGCATCCAGGCCGTGCCCGGCCCGTTCACCGGACCCCGCCCGGCTAGGTAAGGAAGTTGCGGCGGCGGACCGACGCGGCCAGGCCGATGGCCGCCGCGGCGATCAGCAGCGAGTTGCCTCCGTAACTCATGAACGGCAGGGGGAACCCCTTGATGGGGACGATCCCCGCCACCATCGCGATGTTGTAGAGCGCCTGGAGATGGAGCATGAGAAAGAACCCGCCCACCATGAAGGCGCCTGTCGGGTCCTTGTTCTCGACCGCTTCCACCGCAATCTGGAGAAGTCGCAGGCCGAGCACGAGGTAGAGCGCCAGAACGACGACCACGCCCAGGAACCCGAACTCCTCGGCAAGCACCGCGAACACGAAGTCGGTGTGAGGAGCCGGGAGAAACTGGAGGCTGGTCTGCGGACCCTGAAGCCAGCCAGTGCCCAGGAGGCCTCCGGAACCGACGGCGATGGAAGCCTGCAGCGTCTGATATCCCGCCCCCAACGGATCGCTTTCCGGGTTCAGGAAGGAGAGGACCCGGACTCGCTGGTAGTCGCGCAGGCCGAAGACCCAGATCAGCGGGAGGGCCAGGACGGCGCTGCCGCTGGCGGCCAGCATCCACTTGCGGGAGATCGTCACGCCGCTGAAGAACACCATCCCGACCCCGATGCCGAACAGGATCGCCGCGCTCCCGAGGTCGGGCTGCGCCGCCACCGCCAGCACGAGAGCGCCGGACGCCGCGATCCACCCGACCGTGGCGCGGCGGCTCAGCGGCTCGTGCCGGGAGCGGGCGATCAGATGGGCCAGCAGGAGCACCAGGGAGATCTTCGCCAGCTCGCCGGGCTGCAGCGTCAGGGTGCCCACCTCGAGCCAGCGGCGGGTCCCCGCCCGCAGGGCGCCGGAAGTGATGGCGATCGCGCTGAGGCCGAGCGCCACCAGAAACAGCGCCGGGGACAACCGGATCAACTGGCGATGATCCATCCGGTACACGACCACTCCGACCCCGAGAGCAAGCCCGAGCCGGATGAGGTGCGCACCGAGCGTCGCTCCGGAGTCGACACCCCGCAGGGCGCTCTCCAGCAGCAGCACCGCAATCACGACCAGGAGCCCCACACAGCCGAGAAGCACCCGGTCGGCGCCCTCGCGGGCTCTCAGTTCCATGGCGCGTACCGACTCACTGGTCCACCCCTCCCCCGCCGGCCACCCGGGTCCCGGGTGCGTCCTCGAAGAAGGTGCGCAGGATCTCGCCTCCGATCGGCGCCGCCGCGGCTCCGCCGGCTCCCCCGTGTTCCACCACCACGGCAACCGCGATCTGCGGGTCGTCGAACGGCGCGAACCCCACGAACCAGGCGTGGGTGCGCAGCTCGTACGGCCGGTCCTCGTTGTTGGCGGCTACCAGGTTGGCGCTCGCCACCTGGGCCGTTCCGGTCTTTCCCGCCACCTCGGCGGCGGGCATCCGGGCCCGCCACGCCGTCCCCGACACCACCGCGTCCCGCATCCCGTCGCGGATCAGCTCGAAGTGCTCGGGCATGACTCCGCCCACCTGTTCGCCGGGTTCCATGCCGACCAGCCTCGGCGTCGGAAGGTCCCCTCCCGAGGCGATCGCCGCCGCCAGCCGGGCCATCTGGATCGGGGTCACCGAAACGGCTCCCTGGCCGACGGAGACCGAGGCCGTCTCGCTGGCGTACCAACGCTCTCCCATGGCCCGGCGCTTCCATTCGCGGGTCGGAACGAGCCCGGTCGATTCGTTCCTGAGATCCACGCCGGTCGGCGCCCCAAGGCCGAAGGCCCGGGCGTAGGACGCGATGACGTCCACGTCGAGGGCTTCCGACAGGCGGTAGAAGAACACGTTGCACGACTTCGAGATGGCTTCGCGAAGCGTCAGGGCGCCGTGACCCTGGGTGCGGTGGCAGTGGAAGGTCCGGCCGGCCACCCGGGCCCGGCCGTTGCAGGTGATGCGGGTTTCGGGCCCCACCACGCCCTCGGCCAGCCCCGCGGCCGCGGCAACCAGCTTGAAGGCCGACCCGGGCGGGTAGCGGCCCTGCACCGCCCGGTTGAGCAGGGGAGTCGCGCTGTCGGCGAGCATTTCCCGGAACCTTCCGGCGTCGCCGCGAAAATCCTCGGGGTTCTCCGCCGGGTAGCTGCCCAGTCCGAGCACCTCGCCGGTCCGCACGTCGAGGGCCACGAAGGCTCCGCGGTGTTCTCCGAACGCGCCGTGGGCCGCTTCCTGGATGCCGCCGAGGACGTTGAGCTGCAGCGTTTCGCCGCGTACCGGTTCCGTCCTTCGCAGCCCGCCGGAGACCAGGACTCGCTGGCGGCTGTCCACCACCCGGTCCAGGTATCCGTCGGCGCCGACCAGCGTCGCGTTGTAGACGCGTTCGATCCCGTCCTGCCCGACGAGGTCCCCCGACGCCGCGGTAACGAACTCCTCGAGCAGCAACTGCGCCGCCGTGACCTCGCCCACGTACCCCAGGAGGTGCGCGGTCGCCTGGCCGAGCGGGTAGTCCCGCGCCGGGACGAACTCCACCCGGACTCCCGGGAGTTCCCGCCGGCGGGCCTCGAAGAACGCCGCTTCGGCGAACGGTATCCCGGAGCGCACCACCGCCGGGCCACGCGCCGCGCGCGCCTCCAGGCCGGCGCGGTCCTCGTCCTCGACCTCGAGGAGTCCGAGGTCCTCGAGGTGGCGGAGTCCCGCACTGTCGGCGAGGAGCGTGAACGACGGCTCGCTGCGGGCGAGGACCTCCCCACCCCGGTCCACCACGAGTCCGCGGGGAGCGCGGCGGCGCTCGGTCTGGAGGTAGTTGTCCCGGGCCAGGATGCTGAACTCCTCGCCCCGCACGATCTGGAGGTGCCAGAAGCGGACGGTCAACAGGATGACGAACGCCCAGAGCGGGTAGCGCGCCAGCGACAGGCGGCGCCGGATGCGGGCGAGATACTCGGCGTGGATCACGAAGCGCCTTCCCTCCCCGCGAAGCGCGTCATGGCGCCCGGTACTCCGTGGGCCGCGACCGCAGGAAACGGATCACCAGCAGTCCGTAGATCACGGTGATGGGGATCCCGAACCCGGCCGTCCCCAGTTCGAGAGCGGGAATCGTGGTGAATCCGGCGATTTCACCAAGGGCCCAGAGAATCGCCAGATCGGCGGCGGCGGCGAACACGAGGAGCACCGGGATTCCGGCCCGGGTGTCCAGTGGAGGGCGCTCACGGGCGCGCGCCGCCAGGAAGACGACCAGGGGTTTGGAAAAACCGTTCATCCCCAGCAGGCCACCGGAGAAGGAGTCCTGCAGGAGCCCCGTCACCAGCCCGAATCCAATGGCGGGACCGGTCCCCGCGAGCAACGCCACCGCCGCCGCGGTGGCGAGCAGAAAATCCGGCGTGACCCCGTCGCCCACGGTGAGGGGCCAGACCGCGGTCTGGAGCAGGAAAGCGGCAACCACCGCGAGGGCGGCTCGCACATAACTCATGACACGGCGTCAGGGTTGCGGGGCCAGCCCGGAATCGTCCCGGCGCGGCAGCACGAACACCCGTTCCAGGGTGTCGAAATCCACGGCCGGCTCGACGGCGATCTCGAGGAGCAGGCCGGCGCCCTCGTGGACCGCGGACACGCGCCCGACCAGGAGCCCCTTCGGGTAGAGCTCGTCGAGCCCGCTGGAAATCACCTCTTCGCCGATCGCGATCGCCTGCCCCACCGGCACGAAATGGAGCCGGTAGCCGGCCTCTCCGTCAGCGGCACGGACCACCCCGCGGGTTCGGCTCGCGGAGGTGATGACCGCAACGGCCGCGGTGGAAGCCGACAGCAGCTCGATCTGGCTGACCCCGGGCCCCACCGCCACGACCCGCCCCGCGAGTCCGGTCGCCGTCATCACCGGGGCATCCCGCTCGACCCCGTGCCGGCTGCCCCGGTTCACGGTGACGGTGCGGTCGAGCGGCGACGCGCTGACGCCCACGACCTCGCCGGCAACCGGCTCGCCGAGGTCCATCGCCGCGGCGTCCAGGTCCGTGAACCCGCGCGCCCGCTCGAGCATGCCCCGCTGGACGGTCAGTTCCCACTCCAGCCGGGCCACCCGGTCGCGCAACTCGTCGCGGGCCAGCCGCATCTCGTGCGCCTCCCCCACGGTCTCCACCCACGACGAGACCGCGCGGGTGGAGCCCAGCACCAGGCTCTGCCCCCCGCCGAACACCGCGGCCAGGCCGTCCCGGATCGGAAAACTGATCCCGCTCCGCACCTGAAAGGTCAGTCCCAGGAAGTTCGCGGCCAACACGATCCCCAGGAGGATTCCGTGGCCGCGTTTCCCGGGCACCGGTTCGCTGGTCTCGCTCCTTCAGGTCAACGTTCGCGATTGCATGTTAGCCCGGCGCCGTCACACGTCGTGCCGGGACACCTGCTGGAGCAGGTCCATGCGCTCGAGCATGACGCCGGCCCCGTTCACGACGCAGTCGAGCGGGTGCTCCGCCACCTTGACGGCCAGGTTCGTCTCGTCGGCGAGGAGTTCGGGCAGCCCTTCGAGGAGCGCGCCCCCACCGGTCAGCAGGATGCCGTTCTCCACGAGGTCCGCGGAGAGTTCGGGCTCCACCTTTTCGAGGACGTTCGCGACTGCGGTGAGGAGCTGATGCAGCGGACCGCTCAGGCCTTCCCGGATGTCCTGATCGGTCACCGTCAGCGTGGCCGGGGATAGCCGCGAGAGGTCCCGGCCGCGGATTTCCATGCTCCGCGCCTGCATTCCGGGCCGGGCGCTGCCGAGGGCCATCTTGATCCGCTCGCCGGTCCGCTCGCCCACGAGCAGTCCGTGGGCCCGCCGCAGGTGTTCGATGATCCCCTGGGTGAACATGTCGCCCGCGGCGCGCACCGACGTTCCCGCGGCGATCCCCGACAGCGAGATGACCGCGATGTCGGTCGTGCCGCCGCCGATGTCCACCACGCAGCAGCCGATGGGCGTCGTGACGTCGAGTCCCGCGCCGATGGCGGCCGCGATCGGCTGCTGGACCAGGAACACCTCGCTGGCCCGCGCCCGGAGCACGCTGTCGCGGACCGCGCGCCGCTCCACGGGGGTGATCCTGAGCGGCACGCCGACCACCATGCGCGGGGCCGCCCAGCGGCGCCGTCCCAGGGCCTTCTGGACGAAGTGGCTGATCATCCGCTCCGCCGCCTCGAAGTCGGCGATGACCCCGTCCTGCATCGGACGGATCGCCTTGATGTGGTCGGGGGTCTTGCCGACCATGTCGTACGCCTCCGCCCCGACCGCCTCGACCCGTTTGGTGTTGGTGTTCATGGCCACCACGGACGGCTCGCGGAGGATGATGCCCGAGTCCTGGGTATAGATGAGGGTGTTGGCGGTTCCGAGATCGACCGCGAGATCGACGGAGAAGAGACTGAGTAGGTATTTGAGCATCAGGCGAAGCCGGGTAGCGGAACGGAGTCCAGGATCTCAGGAAGGCCGGGACGGGAAAGTGCGGCGGGAGCCGCGCCATCCTAAAGACTACCAGTGAAGCCGCGGCCGTGACATTCTCAAACGCCGCGTTTCCCCGTCCCGGTTTGCCGGCTGGCCGTTCTCGGCGGTACCATGGCGGGTTGCCATGATCCTCGAGTATTTCCGCAACCGCCGATCCATCGGCTGGTTCGTCGGCGCCGGCCTGCTCGGGCTGGTGATTCTGGCGTTCGTCGCCCTCTATTTCCCGGACTTCATGGGAGATCCGGCCACCGCCGCGATGCGCCGCGGCGTCGCCTGGGTGGACGGCGAAGCCATCCCGGCATCGACCTTCCTGGACCGCTACCGGAACGTGGCGCGCATGTACCAGGAACAGAGCGGCGGCGACTTCTCTCCCGCCCTGGCCCGGCAACTCGGCATTCCGGAGCAGGTCGTGGGCGAGCTGGTGCGTAGCCGGGTGCTCGTCCGGGAGGCGGAACGCCTCGGGATCGAGGTCACCAACACCGAAGTCGGAACCAGCATCGCCACCTCTCCCACGTTTCAGGAGAACGGGGTCTTCATCGGCCGGGACGCCTACCTCGCCATGCTGCGCGCCGCCCGGCTGAACCCGCGGGACTTCGAGGACTCGATCCGGTCGGACCTGATGACGGAGAAGCTCCGGTCGCTGATCACCGAGTCGCCGCACGTGTCCGACCTGGAACTGATGGAGGAATACCGGCGCCGCAACGAGAACGCCTCGCTCGACGTCTGGTTCCTGAGCACCGGCAGCCGGCGCGGCGAGGTGGAGGTCACCGAGGCGGACGCCCGCGAGCGCTACGAGGCCGACCCGGCGGCGTTCGAGGTCCCGGAGCAGCGGCGGATCCGCTACCTGACGCTTTCGGAGCAGATCCTCGCCGAGGAGGTCTCGGTCCGGCAGCGCGAGATCCAGCGCTACTACAACCGGAACCTCTTCCAGTACCAGATGGGGGAGCAAGCGGAAGCCAGTCACATCCTGCTGCAGGCGGAGACGGAGGCGGACGAGGAGGCCACCCGCACCCTCGCGGCCCGTCTCGCCGAGCGGGCGCGGGGCGGCGAGGACTTCGCGGAACTGGCGCGGACCTATTCCGCTGACGAAGCGACCCGGGAAGCCGGGGGCGCCCTCGGAGTCTTCGGGCCGGAAGAGATGGTGCCCGAGTTCTCCGAAGCGGTCTTCAGCATGATGCCGGGCGAGATCAGCGATCCCGTCCGCACCGACTACGGCTGGCACGTGGTCCGGCTCGACAGCCGGCAACCCGCGGAGACCCGGGAGCTGAGCGAAGTCGAGGGCGAGATCGAGAGCCGCCTGCGGCAGGAGAAGGCCGGCGACCTCCTCACGGAGCGGGCCCTCGCCCTCGAGGCGCGGGTCGGAGGCGCGGATTCCCTCGACGAGCTGACGCGCGACCATCCCCTGCTCATTCCCCAGGAGTCGGACTTCTTCGCCGTCGGGGACCCCGTTGCCGGGGCCGGTTCGGGGGAGCTCTCCGCGCTCGCCTTCGAACTCGAGATCGGCGCTGTGGGAGGTCCGATCCGGCTGCCCACCGGTTACGCCTTCGTGGAAGTCCTCGAGGAACGGCCGCCCCACGTCCCCGCGTTCGAGGACATTCGCGAGCAGGTGATCGCCGAACTCGAGGAGGAGCGGGCCCGGTCCCTGGCCGAGGAGGCCGGACAGGCGCTGCGCGACCGGGTTGCCGAGGGCCGGACCGTCGAGACGGATCCGACGCCCCTGGAGCGCTGGTTCCGCGGCAGTCCGCTCGGGATCGCCGGGATGCTCCCCGACCACGAGGAGACGGTCTTCGCGGCCGAGGTCGGAGACGTCGTCGGCCCCCTGGAGGCGGACCGCGGCTACGCCATCGTCCGGATCAACGCGAGAGAGGGTTTCGCCGAGGCGACCTACGAAGAGCAGAAGGAGCCCTTCCGGGCGCAGATGGCCGAAGAGAAGAAACAGCGGATCTGGGCCGCCTTCGTCGGGGCCGCGGGCGAGCGCTACGAGATCCGGATCGACCGCCAGGCGCTCAACGACCTGATCGGGTAGTCCCATGCAACTTGACCTGAGAGAGCGGGCCGGCGTCTCGCTGCTGCAACTGAATGGCCGCCTCGTGGACGGCCACGGTGACCAGGAGCTTCGGGAGGCGGTGGACGTGCTTCTCGACTCGGGCCGCACCCGCATCGTCGTCGATCTCAGCGGGGTCAGCGCGATCGATAGCGCGGGCCTCGGCGAACTCGTCGCGTCCGCGCGGCGCGTCGCCCGCGCGGGCGGCGCCCTCAAGGCGCTCCATCCGCGGGAGCGCGTCGTCCACGTGATGAACGTCGCCCGGGTGCTGCCGCTGTTCGAGGTGTTCGAGACCGAGGACCAGGCGGTCGCCAGTTTCAGGACCGACGCCTGAGACGTCCTTGATTCCGGTCGAGGCGGCGCTCCGCCGGATCCTCGAGCGGACCCCGCGGCTGCCGCTTGAGACGGTCGGCCTCGGAGCGGTCCGGGGCCGCGTGCTCGGGGAAGACGTGTTCGCGGACCGGGACCTGCCCCCCTTTCACCGCGCGGCGGTTGACGGCTATGCCGTCCGCGCCGCCTGCCTCGCGGGCGGCGGCCGACTGCGCGTCGTGGACCAGATCCCCGCCGGGACGATGCCGAAGGTCCGCTTGGGCGCGGGCGAAGCGGCGGCCATCATGACGGGCGCTCCGCTGCCCGAGGGCGCGGACGCCGCGATCATGGTGGAGGACACCGTGCGCGACGGGGACTTCGTCGTGTGGCCGGCCCCGGGGAGAACCCCGCCTCCGGTCGCGCCCGGGAACCGCGTCACCGCCCGCGGCGCCGAGGTTCCGAAGGGGACGAAGCTCCTCGAGGCCGGCGTCCGGGTCTCGCCCGCGGGCGTGGGGCTCCTCGCCACCGTCGGCAAGGTCCGGGTGCGAGTCGTGCGGCGGCCCCGGATCGCCGTGTTCTCCACCGGCGACGAACTGCGGCATCCGCGGACGGTCAGGCCGCGTCCCGCCGAGATCCGGGACGCCAACAGCCATCTGATCGCCGCCCGTTGCCGCGCCTTCGGCCTCCCGGTCCGGCGGCTGGGCTTCGCCGCCGACGATCCCGGCCACCTCGCCGCGAAGGTCGCGTCCGGCCTCGCCGCGGACGTGCTCTTCATCAGCGGCGGCGTGTCCATGGGCCGCTACGACTACGTCGAGCCGGTGCTCGAGCGGGCCGGCGTCCGGCTCCTGGTGACCGCGGTCGCCATCCGTCCCGGCAAGCCCTTCGTCTTCGGGATCACCGGGGATACCCCCCCGGTGCTCGTCTTCGGCCTGCCCGGCAATCCGGTTTCGGCGCTCACCACCTTCGAGGTGTTCGCCCGCCCGGCCCTCGAGGCGATGCAGGGGATCGCCGATCCGGCGCCCCCGCGTCTCCGGGCGCGCCTGCTGGCCCCGGTCAGGGGGAGTGGGCCGCGGCGCTCCTTCCTGCCCGCCCGGGTGGGGGTCGCGGACGACGGGACCCTGGCGGCGCAGCCGATCCGCTCCCAGGGGTCGGGCGACATCGCGGCGGTGGCGCTCGCCAACGCCCTCGTCATCGTGCCCGAGGACGTGGAGACGATCCCCGCCGGTGCGAGCGTCGAAGCGCAGCCGCTCCCCGGGTTTCCGGACGCCGGGGCCGGGTGGCATGATCCCCGTCGATGAGTTCCGGCGCTAGCCCGGCGTCCCCGGCGACCCTCAGCCACGTGGACTCCGGGGGAAGCGCGCGCATGGTGGACGTGGGGGCCAAACCCGTCACCGCGCGCGAAGCCGCCGCCGAAGCCTTCGTCAAGGTCTCGCCGGAGGCGCTCGCGCTGGCGCGCCGCGGAAACGCGCCGAAGGGCAGCGTGCTGGACACCGCGCGCCTCGCCGGGATCCAGGCGGCGAAGTCCTGCGCCAGCCTGATCCCGCTGTGCCATCCCCTGCCCCTCGACCACGCCGAAGTCTCGGCGGCGTTCGAGGAGACGGGGATCCGCATCGTGTCCCGGATCCGGTGCCGGGCCTCCACCGGGGCCGAAATGGAGGCGCTCACCGCCGCTTCGGTGGCCGCCCTCACGGTCTACGACATGCTGAAGGCCGCCGACCGGGCGATGGTGATCGGCCCGGTCCGCCTCCTCGAGAAGCGCGGCGGAAAGAGCGGCGACTGGAGGGTGGACGGTGCCTGAGGCGCGCGATTCCGTGCTCGCCGCGCTCGAGGCGGAGGGCTCGGCGGTCGTGGCGCTCAGCGGCGGCGTGGACAGCGCGACGCTGGCGGTGCTCTCCCACCTGGCGCTCGGGGAGCGAAGCCTGGCGGTCACCGGGGTGAGCGCGAGCCTCTCGCGTCATCAGCGCGGCCTCGTCGAGTCGGTCCTCGGCGCGCATCCGATGCCCCATGAATGGCTCGCGACGGACGAGCTGGCGTCCGCGGACTACCGCCGGAACGGTGCGGACCGCTGCTTTCACTGCAAGAACGAGCTCTACCGCCGCCTGCGGGAGGTCGCCGACGCGCGCGGTTTCGCCGCCGTGCTCGACGGCACGAACGCCGACGACACGGGCGACGTCCGGCCGGGACGGCGCGCAGCGGCGTTCTACGGCGTTCGCTCGCCGTTCCTCGAGGCCGGGGTCGGCAAGGCGGCGATTCGGACACTGGCCCGCGAAATGGGCTTGCCGGTGGCCGAGGAGCCGGCGTCCGCCTGTCTCGCCTCCCGCGTGCCCGGGACGGTCCAGATCGACGCGGGGGTCCTGAACCAGGTCGAGGCGGGAGAAGAGGCGCTCCGGGAGTTCGGGTTCTCCGCTTTCCGGGTCCGCCACCACGGGGACCTGGCGCGCATCGAGCTGCCGGCGGGCCAGATCCCCCGCGCCCTGCAACCGGGGGTCGGAGGCCGGCTCGCGGAACGGCTGCTGGGCCTCGGATACCGCCAGGTGGCGGTGGACCTCCGCGGTTACCGGCCCGCGGGGCTCGCCGCCCCCTTCGACCCCGACCGCGACCTCGCCTTCCTGTCCCCGGGGGCCGCCGGGTAGCGGCCGATTGCTCGAAATCCGCATCCTCGCGGATCCCGACGAGGACGACGGTTCGGGCCGGACCGTCGAGGTCCGCCTGATCGCCCGGCCGCGGCCGGACGAGGATCCGCTGGAGGACTCCCGGCTTTTCGCCGCGGGGGACCGCGAGCGCATCGTGGCCTTCGTCGCGGAGATGCTCGAACGCCACGCGGCCGCGCTCCCGGCGCCCCGGCTGGAGTGCTGCCGGCGCTGCGACCGGGCGCTCGACCCGGAGGCGGAGGGCGACGGTCGGCGACCCTTCGTGTGCCGGAGCTGCCAGCAGGCGGCGGCGCGGGGTCCCCGGCCGGCCGGGCCGCAGGGCTCCGGTGAGGGAGTCGAAGTGCGCTTTCTCGGGACGGGCGACGCCTTCGGCTCCGGCGGAAAGCGCCAGGCCGCGATCTTCGTGCGGGCCCTCGGCAGCCCGCTGGGGCTCCTGCTGGACGCCGGACCGGGATGCCACGCCACCCTCCGCGCGGAAGGACTCACGAGCGACGACATCGGGGCCGTAGTGCTGAGCCACTTCCATGGAGATCACTACGGGGGGGTCCCGTTCCTCGAACTCGACGCGATGCGGAGCGGGCGGAGCGAACCGCTCCGGGTCATCGCCCCCCCGGGCGCGCCGGAACGGCTGGCGGCGCTCCGGGAGTGCCTCTACCGCGATCTGCCCCTCCGCTTCGAGCAAGAGATCACGGAGGCGCTCCCCGGAGAGACCGTCGGTCTGCCGGCCGCCCTGGGCGGCGGGTCAGCCCGGGCTCTGGCGGCGCGCCACCAGCCCGAGGCCTGGGCGTTCTCGTGGAAGCTGGAACTCGGCGGCCGGACCGTCGTCTATTCGGGCGACACCGGCTTCAGCGACGAACTGATCTCCGAATCGGCGGGGGCCGATCTCCTGATCCACGAATGCACGTCACTCGAAGCCCTTCCGGGGCACACCTCCCACCGGGAACTGGAGGAAGCGGCGTCCCGGATCACCGCCCGCCGGGTACTGCTCGTCCACACCGGCGAGGACGTTCTCGGCGCGGCCGGCCTGGCGTTCGAGCGCGCCCACGACGGGTTGCGCGTCGTGGTTTAGCGGAGCGCCGGTGGACTCAGTCGGCGTTCTTGTCGGAGGAGGAGTCGTCCTCGGAACCGGCATCCGGGTTCGTGACGCTCTTCATCGAGTTCCGGAAGTTCCGAATTCCGGCTCCCAGACCCTTCCCGAGCTGAGGCAGCCGTGATCCGCCGAAAATCAGGATCACGATCCCCAGGATGATCAGGAGTTCGGTCGCCCCGAAGGGGCCGACCAGGAGGACCGGGACCCACAGGAAGGAAGTCATGGCGGCGATTCTATCCGCTTATTCCCCGTCGCCGGGGAACGGCGCCGCTTCGGCCTTCGCCCGCCGGTACACGACCGCCGCCGCCGCGATGTCCTCGGCGGCGATTCCCTGGGACTCGAAGAGCGCCGGCCCCGCCGCCGCGCTCCCCTTCCCGGCCGCCACCACCTCGCCGATCGTCTCGAGATCGTCCCACCGCAGCTCCCCGGCGGCGACGAGCGGCGCCAGATCGCCGCACTCGAGCCGCGCCTGCTCCCGGTCGTCCACCACGATGCGGCCGGCATGGCGCACCGCGGCGGCATCGAGTTCGCGCCGCCCGAGCGCGTTCCCTCCCGCCGCCGCCACGAACGCGCCCGGGGCGAGCCACGCGCCCTCGACGACCGGCTCCGCCGCATTCGTGACCGCGACCACGATGGGTTTGCCGCGGACCGCCGCCTCCCCGCTGGGCGCCGCGACCACCTCCAGGCCGAGCCGGCCGGACATCGTCTTCGCAAACCGGGCCCGCCGTTCCGGGTTCCGGCAAAACGCCTCCACGCGGGTGAGCGGCCGGACCAGCGCGAGCGCTTCCAACTGCGTCTCGGCCTGGTATCCGCACCCCACGATCCCCACGGTGGACGCGCCGGGCGCGGCCAGGTAATCCGCGGCGACCCCGGTGGCGGCGCCGGTCCGGATCTGTCCCAGGGCGTCGGCTTCCATGATCGCGGCGAGCGATCCGGTCTCCTGGTCGAACAGGAGGAGCACGAAGCGCATCCCGTCCCGGGCGGTCAGGTAGGTCTTGAGCCCCAGGTAGCCGAGCGCGGCACTCGAGGCGCTCATCGTGTGCAGCATGCGGCCCGGAACCCGGACCCGCTGCCGGGGACGGTTCTGGGCTCCGCCCTCGCCGAGTTCCCGGAAGACCGCCTCGACGGCGTCCAGAGCGTCCCGCATGGGAAGCGCCTCGCGGACGAGCGATTCCGGAAAGTAGAGGGTCACTGCCGGAAGGGTAAGCGGAGTACAGGCCGCGGAGGCAACGGGGTCCCTTTCCTACAATGGACGCCATGGACGTGCTGACCGCGCAGCAGATGCGCGACGCGGACCGCCACACGATCGAGGAGGCCGGGGTTCCGGCGCGCGTCCTGATGGAGAACGCGGGGCGGGCGGTCGCCGACATCGTCGCCGCCGAAGCGGGCGCGGGCGGCCGCCGGATCCTCATCCTCTGCGGGCGCGGCGGCAACGGGGGCGACGGCCTGGTGGCGCTCCGGGCGCTCGCGGCGCGCGGGCTGCGCGGCACCGCCGTGCTGCTGGCCGATCCGGAACGGCTCACCGGAGAGACGAAGGCGAACTACGAGACCGCGATGCAACTCGCCCTCCATGTCGTTCCCTGCCCCGACGAAGCCACCTGGGAATGGGCGCTCCGCCATACGGGACCGGACGGACTCACCGCCCCCCGCCCCGGGGTCATCGTGGACGCGATCCTGGGGACGGGGAGTTCGGGCCCGCTCCGGGGGCTCGCCGCCCGGGTGATCGCCGACCTGGATCACGTGGGACGGTTCCGGGACGCGGTCCGGATCGCCGTGGACATCCCGACCGGCCTTTCCGCCGACACGGGGACCGCGCCCGACCTTTGTTTCCACGCCGATCTCACGGTGGCGCTCGCGGCGCCGAAGATCTGCCACTTCGTCTATCCCGCGAGCGCCGCCTGCGGAGAGATCCGGGTGGCCGAGATCGGGATCCCGCGGGTCTGGCTGAACGCCGGCACCGCGGGGGTCCGGACCAACGACGAACGGCGGGTGGCCCCCTTCTTCCCCGCGCGGGCGCCCGGCGTCCACAAGGGCCAGCTCGGCCGGCTGCTGCTCGTCGCGGGCTCCCGGCGCATGCCCGGGGCTGCGGCGCTCGCGGCGCAGGGCGCCCTGTCGGCGGGCGTCGGGCTGCTGACCGTGGCCGGCCCGGCCGACGGACTGACGGAGCTGCCTCCGGAAGCGATGCGGCTGCCCCTGCCCGCGTCCGGCGAAGGGGAGATCTCCCTCGACGGGGTTCCGGAGATCGCGCGGTTCTCCGGCGACGCGATCGCGCTCGGGCCCGGCCTCGGCAGCCACGAGGAGACGAAGGAGGCGCTGCGCCGGATCGTCTTCACGACCTCGCTGCCGCTCGTGCTCGATGCCGACGGGCTGAACGCCTGGGCCGAGAGGGCCTCGCGCCTCGCCCAGCGGCCGGGACTCGCGCTGACGCCCCATCCGGGCGAAGCCGCCCGGCTCCTCGGCCTGACCAGCGCGGAGGTTCAGGAAGACCGCCTGGAGACGGCCCGGCGCCTCGCCCGGGAAACCGAAGCGGCGGTCGCCCTCAAGGGACCCGGGACCCTCATCGCCGACCCGCGCGGCGCCGTCTTCGTGAATCGTTCCGGCGGGCCCGAACTCGCCGCGGGCGGATCGGGCGATGTCCTCACGGGAGTGGTGGGAGCGCTGCTCGCCCGCGGCCTGGCTCCCCTCGAAGCGCTTTCCGCGGGCGTGTTCCTGCACGGACTCGCCGGCGCCGAGGCGCGCGAGAGCAGCGGGGAGGACGGTGTCACCGCATCCGGCGTGGCCGCCCACCTCGGGAGGGCGGTGCACCGGTTGCGCCGGGAGGTCTCCCGGTGACCATTGCACCGGCGACGGCGGACGCCATCGCCAGCCGCAGCCCGGAGGACACCCTCGAGGCGGGCGCCCGCCTCGCGGCCCGCGAACCCGGTTGCCGGGCCTTCTACCTCGAGGGGGACCTCGGCGCCGGCAAGACCGTTTTCGCCAAGGGACTCGCGCGGCACTACGGCGTGGACCCCCGCCAGGTCACGAGTCCGACCTTCGCGCTGGTGTCCCGCTACGGCGAGGGAGCACGCCCGGTGTACCACCTGGACCTCTACCGGATCGAGCACGCCGCGGAGCTCCGGGAGCTGGGCATCGAGGAGATGGAGGAGGAAGACGCGGTGGTGATCGTCGAATGGCCGGAGCGGCTCGGACCCTACCGGCGCGCGGACGCCACGCGGGTGCGTCTGCTTCGGGAAGCGGACGGGGCCCGCCGCATCGAGATCCGGGCCGGGGCGGAGGGCCGATGAACGGCTGGCCGAATCGCCTCGCGGCGTCGGCGCTGGCCGCGCTGGCCGCGGCCGCCTGCGGGGATTCGGGGCCACAGGTTCCCACCGAGCGCTCCAACCTGGTGCTCGTCACCGTGTCCTCGCTGCGCGCCGACCACCTCGGGATCTACGGCTATCCGCGCAACATCAGTCCGAACCTCGACCTGTTCGGCGCGTCGGGAGCGGTGTTCCTTGAAGCGTTGACCCCCTGGCCGGAGACCGGGCGCGCCGCGGCGGCGCTCCTCACCGGGGTGGACCCGAGCCGGAGCACCCGGGGAGAGCCCGCGCGGCTGCTCGAGGCGGCGGGGCTCGCGCCCCGGTTGCGCGAGCACGGCTACCGGACCCTCGCCGCGGTCAGCCATCCCGCGCTGGCCGCCGAACTCGGCTTCGGGAGCGGGTTCGACGAGTTCCGGGAGCACTGGGGCGACGCGGCCGGCGCGACCGATCGGGTCCGGGACTTCGGAATCGAGGCGCTGGGAGCCGCCACCGAAGACGCTCCCGTGTTTCTCTGGCTCCACTTCGCCGCCCCCGCCCGGCCGCACGAGCCGCCGGAGGAGGACTTGGTCGCTGTGCGGAGCGACACGATGACCCCCGCCGGCCCGTGGTTCCGCGGCGGACCCGAGCCGACCGCGGCCGTCGCGCCCGGCGCCGGCTACGGGGAGCTGGTCGATGCCTACGACGCCTCCATCCGCTCGGTGGACCGGGCGGCCGGCGCTCTGCTCGCGAGCGTGGCGTCGGGTCCGCTGGGAGGCAGGACGCTGTTCGTGGTGGCCGGGTTGCACGGCGAGTCGCTCGGGGAACACGGTCCTCCGTTCGAGGCCCCCCGGACGCTGTTCCGGGAGACGCTCGAAGTACCGCTGCTGGTCGGTTGGCCCGGCGGCGATGGGACGCGGGTCCCGGCCGAAACGCGCTTCGGATCGGCGGTGGGCCTCGCCGACGTGGGCCCGACGGCCCTCGAGCTGATCGGCGTGCCGCCCCCGGACACCCTGCCGCTGGGGACGCTCGGCAAGTCGCTGGTTCCGGCGCTGCTCGGGGACGACCCGCGTCCCCACCGGCGCCTCTACGCGCAGTCCGAGCGCGGGCTCTTCGGCGTCTACGACGGCCGGCTACGGATGCTGCGCATCCCGGTTCCCGGCCAGGAGGCCCCCCTGTTCGCGCTGTTCAACCTCGCGCGGGACCCCAACGAGGCGGAGAACGTCTATGAGCAGGCGCGGTTTTCGATGGAGCCCCTGAAGGCGCAACTGGAGACCCGGCGGATCCAGACGGTGGCGTGGCGGCAGGAGAACGAGGGCGGTGGGGCTGCGGATCCGGATGTGTCGGAGGAACTCACCGAGGCGCTGGAGGCGCGGGGCTACCGCTGACCGGTCGAGCGGGGATGCTGAGGCCCAGAGTGGCCGGGACCGCTTGGAACGCCGGCTTCAGCCGGCACAGCCCGCCGCAGGCGGGCGGCGGGACGACGTCATTCGCCGGAATGGCGCGGCTGCGCGTCCGTCCACTCGGGTTAGCAACGAACCGCCCGCGGCCCTGGGGGCCGCGGTGCCGGCTGAAGCCGGCGTTCCAAGCCGGCGGCGCCAGCCGGGCTGTTGGCCAACTCCGCACGACCGCACTTTCGCAGCAACTCGCGCTATCGAAACTCGACGATGGTAAGGCTCAGCGGCTTCGTACGTTCGGCCACTCGCGGACGAATTGCTCCCATCTCTCCGAGAGGCCGTCCACGGTCGGGACGAGGAACGAGCCAGTCGCTCGGTTGCCGAGGAGGATGACACTCGGGCTCGGTTCTCTCAGATCTCGCAGATAGAGAACACCCAGCAGGTAGCCAACCCAAGCGTCGAAGTCATCGTCATCGCCGTGATTCGGGGGGCACGGACACGCTACCCCTCTCGTCTTTTCGCGGATAACACCCCACATCCGCTTCCTGAGTGCCTGATCCTTCTTGTACGGCCACGGCTCGCAGTCCTTCGGGAAACCGTCTCGGCCTCTGCACCACAGCCACGCCGCCACTGCCGGGTGAATCTCTACTACGGCCGGACGTGCATCTGCCGTCCGGTCGTCACCGGGAAGGAGATGAAACGGAAGATCTTCGTAGCGGGCGTCGTACTGTCCGGTGCGGGGCAAGCCCAGCAGCGATCGCGTGATCGCCCAGTGGGGACACCCGGAATACGGCAGTACGGAAATGCCCTTTGGGGCCTTGAACTTTCCGCGAGAGAAGAAGCTCTCTATGCAGCGCTGCGAGAATTCGCGGGGCTTGTGAATCGCACGATCCGGATTCGTAGGACCCGTCAGGGGCGCATCCCAGCAGACGACCGTATCGGGGTCGTGCTTCTTCTTCCGGAGCATCGCTCGAAGCTCCGACGCGCACAGTTTGCGGAACCCAGCCCCATCACAAACGGTGCTCCACTTGCTGGGGGCCGGGTCAATGGAGATCACGGAAACAGACATCAGTACTCGCTCTTTCGGGCAACTTGAGGACTCAACGGGGCAACCGACTTCGAACCGGTCCCGGAACCGTCTCCCGCCGTTTTGGCGCAGTACCTGAGAGACACCACTGGCCGTGTCTCAACCACCCTCGGGAAAGATGCACCGCAGCGCATCCACGTCCTCAAAGGTGACTCCAACGTCCTCCTCGTCCACGTAAACACCGGTCAGGCGTTGACTCATCCAATTCCCCTTCCAGTAGTCGTGCTCGCCCCGCCAGTCGTTCGGAGAATGATCGAAGCCGAACAGGTGAAAGGTGCTGTGAGCAACGGTCCCGTTGTCGAAACTCAGGCTGCCGGCCGTCATCGCGCACTGGTAGTTCGCCTGCGCCCTCTCCCAGTACATCCACACGATCTGCCCCCGCTCGCGCCAGGGGCACTCGCTGCCGCTGATGGGATACTCGACCTCTGGATCCTCTAAGAAGCCTTCTACCTTGAAGATCGGATACCCGATCTGAACCTCGATCCGCTCGGCCAACCGTTCCGCTGCCTCCAACACACGCTCGGCGTCCGCCTGCAGATGCTCCGGCATGCCGTTCGTGTTGAAGTAGAAGCTGAAAGGAGTGCCGTCCCACTCTTCGACTAAGACTGGGTGTCGGCCTCGGGCACGTGTCTGCTCGTCGGCACATACCCGGGGGCGAGGAGTTCCGTCCACGGGGTGCTCTGGCAATTCGAGTCCCGGCTCGCGGGCGGGCAACGACCTCCGGCGCGGGTTGATGCCCCCGGTCGGATATCCCTCTGCGGAAGTAATGGACGTGATCTCGACCTCAACAGCCTCGCCTCCTTCGTTCAGAAGGGCCCCTTCAGTGAAGTCAACGGCGTCCGCACTGATGCTGAACCCGTCCGTGTCCACATCATCCGTACGGATCAGGTAGTCGAACCGCGGCAGGTACTCGTTACGACTCCGATGCTCAGGTGTGGAATAGCGACGGCCCAGGTGGGACGGAGCGAAGTCGGCATACCGGAGCTCTTCTCCGATCCTGATTCCCAGCCGGGGCGAATCCTCCACTCTGACGGGTTCGTCGAACTCCGCGACCAGCCGAATCCACATCCCTTCCGTGTACAGGCCCGAATAGGGACTTGGGATCGAATACACCGACACGCGCGCTTGAAGAACCGGTGGCGGCGGCGCGAGTGGCGGGGTCGTAGTGGCAGCCGGCGTTGCTGGATTGGAGTCTCCGCCGCTACCACAGGAGGCGGTCAGGGCGGCCACGAGCAGGGCGCAGCCAGCCGTGTGTTTCAGGTGCCGTTTTCCGTCTTTCGCCCGGAGGATCAGGTCTGCCCTGCTCATGCCAGAGTTCGTCATGGAATCGAGTGACAGCGTGCCGCTGAACGGGGCCGCCACCACTCGGATACCGCTGACCGGAGTGTTGCAACCGGCTGGAACCGCGTGTGGCAGCCTTGAAATGAGTCGCACTGACGACGGAAATCCAGTATCCAGCGTGCTGGGAAGGAGACAGTCACCAGCCGTAACCGATCCTATCCAGCAGGCGAACGACATGTCCGTGATATACCCGATTGAGATAGTGACTTTAGTGTGCTTCCAGCCCAACGCTGGTATGACCAACAGCGTCCAGACCGTATTCGTGATCGTCGCCCAAGCGGGCCGTGCCACCGTGGTGATGGCGCGCTACGACGTGCGCGCCGCGGAGCGCCGCGCGTGCCGGTCGGAGACCGGCGGTCCAAGCCGTACGCGTGCTCTTGGCTGATTCGCGGTACGCGGTTTCGCGGCCCCTGGGGGCCGCGGTGCCGGCTGAAGCCGGCGTTCCAAGCCGGGCGCGTGGTTCCGGCGGATTCGCGATGCGCGGTTTCACGGCCCTGGGGGCCGCGATTCCGGCCGGAGGCCGGCGCTCCGAACTGCGCCATGCGGCGGATTGGCCTACGCGCTCTGCGGGCCTGCGGCCCGCGTGCCGGTCTGAAGACCGGCGGTCCCTCCGACCGTTACACGCCCGCGGCTTGCAGCTCCGCCAGGACGCGTTCCGGGCGGAGGGGGAGGCGGCGCATCCGGACGCCCGTGGCGTCGTGGACGGCGTTGGCGATGGCCGCGGGGACGGGCTTGTGGGAGGGTTCGCCGGCGCCGTAGGGGCGGAGGTCCGGGCGGTCGGGGTTGGGGTCGCCGTTCACGACCACGACGTCGATGCGCTCGGGGGCGTCCCGGTGGGTGAGGGTCGGGTGCGTGCGCCAGTCGACGCTCGTGACCTTCTCGGTGTCGAACCGGACCTCCTCGAAGAGGGTCCGGCTGATGCCGTGGAGGAGGTTGCCCTGGATGGTGTTCTCGAGGCCGTCCGGGTTGATCACGAGGCCGCAGTCGTGAGCGCAGACCATCCGGGGGACCCGCACTTGGCCGGTCTCGCGGTCCACCTCGACCTCGGCGATCACCGCGACGGTGGTGCGGGCGCGGTAGGCGTAGGCGATGCCCCGTCCGGTGAGGAGGCGTCCGCTGCCCACCCTCGCGGGTGACGGGCGGGCATCCCAGCCGTAGGCCTTCGCGGCCGCTTCGACCACCGCGATCGAGCGCGCCCGGCGGAAGATCTCGTCGTCGTCCGCCGCGCCCCGCAGGAGGCGCAGCCGGAACTCGACCGGGTCCGCGTCCGCGGCGGCCGCCAGCTCGTCCACGAACGACTCGGCGGCGAAGGTGATCTGCGGGCCGTTCGGGTCGCGGAGGTTCCCGGTGCGGAGCGGCGTCTCGAAGACCAGCGGGAGGCGGACCGCCCGCGTCTCCTCGCGCCGGTGCGGGACGTGGTACATGGCGTCCGGCCCGCCGGCGCCCCCGGGCGCCGGCCGCTCGGGACGGAGGCCCATCAGTTGCGCGATGAGCACCGTCCGGGCCTGGTTGTAGCCGACGTGCGCGTAGTTGGCGATCCGGCCCTGGTAGTCCAGTGCGACCAGGTTGCCGTCCGCATCGAGTCCGCCGCGGAGGTCGATGGCGAAGGCGGGACCCTTCGTGTCCCACGCCGTCTCCTCGTGCCGCATCCACTGCATCCGCACGGGACGCCCCAGCTCCTTCGCCAGGTAGGCGGCCTCGAAGCCCGCGTCGTCCGCCGCGGTGCGCCCGTAGAGCTGCGGGCCCTCCATCCAGATCACCCGCACCCGTTCCGGCGGCATGCCCAGGAACTCGGCGATGCCGGTCCGGTGGCTGTACGGCTTCATGTCGTTCGTGTAGATCGTCATCTGGCCGTCCGACGGATCGGCCAGCGCGTGGGCGGGTCCGATCGCCGTATGCCCCTGGAAGGGGACGTCGTAGGCGGCTTCGACGACGGTCGCGGCGCCCGCCAGCGCCGCGTCGGGATCGCCCTCGACCTCCGGCGCCCAGCGTCCGCCCGGGTTCGGCTCCGGCGCCGCGCTCCGCAGGTAGTCGAAGAGGTCGTCCGACGCCGGGAACGGCGCCGTGGCGGGCTTCTCCCAGGTGACGGCCAGGGTTTCCGCGGCCTCGATCGCCTGCTCCTCGCGCTCGCACACGACCGCGACGTAGTTGCCCTCGCGCACCACCCGGAGGAAGCCGGGCAGCCCGCGCACCGAGGACTCGTCGACGCCGGTCAGCGTCGCGCCCGCGAAGGGCGGGCGCACGTTCCGGGCGTGGACCATCCCCGGGAGGTTCACGTCGACGGCCCACTCGAACGACCCGTCCACCTTGGCGGGGATGTCGTAGCGCGGGATCGACTGGCCGACCAGCTTCAGGTCCTGCACCGGCTTGATGCTCGCGACCCCGCCGGCCTGGTTGATGTTGGCGCCGGTCAGCGCGACGTCGAAGCGCCGTCCACCGATCAGTTCCCCGTAGGTGACCGTCCGCGAGGGATCGGCCGCCAGCGAGATCACGCCCTCGCTCACGCGCAGTTCCTCCACCGGCACGCCGAAACGCTCGGAAGCCATCTCCAGCAGCACCCGCCGGGCCTCCGCGGCGATCCGGCGTCCCACCATGGCGCCGCGCTCGATCGCGTCCGAACCGCCCGAGCCGCCCTGGTCCACCGTCAGGTCGGTGCGTCCCATGACCACCGTGGCCCGGTCGAAGGCGAGGTCGAGCTCGTCGCACATCATCTGCCGCGTGGCGGTCCCGGTCCCCTGCCCGCCGTCGGTCTTGCCGATGTAGAAGGTCGCGCTGCCATCCTCGCCTACGACCAGCCACGAGTCGAGCTGGAGGAAGTCGGGATCCGGATAGGGGCCGGCCTCGGCCGGCTGGGCCCCGAAACCCGCGCGGGCCGCGCCGATGGCGCTCAGGCCGAAGACGAACAGTCCCGACGTCTTGAGGAAGTCGCGCCGGGACGCGGTCCCCTCCCAGCGCCCGAGCGCGCGGTCGATGGCGCTCAGGTCGCGCCGGCCGCTCATCGGTCCGCCTCCGTCCCGGCCATGGCCGCCGCCGCCCGCTTCACCGCCGACTGGATGCGGAAGTAGGTCAGGCAGCGGCAGAGGATCGGGTTCATGCCCCGGCGGATCTCGTCGTCGGACAAGTTCGGGTTGTTGTCGAGCAGGGCCGCGGCGGTGAGGATCTGGCCGTTCTGACAGAACCCGCACTGGGGCACCTGCTCGTCGATCCAGGCCTGCTGGACGGGGTGCAGCTTCCCGTCCTCGGGCAGGCCCTCGAGGGTCGTGATCTCCCCCCGGGTGCGGGAGACCGGCAGGATGCACGAACGGATCGGGCGCCCGTCCATCAGCACCGTGCACGTCCCGCACTGGGCAAGGCCGCAGCCGAAACGCGGCCCCCGCAGTCCGAGGTCGTTCCGGAGGACGTAGAGCAGCGGCGTCGCCGGATCGACGTCCAGCGTGTGGGTCTCGCCGTTGACCGTGAGCGTGGTCTCTCTCATCGATGTCTCTCCCCTCCGCGCGGAGGATTGTCCGTCAACATCCTATGCCTCCCGCGCGCCATCCTGCACGTCAAGGCCGTGCGGTGCGCAGCGCGGAGCGCTGCGGTGCCGGTCTGGAGACCGGCGTTCCAAGCCGGCGGCGCCATGCGACCCTACCGGAGGGCCTCGACCCGTTCGAAGGTCATCGAGTTGCCGCTCGGGAAGTAGAGCGTCAGGACGCCGCTCTCCACAGACACCTCGCAGGGCTCGCGGTGGTTCGCGTCCGCTTCCGCGGCCGAACGCATCGCCATCGCGAGCGGGGCCGCCGCGAGCGGTCCGGCGGCGTCCCCCGCCGAGAGGTGGTACTGGTGGGTGAGGAGCAGGGATCTGCCCTCCCGCGACCACGCTCCGCCCTCGGCCGACCCACGGACCGCGGCGCCGTCCGCGCCGGTCACGAAGAAGGTCACGGACCACTCGCCGCGCCTGCCGTCGTCGCTCCGGGCGAGGAACACGATCCTGCCATCCACCGGAAGCGTCTCTCCGGCCGCGAGGCGGTACTCGCGCGGGCGCCAGGAGCCGACGATGGGATCCGGGGCGGCGGAAGCCTGCGGGGAGGCAGAATTGACGTTCGCCGGCCCCGCGGCGCCAGCGGCGGGAGACACGGTCAGCCCCAGCGACACCAGGGTGGACCCGGCCAGAAGCACAAGAGAAGGAGGAGGGTTCGAGCGCATGCGGCGAACAAGGCTACCCGCTCGCTGGCGCGGGCGTCCGGGCGCCGGACGGAACCCGCCCGCGGAGTAACCTTCCGCCGTCATGAGGACCGTGGGAGCGGGGAGGATGCGGCTCGGTCCGGCTGCCGGCCTTCTCGCCGCGCTGACGTGGTTGCCGGGGTGCAGTCTCGTCGCCAACATGGCGGTGAATTCGATTTCGGGACTGCTCGCCGAGGGGGAGGCCGTTCTCCGTTCCGACGATGATCTGGACCTCGTCAAGGCGCCGCTCGCGAACAACCTCTGGCTCATGGAGACGATGCTGGAGACGAGCCCCGAGCACCGCGAGATGCTGTTGAGCGCAACCAAGGGGTTCCTGCTCTTCGCCTACGGCTTCGTGGAGCCGGACCTCTTCGATCTCGACTTCACCCAGTTCGAGGAGAAGCAGGCGGTGCGGCGGCGCGCCGGCCGGCTCTACCGACGCGCCACGGGCTACGGCATGCGGGGTCTCGAGGTGAACCATCCCGGCATCGAGGCGCGCCTCCGCCAGAACCCGGAGGCGGCCGCCGCCGAGCTGGAGGCCGAGGACGCCGCCCTGGCGCTCTGGACGGGCACCGCGCTCGGCGCCTGGATCGGGATGGATACCGCCAATCCCGAGGCCACCGCGGACCTCTCCCTCATGGGCGCTCTCCTGCACCGGTCCCGCGAACTCGACGACACCGTGGACGAGGGGGTGGTCTACGACTACCTGAGCATCTACGAGGTGTCCCGGATCGGGGGCTCCATCGAGAAGGGCCGCGAGTACTACGAGCACGCCCTCGGGATCGGCCCGGCGCGGGCTCCCGTGCTCTGGGCCACCTGGGCCGAGACGGGATCGGTGGCGAGCGGCAACCGCGAGGAATTCGAGACCCTGTTGCGGCAGACGCTCGACTTCGACATCGACAGCGAACCCGGAGCGCGTCTCCTGAATCAGGTGGCCCAGGAGCGGGCCGCCTGGCTGCTCCGGAACGTCGACGACTATTTCCTCGACGACATGCAGAACCCATAGCAACCAGCAGAGAATCCAGACTATGCCGAACGTCAGAAAGTACCTCCCAGCCGGCCGGAGCGCCCTGCTCGCGGCCCTCGCCCTCGCCCTGCCGGCGGCCGCCGCCGAGGCGCGGGTCAACCTGCGGCTCGCGACCGTCGCGCCCCGGGGATCGGCCTACCACCTGATCCTCGACAAGATGGCGGCCGAGATCGGCCGCGAGACCGGCGGCGAAGTGCGGATCCGCATCATCCCCGGGGGCGCCGCGGGCGACGAGACGGCGATGATCAGCAAGATGCGGATCGGACAGGTGCAGATGGCCGCGGTCTCCAACGTGGGACTCGCCGAGCTGGACCCGAGCGCCTGGACCCTCTCCATCCCCATGGTGTTCCGCGACTACCCGGAATGGGACCACGTCCGGGAGGCGATGAACCCGGCGATCGCGGAAACGCTTCGGGGGCACGGGTTCCAGGTCATCGCCTGGGCCGACGTGGGCTGGCTCCACTTCTTCGCGAGCGATCCCGTCCATAGCCTGGAAGACCTGCAGGCGCTGAAGCTCGCGGGCGCCTCGAACGACCAGACGGTCCTCGATCTCCTGCGCTGGTCGGGCTTCGACCCGGTCCAGATCAGTTCGGTCGAGCTGGTGAGCGGCTTCCAGACTGGACTCATCGAGGCGGTCCCGCTGCCGATCGTCCTGGCCGAGGGGTCGCAGATCTACCGCTCGGCCAAGTTCATGAACGACCTCCCCTGGGCGCCGCTCCAGGGCGCGATCATCGTGCACGAGCAGGGCTGGGAACGGCTCGACGCTTCCCAGCAGGAAGTGGTGCTCCGCAAGAGCAACGAGGCGGCGGAATCGTTCCGCGAGACCAACCGCGAGCAGGAGCGGAAGTCGCTCGCGGCGATGAGGTCACGGGGCCTCGAGGTGATCGAGGCCTCCTCCGCGTTCGAAAGCGCGTGGATGGAGACCGCGGAGAAGCTCTTCCCGCTGGTCCGGGAGCAGCTCGTATCCCCTCCGGTGTTCGACCGCATGATCCGGTTGCGCGACGAGTACCGGGCCGCCAATGAGTAGCCCGTCCGAGGGCTGACCCGCACGGTCCGCCCCGGGGAACCATGAGTCCGGACGCCGCAGGGGCCCTCCCGGAGGCCGCCTCCGTGCCGGAAGAAACCAGCACGCCGCCCCGGAGCCGCCTCGCGGTCTTCGAGGACGCGATCTCCGTCGCCGCCCTCGTCCTCATGGCGGCGATCCCGATCACCGAGGCGCTCATCCGTCCGGTCTATCCGACGGGCATCCCGGGCTCCTTCATGTGGGTGCAGCACCTGACCCTGTGGGTCGCCTTCCTGGGGGCGGCGGTGGCGTCCCGCCGGGGCGAGCTGCTCTCGCTGAGCGCCGGCCCGAGCATGGTGTCCGAGGCCTGGAGGCCGCGGCTCCTGTCGCTTTCCGGCGCGGTCGGGGTGGTGGTGTCGGTCGTGCTCTCCTACGCCAGCGTGGTGCTTACCCGGGCGGAGTGGGACGGCGGCCGGGAACTGGCGCTCGGCGTTCCGGTCTGGGCCGCGGTGGCGGTCATGCCGGTCGGGTTCCTGCTGATCGCCTGGCGGCTCTGGCGGCGGGTCCCGACCGGCTGGGGCCGCTGGACGGCGGTCCTCGGCCTCGCGATCCCGCTGCTGCTCCACGAGGGGCTCACCGGGTGGGACCTCACCGGATACGGCATCGAATGGCCGCTGCTCGCCCTCATCCTGATCGCCGCGGCGTTCGGGGCGCCCATCTTCGTGGCGCTCGGCGGCGCCGCCGCGGTGCTGCTGTGGAGCAACTGGGACCCGGTCTCGGCGATTCCCGCGGAGGCCTACAGCATGGTCACGAAGCCCATGCTGCCGACCATCCCGCTCTTCACCCTCGCGGGATACATCCTCGCCGAGGGCGGCGCTCCCAAACGCCTTGTGGTGCTCTTCCGCGGCGTCTTCGGCTGGATGCCGGGCGGGGTTGCGGTGGTGGCGATCGTGATGTCCGCGTTCTTCACCTGCTTCACCGGGGGCAGCGGCGTGACCATCCTGGCGATGGGCGGGCTGATGTTCCCCCTGCTGCTCGCGGACGGGCACCGCCCCAAGTTCGCGACCGGCCTGCTGACCGCGGCGGGCTCGCTCGGCCTCCTCATTCCGCCCTCGGTCGCCGTCATCCTCTACGCGATCGTCGCCGAGGTGGACATCCCGCGGCTGTTCGTGGCCGGACTGGTCCCCTCGGCGCTCCAGATCGTGCTGGTCGCCGGGTTCACCATCGTGGTCACCCGGCGCTTCGCCGGCCAACGCTTCAAAGGGAGTACGTCGTCCTTCCGGATCGGGGAGGCGGCCAAGGCGCTCTGGACCGCGAAGTGGGAGGCGTCCATCCCCTTCGTGGTCATCGGCGTGATGCTCGGCGGGATCGCCACGCTCGTGGAGGCCGCCGCCATCACCGTCCTCTACGCCCTGTTCATCGAGTTCGTGGTCCACCGCGAGGGGAAGACGTTCTCGGATCTGGTCCGCACCGGGGCCAACGCGGTGACCCTGATCGGCGGCGTGCTGCTCATCCTGGGCGCCGCCCTCGGGCTCACGAACTACCTCATCTTCGCCGACATCCCGGGGATGGCGATCGACTGGGTGCAGTCGTTCGTGGCCTCCCCGCTCTTCTTCCTGCTGCTGCTGAACATCTTCCTGTTGATCGTCGGCTGCCTCATGGACATCTATTCGGCCATCGTGGTCGTGGTGCCCCTGGTCGCGCCGCTCGGGCTCGCTTTCGGCATCGACCCCCTGCACCTCGGGGTGATCTTCCTGACGAACCTCGAGCTGGGTTACCTGACGCCGCCGGTGGGCATGAACCTGTTCCTCGCCTCCTACCGGTTCAAGCGGCCGCTCGGCGAGGTGTACCGCGCCTCGGTGCCGTTCCTGCTGATCCGGGCGGGCGCGGTGCTGCTCGTGACCTACATCCCCTATCTGACCCTGGCCCTGCCGGGACTGTTCTTCGATTAGGGGACCAGCGCGGAGGCAAGGTGGACTTCCAGATCGCCGACCGGCAGCGGAAACGCCGCGTCCGGCGCCTGCTCCTGGCCGGCGGCGGCGCCGCCGCGCTGCTGTTGGTGTTCCTGCTGCTCGGCAGCATCGCTCCCGGCGCGCCCGAAGTGGACCGCTCGGTGGTCTGGACCGGCGTCGTCGAACGGGGCGAGCTGGTCCGCCAGGTCCGGGGACCGGGCACCCTCCAGGTGCCGCCCGAGCAGATCCGCTGGCTGGCCGCCGAGACCCGCGGGCGGGTCGAGGAACGCCGCGTGCTTCCCGGGACCCCGGTGGAGGAGGACAGCGTGCTGCTGGTGCTCTCGAATCCCGAACTCGAACAGCAGACCCGGGAGGCCGAGCTCCAGCTTCGCGCCGAGGAGGCGGAACTCCGGCGGCTGCTCGACCAGACGCGTTCCGACCTGCTGGAGCAGCAGAACGCCGCCGGCCAGCTCGCCGCGTCCTCGGCCCAGGCGCGCCGCCGCGCCGATGCGGACCGGAAGCTCTTCGAGGCGGGACTGGTCGGGGAGCTGATCCACCGCCGCAGCCAGGTGAGCGCCGAGGAACTGGAAACGCGCCACGCCCTCGAGGAAGAACGCCTCTCCATCCTGGCCGACTCCAGCGAGGCGCAGGTCGCCTCCAAGGAAGCGACGGTCGCGCGCTACCGGGCCGTGCTCGAACTCCGCCGGCGGCAGCTCGCCGCCCTCACGGTGCGGGCCGGACGCGCCGGGACCCTCCTCGAAGTGCCGGTCGAGGTCGGCCAGGAGGTCAGTCCCGGGGAGAACCTCGCCCGGGTGGCCGATCCGCGGGAACTCAAGGCCGTGCTGCGGATCGCCGAGACGCAGGCCCGCGACGTCGAACCCGGCCAGCCGGCGCTGGTGGACACCCGGAACGGGGTCGTGGAGGGCGTCGTCTCGCGGGTGGACCCCGCGGTGCGCGAGGGAACGGTGGCCGTGGACATCTCGATCGCGGGCGAGCTGCCCCGCGGCGCCCGCCCCGACCTCTCGGTGGACGGCACGATCGAACTGGACCGGGTCCCGGACACGCTGCACGTCGGCCGGCCGGCCTACGGCCAGCCCGGGAGCACCGTGGGGCTCTTCCGGATCGCCTCCGACGGCGAGACCGCGGAGCGGGTGCCGGTCGCACTCGGCCGGGGCTCGGTGAACCGCATCGAGGTGCTGAACGGGCTCGCCGAGGGCGACGAGATCATCCTCTCCGACACCTCGGCCTGGGACTCCTGGGACCGCGTCCGGTTGCGGTAGGGATCTGCGAGGGCCGACGTGTAGGACGACGGTGACCACAAACTGCTGTAGCCTGCCATCATGATCCGCACGCAGGTCCGTCTCTCCGACGCGGAACATGAAGCCGCCAAACGCGAGGCGGCGCGCCTCGGGATTTCGCTGGCGGAGTTGGTTCGCCGCTCGCTGCGCGCCCTGATCCCTTGCGGCGACACCAGGCCCTGGATGCGGTTCGCCGGCATGGTCGCGACCGGCGATCCCCGCTCCAGCACGCGCATCGACGAGGAGGTGTACCGGGGGCAGCCCCGGGACCGGGTCCGACTGCGGTAGGGGACCGCCGCCTCTGGCCGGAATCGCGGCCTAACGGTTTGGAACGCCGGCTTCAGCCGGCACAGCGGCCCGCAGGGCCGCGGACGGTTCGTCGCTAACCCGAGTGGACGGACGCCCAGCCGCGCCATCCCGGCGAATGACGTCCGTGTTGCCGCCCGCCTGCGGCGGGCTGTGCCGGCTGAAGCCGGCGTTCCAAGCGGTCCCGGCCACCCTCGGCCTCAGCATCCCCACCCGCACCTTCATGCCCGGCGGGGTGTGCCGCCTGAGCCAAACGCGGGTCACGGCCGGGTGAGCGAGAGCGCGATGCGCTCGCCAACCCAGTCGGCGAGTTGCCGGTCCTCGGCCTCTTCCAGGTCCGGCGATCCCAGCAGGAAGCGCTCGGCAAACACATGGGGCGGGTCCGAGTCCCGTACCAGGAGGATGTCCAGGCGGATCTCCTCGCCGCCGCCGCGGGCCTCGCGGGGGAGTGTCCAGGACGAACCCGGGCCGAGCGGCTCCCCCGGGCCCGATTCGAGGCTTCCCGCGAGCACGTAGTCCGCGCCCAGACGGGCGGCGATGCCGACGAGTCCCTCCTCACGCTCCCGCGGGCCGAACGCCGGACGGAGCCGCCGCGGCGAGAGTTCGAAGATGCCGCCCGGATCCCGTTCGAGGCGCGCCCGCACCGCGTCGGTCAGTTGTCGCGCCAGGGGGGTGAACTCGCCCCGGCCGGTGCGGTTGTCGAAGTCCGGGATCAGCAGGACCGGCCGGTCCACCGGGTCCGGCCGCCGGATGGCCGTCGGCTTCCCGGCGGCCGCGAGGAGGCCGAGCCCGGTCGCGAGCGCGAGGATCCCCGCCACCACGAAGGACCCTCTCGGTACTTTGCCGCTCACCTTGCCCCCGGACGCTACCGCAGCGATCATTCCTCCCGAATTCCATGAACGCCGTCGCCCTCGTCAAGCAGGTCCCCGACCGGAACTCGGCGTTTCGCCCGGCGGGTGACTGGATCGACGAGTCCAGCCTCGGGTACGGCATCAACGACTACGACCGGTACGCCGTCGAGGCGGCCCTGGCGCTGAAGGAGGCGGGACACGCCGCGGAGACCGTGGCGGTGACCGCCGGCCCGGCGGACGCCGGCCAGGTGCTGCGAAGCTGCCTGGCGATGGGAGTGGACCGCGGGGTGCACCTGATCACCGACCGCGCCCACCTCGCCGATCCCTTCTTCGTGGCGCGGGCGCTCGCGGACGCCGTTTCCGGGCTCGACGCCGGGGTGGTGCTCGCCGGCCTCCTCGCCGAGGACAGCGGCCACGGACAGGTGGGCGGACTGGTCGCGGGCCTGCTCGGCTTCTCGTTCGCCTCCGCCGCCACCGGACTGCACTTCCGGGAGGGGCGCCTCGAGGTGCACCGCGAACTCGAAGGCGGCCGGATCGCCGTCGTGGAACTGCGCCTGCCGGCGGTGGTGGCCGTCCAGACCGGCATCAACACCCCGCGCTACGCGAGTCTCCGCGGCATCATGGCCTCGCGGCGCAAGCCGGTGGAGCGCGTCGAACTCTCCCCTCCGGCCGGCGGCGGCGGGCTCCGCCGGCTGACGCTCAGCAGGCCCGAGCGGGGCGCGAGCGCCGAGATCCTCCCGGGTTCTCCCGAGGAGGCCGCGGCGGCGCTCGTTCCCCGGATGCGGGCCGGCGCCGGGATCACCTTTCCGGGAGACGCCGCATGAGCCGCCGGGTGCTGATCCTCGCGGAGCGGAGCGAAACCGGCATCACGGACGCGAGCTACGAACTGCTCGAGTTCGCCTCCCGGCTCGCCGGCGGGCCGGAGGGGGTGAGCGCCGTCCTGCCGGTCGGTGACGCCAGCGAGGCCGAAGGGCTGCGCGAAGTCCTGCCGGCGGGAGAACTCCTGCTGGTGGAAGGGCCGGCGCTCGCGGCCCCGACTGCGGACGGGACCGCCGCCGCGGTGCTGCACGCCCGGGAGGCCAGCGGCGCCGAGTGCGTCCTCCTGCCCCACGACCCGACCGGCTGGGACGTCGCGCCGCTGGTCGCGGCGCGGCTGGGAACCGCCGCCGCCACCGCCGTGTCGGCGCTTTCCTGGCGCGGGGACGGACTCGTCGCGAGGCGTTCCGCCTTTCTCGGGAAGTTCGTCCAGGAGGTGGAGGCGCCCGGCCTCCCCGCGGTGGCGACGGTGGAACGCGGGGCCTTCCCGGCCCGGGAACCGGGGCCGGCGCTCTCGGTGCGCATCCTCCCCTCCCCCGTGGGCCCCGGCGATCTGCGTTCGCGCCTCGTCGAGGTCCGGGAGGCGGGCGCTGGCGGGGTGGACCTGACGGCGGCGGACGTGGTGGTGGCGGCCGGCCGCGGCCTCGGCGGTCCCGAGAACCTCGACATCGTGCGCGAACTCGCGGCGGCGCTCGGCGGCGTGGTCGGGGCTTCCCGGGCGGTGACCGACGCCGGCTGGCTTCCCCACGAACTCCAGATCGGCTCGAGCGGCGCCACCGTGTCGCCGAAGCTCTACGTCGCCTGCGCCATCTCCGGCGCCATCCAGCACCTCGTGGGCATGCGCGGCTCCCGCTTCGTGGTGGCCATCAACAAGGACCCCGACGCCCCCATCTTCGGCGCGGCCGACGTGGGGATCGTCGGTGACGCGCTGGAGGTGATTCCGCTGGTCACCAAGGCCGTCCGGGACAGCGGTTAGGGGCTGGGATCTCGCTCAGAAGTCGGGAATCCGCTCGATCCCGGTAGCGACGTCAAAACCGCGATCGAACGAGAGGATCCGGGAAACGCCGCGACTCTCCATGACGGCGAGATGCACCGCGTCGCGGGAGGAGATTTCCGGGAACGAGACGAGCAGTTCGCCAGCTCGCAGCGTGTCGTTCAGGGTCACCGGAAAGATCTCCCCCTCGGTCAGTTCCAACAGCAACCGGATCGCCGGTTGGACGAATTCACGGCGACCGATCGCGTGATACCGGTGCAGGATTTCCTGGACAACCTCGGCGCTGCTCACCAGCGGTTCGGTCTGCCGCACAAGCTCCGCCAGGGCGCGCACGGCATCTTCCCGGCGGGGATGTTCTTTCCCGACGAGGTACATCGGGACGTTCGAGTCAACGAAGGTCAATCGGCAAGGCGTCCGGCCTCGATCTCGGCAAGCATCTGTTCCGGGTCCGCAGTCGGGGCTTTCCAGTTCGCCGCAGCTTCGATCGCCTGCAGCTTTCGCTCAATCCGTTCGGCCGACGCCGCCTGACGGGCAGCGCGGAGCGTGCGGCGAACCCATTCGGAAAGGCGCAGTCCCTCGGCGCGAGCAGTCTGGTGAAAACCGTCGAGTTCTTCGTCTGACATGACCACTTGCAGCCGCTTCATACTCATTGAGTATAGCAGCAGTATGCCTCATTCAAAGGAATGCGCTGACGGAGCGCCCGCCCGGGAACTCGTCTAAACCATCGCGTCAGGCCGGACCCACTCGTCGAACTGCTCGGCGGTGAGGAGGCCGAGGGCGAGCGCCGCTTCCTTGAGCGAGGTTCCGTCGGCGTAGGCCTTCTTGGCGATCTTCGCCGCGTTGTCGTAGCCGATGTGGGGGTTCAGCGCGGTGACGAGCATCAGCGAGCGCTCGAGGTTCTCGCGCAGGCGCCCCTCGTTCGGCTCGATGCCGATCGCGCAGCGCTCCCGGAAGCTGTCGCAGCCGTCCGCGACGAGGCGGGCGCTTCCGAGGAAGTTGTGGGCGATCAGCGGCTTCATGACGTTCAGCTCGAAGTTGCCGCCCGCCCCGCCGACTCCGATGGCCACGTCGTTCCCGAGGACCTGGGCGGTCGCCATCAGGAGCGCCTCGGACTGGGTCGGGTTCACCTTGCCCGGCATGATGGAGCTGCCCGGTTCGTTCGCCGGAATCCGGATCTCCCCGATGCCGGAGCGGGGGCCGGAGGCCAGCCAGCGGATGTCGTTCGCGATCTTGTGGAGGGACACCGCCACCGTCTTCAGCGCCCCGTGGGCGGCTACCAGCGCGTCCTTCGAGGCGAGCGCCTCGAACTTGTTCGGGGCGGTCACGAACTCGCAGCCGGTGAGGCGGGTCAGCCAGGTCGCGGCCCGCGCCCCCATCTCGGGGTGGGCGTTCAGGCCGGTCCCCACCGCGGTGCCCCCGAGCGCCAGTTCGCGCAGGTGGGGGAGCGACGCCTCGATGCGGGCGGCGCCGTGGTCGAGTTGGGCGGCGTAACCCGAGAACTCCTGGCCGAGCGTGAGCGGCGTGGCGTCCTGGAGATGGGTGCGCCCGATCTTCACGACCGACTGGAAGGCCTCCGCCCGTTCGGCGAGCGACGCGGCGAGCGCCCGCACCGCCGGGAGGACGCGCTCCTCAAGGGCCAGCACCGCCGCCACGTGCATCGCGGTGGGGAACACGTCGTTCGAGGACTGCCCCCGGTTCACGTCATCGTTCGGGTGGATCAGCCGCCCTTCGCCGCGTGGCCCGCCGAGGATCTCGCTGGCGCGATTCGCGAGCACCTCGTTCATGTTCATGTTGGACTGGGTGCCGCTGCCCGTCTGCCAGACGAGGAGGGGGAACTCGTCCGGATGCTCGCCGGCGAGCACCTCGTCCGCCGCCGCCGCGATGGCGTCGGCCTTTTCCTCGGAGATCAGGCCGAGGTCCCGGTTCACAAGCGCCGCCGCCTTCTTGACGAGCGCCAGCGCGGCGACGATTTCCCGGGGCATCCGCTCCCCGGAGATCCGGAAGTTCTGCCGGGAGCGCTCGGTCTGCGCCCCGTAGAGCCGCTCGGCGGGAACGGCCACGTCGCCCAGGGTGTCCTTTTCGATTCGGGTGTTCGGCTCGCTCAACGGATTCTCCTTGGATGGGATGGTCGTGTGCGCTGGAATCGTACTGCGGGGGATGCCGGCGGAAGCGGGAATCCGCGTCGTCCACGCCGGGCTCGGTGCTAGCACTCGTGTGCTAGCATTCCTCTCTTTCCTCCAGGAGGTGCGACCATGGGTTCTGCCATCACCGTCCGCGGCCTGAACGAGGCCGAGAAGATCTGGCTCAAGGCGGAGGCGAAAGACGCCGGGATCTCCATGGAGGAGTTCGTGCGCCGGATGATCCGCAGGCAGCGCGAGGAGAGCACTCGCGGGGAAAGCGTGGCCGATATCTGTCGGCGGTATTTCGGTCCGGAGCACGGGGTTGAGCTGCCTCCCCGCGGCCAATACGGCTATCGACCCCTGGAGTTTCCGGAGGACGAGTTCCCGCTCGACGACGAGAAATGACCTCGCCGTTTGCGTGGCTGTTGGACACGAACGTCGTCTCCGAGCTGATGCGGCCATTCCCGAATCGTGCCGTTCTGTCGTTCCTCGGACGTCGCGGAGCGCCAACCATCGGGATCGCCGCGGTGACCGAGTGGGAGATCCTCAACGGCTTCGGCAAGATGGCGGTGGGCGGGCGCCGCTCCGAACTGGAGGCACGGTTTCGTGGTTTTCGAGAGCGCCTCTTCGGAGATCGCATCGCCGGATGGACGTCCGACGAGGCTCGAACCTGCGCCCGGATCATGGAGGAGAAGCGGCGGCGCGGCGAATCGTTGGATGCCCAGCTTCCCGACGCCTTTCTCGCCGCCGTTGCGGTCCGCCGTGGCCTCACCATCGTCACCCGGAACACCCGCGACTTCCGGAACACCGGCGCCCGGACAGTGAATCCCTGGAAAGACCGGTAACCCGGCGCACGACCGCTCAGCGGCATCCGCCGAGGCGCCGCCTGAAGAACTCCTCCACCCGGCGGTAGAGCGCGATCCGGTTCTCGGGGTCGCGGAAGCCGTGTCCCTCGGGGTAAGTGTGGGCCTCGTACTCGATCCCGTGTTCCTCGAATGCGGCAACCGCGAGTTCGAAGTTCAGGAACGGCGCCCGGACGTCCCGGTCCCCGTGCTGGATCAGCACCGGCGCGGTGATGTTGCCGATGCGGGCGAGGGTCTCGGTCTTGTCGTAGATCTCGGGCCGTTCCTCGGGAAGCCCCCCGTGGCCATCGATCGTGAAGATCCGGCCCAGCCGGTCCTGGTGCTCGAAGGTCTGCCGCTCGGAATAGATGCCGGCCATCGGGGCGGCGGCATCGAACTTGTCCGGCGTGCGGGTGATCGCCGCCATGCTCTGCATTCCCCCGTAGCTGTAGCCGTAGATCCCGACCCGGCCGTTGACGTAGGGCTGCTCCCGCAACCAGTCCGCGGCCGCGCCGGGATCGAGGGCCTGTTCGTTCAGCCAGTCTTCGTCCCCGAGGTCCTGGAACTCGCGCCCGAACCCGGAGCCGCCCCGGTAGTTCACGGCGAGCACCACAAAGCCGCGGGAAGCGAGGTACTGGTCGGTGAGGTTGGGACCCGCCAGGTAGGAGTTCGTCCCGCCGCCGTGGACCTGCACGAGCGCGGGGCAGACGCCGGCCTCGGCCTCCGGCGGGAGATAGAGGAACCCCTGGATGTAGTGGCCGTCGAAGCTGCGGTAGGAGATCTCGCGTGGTGACTGCACTCCGTCCCAGACCGGCGCCAGCCGGGTCAGCCGCTCCGCCGGGCCGCCGGCCGCCGGGACCGTGTAGAGATCGGGACCCCCGGCCGCGGAAGAGCGGACGAAGGCGAACCGCTCCGCGCCCGCGCTGGCCGTGACGCTTCCGAACACCCCGCCGAGGTTCGTCACCCGGGTGGCGGCGCCGCCCGCGGCGGGAACCGACCACAAGTGGTGCTCGCCGCGCTCCTGGTGGGTGAAGTAGAGGCGCGCGCCGTCGCCGGACCAGAAGGGACGGAACCGGTACGCGGTGGCGAAGGACGACATCGGGAGCGGCTCTTCCGGGCCGCCCGCCGGGTCGAGGAGATAGAGATCGGCGATGTCGAGATACCAGTACTCCTCGTTCTTCACCCCGAGGACCGCGAGCCGGCCGCCGCCGGGAGACCACGCCGGGACCGTGGAGATGGCGCGGATCGAGGTGGTGAGCCGGCGTTCGTCGCCGGTCGCGACGTCGGCGAGCCAGATGTCGTCGGCGCGGTAGTCGGCCTTGTTCCCGACATAGGCGACCGTCCCGCCGTCCGGCGACCAGGAGACCCCGAAACGCACCTCGTCGGCGGTCATGGCGCCCGAGGTGAGCTGGCGCGGGTCGCCGCCCGCCGCCGGCACGAGCCAGACGTCCTGACTGCCGCTCGCGCTCGCCATCACCGCGACGGTTTCGCCGCCGGGCGACCAGGCGGGGGCGCGGACGCCCGCGAGGCCGTCGGTGAGCGGGACGGCGTCCGGATCGCCGACCGGGGCGCGCAAGAGATTCCCGTCACGGAGGAACGCGAGGTGGCGGCTGTCCGGCGACCAGGCCGGGGAGCCGCCCGTGAGCCAGAAGCGCGCGACCGGCGGGTTCTCGGTGAGGTCGAGCAGGTGGATGCCCCGCCCGTCGGCGCTCTCGGCGACCGCCGCCACCCAGCGTCCGTCCGGCGAGATTGCGGCGGAGAAGACGCCGCCCCGGGCGTCGCGGTAGATGTTCTCGAGGGTGAGGGGGACCCGTGCGTTTCCCGGACGTTCACCGTCCGAGGGACCGCCACAGGCCGTGAGAGCAAGGGCGCCGAAACCGATCGCCCGGAGAAGGGTCCCCGACCGGGCGAACCGGCCCGGGTGGAGGGGCAAGAGGGGAGGTCCGGGGGTGTTGTGCGGCACGATGCCGTATCGTGCCACCGCTCCCGCCGATTGGCGGAGCGCAGCGTCATCAGCGCTCGTTTCGCGCTCCCGCGCGATGCCGGCCGGAGGCCGGCGTTCCGGGGGGTCGCGGGGCCGGTACCATTGGGTTTCCCATCAACGGAGCGACCGTCCGCCATGAGAAGTGCCCCCCTGCCCCGCGGCCTCGTCGGGATGCTGACCGCGTTCGGCTTCGTCCTCGCCAGCCCCGCGGCGGGTCAGACGAGCGCCGACAAGAACTACTTCGCCTACGTCGCCGCGGAATCCGACGACACCGTGGACCTCGTCCGGTTCGGGCCGGACGGCGGCGAGCTGCTTCGGCGGATCCCCGTCGGGATCCTCCCGAACGAGATCGAGGGCCCGCACGGCGTCCGGGTCTCGCCCGACGGCCGGCACTGGTACGTGTCCATCGCCCACGGCATGCCCTACGGCACCGTCCACAAGTACGAGACCGGGACCGACCTCGAAGTCGCGGACACCACCGCCGGCCTCTTTCCCGCCACCATGGACATCAGCCCGGCGACCGGCTTCCTCTTCGTCGTGAACTTCAACCTGCACGGGGATCACGTCCCCTCGAACGTCTCGGTGATCGACACCGTCTCGATGACCGAGATCGCCCAGATCGAGCAGGGCGTGATGCCGCACGGATCGAGGCTGAGCACCGACGGGATGCTGGCCTACTCGGTCGCCATGATGAGCGCCGAGCTGTTCGAGATCGACACCATGACCTTCCAGGCCAGCCGGCGGATGCGCCTCACGGGCGACAACGAGACCACGAAGGCGGTCATGGACTCGGATCCGCACGCCGGGCACATGATGGGCGGGGGGCCGGCGGCGAGCCCCACCTGGGTCCAGCCCGCCCCCGACGGCAGGCACGCCTACGTGGCGCTACAGGGGCTGAACCAGGTCCTCGAGGTGGATCTCGAAGCCTGGGAGCCCCGGCGCCGGTTCCACACCCAGCGGGGGCCCTACAACGTCGATGTCTCGGCGGACGGCAGGCACCTTGTGGTCACCGAGAAGACGAACCACTCGGTCGGCTTCTGGGACCTCGAGAGCGGCACCGAGCGGGCCTCGGTCGCGGCCTCGGCGCGCATCACCCACGGGGTGGCGATCACTCCGGACAGCCGCTTCGCGATCGTCACCGTCGAGGAGATCGGCGGCGAGCCCGGGCGGGTCGAGTTCTACAACCTGGAGTCCCTGGAGCGCGAAGCCGTCGTCGAGGTCGGGAAACAGGCTTCGGGCATCGCCTTTTGGAAGACGGAATAGCTGCGGCGCGCAGAGTGCCGGGGAAGCTCACCGTCTTCCTGGTCGCTCTCGCGCTGGGCGCCGGGTGCGCCGCCCCCGGGCCGGAGCCGGCGGCCTCCTCCGGTGACTCGGCCCCGGACTGGCCGGACCGGCACGCCGAGTACGACGCCGCGATCGGCGACGTCCCCGAATACCACGCGATCCAGGCGCGGCTGCAGACCGGCTGGAACACCTGGGACAGCCGCAGCGTGCTGCGCTACGTCCTGCTCCCCGACGGGCTCGGCGTGAACCTCGGCCTCAAGCGGCACCGCTACCTCGAGGAGGACCATCTGGCGGAGGCGCTCATCGGGAAACGGGAGGAAGGCGCGGAACGGGTCCGTCCCGGCATCCGCGCCGTGGACGGGTCCTACCAGCGGCTCGAGATCGCCTGGCGCGGCCTCTCGGCCACCGTGGAGGCGGGGCACGGCGACGACGGCGAACTCGTGGTCCTCGTGACCCCGGAGCCGGATCCCGGCGCCGCCTTCGAGCTGGTGGTGAGCGCGGGCATGGCGTGGAACGGGCCCGGCACGGTGGAATCCGTGGAGGGCGGCCTCTTCGCCCGGCTGCCGGACGGAGAGCGACTCGTCCGGGTCGCCGGAACGGTCGAGGCCGACCCCTACGCGGGCGATCTCGCCCCGCACCGGGTGGTGCGGCTGACCGGGCCCGTCGGCGTCTACACGGGACGGTCCGGGGCGGAACCGAAGTCGACCGGTGACCTCCGGCGCACCCTCGATGCCCGCCGGGCCGAACTCGAAGCCCGCGCCGCCGCCTACGGCGAACTCGCCGAAGCCTGGCTTGCGGTGACCTCCGGTTTCGCCTGGAACATCATCTACGAGCCGCGCCACGAACGGGTCGTCCCCACCGTGGGCCGGCTCTGGAACCGCGAGTACGGCGGCGTGGCGCTCTTCGGCTGGGACAACTTCTTCCTCGGCTACCTCGCGACGCTCGAAAGCCGGGACCTCGCGCTCGCCGGGATCGTCGAGCACCTGCGGGGCCACACCCCCGAGGGGTTCCTGCCGAACGACAACCGGGGGAACGGAAGCAAGTCCTGGGACCGCTCCCAGCCGCCGGTGGGCGGGATCATGGTGCGGGAGATCTACCGGCGCCTCCCCGAGCGCTGGTTCCTCGAGGCGGCCTTCGATCCGCTGCTCGCCTGGAACCGCTGGTGGCCGGAGGCCCGCGGCAACGGCGCCCTCCTCTCCTACGGCTCCCACGAGGCGAAGAACCCTTTCGCCGAGCCGGTGGTGCGCACGAAGACCGCCGCCGGCTACGAGTCCGGCATGGACGACTCCCCGATGTACGAGGACGTGCCCTTCAACCGGGAGAAGAACGTGCTGGAACTCCAGGACGTGGGGCTCACCAGCCTCTACATCGCCGACTGCCGGGCGCTCGCCGAACTGGCGCGCCTTCTCGGGCGTGAGGCGGAAGCCGGGGAACTCGACGAGCGCGCCAACGCCTTCACCGACGCGCTCGACGGACTCTGGGATGAAGCGCAGGGCTACTACCTGAACTACCGCACCGACCTCGACCGGTTCTCGGAACGCCGCTCGCCGACCCTCTTCTACCCGCTTCTCGCCGGCGTGGCCTCCGAAGCGCGCGCCAGCCGGCTCATCGAGGAGCACCTGCTTAACCCGGAGGAGTTCTGGGGCGAGTTCGTGCTCCCTTCGACCACGCGCGACGACCCTTCGTTCCCCCGCCAGCGCTACTGGAAGGGCGCCATCTGGCCGCCGCTCAACTTCCTTACCTATCTCGGACTCCGGCACGCGGGCGACCGCGCCACTGCGGCCGAGCTTTCGTCGCGTTCTCTCGATATGTTTCTCCGGGAGTGGCGGCGCCGGGGCTACGTGAGCGAGAACATCTCCTCGATCACCGGGACCGGGGACGACGAGCGCCTCTCGAGCGACCCCTTCCACTCGTGGGGCGCGCTGTTCGGGATCATGGCGTTCATCGAGTCGGGCAATCTGGCGCCGCCGGAGGACCCCCTCCCGCAATGATCCGCGGCCGCCACCCGTTCCCGCTCACCGCCCTCGCTCTCGGAATCTCCGCGGCCGCCGCCGCGCAGCCCGAGGGTCCCCCGCCCTGGCAGGATCCGACGGTCTTCCAGATCGGCCGAGAGCCGCCGCGCGCTTCCTTCACGCCCTACCCGGACCCCGACACCGCCGTCACCGGACGCCCGGCCGACTCGCCGCGCCGCATCTCGCTGGACGGCGACTGGAAGTTCCACTTCGTCCCCCGCCCCGCCGACCGGCCCGGGAACTTCTTCGAGCCCGGCTTCGACGACTCCGCCTGGGACGAGATCGCCGTGCCCTCGAACTGGGAGCTGCTCGGCTACGGCTATCCGGTCTACCGGGACGAGTTCTATTCGTTCCCCGCGGACCCGCCCTTCGTGCCCGAGGACGACAACCCGGTGGGTTCCTACCGGCGGAGCTTCGAGATTCCGGCGCGCTGGGCGGGGAACGAGGTTTTCCTTCGGTTCGACGGGGTCTACTCGGCCTTCTACGTCTGGGTGAACGGCGCCTTCGTCGGCTACAGCGAGGGAAGCCGGACGCCGGCCGAGTTCCGGATCACCGAACACGTCACGACTGGGCCGAACACCCTCGCGGTGCAGGTCATCCGCTGGAGCGACGGCAGCTACCTCGAGAGCCAGGACTTCTGGCGGATCAGCGGGATCGACCGCGAGGTCTCGCTGCTCGCCCGGCCGCCCACCTTCGTGCGCGACTTCTCGGCAAGCGCCGATCTGGTCACCGGCTACCGCGACGGCATCCTGGACTTCAGCGTGAACGTCGCGAACCGGGGACTCGGAGCGGCGGGCGCCCACGAAGTGCGCTACGAGTTGTTCGACCCGGACGGCAACTCCCTCTGGGGCGCCCCGGAACCCCTGCAGCTCGACGTTCCCCCCGGCGGCGAGGCTTCCATGGGAGCCACCGCGACGATCCCCGACGTCCGCGCCTGGTCCGCAGAGACCCCGAACCTCTACCGCCTGGTGCTGTCGCTCGCCGGCCCCGGCGGAGCGGTGACCGAAGCCACCGCCGTCCGGGTCGGGTTCCGGCGGATCGAGACCGCGGACGGCGAGCTGCTCCTGAACGGCCGTCCCATCGTTCTCCGGGGAGTGAACCGGCACGAACACGACCCCGAGCGGGGCCACGTGGTGGACGAGGCGGGAATGCTCGAGGACATCCGCCTCATGAAGCGCCTCAACATCAACGCCGTCCGGACGGCGCACTACCCGAACCTGCCGCGCTTTTACGAGTTGACCGACGAGTACGGGCTCTACGTGGTGGACGAGCCGAACATCGAGTCGCACGGGATGGGCTTCCTGCCTGAGGTGACCCTCGCGGCGCGTCCCGAGTGGCGGGACGCGCACCTCGACCGCACCGAGCGGATGGTCATGCGGGACCGGAACCACCCGTCGGTGATCATCTGGTCGCTCGGCAACGAGGCCGGCGACGGCGAGAACTTCGACGCCACCTCCGAGTGGATCCGGGAGAACGATCCCTGGCGGCCGATCCTCTACGAGCCGGCCGGCGAACGGGACGTCGTGGACATCGTGGCCCCCATGTACGTCCGGCCCTACTGGCTCGAGCACTACGCCGCCTCCCGGTCGGAAAAGCCCTTCCTGCTCGTCGAGTACGCGCACGCCATGGGGAACAGCGTGGGGAACCTCGCCGACTACTGGCGGGTGATCGATTCCGATCCGAAGCTGGTCGGCGGATTCATCTGGGACTGGGTGGACCAGGCGCTCCTCCGCGAGGACGACTCCGGCCGGCCCTTCTGGGCCTACGGGGGCGACATCGGGCCGCCCGGGATCCCCACCGACGGGAACTTCCTGGTGAACGGACTGGTGTCGGCCGACCGGAAGCCGCACCCCCACGCCTTCGAGGTCAAGAAGGTGTACCAGCCGGTCCGGATCCGGGCGCTCCACGCCCGCTCGGGACTGATCGAGGTGGAGAACCTCCGCGCCTTCACCGACCTCTCCGACCTCGCGGGAAGCTGGCAACTGACCGCGGACGGAGTGGTGGTCGCCGAGGGTGAGGTGCCGCCGATCTCCACCGCGCCGGGAGCGGTCGAGATCGTCTCCTTCGACATTCCGGAGACCGGCATCGAGCCCCTGATGGAGCGGCTGCTGACCGTCCGCTTCCACACCCGGGAGGACGCGCCGCTGGTCCCCGCCGGCCACGAGGTGGCGTGGGAGCAGTTCTTCGTGGACGTGGTGCACCCCGCCGACATCGAGGAGGAGGAAGCAACGGAGGAAGTCGGCGAAGAGGAAGAAGAGGAAGAAGAGGAGCCCGCCGAAAGCGAAGCGGAAGTCCCGGAGGAGGAGCAGGAGGAGGAAGAGCCGGCTCCGGAACCGCCGCCGATGGAGCCCCTGACCGTCCGGGAGTCGGAGGACGCGGTCACCGTCAGCGGTCGTGGCTTCACGCTGGAGTTCGACCGGGAACGCGGCACGCTCGGCTCCTTCCGCGCCGGCAGGCGGGACCTCCTGGACGCCGGCCCGGTTCCCAATTTCTGGCGGGCGCCGACCGACAACGACTACGGGAACGGCTTCCCGGCCCGGTCCGGAGTCTGGAAGACCGCCGGGAGCCCCCCGGCCCGCGTTCTCGAGGACATCCTGGTGCGCCAGGACGAGGACCGGCTTCGGGTGGTGGTGGAGAGCCGCTTCGCGCTCCGTTCCGTCGGCGCCTCCTACACCCTGCGGCACGAGGTCTTCGGCAACGGCACCGTGGCCGTCTCGGCGCGGCTCTCGGGCGTGAACGAGGACCTGCCCGAGATGCCGCGCTTCGGGACCCTGCTCACGCTGCCGCCGTCGTTGTCCGAAGCGGAGTGGTACGGGCGCGGCCCCCACGAGAACTACTGGGACCGCCGGACGGGCGCCGCGGTGGGCCGCTACCGGTCGCCGGTGGCCGAACTCGCGCACCCCTACGTCCGCCCGCAGGAGACGGGCACCCGCACCGACGTGCGCTGGGCGACGTTCACCGACGGGTCCGGCGCGGGACTGCTGGTCATCGGGCTCCCCCATCTGTCGTTCTCCGCGCTCCCGTACCGGATCGCCGACCTCGACGGGGGCGAGACCAAGAGCCGCACCCACTGGGCCGAACTCGTCCCGCGCGACGAGATCACCCTGGCGGTGGACTTCCGCCAGACCGGGGTGGGCGGCGACGACTCGTGGGGCGCGGTTCCGCACCGCGAATACACCCTCTGGCCGCAGAGCCTCGACTTCCGCTTCCTGATGCGTGCCATCGGCCCCGGCGATGACCCGAGCGTCTTCACCCGGCTGGTGCTTCCCGACGAGGCGGCGGAGGACGCCGTCCATGGCCGCTCGCTTGAACTCCACGATTTCGGCGAACGGAACCTGGCGGCGCACCTCGCCCGGGGCGTGACCGCCGACGTGGAACCGCCCCAGTCATCACCCTACTCGGCCGCCGGCGACGCCGGGCTCACCGACGGGGTCCGGGGTTCGGTGGACCGCCGCGGCGGCCACTGGCAGGGCTACCGCACGGACGAGGTCACCGCGGAACTCGATCTCGGGCCGGCGCAGCCGGTGTGGTCCGTGAAGTTCTCCTTCCTCCAGCACCCGGGCTCCGGCGTGTACTTTCCCCGGCGGGTGGAGGTCGCGACGAGCCTCGACGGCCAGTCCTGGTCCGAGCCGGCGATCCAGGAGGTGAAGGACCCGGACGAGGTGGGACAGGAAACGCCCGAGGGCGGCCGCCAGCGGATCACCGTGGCGCTCGAAGGTGGCGAAGCGCGGTTCGTGCGCGTCCGCATCACCGGACTCGGCGAGGTGCCCGCCCCCTGGCCCACCGGCCCGGACGGGGCGCGCTACGAGGGCGAGACCGCCTGGATCTACCTCGACGAGATCATCGTCCGGTAGGGGCGGAGCGCCGGAAAACCCACGCCAGCGGCCTCAGGTCCCTGCGGGGACCCTCAGGTCAGCGCTGTCCGGTTTCCGGGCGTGCACGAGGAAACAGGGCGTGAAGATCCCGGACTCGCCGGCCTCGACGAGCGCATCGGCAGCGGCGTTGAGGATACGGGCCGCGTCGCCGGCGCCGGACGGGACGACGCCGAGCCGCTCGAGGATGCCGGTTGCCGTGGCGGTGAACCAACGGCCGGCGGGAATCCGCGCCAGCGACGCGAGCGAAACGTCGCGGCCCTGCAGCGACCGGTACCAGGGAGAGTCCGAATCGCTCTCGAGGGCCTGGTCCCGGCTCGAGAGAACCTCAAAGCCCGCCGCCGCCACCGCGGCGACGAACTCGGACGTCATCGGAAGGTTCGGTACCGCGTTCCCGAACTCGACCCGGTCGCGGATGTCGCGATGGACGGGGTCCTTCCCGTCGAAGACCGTCGTGAGGCACCACTCGGTCAGCGCGATCCGGCCTCCCGGTTTCACCAGACGCCAGAGCTCCCTGAGACACAGGCTCGTGTCCGGCGCGTGGCATATCGCCTCGAACGAGTACGCGGCGTCGAAGGAGCCATCGGCGAGAGGCACGTCGAGGTAGTCCGCCAGCAGGAAACTGCACGTCTCCTGAAGCCCGGCGCGACGCGCCGCCCTCCGGCCTCGCTCGATCTGGTACGCGTTGAGGTTCAGCCCCGTGATGCTGGCTCCGGTGGTCTTCGCCAGGTGGATCAGCGGACCGCCGACGCCGCATCCGAGATCGGCGACCCTGGCGCCCGGCGCCAGCTCCAGGAGTTCCCCCACCCCCGACTCCTGACGGCGCTGCGCGGCGTGGAGGCCTTCGCCGGTCCGTCGTGGCGCGAAGTGGAAGGACTGCCCCCAGGCGTACTCGTAGAACCAGGTGACGACATCGTAGAAACGACTCACCATCTGTGGTTGACCGCGCACGGCGCGATCAGCGTCCCGCGCCGCCGCGAGGTCCTGGAGTTCGAGGAAGTCGTCGAGCGCCTCCCTCAGACTGCCGCCGCTGTTCGCCTCGACGAAACGGCGATTCCGCGGTTCCCCGGCCCGGTAGTCGGTGCGTCCCGGAGGTTCGACTTCGGGAGCTCTCCTGAATCCCACCCGTGGCATGGTGCAATGCTAAGTGACGCATCCATGCCGCGAGCGATTCACGGCAGCCTCCCCGGTGATGCCTCGCCAGCGTCTCCGCGTCGGTATATTCGGCCACATGGGTCGCCATTCCGTCGCGCGGCATCTCCGGGTGGAGGTGGACGCTTACGACGCGGCCATCCGGCGGTTCATCCCCGGCTACGAGGCGATGCTCGGCGTCGCGGCTCGCGAGATCGCGAACGTCGCACCACGACACGTCCTCGACCTCGGGGGCGGCACCGGCGCCCTCGCGGAAGCCATCCTGCTCGCGGCGCCGGGGGCGGCGGTCGAACTCATCGACCTCGACCCCGAGATGCTCGCGGTGGCGCGGGAACGCCTCGGCGGGTACGGAGGCCGGGCGCGCTTCCGCGAGGCCTCCTTCGACGATCCCCTCCCGGAGGCCGACGCGGTGGCCGCTTCGCTGGCCCTCCACCACGTCCCCACGATGGAGGAGAAGCGGCGGCTCTTCGCCCGGATCCACGACTGCCTCCGCCCCGGCGGCGTCTTCGTGAACGCCGACGCCACGATGCCGGCGGAACCGAACGCCCGGGAACCGGTGTGGCGCGCCTGGACCGCCCATCTCGTGTCCTGCGGTATTTCGGAAGAGCGCGCCCGGCGCCATTTCGCCGAATGGCAGGAAGAGGACACCTACTTTCCGAAGGAGGTCGAAGCCGCGGCGATGCGCGCCGCCGGATTCGAGGTGGCGGCTGTCTGGAGTGACGGCCCGATGGTGGTCGCGGTGGGGAAGCGTCCGGTTCCCGGCTAACCCCCGAGCAGCGAGCGCGCCAGGACCCCCATCCCGAACCCGAAGTAGTTCCCCACCGCGTAGCCGGCGAGCGCCACCGCGATGCCCGGGAGCATCTGGACCGCGTAGCCGCGGGCGGAGGCGATCGCCACCGCCGAGGCGGCCCCGCCGATGTTCGCCTGGGACGCCACCGAGAGGGTCCCGGCGTCGATCCGGAGCAGCCGTCCCACTCCGAAGATCACCAGTCCGTGGACGGCGACGATGAGGGCTGCGAACCAGAAAAGCACCGCCCCGGCCGCGAACATCTCGGAGATGAGCGACCGCGCCCCGTTCGCGGCCAGGAACAGGTAGAGCAGCGAGTTGCCGAGCACCGGCGCTCCCCGGAGCTTCCGCACCGGGCCGAGGTGGCCGAGGATCAGGGTGATGGTCGTCAGCCAGAGGACCGAGGGGACGACCGGCCACGCCGCCGCGATCAGGCGCGACGCCACCATGGTCCCGAGCGTGATCGCCGCCAGCCCGAAGAAGTCCATCATCCGGAGGCTCTCGCCGCTCTCGTTGAGCCGCTGCTCGAGGGTCAGGGGCCCCTCGCGCGGACGGGGCGGATCGAGGTCCCTCCCTCCCCGCAGCAACGCGGGGATCGCGATGCAGGCGGCAAGCCAGATGCTGGTCACGATCACGTCGGCGGCGAGCGCTCCCGACATGAGGTTCGGGTCGGTCTCGAAGGCCGCGGCGAGCGCGTAGAAGTTGGCGCTGCCCCCGATATAGGTCCCGGTGAACTGGCCGGTGAGCTTCCACGCCTCCGGACCCAGCGCGTCGGCGAGCAGGACCGTCGCGAGGAACGTCCCGAGCATGGTGCCGAGCGCTCCGAGCCCGAAGGCGGTGAGCATCGCCCTCCCGGCCTTCCGGACCGCCCGCAGGTCCACGTTCAGGAGCACCAGCACGATCGCGGCGTTGATCCAGATGTTCGAGATCTGCTCGTAGCTCTCCGCCTCGCCCACCAGGAGCCCGGTGTTGGAGAGGACCATCCCGAAGACGAGGCAGAGAAGCCCCGCGCTCAGCGACCGGAAGAAGCGGTAGTTCCGCTCCAGCCAGACGGCGAGGAACACCGACGCGGCGAGCGCCAGGAAGATCCCGAAGGGGTCCTGGATCAAGAGGAGCCCTTTCTCAGCCCCCGAGCAGCGTTCGCGCCATGGTCCCCATCCCGAACCCGAGGTAGTTCCCGAAGGCGTAGCCGCCGAGCGCCACCGCGATCCCCGGCAGCAGCTTGTCCCCGTAGCCGCGCGCGGTGGCGATCGCCACCGCCGAGGCGGCCCCGCCGATGTTGGCCTGCGACGCCACCACCAGCGTCCCGGCATCGAACCGGAGCAGCCGGCCGATGCCGAAGATCACGAGCCCGTGGGTCCCTACCGTGATCAGGGCGTAGAAGAAGAGCGACGGCCCGTAGGCCAGCATCTCCGAGACCAGCGACTGGGCGCCGTTCCCCGCCAGGAACAGGTAGAGCAGCGAGTTGCCGAGCACCGGGGCGCCCCGGAGCTTCCGGACCGGCGGCGTGTGGCCGAGGACGAGCGCGATGGTGGTCAGCCAGAGCACCGCCGGGATCACGGGTACCGCCGCCGCCAGCAGCCGGGCCGCCCCCATCGCCCCCAGCGTGATCGCCGCGAGTCCGAAGAAGTCCATCATCCTCAGGCTCTCGCCGCTCTCCTTGAGCCGTTGCTCGAGCGTCATGGGGGCGTCGCCCTTCCGGACCGGGTCGAGCCCCTTCCCGCCGTAGAGCAGCGCCGGGATGATGAGGCAGGTGGCGAGCCAGCAGGCCGTCACGATCACGTCGGCGGCGACCGCCCCGGACATGATGTTCGGATCGGTCCCGAAGGCGCCCGCGAGGGCGTAGAAGTTCGCCCCGCCGCCGATGTAGGTCCCCGTGAACTGCCCGGTGAGTTTCCACGTCTCGGGGCCGATGGCGCCGGCGAGCAGGAAGGTGGCGATCGCCGTCCCGAGCATGGTGCCGGCGGCGCCGATCCCGAACGCCCCGAGCATGGGCTTCCCGGCGGCCAGCAGGGTGCGGAGGTCCACGTTCAGGAGCACCAGCACGATCGCCGCGTTCACCCAGATGTTCCCGAGCTGGTAGTAGGCCTCCGCGTCTCCCGGCAGGAGCCCGGAGTTCGACAGGATCATCCCGAACACGAGGCACATGAGGCCCGCGCTCATGGCCCGGAAGAAGCGGTAGCGCCCCTCCAGCCAGACCGCCAGGAAGACCGCCCCGGCGAGGGCCAGGAAGACGCCGAACGGGTCCTGGATCAAGGGCGTTCCCTTTCCCGCGTCAGCGGATGGCGTCCGCCCACTCGCGCACCGGGTTCACGAGGGTGCCGATGCCCTCGGCCCAGCAGGCGGCGGTGTCGCCGGGCTTCATGAAGATGGGCGGGGTACGGGCATAGCCCACGCCGTCCGGGGTTCCGGTGGCGATCACGTCGCCCGGCCGGAGGATCAGGTTGTGGGAGGCGAACTGGATGAGTTCGGGGATCTTGTGCTCCATGATCCCGGTGTTGGCGTCCTGCATGATCTCCCCCGACAGGGTGAAACGGATGTCCAGGTCGTGCGGGTCCGCCACGAACTCCGCGGGGGTGATGAAGGGGCCGAGCGGGGCGAAGGTCTCGGTGGACTTCCAGACCAGCCAATCCGACCCGTAGCGGTCGTCCCCCCTGCCCTCCCGGTCGCCGACGTCGTTCATCATGGTGTAGCCGAAGACGTGGGCGCCGGCGTCCTCCGCCTCGACGTCGCTCGCGGGCCGGCCGATCACCACCGCCAGCTCGCACTCCCAGTCCACCATCTCCCGCTCGGGCTTCATCAGGATCGGCTCCCCGTGACCGATGGCGATGCTGCCCGGCTTCATGAAGAGGTACGGGTTCTGGCGGCGGTCGCCCGGCTCGCGTTCCCAGAAATGGTCCATCGAGACCTGCTGGTCGTCGAGCGCCGAGGCATCCGACATCGCGGCCGGCGCCCCGGTGGTCATCTCCACGCCGTGGGCCGGGTAGTTGAGGGCGGTGGCCAGGATGACCCCCGGGCGTACTGGCGGGAAGACGTGGAGCCCCTCGAGCTCGTGGATCCACACCGGACGCTCGTCCACGGGGCGGTCGAGCAGCGGGACCACCTGGTCCACGATGGCATGGACGCGGTCGCGCATCCCGAGATGCCACCGTCCGGCGAGTTCCTTCATGTCCTCCGGCATGGGGAGGCTCACCCACATGCGGTTGTGCCGCTCGAGCGAGGCGTTCGCGCCGGTGAGGTCCACCGCCCAGGCGTCGCGGAGGACGATCCCGAGGAACGCCTCGCCGCGGTGTTCGAAGGTCCCCAGCCGGAACGGTTCGGCCGAGGCGGCCGCGGCGGGAGCCGACAACAGCAGCGCGGCGCCGACCAGTCCGGCGATGGGTCCTGCGGTCACGGCGGCGGAGTATGGCAGCCCCGCGCCGGAGCTTCTACGGACGGAGATCCAGCACCGGATCCTTCTCGCCGGTCATCTCCCAGCGCACCAGCGTGATCGGGATGACTCCGGCGCCGTAGAAGCGGTCGAAGAAGTCCTTCACGCTGAAGTCCTGGCCCTCCAGCACCGCCACCTCGGCGAGGAGCTGCTCGATCTGGATCTTCCCCATGATGTAGCTGGTCCCGTAGCCGGGCTGACGCAGGTAGAGGCTCTGCTCGCCGCGTACCAGGGCGCCCTCGGTCAGCCAGCCGCGCGGGGTCCACTTCATCGCGTAGGCGACCGCCTCCTCCATGTCGAACCCGCCGCCGTGGAGGTGGAGCCCGCTGATGGCGCGCGCCGCGCGCTGGGCGAGCATGATCCAGGTCAGTTCCCGCGACCGCGGCGCACCCTCCAGCAGGCCAAGGTGCATGAACATCTCCTCGACCCCGGTGGCGAGGCCCTCCGAGCGGAACGCGTAGATGTTGAACAGCGACGGCACCGCGCGGATGGGGCTCAGGTGCGGCGCGTCGCGCATCGCCGCCAGCTCGATCCAGTGGTGCATGTGCGGCCGGAAGGCGTCCGGGTCCCGGTAGTTGACCTCGCTGAAGAAGTTCCGCAGGTCGTCGGGGTTCTCGAGCGGCTGGAAGGTCCCGTTCACCGCCCGGAGCGCCGGATCCATGTAGTCCTCGATGCTCTGGACCTCCTCGCGGACAAGAAACTCCATGTATCGGTCCACGGACTCGTTGAGGCGCCGGTCGTAGTCCTCTGCCGAGGCGATCCGCTCCAGTTCGGGCAGCGCCCGGTTCCGGTTCTCCTCGAGGCGCATCGAGGAGTGCGAGCGGGCCAGCTCCCGCTCCATGATGGTCACGATCTGCTCCCACGACCAGGGCAGCAGGTGCACGTGCTGCATCGCCCACGTGTAGTTCTCGGCGCCCACTCCCGAGGGGCCGGTCTTCGAGTCGGCCTCGGCCTCGAGGAACTCCCGGAAGTCCACGGTGGCGGCGTGGGCCGCCTCCACGGCGGCGTCGAGCGCGGCGCTCGTTCCCGCCACCCGCTCGCCAAACGCGGTGAGGTCGGCCGCCTGGTTCCGGAAATAGCGGAATCCCCCGAGCCAGAGGTCTCGGGCGTTCGACGCGGCGAGGTTCTCCTTCGCCTGCGCCAACACGCCGGGAACGGTCCCGATCCGCTCCGCCAGTTCGGCCGCATCCGGGTCGGAGAGCGGGTAGTCGTAGGTCCAGAGATCAATGAACCCGTGGAGCACCGGCCCTTCGTGGGCCGGCACGTCGCTCTGGGCCGTGAAGACCTGTACGTAGAAACCCGGATCGCGGGCCCACGGCCGCCGCACCCGGTGGTCGAAGTCGAGCCCGTTCATCTCGGCGCGGAGGAGGTGCCAGTCGACCTGCTCGGAAACCGGCCAGCTCCCGGGGGCGAGCGCGTCCAGCCGGGCGCGCCACGCCGGGAGCTCCGCCTGCTGGCGCGCCATCGCCGCGGCGCTGTAGTCCGGAATCCCGTCCCGGAACTCGGGCCGCTCGAACGCGCGCCACTCCTCGAAGAGCGCGACGAGGTCGGCGTGGGTACCGGGTTCGGCGGCGGCCGGCGGGGGTGGTTCGGACCCGCAGGCCGCGAGGAACCCGGCCATCAGCAACGGCAGCGAACGCAGGGGAATGGGGATGGACGGGGAACGGACGGTCATGGCTTGCCTCCCGGACCGGCCATCGTACGCGCCCCGGCGGCGACGTGCAGGAGGACCCGTCTTGAACTAGAGGAGCGACTCGAGCACGCGCAGGAAACGCTCCACGTCGTCGCGGGTGTGGTAGTGCCCGAGCGACGCCCGCACCACCCCGGTCTCCGGATCGTGCCCGAGGTTCTCCAGGGTGGTCGCGGACCCGAGGTCTCCGGCGGCGACTTGCACCCCCTCGGCCTCCAGCGCGGCGCCGAGCGCCGGCGCGCCTACTCCCTCGCAGGTGAAAGTGAACGTCGGAATCCGGTACGCCGCCCGCCGGGGATCGTCCTCCCCGAGGACCGAGACGCCCTCCAGGCGCGCGAGTCCGCGGAGCATCCAGCGCGAGAGGATCCGTTCCTCCTGGCGAATGCCCTGCATCCCCTTCCGCATCGGCTCCCGGCGTCCGAAGCGCTCGGAGGGAGGCGCCACCGGGGCGGTTGGCGCCTCGCCGAGCCGCTCGGCGTAGGAGACCGCCCGGGCCAGCCCGGCGAGGATGTTCGGCGAGACGGCCCCGTTCGCGGACGCCGCGGGGCCCAGCCGGCGGGCCCAGAGCGCCGCGCCGGAGGCTCCGAAGAGCTCGGCCACGTCCGCGATGACGGCGTCGCAGCGGAGGTTCCGGATGTCGAGCGAACCGTGTGGGACGAAGTGGCTTGCCTCGGTGACGAGCACCGCGTCCGTCCCTTCGAGAAGCCGCGCGACCGGGATGATCTCGTTCAGCGAGCCGGTCACCGGACACGCCTTGGTGAGCAGCACGAGGCGGGTCCGCTCGTGGAGCAGCGACTCGAGGTCGCGGAGCAGGACCCGGCCCAGCCGGCGCGGACGCCAGTCGGACACCTCGACCCCGTCCGGAACGGCAGCCCGCCAGGCGGCGCGCCGGCCGTCCGGCTCCGAAGCGGAGAGCACGATCCGGTCGCCCTCCCGGAGTCCAAGCGAACGGACCAGACGCCGCACCAGCGCCGCGTAGTTCTCCCCGACCGCGATCTGGTCGTCCGCCCAGTCCGCGTTCGAGTTCCAGAACCAGGCCAGGTCGGCCCGCAGATCGGCTTCGGCCGACCCGCCCGCCCCCACCGGCCGCGGCCGCAGAGTGCGGGGCGACCCCACACTGTCGAAGTCAAGCCGGCGGGGCGCCGGGGGATTGAAGGATTCGGCGACGAGCGAGAGTGGGAGATCCATGAGTGGTGGGGGCCTCCGGGCCGGAGCGAACACCCTCCCCCGATTAGGATAAAGCGCCGGGAGCCATCCATGACCGATTCGATGCCGCAGCGCCCGGAGTTTCCGGGCGGCGAACCGCTTTTTTCGGCGCGGACCGGCAGCCGGGGGATGGTGGTGGTCACCGGGAACGACCGGATCGGGTTCCTGACCCGCATCATGTCGGGCGCGCTGCCGGAGGCCCCCGGCGCGGCGCGGACGGCGCTCCTCGGGCCAAGAGGCAACCTGATCGCGCCGGCCGTGGCGACGGTCACGAACGGAGCGGTGCTCCTCGAATGCGAACGGACCCGCGAGGAGGCGCTCGCGGCGGCGCTGGACCGGTACCGCATCGCGGACGACGTGGAAATCGCGCTCGCCGAACGCGGCGACTTCGAGATCGTCCGCACGGACGCCGGTCCCGATCCCGGCCGGCCCGACCCGGGTGCCCCCGGCTCGGTGCGGGAGACCGGAGCCGGGTTCGTCCGGCGGGACTTCCGGCCGTGGCCGGCGAGGACGATCGTCCAGGTCGGACTCCGGGCCGGCGGGCGCAGGTCGGCCGCGGAGCTGATCGAGGACCGCGGAGAGTCCGCCGAAGCGTCGCCCGAAGAGGAGGAGTACCTCCGGATCCTCGCGGGCGAGCCGCGTTGGGGCGCCGAACTCGACGAACGGTCCCTGCCCCTCCAGTGCGGGTTGTCCGCGCACGTCCGGCTCGGCAGGGGCTGCTACATCGGCCAGGAGTACGTGGCGCGGCAGGCGCACCGGGGCCGGATCCCCCGCCTCCTGCGCCGGCTGGAGTTCGACGAGGGGTCCCTGCCGCCGGCTGCATCGGTGGTCCTCTTCCAGGCCGAGCCCGCCGGCCGCGTCACGAGCGCCGCCAGCCGTCCGGACGGCTGGAGCGGCCCGGCCGGGCTCGCCCTCGCCGTGGTATCCGCCGACGTGCCGGCCGGCGCCGCGGTCCAGGTCCTCCGCGGCCCCGCCGCCCGCCTGCGCGCAATCTGAACCGCCGGACCGCGGCAACGCCTCGAAGCGCCGGCCTCCACCCGGCCGCGAGCGCCACTCCGCCGGCACGCGCGCGGCGTCACCGGTCAGGGCTCGCATTTGATCCGAGCCCCTCGCTGCACCACAATGGTGCATCATGGTGCAGAAGGGCGGGGGATCCAGCCGCGAGCCGGCGGTCCGCCGGGTGTCGGTCTCCTTCGACGCCGCCGACTACGAGGAACTCCGGAAGATCGCCGCCGAGAAGCGGGTCTCGCTCGCGTGGGTGGTCCGCGACGCGGTCGCCGCCTACATCTTCCGCCGGGGTCCCCTCTTCCGGCAGCCGCCCCCCTCCCGGCCCGCCCGGAGGACTCCGGAATGAGGCCCGCCGCTTTCTCCCGATCGCCGGCCGCCGGGGGTGTCACGTTCTGGCGTACCCGCCCCGGAGAATGCGTCCCATGACGACCTCCACCCTCCTCTTTGCCCTGTTCGCACTGGCCCTGGGCATTGCCGCCTACGTCGTCGGCCTGCGGGCCGGCGAGCGCACCGGCCGCCGGCAGACCCACTCGGACCTCAGGGACATCGCGCGCGCCGCGGCCACCGAGAGCAACCAGCAGGCCCGGGAGGCCTACGAACACGCGACCGGACAGGCCGTCGAACGCCTGGAGGCGGCGGCGCGCTCGGACCGGGAACTCGGCCAGGCGAAGTTCGCCGAGACCGCGGGACCGCTGCGCGAGTCGCTCGCCAAGGTCGAGGGCCTCGCGCGGGAGCTGGAGCAGAAACGCGCTGAAGACCGCGGCGCCCTTCAAAAGGTAGCGGAACGCCTTGCCAGCCAGGTCGAAGACGTTCGGGACAGCAGTCGCTCGCTGCGTGAGGCGCTGAAGGGGGACAAGCAGGCCCGTGGCAAATGGGGCGAGATCCAGCTCCAGAACCTGATCGAGTCGGTGGGGCTCACGAGCCACGCCGACTTCAGGACCCAGAAGGGGACAAATGGCGCACGGCCCGACCTGCTGCTCCAGTTGCCGGGCGGGGCGCGCCTGCCCGTGGACTCCAAGGTTCCGATGGACGACTACCTGACGGCCACCGAGGTGGAGTCACCCGAGCTCCAGGACGCGGCGCTCGCGAAGCACGCAAAGCGGGTCAAGGCGCACACGGAGGAGCTTTCCCGTAGGAGCTATCCGACCAAGCTCGGCGGCGGCCCGCCGTTCACGGTGATGTTCCTGCCGTTCGAATCGCTCCTCTCGGAAGCCATCCGCCACGAACCGGACCTCCTCCCGTTCGCGGCGAAGCGCAACGTGGTCCTCGCCACCCCCCACACTCTGATGGGACTTCTCTGGAGCGTCGCCGCGATGTGGCGGAGCGAGACCAGCACCCGGAACGCCGAGGAAATGAAGAAGGCCGGTCTCGAACTCGAGAAGCGTCTCGAGATCTTCCTGGGTCACTTCGCGGACGTGGGGAGCCAGCTCGCCCGGACGAACGCCGTCTACAACGCCGCCGCGGGGTCCGCCGAGTCGCGTCTCACGCCGCACCTGCGGAAACTCCGCGAACTGGGCGGCCAGCCGGAGGAGACGGGCGAGGACCGGCTTCCGAAACCCGTCGAGGTAGCGCCGCGCCGGCTCTTCGGCGGCGAAGTGGACGTGGTCGCCGAGCGGGAACTGCTGTAGGCCACCGGGAGGGGTGACGCCTTTTGGCGTATTCCCCGCCGATCATGGCCGCATGACCCTCCTCGCCCTCCTTCTCGCGGCCCTGACGGCAGTCCTGGTCCCCGGCGGCCTCTATCTGGCCACCGTGGACGCGCCGAGTTCGTCTCCGGCACGCCGCCGCCCCGCGCCAAGTACCCGCTAGCCCGTCAGCCTGACCGTCGAGCGCGGCAACCCCCGCGCCGGAGGGGCGCCGGCCTGAAACCGGGGCCCCGCGCAAACCCGAACCGGGCCCCGCCAAACGGGAAAGCGCCTCACCAGGGGTTCGGGGTGAGCTCGGGAAGCACGACCGCGGGCCGGGTCGTCTTGAAGAAGATGAGCACGTCGTACCACCGGGCCAGCGGGGTCGCGCGCCAGTAGCTCTCGGGGGCGTCAGGGTTGTAGTGGGTGTGGATGTAGCGGAACGGCCGAACGTCGCCGAGCCAGGAACTGGCGGGCGAGGCCGGTTCCCAGGACCGCAGGTCGAGTACCAGGCGGGGCGCGGAAGCGCGCGCGAGGTAGTACTCGAACGAGTGGGGAATTGGAGGACTCAGGTCATGCACCGTTTGCGGAAGAAACTCCGATCCGCGGCGCGTGTGGGCGGTGAACTGCCCGCTCTCGTGGCCGAAGGCGACGCTGAGCAGATCGTCCCCGAACATTTCGTGCAGGTGAAACCCCGCGGCGGCGGGATCGCGCGCGAAATGGAAGTTGTGGGCCCAGAGGACCAGGCCGCCGCCCGGCCCGATCCGCCCATTGATCCAGGCGATGTTCTCGGCCATGGACTCCGAACGCGACTGCTCGCGCGCGATCATCAGGTGGTACTGGACCGCCACCCGCTGGCTCTGGAGCGCCACCGCGAAGGCATCCTCATCGGAGGCCGATTCGTATTCCTGCCGGTTCGCGACGAGGTGTTCGCGCACCGCCTCGAGCGACGCGCCGCACGCGGACCGATAGATCTCGGTCTGATCCGCGTATCGCGAATCCGGGAACCGTCCCCTGTAGTCGTTGGCGAAGGTCTCGAGACAGTTGAGGTCCGCCTCCACCGACGCCGCCCGTTCAGGGTCCACCGAACGCAGGTACTCGCGGACGTTCTGGAGCGCCAGACCTGGAAACTGCATGTCGAAGCCATGGAATTCCAGGCTTCCGCCCTCCTCGTTGTAGGCCCGCATCCACTCGATCAGTTCGAGCATGGACTCGGATCGCCACACCCAGAAGTACATTCCGGCAAGCAGCTTGCGCGGGTCTCCCTCGCCGGTCTGCAGGTAGCGGTTGAGAAGGCGTGTCTCCGGCCAGGTGGCCGCCAGCGCGAACGTATCGAAACCCCTCTCTTCCACGAGGAATCGAAAGACCCGGGCCTTCATCTGGTGGAAGTCCCGGGTGCCGTAGGTGTTCTCGCCGAGGGCGACGATACGGGAATCGCCGACCACGTCCCCGACGCCGGCGAGATCGTGGTTCGGGAGGGAGAAGTGAGAGCCGTGGAAAGGGACGGCGTTGGTCTCGATCCACTCCTCGGCTGCCGCCGGGTCCGGGACCGGCGTCGGGGCCGGCACCACCGTGGGCAGCACCGCGGTCGCCCGGGTGGACTCGAAGTGGATGATCACGTCGTACCACTCTCGGAGCGGGGTGTCGTGCCAGTACTCACCGGGCTGGTCGGGGTCGTAGACGGCGCCGATGCCGCGGAACGGGCGGGTTTCGGCGAGCCACTCGTTTCCCGGCGAGATCGCGCCCAGGGCCCGGAGATCCAGGACGAACCGGGGCGCCGCAGCCCTGTCCAGGAAGCTCTCGAAGGAGCCTTCGACCGGTTCGTCGAGTTCATGCGCGTCCAGTCCCCGGTACTGTCCGCCGCTCCGGGTAATCGCGGTGAAGCCGCCGCGGGCGTGGCTGAAGCCGACCACCACCATGTCGTCCCCGAAGGTCTGCCGCATGAAGTGCCCCTGGGCGCCCTCCTGGGTGGAGACGTGGTAGTTGTGGGCCCAGAGGACCATCCGGCCGTCGGGCCCGATCCGGTCGCTGATCCAGCCGACGTTTTCCGCCATGGACTCGTCGCGACTCTGCGCGCGGGTTATGTGGAGGTGGTACTGAAGCGCGACCCGCAGGCTTTGGAGGGCGACCTCGAAGGCATCCGTGCCCGAGGCGGCCTCATACAGCGGCCGCCTCAGAAGCAACAGCCCGCGGACGTCCTCCAGGGAAGCGGCGCAGTCTCTTTGATAGGCGACGGACTGGGCGTCGTAGCTCCGAGCCGGAAACCGTCCCCTTTCGTCGTTCGCGAAAGCGTCGAGGCACTCGATCCGTTCGTTGACCGTGTCGAGCCGATCGGGATCCACCTCGCGGAAATAGGCGCGCACGTTCTCGAGCGCGAGGCGGGGGAACTGCATGTCGAAGCCGTGGAACCCGACGTCGCCGCCGGCTTCGTTGTGGGCGCGCATCCACTCGATCATCTCGAGCACCGACTCGGTCCGCCAGGTCCAGAAGAAGAGTCCCTGGAGCAGTTCCCTCGCGTCACCCTCGCCGGTGCGGACGTACCGGTCCAGCAGCCGGGCCTCCGGCCAGGTGGCTTCGATGCCGAAGGTGTTGAAACCCATCTCCTCCACCAGGAAGCGCAGCACGCGCGCCTTCATCTCGAAGAAGTCGCGAGCCCCGTGGGTGTTCTCCCCCAGGGAGACGATGCGGGCGTCCCCCACCAACTCCCTCATGAACTCCAGACCCTGGTGGGGGAGCGAGAGGTGGGGGCCCTCGAACGGCTTGCCGTTGGCGTCGAGCCATTGCCGGACCGGGTCTGGCGGAACCGGGCGGCGTGGGATCGTGGACGGCGGCGCCACCGAATCCTCGCCACAACCGGCGGCGAGAAGCGATGCGCCCAGCAGGCCAACCAAAGGGCAGCGCGAGAATCTGCTCATCGTCGAACACCTCCAACGAAGGCTCCGCGGAGTCCCGGCGAGGATCGCCTCGGCGTGATGCGGCTGCGGGACCAACGTCCGCCGGCGCATTCCCCGAACAACTCCACCGTCCGGGAAGAGGCCAAGCAAGGGCGAGGCCACGAACACCCACCGGTCCGCCCAACCGCCGGCCGCCGGCGCGCAACCCCCGTTCCCGCCCTCCGGGGCGGCCGGTTCAGACCACGCCGATGACGTCCGCCTGATCGGACGCGATAGCCTCTCACCCGGGAGGGGCCCATGAGACGCATCGCACTTCTCGCCTTGGCGCTGCTGCTTGCGCCGGCGACCGCACTCGCCACCTGGTCGGTGATCGCGGTGGACCGCAACTCCGGCCAGGTGATCGTCGCCTCGGCTACCTGCGTTCGCCAGTCGCGGTTCCCACCCCGGCCCGCGCGGGACCTGATGGACATCCAGGCCGTGATCGTGCCCGGAGTGGGGGTCGCCGCCTGCCAGGCCGGCGTGGACAACACCCGCGCGAACCAGATGCTCGTCTACGAGGAAATCCGGAAGGGAACCGATCCGGAGCGGATCATCGAACTCCTTCGCGAGCAGGAGAACCTCAAGGACGAACCGCAGATGGAGCGGCGGCAGTTCGGCATCCTGGATCTCCAGGGCCGCAGCGCCGGCTTCAACGGGAGCCGCAACAGCCCAGCGTCGCTCTACGTGGCGGGCCAGGTCGGAGACGACATCTTCGTCCAGGTGCAGGGGAACATCCTCTTCGACGACGACGTGGCGGAGGATGCGGTGCTCGCGTTCATGCGGGCGAAGGGCACCCTGGCCGACCGGGTGATGGCCGCCATGGAGGGCGCGGACCGCGCCGGCGGCGACAAGCGATGCACCTGCGAGGAGGAACCGAAGCCCGCCGCGCCCTGCGACGGCAAGACCTCGCACGTCGCCTACATCGCCATCGCGAACCGGGACGACGCGCCGGGCCGGTCGCACAACGACGGCGACTACTACGCGTACCTCGCCGTCAGCGACGAGGACATCCAGCCCCACGAGAACGCCAACCCCGTCATCACCCTCCGGCTCCGCTACGACGCCTGGAAGGATGCGGGAAGCAAGCGCACCGGGATGCCGCCGTCCCTGATCCCCGAATGAGACCGCCGCCGCTCGCGGCGCTCGCCGCCTTCGCTCTCCTCGCCGCCGCACCGGTACCGGGAGAGACGCCTCCAGCCGAAAACGAGGGCTCCGGCAACTGGCCCCGCTTCCGGGGGCCGCTCGCGAACCCCGTGGGCACCCACCCCGACCTGCCGGTCACCTGGTCGAAGACCGAGAACGTCGAGTGGGCCGCCGCGGTCCCCGGGGTCGGCTGGTCGTCGCCGGTGGTCTGGGGGAACCGGATCTTCCTCACCGCGGCCACCAGCCCCCAGGAAATGAAGGGACCGTCGCTCGGGACCGATTTCAGCAACAACTACATCGCCGAACTGCGCGCCCAGGGCCTTCCCGCCGAGGAGGTCAACCGGCGCCTCTTCGCCCGCGACCGCGAGCTGCCCGAGGAAGTCGTGATTGCGCTCCATGTCTACTGTCTCGACCTCGAGACCGGGGCCCTGCTCTGGGAGCGGGAGGTCTACCGCGGGCAGCCGCTCGGCGGCCGGCACCGGAAGAACAGCTACGCCTCCGAGACGCCGGTGACCGACGGCACGAACGTCTATGCCTACTTCACCCATCACGGGCTGTTCGCCTTCGACATGGAAGGGAATCCGGCGTGGGACACCCCGCTCGCGGCGCATCCGACCGTCCGTGACTTCGGCACCGGCGCCTCACCGGCGCTTCACGGAGACCGGCTCTACGTCCTGAACGACAACGAGGAGTCGGGTTTCCTCGCCGCTTTCGACAAGCGCAGCGGAACCGAGCTCTGGCGCACCCCGCGCGAGATCACCGAGCGGCGCAAGACCGGCTGGTCCACTCCCTTCGTCTGGGAGAACGAGGTCCGCAGCGAGATCGTGACCCTGGGTCCGGGCATCGTGATCAGCTACGACCTCGACGGGAATCCGCTCTGGCACATGAAGCGGATGGCGGGAGGCCCGATCCAGAGCCCCTTCGCGTGGGACGGGCGCCTGTTCCTCTCGGCCGGCGCTTCCGGAGGCCAGTACCGGCCGCTTGCCGCGATCGGTCCCGGAGGCTCGGGAGACATCACCCCGCCCGAAGGAACCGATTCGAACGAGCACGTTCTCTGGTACGACCGGCTCGCCGGCGGGACCTACCTTCCGACCCCGGTGATCTATGACGGAGCCCTCTACCTGTTGTATTCGCGAGGCATCTTCGCCCGCTACGACGTGGATACGGGCGAACGCGTCTATCGCTCGCGCATCGCGGAGGGCGCCGCCGCCTTCACCGCCTCGCCGTGGGCCTACGGCGGATACGTGTTCGCGCTCGGGGAAGAGGGGGACACCTTCGTGATCGAGGCGGGCGACGAATACCGGCTGGCCGGCGTCAACGACCTGGGTGACTGGACCCTGGCCTCCCCGGCCATCGTGGGGGACCGCCTGCTGATCCGCACCCAGAACCACCTCTATTCCATTCGCGGGCCGGCGGACGCCGCGGAGCAGCCCTGACGGCCGGGACAACCCGGCTTCAGCGCGGCCCCGGCGCCGCGCTCCTCTGCCTCGGGATCCTCCCCGGGTGCGGCGGTCCGGGGGCGTCCGAACCCTCTCCCGAGCCGCGCGTGCGCTTCGTCCTGCCGCTCGGCGGGGTTCCCGGCCGGGACTGGGTGATCAACAACTACGTGGACCGGGATCCAGGGGCCGGCGTCCGCGATTACCAGGGGGGCCGCAGGAGCTACGACCGCCATCAGGGCACCGATTGGGACGTTCCCAACTTTCGCTGGATGGACCGCGGGTTCCCCGTCGTGGCGGCCGCGGAGGGACGGGTCACCGCCGTCCACGACGGGGAGTTCGACCGGAACGTCTCCTGCGGATTCCTCGGCATCCTGAAACCGCCGAACCTCGTCGAGCTGACCCACGGGGACGGCACCCGTTCGCGCTACCTCCACCTCCGCCGGGGATCGGTCAGGGTCGCCGTCGGGCAGACCGTCGCGGCCGGCGAGCCGCTCGGGGCGGTCGGGAGTTCGGGCTGCTCCACGGCGCCGCACCTCCATTTCGAAGTGCGGGGTCCTGGCGGTGCGATCGTGGACCCCTTCCGGCCCAACCTCTGGACCGATCCCCCGCCCTACGACACCCCGCTCGCCGTGATGGACCTGGTCGTCCGGAACGGGCCGATCGAGAGCGAGGACGGGCTGAAGGACCCGCCGCCGAACGCCGGGCGCATCGGCCCGGAACAGACCCTCGGCATCGGCCTCTCTCTCGCCGGAGGATCCGCCGGAGACCGGATTGCAGTGCGGCTCGAGGGCGCCGTCGAACCGGAAGTCGTGACCTCCATCGTCCCCGGCGAACCGCCCCATCGCTACCGGTTCTGGAACCTGCCTCCCGCCCGGCATCGCGGGGTCCGTCGCATCGTGGTCCGCGCCGGCGGTGAGGTCCGGGCGAGCCACGAACTGCGCTGACCACCCTCCGGTGGCGCCGCTTCCGGGCCGCCGCCCGATGTTTGGGGTCTCCCTATGAAGATCCCCACCACAACCCAAGTGTCGCGGAACCCAACCTGATCCCGCGCGACCACCGACCGCGCGCGGCCGGCGCCATGTCGATCAGCGCGACTCGGTCCGGCCGGCCTCCCGGGCGAACCACACCGCCGCCTTCTTCAGAATCTCGACCTCCTCCTCGAGCCGGCGGATCTTCGCCCTGGCCTCGCGAAGCTCTCTCCGCTCGTCTTCGCTCCAGTCCCCGGACGCACCGTCTTCCGATCCGGCTGCCGCGACCCAGTTCCGAATGGCCTGCGCGCTCGGGTCGAACTCGCGGGACAACTCTTCCGGGGTACGCCCGCTTCGCACCAGATCGATCATTTGGCGCCGGAACTCTTCCGGATAGCGGTGAAGCCTCTTGGTCATCGTCGGCCCGGCAATGTTACCCCGATTTGGTGGCCAGTCAATCTTCTTGGGAACTGGGCTCCAGAGCCTCTTTCCGCATCGCCGTTTCGGGCGGCGGAGCCTCACGCGCGCCAACCGGCGGTGCCGGCGAAGGTCCCGGATCGCGTCGGATCGTGCGGTCCGGCCAACGGGACGGGCGTTGGGTTGGTGGGCCATTTGCGAACCAACGCCTTGTGTAAACTACTGTGAAATTCGCGCACTGCCCTAGTGTCGCTTGGGGTTATTTGGGCAAGGAAGCGCTCCAGAAATGCAATGGATCCGTTTGGGTCGGGTACGCCGCGTCGGATCCTCCGCCCGGTCGAGCCGGGGCGCGATGCTGGAGACGATCGGCGCCGCGCCGTTCGCGGCCTCGATTCACGAGGCTTCGGAGGGTGGCCGGGGCTTGGCCCGACTTCCAGCAGGGTTTACGCGGCCTGCCTCCGCGGGATGGAGCGGGTGAAGGCCGTCAGTTCCGGCTCGGAAACGGCGCCGATCCGTAGCGACGAGGGTCCGCTGAGCGCGGTGGACCACGAGGTCGTCTACCGGTTCATGGACCTTCACCGCGGAGAGCACCGCGTCGCGACCATGGCCCGGGTGCTCGGAGTCTCCCGGAGCGGGTACTACGCCTGGAAGACGCGGCCGCTCAGTTCCCGGGCTCGCACGGACGAACTGCTCAAGAAGGAAATCAGCAGCGTGCACGCTCGCCATCAGGGGGTCTACGGCGCTCCGCGCATCCACGGGGAACTGCAGCGCCGGGGCTGGAAGGTGAGCCGCAAGCGAGTGGCCCGGCTGATGCGGGAGCTGGGGATTCATGGGCTTCAGCGACGTTCGCGCCCCGGCGGGCGCGGGCTGGCCGGCGCCGGGTAGTCCCGCGGCGCCGGACTCCCGCGACGCGGCAGGCGGCGCGGTCTCGCGTCAGGCGGGCCGCAGCTGCCGGCCGATCCGGGTCCACAGCCAGGGGACCCGGCGGACCGAGAGATCGAGCAGGTAGGCGATCAGCCCCAGCAGCGCCAGCAGCGGCCACAGGGCGCGCGACCGCACCACCCGGTCACCACCGGCCGCGAGCACCTGCGCCGGAGTCGGCGCCACCACGCCGCCCGTCTCCGCGGCCAGCGCGGCGAGCGCTTCGTCGTCCGCCGGCAGGAAACGGTATTCGTCGGGATAGCTCAGATGGATGGCGCGCTCGAGGTCGGCGCCTGCGGCGAGATCGTCGGGAAGGGACTCGCCGACGATGCGGAAGCGCGCCGTATCGCCGGGACGCAGGTCCAGCGGAACCTCGGTCTCGAACCTTCCCGGGCCGGTCTGCCGGATGGCGGTGCGCCCCACGAGCCCCGCGTAGGAGATCTCGAGCTCGGGCACCACGTCCTCGGGATAGCTTCCATCCTCGCGGATCAGCGAGAGCCGCACGGCGGCGGCGTTCCCGCGCCGGGACACCTCGAAGTCGAGTTCCGCCCCCTCTCCGCGGCGCATCGCGTCCCGCACCACCTGCGTCCAGAACTTGCCGTAGCCGTCCCATTCCACCCAGTCCGCGGCCCAGCGGTTCTTGCAGTCGGAGGTGAACATGGACGCCCGGCCGAGCCCGTATTGCCAGCGGGCGAGCAGCGGCTCCTCATCGGGGCCTTCGAGAAGCACCTCCGCGGTGTCCTTCGCCATCGTCGCCACGAAGCCTTTCAGTTCCGGGGCCGCGCCGAAGTCCAGTCCCTCGAGCACGCGCGCCATCTGCCGCACCACCGGACGGAACGGCTCCTCGACCAGGGTGGCGTCGAGGGCGATCTGGGTCTCCTCGACGAAGATCTGCTGGACCCGTCCCGCGTCGCGGATGAAGTAGCTGCGTCCGTCGCCCCATTCCGCGATGTCCGAGAGCAGTTCCCGGTCGGCCTCTTCGCCCACCGCCACGGTCGAGATGGTGATCTCGTCGTCCATCATCCGGGTGACGAGTTCCTCGTAGTCGTCGGGATAGGTCTTCCCGTCCGAGAGCAGGATCACGTGCTTGACCTTGGAAGGGCTCTCGGTGAGCTGTTCGTAGGCGCGGTCGAGCGCGGGATAGATGTTCGTCTGGGCGCTTGCCTGGATCCGGCTGATCCCCTCCTTGATCCACTCCCGGTCGGCGACCAGTTGGAGGGGGATCGTCGTGTAGGGGTTCCAGTCGAAGGTCACGACGCCGAAGCGGTGCGTGTCCTCGAGCAGGTCCAGCGCGGCCTTGGTGGCTTCCTTGGCCAGCGCGATCTTCCTCCCGTACATGCTGTACGACTTGTCGAGGACGATGATGAGGGACAGGTCCTTCCACTTTTCCTCGATCTGGAAGTCCACCGGCAGCGCCTCTTCGAGCACCGACTCCGAGTACCCGTCCTCCCCGTAGCTGGACTCGCCCGCGGCGAAGACCAGTCCCCCGCCCTCGTCGCGGACGTAGGCCGCCACCTGCTGCATCACCGGCTCGGGCAGCCGGTCGGGGGCCACGTCGCTCAGCACCACGGCATCCCAGGTGTTGAGGTCGAGCCGGGGGAGCGCCGACGCCGGGGCGGTGTTCACCGTGACGCCCTCGGACTCCAGCGCGCTCCTGAGATACCGGACGCTCTCGGGCTGCCCCTCGACGTAGAGCACGCTGGCCTCGTCCCGCACCGGCACCTCGACGGCCCGCCGGTCGTTGACCGGCAGGCGGTCGCCGGCCACCCGGATCTCCGCTTCGAGGACCGTCATCCCGGGTTCCTCGATGCGCACCGGCACCGGAACGGTCGAAGCGCCGGGCGGGAGTTCGACCTCGATGGCCGCCAGCACCTCGCCGTCGGCGAGCACCCGGATCTCCGCCGGCCCGCCGGCCGCCGAGAACACCTCGGCTTCCACCCCGGTCATCTCTCCGGCCCGCACGGAGGGCGGGAGCCGGATCGCGTTCACGAAACCGCCGCCGTCGCTGCGCACGCCCGACGGAGCGGGAAAGACCCGGACGCCCGCCTCCTTGAGGAATGCCAGCGCGGCGGCCGTGTCGCCCTCCGTCTCCCTGCCGTCGCTGAACAGCACCACCCGCTTCAGCCGGTCCGGCGGGAGCCGCGCCGCGGCGTGGCGAAGCGCCGCTTCGATATTCGTCCGGCCCTGGTCCAGCGCGTCCGGAGGCGGAAGTCCCGCCGCCGCCCCGCTGTCGAAGACCTGGACTTCCAGCAACGCGTCCGCGTCGGGCACCGACACCGCGCGGTCGGCAAACGCCACGAAGTGCGCGTCCTCGCTGCCGAGCGCCCGGCTCGCCTCCCGGGCCCAGGCGACCGCATCCTGCATCGACCCCGAGGCCACGCTGCGGGAGACGTCCACCACGAACGCCACGGCGACCTCCCGCGACCCGGCGCGGATCACCGGCCGGCAGAGCGCGAGCAGCAGGAACGCGGCGGCGAGCAGGCGCAGCACCAGCGAAGCGCGCAGCCGCAGCTTCGGCCAGCGGAGATTCGACCTCAGCGCCACGAGCACCACCACCCCGAGGAGCGGCAGCAGCAGGAGGGGCCAGAGGGCTTCGAACGTCATCGGAGTCGCGGCGGAATGCGGAATCCTATGCGCGCCGGCCTCATCGCGGTTTCGAGGACCGTTCGAGGAGCCGTCCGGACGCCGCGCATGGCGCGCATCGGGGCGTTTCGGCTAATTTCGACAACCCGGCGCTCCGGGAGCGCCCGCCCCGGTTCAAGGAGTCCCGCCATGCCTCGTCCCTCCATCTCCTTTCGTCGCGTTACCGCGGCCGCCGCCCTGCTGAGCCTCGCGCTCGGCACGGCGTCCGCCCGTTCCCCGCGGCAGGCCGCCTCCATCGCCATCGAACCCGGCTCGCTGGCTCTCGAAGTGGGGGCAACGGCGCAACTCACGGCCACCGTGATGGACGCCGCCGGGAACCCCGTCGCGGACGCGCGGGTGGTCTTCTTCTCCGGGAACCGGCGGGCGTTGACCGTAACGCCGGGTGGGCACGTCTCCGCCAACCAGCCGGGGGATCACGAGGTCACGGCGCTGCTTCCGGATCAGGCGTTCGACGGCAACTGGGACTACTACAGCAGCCGGGACCCCGGACTGCGGGCTTCGATCCAGGTGAGCGTGAGCACGCCCGCGCTGGCCGACCTCTTCTTCGAGGACGCGCCGCCCCGGGTGTGGGCGGGCACCGAAGTGCGGTTCCCCCTCGCGGGACGCGACGCGGCGGGACAGGTCCGCCGCGGACTCGAGGCGGGTTACGCCACCAGCGATGCCAGCATCGCGGTGGTGGACCAGGTCGGCATGGCCTCCTTCCTCGCCGCCGGATCGGTGCAGGTGGCCGCCATGCACGGCGAGATGACGATCTACCACGAGGTCGAGGTCCTGCCCAATCCGACCGACCGGGTAGCTCTCGAAGCGCCGGACCGGACCGAGGTCCGCACCGGCGACGTGCTGCAGTTCCGGGCGGCCGCGCTCGACGCCTCGGGAAGCGAGGTCGCGGGGCCGGCGATCCGGTTCGCGGTCGAGTCCCGGCCGGACGCGTTCCGGCCGGAGTCCCTGGGGGCGGGCGCCGCGGCGCAGGTGACCCCCGACGGGCGGTTCGTCGCCGAGCAGCCCGGGGTGTACACGGTGGTGGCGATGAGCGGCGACCGGCTGGCCCGCCGGACCGTCCGGGTGGTCCCCCGCAACGTGGAGCGCGAGGTCGAGTTCCTGGGGCACGCCCGGGTGTCCGACCGGGTGACCGGGGACCTGTGGGTCTGGGAGGGCGTGGACGGGCGCGACTACGCCGTGCACGGCACCTGGAACGCCGAGGGGCACGCCTACTTCTACGACGTGACCGACCCGCGGAACATGGAACTCATCGACACGGTCCAGGTGGACGCCCGCACCGTGAACGACGTGAAGGTCTCGGAGGACGGGACCCTCTGCGTGATCAGCCGCGAAGGGGCCTCGAACCGGCGGAACGGGATCGTGATGATCGACTGCACCGACCCGCACAACGCCGAGATCCTGAGTTCCTTCGACCAGGGGCTCACCGGCGGGGTGCACAACGTCTTCCTCGACAACAACCACGTCTACGCGGTCAACAACGGCCGGCGCTGGGACGTGGTGAACGTCGAGGATCCCCGGAACCCCTTCCGGGTCTCGCGCTTCGAGACGGACACCCCCGGACGGTCGGTGCACGACGTCTGGATCCGGGACGGCATCGCCTACCAGGCGGGCCGCAGCGACGGCCTCATCATGGTCGACGTGGGCGGAGGCGGCATGGGCGGCAGCCCGAACACCCCGGTCGAGATGGGGCGCTTCCCGCAGATCACCGGCTGGAACCACGCGGTGTGGCCCTTCCGCAGCCCCTCGACCGGCAAGCTCTACGTGATCGGCGGCGACGAGGCGTTCTACCTGAATCCGCGGCGGCCCGACGGGGGCGGCATCCTCTGGGAGGAGGGCATCCCCTCGCGCGCCAAGGGCTGGCTCCACTTCGTGGACTTCACCGACCCGGAGAACCCCGAAGAGGTGGCCCGCTTCGAGCTTGCCGACTCCGGGCCCCACAACCTCTGGGTGGACTGGGAAGAGGAAGTCATGTACGTGGGCTACTACGACGCGGGACTCCGCGTGGTGGACGTCTCCGGAGACCTGCTCGGCGACCTCTATCGCCAGGGCCGCCAGATCGCCCGCTTCTTCCCCGAGGACAACGAGGGCTTCCTCGCGAATGCCGCCTTCACCTGGGGCCCCCAGCCCCACAAGGGGACGATCTTCCTGGCCGATTTCAACAGCGGTCTCTGGGCGGTCCGGCTGAAGGATCCCGAACCGGCCGCCGGAAGCAACTGAGCGGCGGAATGCCCCTCGACGAAACCGCGCGCGGCGTCGGCGGCTTCCTCTTCCGCCGTTTCCAGACGCTCCGGTTCTTCCTCGCGTCGTTCCGCTTCATCTTCTTCTTCCTCACCGCCGGGCGCGCGGTGCGGCGCCGTTACGCGGCGGCGGAGCGCTCCGGAGGGACCATCTGGCTGGATCACGGCCCGTTCCGCCGGGAACCTGACGAGGCCGCGAACTGACCGTCTCCCGATGAAGATCCGCGATGTCCCGCCCGCCGAGTACGCCTTCGGCTACCGGGTTCCCCCGCGTTCGGGCAACGAGATCAACGGGCACGGGGAGCGCGAGCCGCGCCGGGCCACCCAGGTGTTCCACAACGCCGACGCGACCAGACCGATCGACTGGCAGGGACTCGACGACTTCTTCATGTGCGTCAACCCCTGGCAGGTGGTCCGGCACCGGCTCCTCAACAAGTTCGAACTGCGGAAGGAGCGGGGCCCGGTGGCCCGCCGGGTCGTGGATGAGGGCCCCGAGAAAAACGCCGCATTCGTGAAGGCGGCCGCCCGCGAAGCAGGGGCGAGCCTCGTCGGAGTCGCGGAGATCCGGGAAACGGACGTCTTCGAGGGACGCGAGGCGCCGTACCGCACCGCCGTCTGCATCGGGCTCCCGATGGTGCGGGAGGAGATGGCGCATGCGGCGCGTCCCCGGGGGGCGGCCGAGGTGATGCGGACCTACCGCCGGATCGGCCTCATCGCCATGCGCCTCGGCCGGGAGATCCGCCGCCGGGGCTTCCCGGCGAAGGCCTACGGGGACCCGAACGCCACCGACATCCTCCACATCCCGCTGGCGGTCCGCGCCGGACTCGGCGAGCTCGGCAAACACGGCTCGATGATCAGCCGCGAGCACGGCTCCAACTTCCGGCTGGCCGCGGTGCTCACCGACATGCCGCTGGCGCTCGACGCCCCGCGCGACATCGGGGTGGACGACGTCTGCGCCCACTGCCGCCGCTGCGTGATCGACTGTCCGCCCGACGCGATCCACGAGGAAAAGCAGTGGATCCGCGGGGAGCAGCGCTGGTACGTGGACTTCGACAAGTGCGTTCCCTACTTCACCAAGACCTACGGGTGCGCCATCTGCATCGAGGTCTGTCCCTGGTCGGAGCCCGGCCGGGGTGAGACCCTGAGCGACCTGATGCTGGCGAAGCGCGAACGGGCGCGCCCCCAACCCCCCACTCTCGAGGACGAACAATGACGCAAGACCCGATTGCCAAGGATTCCGTCGCCGGCCGGCGACTCGCACGGCTGGCGCTGCTGGCCGCCGCGTCCACCACGGCTCTCTCCGCGTGCGGCGCCCCGCCCGCCGAACCCGAACTCCGCATCGCGGTGGCGCGTTTCGCGCACGAGACCTGCACCTTCTGTCCCGGCGGCGACACCGAGGTCGACGACTGGCTGCAGGTCAGCGAGCCCGTTTCCGGCGAGGCGCTGCTCGGCTCCGGCGGCTACGTCGGCGGCTTCGTCAAGCGCGCCCGCGAGTTCGGCGACGTGGAACTCGTGCCGCTGAGTTCGCCGGTGGGAGTGTTCGGGGGCTCCTCGAGAAGCTGGAACACGAAGGAGACCTTCGACCACTTCCTGGACGGGATGCTCGCCGAGCTCGAGCAACAACTGCCGGTGGACGGCGTCTATCTCGCGCTCCACGGGGCCATGGCCGTACGGGACGTCCCGCGCCCCGAAGCCGAGATCGCCCGCCGCTTCCGCGAGCTCGTCGGCCCCGGCATTCCCATCGCCGGCACCTTCGACCTGCACGGGAACGAGGACGGCGAGTTCCTCGAGCACGCCGACTTCGCCTTCGTGACCAAGCGCTACCCCCACTACGACGCCTACATCCAGGGTGAGCGGGCGGCTCGCGCGCTGCGGCTCACCGCGCGGGGTGAGTACGCCCCCACCACCGCCTCCCGCAAGCCGGGAGTCATCACCGCCACCGTGCTGCAGTGGACCGGCCAGTCCCCCTCGATGGACATCATGGAGCGGGCGCGGCGCTGGGAGGCGCGCGAGGACGATGCCTACGTGAGCGTCTTCTACGGATATCCCTGGTCCGACGTCCCGGACGTGGGCGCCACCGTCCACGTCATGACGAACGGCGACCAGGAGCTCGCGGACCGGATCGCCGACGACATGGACGATTTCATCTGGCGGGTCCGCGAGGACTTCGCCGTCGGCGGCTATCCCGGGCCCGAGGAGGGCGCGCGGATCGTGGCGGCGGCCATCGCGGCGGGCGAGACGCCGGTGGCGGTCGGCGACCACAGCGACCGCCCCGGCGACGCGACGCACATCCTGAACGCCTTCACCTCGGCGGGAATCGGCAAGACCCTCTACGGCACCATCTCTTCCCCCGCCACGCTGGAAGCGCTCGCGGCCGAGGACGTCCAGCCCGGCGATCCGTTCGACTATGAAATCGGGGGCTTCACCCCGTCCGGCGGGTCACCCCGGCGGATCACCGGGACCCTCGAGTACTTCGACGAGGGCTTCGGATACGAACGGATCGCCGCCGTCTCCTTCGGGGACGGCAACGTCGTCTTCCTGGTTCCCGCCTACGAACAGGTGCTCTACCCGGAGGCGTTCCGCATCGGGCCGATCGACCCCGACGACTACGAGGTGTTCGTGGTCAAGTCCCGGGTCCATTTCCGGCGCGGCTTCGACGAGACCGGCTACGCGCGCACCATCCAGATCATCGAGGCGCCCGAGCCGTTCGTGGGGACCACCTTCCTGGACGCGCTGCCGTACGAGAACGTGGACCTGAGCGAGTTCTACCCCTACGGGACGCCGCCGCACCGGCGCTGACCGCACGGGCCGTCAGCGCCGAACGGCGCTACTCCGGCTCGGCCAGCCGGTTGTAGCGGCGCAGGATGTCGCGCAGCCGCTCGTGCGGCAGCCCGTAGATCCGGCGGCCGTTGACCCCGACCATGTCCCGGCCCGCCACCACGGCGTTGACGATGGCCTCCTCGGTGGCCTGCACGACGCCCTCGAAGAGGGGATTGATGTTGTTGTTGGCGAGGTTTTGGAGCGGGGCGACGCCGCTCTCGTTGTGCGCTGCCTCCTCGTTGGCGGTGGAGAAGGCGATGAAGATGTCTCCGGAACCGTTCGACGCGATGCTGCCCACCCGGCCGAGCGCCAGCGTGGTCCGGCGGATGAAGCGGTTGAGCTGGTGCGGCAGGAGCGGCGCGTCGGTGGCGGCGACGATGATGATCGAGCCGTCACGGCCGTAGCCGCCGTCGCCGTCCGGGCCCGGCGGAGCGTCGAAGGGGCCCCGTTCGGGCGTCAGGTCCGGGATCTCCCGCCCCACGGGAACTCCGGCGACCGTCATCAGGTTCCGGCTGCCGAAGTTGGACTGCACCAGCACGCCGATCGTGTACTCGTCGCCCCCGGCCTCCACGATCCGGGACGAGGTGCCGATCCCGGCCTTGAAGCCGAAGGTGCGCATTCCGGTGCCGCCGCCCACCGATCCTTCCGCAACCGGCCCGCCCCGCGCCGCATCGAGCGCCGCGAAGACGTGTTCCTCCCGCACGTGGAAGCCGTTGATGTCGTTGAGGAAGCCGTCCCAGGTCTCGGCGACCACCGGCAGGCTCCAGTCCGGCGCGTCGAGGTTCGCCTGCGCCCAGGCGATGGTGGCCTCGTGGACGGCGCCGACGCTGTGGGTGTTGGTGATCATCACCGCCCCTTCGAGGATCCCCCGGTCGCGGAGCCAGGTCGTCCCGGTCATCTCCCCGTTGCCGTTCAGGGTGAACCAGGCGGCGAACACCCGGCCGCGGCTGGCGCGGCCCCGTGGCAGGACAGCGGTAACCCCGGTCCGGACGGGACCTTCCCCGACCGCCAGCTCCCCCTCCCCCCGGATGATGGTGTGGTGGCCGACTTCGATGCCGGCAACGTCGGTGATGGCGTTCAGCGGCCCCGGCGTGCCGTCGAAGGGCACCCCGAGATCGCGGGCGCGGGGCCCGTCCTGGGCGAACGCCGGGACGAACGCAAGACCGGCCCCCAACAGGGCCGCGGCGAACAGCGCAAGGCGGTGTCTCATGGGCGAAGTGCCTCCCGAAGCAAGCCTACGGGATTGCTGCTCGCCGTGCCGCGCGCCCGGCTACCATCCGCGCGGTGGCGAGCAGCTTCGAGCATTCCGGACGCCGGTGGCGCGGATGTCTGGCCGTCGCCACCGGCACGCTGGCATTGTCAGTGGCGTGCGCGGCGCCGCGCAGCACCCTGCCGGCGGCGGACCAGGCCGCGCTCGCCAGGGAGCGGCGCATCCAGCAGGAGCTTGCGTTCCAGGTCCAGCAGGAGCGCCGGCAGCGCCTCGCCGACCTGTCGTGGCCGCTCCGGCGCGACGGAGCGGCGCTCTGCGGTGACCGCGTGGCGGCCGGCTTCGGTTTCGCGTTCGATTCTTCCGGACGCTACGAGCCGGGCGAACGGGCGGCGGTTTCCAGCGCGCTCGGCATCGGACTCCTGCCCACCGTGACGACCGTGGTCCGCGGCGGCCCGGCGGACTACGCCGACATCCAGCCCGGGGACGTGCTCACCCACGTTGGCCGCTACCGGCTGAACGAAGGGGCGGCGGGGGTCGAACAGGGACTCCGGTGGCTCGCGGAGTTCGCCTCCAGTCCGCCCCCGTTCCCGGCGGTGACCGTCCGGCTCGAGCGCAACGGCGAACCGTACGTTCAGGAACTCGTTCCCGACCTGGTCTGCGCGTACCCGGTCGTCCTCGCCGAAAGCGATGCGATCAACGCCTACGCGGACGGCTCGGCGGCCTACATCACGAACGGCATGCTGCGGTTCACCGAAAGTGACGAGGAACTGCAGGTGGTCATCGCCCATGAGCTGGCCCACAACCTCGCGGGGCACCTGACGGACCGGCAGCAGAACATGGCCGTCGGCGGCCTGTTGGGGCTGGCGGCCGACATCCTCCTCTCGCGGGCAACCGGCGTGAACTCGGGTGGGGTGCTGACCGCGGCCGGGCTCGCCGCCGGAGCGCGCGCCTACAGTCAGGACTTCGAACGGGAGGCCGACTACGTGGGGATGTACCTGCTGGCGCGCGCCGGAGTGGAGACTGCCGAGGTCGCCCGGTTCTGGCGCCGGATGGCGGTCGAGCACGCCGGCGGCATCGAGAACGACCATCGATCCACCCATCCTTCGACCCCGGAGCGCTTCGTCCGTCTCGACGCGGCGCACGCCGAGATCGAGGCGAAACAGGCCGCGGGAGAGCCACTCCTGCCGAACCGCACGGACGAACGCTGACGCCGGCGCGGGCCGCTCAGCGGCGCCCGTCGAACAGCGAGCGCGGCGCTCCGGGGGCCCGTGGCGGACGGAAGAGATCCAGGCGGAACGGAGGATGCTTCCGGTCGAGCCCGTGCCGCCGGGCGGCCACCCGGAACCGGTTCGCCAGCAGTTCCGCGTAGGGGCCCTGCCCCCGCATCCGGTCTCCGAACTTCGCCTCGTAGAGCCGGCCCCCGCGCGTGTCCCGGATCAGGCTCTCCACGTGGGCGGCGCGCGTCGGAACGTGCGTCTCCAGCCACTCGGAGAACAGTTCCTTCAGTTCGTGCGGGAGCCGCACCAGGATGAAACCCGCCGAACCCGCCCCGGCGCCTGCGGCGGCCTCCAGGATGGCCTCGAGTTCGGAGTCGTTGAGCGCCGGGATCATCGGCGACGCCAACACGCCCACGGGAACGCCCGCCTCGCGGAGCGCGGCGATCGTCGCGAGCCGGCGCGCGGGCGCCGCCGCCCGCGGCTCCATGGCGCGGGCGAGGTCCCGGCGGAGCGTCGTCACGGAAACCATCACCTGGGCCAGCCCCTCCTTCGCCATCGGGACGATGACGTCGAGATCCCGGAGGATCAGGGCCGACTTGGTGACGATGCCGGTGGGGTGGCGCGCCTCGCGCAGCACCTCGAGGAGCCGCCGGGTGATCCGGAGGTCGCGCTCGACCGGCTGGTAGGGATCGGTGTTCGAGCCGAGCGCCAGCGGGCCGACCCGGTAGCCCGGCTTGCGGAGCTCCTGGCGCAGCAGGTCGGCGGCTTCCGGCTTCGCCACGATCTTCGTCTCGAAATCGAGGCCCGGGGAATAGCCCAGGTAGGCGTGGCTCGGCCGGGCGAAGCAGTAGATGCAGCCGTGTTCGCAGCCGCGGTACGGGTTGATCGAGCGGTCGAAGGGGATGTCCGGCGAGTCGTTCCGGGCGATGATCGTCTTCGTCCGGTCGATGATGACCTCGGTCGGCACGCGTTCGGGCGGGGGATCGCGCGCGTCCCAGCCGTCGTCGAACGCCTCCTCGCGCAACGCCTCGAACCGGCCCGCGGGGTTCGAGACCGCTCCCCGCCCGCGGAGAGGCTGTCCCCCGCCTCCGGGGTCCACCGCCGGGCTATTCCGGCTGGAGGGCGTCGAGGGCGCCCGCCAGCGCGGACTCGATTTCCCCCGCCTCGCCCGAGGTCCGGACCAGTTGCCCGCCGCTGATCGCGGTCAGGTAGGTCAGCGCCCAGAAGGGATCCACGTTCCTCAGACCCCGCATGTCGCGGCCCTCGTCCTGCAGGTGCCGGCCCTCGAACGTGATCTGGTTCGCCAGGTCGTCGGCGCTGATGCTCCCGTAGGTCCCGCCGACCCGGCCGGAACGGGTGAGGTTCGGTGGCGCGGTGATCGCCACCACGGTGGGCGGTACTCCGGCGGCGGCGAAAAGCGGCCACGAATCGCGGGCCCAGCTGGCGCCGTCCACGCCATCCGTGAAGACCACCAGGACCGGGCGTCCCGGGCGGTCGGCGAGGAGGCCGAACGCCAGGGTCAGCGCGTTGTTGAACGCCGCCGGACCGCCGCTCCGCAACTCCGCCGCCGCGGCCGCGGCATCGGCGCAGGTCCCGTCCCAACCGGCGTGGAGCTCCACCGAGCGGGTGAACGCGAGGAGCGCACAGCGGTCCTCCGCGTCGAGGGCGGAGAAGAGCGCCTCCACCCCGGCGACCGCGGACCGCAGCCGCGCTCCCGAGACACTGGAACTCAGGTCGAACACGACAGCCACCGACAGCGGTTCCTGCCCGGTCCAGACGGGCCGGGGCAGGTCGTCGCGCCGCCGGCGCAGCAGGTCGAGGCCCGCGCCGCCGACTCCCGGCGCCGTGGGCGCCTCGGGGTGGGCCTGCATCCGAACGGCGGCGGCCGGCCCCCGCGCGTTTTCCCCGGGGGCGGATTCGGAAACCCCGGCGGCGGAAAGAGACCCCACGGCCAGGATCGCAACCGCCATCGCCACCAGTACTCTCATCGTCCGCCCCCTTCCGCCGCGGGCTCCCGCACCTCGTCCTTCATCGCCTCGAACATCCCGGGGTACTCGAGAGCCGGGCCGAGCCAGTAGCGCCATTCGGGTTCCCACCCGCTCGTCGTCCGGGCAAGCAGAGCCCCGGCCGCCTCGGCCGCACCCGCCGCGTCGCCCTGGCTGAGTCGCGCCGCCACCAGGCCGGCAACCGCCGCCGGCGAGCGCCGCGAGCGCCGGACGGCCTCGGCAAAGGCGGCCTCGGCGGCGGCGAACTCGCCGGCCCCGAGCGCGATCTCGCCGCGAATGAGCAGCGAGGCCAGCCGGGGTCCCGATCGCAGGCGTGCGTCTCCGAGCTGGTCCAGGACGAAGGCGGCGTCCTCCGCGCGCCCGAGATCGAGAAGCACGCCGGCGAAGCGGACCCGCAGGTCGGGATCGTCCGGAGTCTCTTCGAGGAGTTCCTGGAGCATGACCCCGGCGCGCGTCAGGTAGGTCGGTTCCTCGCGCTGTTTCCCGAACATCCACAGCGCCGCCGCGAACGACCGCCGGACGTCGCGGTCAGCGGGCAGATCCTCCAGGGCCCTCTCGAAGGCGGTCACCCCGGGGCCGACCGAGAGCTGCACCTGGTAGGAATAGCAAAGCGCCAGCCACCAGCGGCGGATCCAGTCCTCGCGGTCCGCGGGGTCCGGGATCGCCTTGAGCAGGGTCCGCGCCATCTGGAGATGGGTCTCGGGGTGACCGTGGGCGGTCGCTTCGGTGTGCAGGAGCGCCGCCGCCTTGAGTTCCCGCGCGCCGGGCGTGGACGCGATGAAGTCGCCCACCACCCGCTCCACGGAATCCGGATCGAACCCGGCGAGCACGCGGCCGGAACTGATGAAGAGTCCGCCGCGGACCTCGTGCAGCAGCTCCTGGTAGCCGCCCGCGTCGAGGCGGCCCTGCGCCGCCGAGGCGCCGGGCGCGCCGAACGCGGCGGCCAGCGACAGGACCACGGAAATCGGGAGGAAACGCACTGTCTTCGAAGAGATGAATGTAGCAGGATGCGTGCCAGCCGTCCGCGTCGCCCGCGGCCCGGCCGGCACCCCCTCAGCGGCCGGAGAGAACTTCCCGGAACACCCGGAGGAAGTTGCCGCCGAGCAGCTTCGTCAGATCCTCGTCGCTCCAGCCCCGCGCGTGCAGTTCGGCGGCGACGCGCACCCAGCGGTCGAAAGCCGCGAGCTCCGCGTCCGCGTAGTGCCTCGAGTCCGGATCCCAGCCGTCGAGCGCCGCATCCGTCGAGAGCCCCACGTGGTCGATGCCGACGAGTCCGGCGATGTACTCGACGTGGGCGACCATGTCCGCCATCCCGGCCTTGCCGTCACCGTCCCGGTCCAGCATCCAGCCGATCGGCGTGACCCCGATCACGCCGCCGGTAGCGGCGATGGCCCGCAGCTCCTCGTCGTCCTTGGTGCGGTCCTGCGGCGTGAGCGGCTCGGCGTTCGCGTGGCTCGCGAGCACGGGTTTCGTGGAGAGCGCCGCCGCCTCGAGCGTGGACTGCCGGCTCAGGTGGGACACGTCCACGATGATGCCCAGCCGGTTCATCTCGGCGACGGCCCGCCGGCCGAGCTCCGTCAATCCCCGATCGTCTCCCTCGTAGGAACCGTAGGCAAGCCGTTCGTCGGGTTCGTGGCCCTCCTTGTCGCCGTAGCGAAGCTGCAGCACGCGAAGGCCCTCCGCATACCAGCGGCTCAGGTTGGACAACTCCCCGTCAAGCTGCCACTGCGGCGCCACGCGGGACTGGACGTAGAAGACGTAGGCGTATTCCCCGTTGTCACGCGCGGTTTCGATGTCCTCGTAGGTGAGGACCACCCGGGCGTTCGCGATCGTGCCGTCGTCGGTCCGGTTGCGGAAATCGATCATGCCCTCGAGCCCGAATCCGCTCATGCTGAAGATCCCCATGTCGATCCCGCTGACCGCCTTGAGCGTGCCGAAATCACCGGGGCCGGCGCCCGGAAAGACCGAAAGCTCGCACCCGGTCCGGCAGTGCGGATCCACCCTGGCCAGGCTGCTGGCGGTACCGTCCACGACGTACTGCCGGGCCACGAACCCGCGGGCCCATTCCAGGTCGGCCGCCGTGGCCTGCGCGCCCGTCCCGGGGGCCACCACCTCCGGGGCCGAAGCTCCCGCCCGCAGCGGCGGAGCGAAGGGAGGCGTTACCGTTCCGCGTCGATCGTTTCCCGGCACCGGCGCGGACGCCGGCAGCAGCATTGCCAGGATGAGGACTCGCAAGGGGGTCATTCGGCGCCTCCCGACGTCATCTGGGTGCCTCGAGCCGGCCCGGGCCACGGAACCTCCCACGCCGATTCTCGAAACACCATCGTAATTCCATCCCGGAAAGGAAACTCACTCCGCTTGCCAGAAGCTCCCCTTCCCCGCCGCTCGCCCCGGGACCCGGTCGTCACCGGCATGGGGCTCCTTTCCCAGGTCGGTACCGGAACGGACGCGCATCGCGAGATCCTGAAATCCGGGACGCAGGTTCCGTTCTCGGTCTACGAACCCGGCGTCCAGTGCCAGACCGGCTGCCAGCTGGTGGGCGCCTACCAGGGTCCTCTCGATCCGGCGGACCTGGGGCTGGACCGCTCGGAAGCGCGTTTCATGGGCCGCATGTCCCTGCTCGCGGTGCGCGCGGCACGGATCGCGCTCGAGCAGTCGGGGCTCCCGACGCGGGACCTCGCCGTCGTGGTCGGCACCGGGACCGGGGAGATCGAGACCCACCGGGAGGTCGTGCGCCGGGTGGAACGCGGCGGACGGGTCCGGGTGCTGCCGACCACGATCCCCCGCATCATGGCGTCCACGGTCTCCGCGAATCTCGCCACGGTGCTCAAGACCCGGGGCCCGTCGCTCTCCGTGACCGCCGCCTGCGCCGGCGGCGGCTACAACCTCGCCATCGCCGCCGCCTGGATCCGGGAAGGCATCGTGGACCACGCTCTCGCCGGCGGGGTCGAAGCGGAAGACGTGCACTTCCATCTCGGCTTCGACTCGATGCGCGCCTACACGCGGCTCGACAACCACCGGCCCGAATGGGCCTCGCGACCTTATGCCGCCGATCGCGCCGGCTTCATCTTCGGCGAGGGCGCCGGGATCCTCGCGCTGGAATCGCGGGAGTCCGCCGAGCGGCGGGGAGCGGAAATCCTCGGCTCGATCCGCGGTTTCGGAATGTCGTCGGACGGCAGCGGCGAAATGGTCGCTCCCGCCAGCGAGGGCGCCGAACTGGCCATGCGGAGAGCACTCGGGCACAGTGGCGTACCGGAACGGGCGATCGGCTACATCAACACGCACGGCACCTCGACGCCGCTCGGCGACATCTCCGAGGTGCGGGCGATCCGCCGCGTCTTCGAGGACGCTCCGGTGCCCTACGGCTCGACCAAGGGCTACACCGGACACACCGTCTCCGCCGCGGGGGCCCTGGAAGCCGCCTTCACCTTCCTCATGCTCCGGGAGGGCTGGATCTCCCCGTCGGTGAACGCGGAACCGCTCGACCCGGAGCTCACCGGCTACCCTCCGGTCCTCCGTCCCACCGGCACCGACGCCGAGTGGGCCCTTTCCAACTCGTTCGGCTTCGGCGGGACGAACATCTCCCTGGTCCTCCGCCGGGAACGCTGAGGCATCCGACCCCCGGGAACAAGAACCGATGCAAGTAGATCTCGAATGGAACGGCGCCACCGGCTACGACATCACGACGCCCTCCGGGACCGCCGTCACCCTCGACAGCGACGCCCGGGACGGCCCCTCGCCGATGGAGGCCCTGCTCGCGGCGGTGGCCGGCTGCATGGCGATCGACGTCGTCCACATCCTGAAGCGCATGCGCCGCGCTCCCGAACGCCTCTCCGCCCGTGTCTCCGGCGAGCGCGCCGACGATCACCCGAGGCGTTTCGTCAGCCTCCGCCTGGAGTTCACCGCCGCCGGCGGCGACGTGGTCCAGGACCGCCTCGAGCAGTCGGTCGAGCTCTCGTTCGCCAAGTACTGCAGCGTTCTCCACAGCCTGGCCAGGGACACCGAGACGAGCTGGTCGGCCCGCGTGGCGGCGGACACCACGGTCCCCGCCTGAGCAACGGCAGGAGTCTCAGCGGCTCCGGAGCACCGGCCGCCGTTTCCGGATGGTGGCGCGCTCGGCTCAGGGCCGCGCCGTGTAGCCCGCGCGGGCCCGGACCCGGACCCGGGGGCGGTCCACCTCGACGACGATCGGAACGAAACCGCGGTGGTCGGGATCGGGAGTGAACGCCAGGACATACCGGACGCGCAGATCTTCCAGAATCTCATCGAAGGCATCCTCGATCCCGGCATCGGACTGGATCGTGACCACCCGGCCGCCGCTGCCCTCGGCAACCTCCCGGAGCAGCCTGGTTCCGGGTCCCTCCGTTCGCATGTCGCGGGGCATTCGCGGAGGCAACGTCACGATCGCGTAGATCAGTACCTCCGACGACCGGGCGGCTCGCCGGACGTGGCTCTCCCCGACCCAGCTCAGGTTGTCCTCTCCATCGGTGAACAGGAGTAGCAGAGTACGTTCCCGCCGGCCGCGAAGCGCCGCGAGGGACAGGATCACGCCGTCCCAGATCGCAGTCGCGCCCCCCGGTGAACGGGCCAGCACGTCGTCGCCAACGCCGAGATCACACGGCTCGAAGCCACGGACGAACCGAGCCTCCGAGGAGAACGCGACCACGCCGCACACGTCCCGTTCGGTCATCGCGTCGGTGAACCGCCGGGCGCCGGCAGCGAGGCGCCGGCGCCGGTCCCCGGCAGTGCTGGCGCTGACGTCCATGGCGAACAGGGCCGCGAGGGGTAGCGACGCCGGTTCCAGCATTCGGAACGGCACCGCGGTCCCGCCAACGCGGAGTTCGAAGTCCTCCTCCGCGAGGCCGTGCACCGGACCGTTGCGGCTGACCGAAACATCGACCAGGACAGCGCGGGTCTCGACACGGAACTGAGCGGCGGCCGCGGGGGCGACGAGGACGGCCAGGACGGCCGCCAGGGTCAGGTTGCAACCAGACTGCGGAGCCATTCGAAATCGGGCCCCCGGCTCTGTGCCCAGGTCAGGAGGAAGGTCAACCAGGGATGCGTGTCCATGTGGACCCCTCGGGCGAAGGCTCCGGACAACCAGTCCCGGCTTAGGGCCGCGGCCTCCTCCAGACGCCCGGAAGCCTGGAGCGCGGCTACCAGCGCCGCCGCCGCGATCTGCGACTGTGGCCCATCCTCGACCGCCATGCGGTACATGTCGGAGGCGGGCCGAAACTGGCCGCGGTCCATGAGCGCCTTCCCCGCGAGGAGGCGGTGCGGAACCCGCAGCCGCGGCCAGAGCTCGGGACGAAGCCGCCCGAGACTGCTCTCGGCGTCGCCGGGGCGGTCCAGGCCGAACTGCGTGAACGCGAGACGGAGGTTCTGGTCATCGGGATCGCTCATGGCCCGCGCTACCAACCGGGACGACGCGGCGCCGACATCGGACGGAATCAAGCCGCGGACCGATCGCGCCTCGTAGATTTCGCGCGCCTTGTCCCAGAGGCCGGCCTCCCGGACGTAACGGGCGCGGAACGCCCAGACCGCGGCGAGCTGCCAGCGGATGACCGGATCGTCGTCCGGGCCGGCCTCCTCCAGGATCTGGGTCGCATCCGCGACGGCGAGGATCGCGAGCCTGGGGCGCGCGGCGGCAAGCACGGCTTCGCGAAACAGGACGCGGCGCGGGTCCGACGCGGCGCGGTCGCCCCAGGCAGCGTGGGCCTCCTCCCGGTAGGAGGCGGGGAGGCCGACGATCCACCGTTCCGGAAGCGAGCGGCACGGGTCGTCGAGAAGGCCGATGTGGCTGCTCTCGTTCACGCCGAAGCGGGCCATTGCCTCAGCGTGAAGAACCGCGGGAGCAAGGCGGGAGCCGAAGCTCCGGAAGTCGTCGCGCGGGGGAAGCGAATCCAGGAAACGGCGCTGCGCCTCGCGGAGCGCGTCCGCCCGATACCCGCTGACACGGCGGGCGGTCTCACGGAAACGTCCCGCCCGATACGTCTCGACCCACTCGGCATAGTCCGTCGCGCTCACCGGCTGCGCACCGGCGCCGGGCCGCCCCCGGAGGAACGCGCGGCGGCTCCGGAATCCGCCCATCCCGAGCCTCCGCGGCATCATTCTCCGACGATACCGCAGGGTCCGGCGCACCGCCCCGAACGCAGCGGACGGCGCCCGACCGCAGTCAGGTCAGGAACCTGATCACGGCCGCGCGGTATACCCGGCGCGGGTGCGGACCCGGACGCCCCGGTGCTTCACGCGCACCTCGATGGGCACGAAACCCCGGCGTTCCGGGTCGGGACTGAAGGCCAGCACGTAGCGCACCCTGAGGTCCCGCAGGACCTCCCGGAAGGCCTCCTCGAGATCCTCGTCCGAGCGGATGGTCACCGACCGCCCTCCGGTGGTTCGGACCAGGTCCTCGAGGAGTTCGATCCCTTCCCGATCGGTCCGGAGGATCCGGGAGGGCCGGGGCGCGGGCGCGATGATGGAGTAGAGCAGCACCTCCGAGGCCTGCACGGAACTCCGGATGTGGCGTTCCCGCGCCCAGCTCAGGTTGTCGAGTCCATCCGTGAAGAGCAGCAGCACCGGCCGGCCGCTGCCCCAGTGGAGGGCGGCCAGCGACATCACGACGCCGTCCCAGAGCGCGGTCGCGCCCCCTCCCCCGGTCTGCAGGAGACCGTTCCCTACCTCGTCGTTGCAGGAGGCGAACTCGCGGACCCACGACGCCCGGTTGGAGAACGCGACCACGGCGCAGTCGTCGTCCTCGGTGAGCGCGCCCGCGAACTGGCGCGCGCCGGCGGCAAGCCGCCGCCGGCGTTCGCCGGCGGTGCTCGCGCTCACGTCCATGGCGAAGAGGACGGCCAGCGGCAGGGAATCCGGATCCAGCAGCCGGAACTCCTTCGGTTCTCCCGCGACCAGCAACTCGAAGTCCTCCGCCTGGAGACCCCTCACCGGGCCGTCCCGGGTCGCCGACACGTCCACCAGGACGGCGCGGGTCTCGACCCGGAACTGGGCCGCCGCGCCGCCCGGAGCCAGGAGCGTGGCGAGGACGACGGCAAAGCCCACTTTCGCCATCAGTGCCGCCAGCCGGTGCAACGCGTCCAACCCGCGGATCAGGTGCTGACCAGATTGCGCAGCCAGTCGAGCGACGGCTCGACGGGCTCGGCCCAGGTGATCAGGAAATCGGCCCACACCCGGTCGCCCCGGGGCAGCGCCATCTGCTCCGTTGCGAGCTCCGCCGCCTCGTCCCAGCGCCCGCGGGCCTCGAGCGCGGCCACCAGGGCGGCGACCACCGCGTGCGAGGTGGGCGCGAGTTCCACCGCCTTCCGGAGTCCGGCGATCGCCGGATCGAGTCGTTCCTGCGCAATCCGCGCCTCTCCCAGGAGCAGCAGCCGCGGCACCCGGAGCAGGTGCGAACTCGGCTCCTCGCTGACCTCCCGCAGGCGGTCGGTGGCCCGATCCACCCGTCCCTGCCCCAGCGCGACCAGCGCCAGCCGCAGGTTCAGGTCGTCCCGGTCCCCGAGCCCGCGCGCGACCGTCCTCGGGGACTGCAACGCCACGCTCCGGCTCACCAGTTCGCGCGAAGCGGCCTCCCGAAACAGGTCCCGGGCGTCCCGCCAGAGTGCGTCTTCCCGTACGTAGCGGGCCCGAACCGACCAGACGACGGCGAGCTGCCAGCCGAGCGCGGCATCCCGCCGCGGATCGGACTCTTCGAGAAGCCGGCTCGCCGACAGCAGGTCCATCCGCGCCAGCCGGGCCCGGGCGGCCGACAGCACGATCTCCCGCCAGAGCAAGTCACGGAGATTGGCGGCCCCCGCTTCGCCCCAACCCGCCACCGCTTCCTGGCGAAGGTGGCCCGGAACCCCGCGGATCCACTCCCGCGGCAGGTCCTCCACCGGTTCCCGGATGGGCCGGATCGCCCGGTTCCAGCCGAAGTGCGCGACCGTTTCGGCGTGCATCAGCGCGGCGGCCAGCCGCCCCCGGAAGCCCTCAAGTTCGTCCGCCGGCGGGAGCGAATCGAAAAACCCCTCCCGCGCCCTCCGAAACTCCACCGGGACGCGGCTCCCGATCCGCCGCGCCGTCTCCACGTAGCGGCCGGAGCGGTACTGCGATACGAGTTGTCCGTACGTCTCGGGCGTGAGCGGCTCCGCGTCGCGCTGCCGGGACGGTCCCGGCCGCAGGAACGCCCGCCGGCTCAGGCGGCGTCCCGGGCTCGTCATGCGCTTGTCGGCCTCCTCGGGACTCCAACTCAAAGATTACAGCGCGCCAGCGGCGGGCCCGGCCGGACAATCGCGTCGGGTACGCGATCCCAGGATGGGGCACCCCTCACAATTGCTCGGATGCGCCATCCCAGCCGCCGCGAATTCCTGGCCTCGACGGCTACCGCCGCCGGGGCCCTCTGGCCTGTCCCCGCCTTCGCCGGCGCCGTCCGCACCCTTCAGGACGGCATCGAGAACGAACGCGTTGCGAACCGGATGGAATCCATTGCCCGGCTTGGCGCCACGCCGGAGGGCGCGTTTCGAACCGCGGGGAGCGACGCCGATCTCGCGGCCCGCGAGGCGTTCACGGGTTGGCTCGAGGAGGCCGGGCTTGAGGTGCGCACCGATCTCGCCGGGAACCTGATCGGGCGTCTCCCGGGCGCCGATCCCTCGCTGCCTCCCCTGCTGACCGGATCGCACCTCGATTCGGTGCCGGCGGGTGGGGACTTCGACGGCGTGGCCGGCTCGATCGCCTCCCTCGAGGCCGCGGCCGCCATCGCCGCCTCGGGTACGCCGCTCCGGCATCCGCTCGAAGTCGCCGTGTTCTTCAACGAAGAGAACGGGAAGACGGGAAGCCGGGCGCTCGCCGGGGAAGTCACCGCGGACGAGATGGACCTGCCGGTCTACGGCGGGTTGACCCTGGGTCAGGCGCTCGCCCGGGTGGGCGGCTCGCCGGAACGCATCACCGAGGCGGCGCTCGAACCCGGTCACTACGCCGGCTTCCTCGAACTGCACATCGAACAGGGCCCCACCCTCGCGACCGAGGGCATCGAGATCGGAGTGGTTCAGGGCATCGTCGGCATCCGCCGCTTCCGGGTCCGGGTCTCCGGATTCGCGAACCACGCGGGCACCACCGCGATGGGGATCCGCCGCGACGCCCTGGTGACCGCCGGCCGCTTCCTGGTTGCGGTCCACGAGGAAACCCAGGCGTGGCCGGGACGGCAGGTGGCCACGGTCGGCCGCATCGAGGCGCATCCTGGCGCGGCGAACGTCATTCCGGGCGCGGTGGACCTGAGCCTCGAGATCCGGGACCTCGAGATGGAGACGATCGAAGCTCTCTACCAGCGTTTCCAGGACCTGGGACGCGAACTCGCGCGCCGGAACCAGACGGAGATCGCCTTCGAGCCGTACTACCTGAGCCGTGCCGCGCCCTGCGACCCGGGGTTCATGGACACCGTGGAGGCCGCCGCCGAAAGCCTCGGCTTCTCGAACCTGCGGCTGCCGTCCGGCGCGGGACACGACGCCCAGTCCATCGCCGTGCTGGCGCCCATCGGCATGCTCTTCGTCCCGAGCCGCGACGGCATCAGCCATTCGCCCCGGGAGTTCACGAGCGTCGCCGACCTCACGAACGGGACGCGGGTGCTGATGGAGTCCCTGCGGCGCCTGGACGGATCGATCGACTGACGGCGCCCGGCTTCAGCGGCCCTCCACCGGGACGACGCTCTCGCCGTCGGCGTAGCCCACGATGCCGGCGGCGACTACGCGCCGAAAACCGTCCTGCGCCGCCCCGTCCTCGCCGTCGAGCTCCAGGTAGAGCCCTTCCGGAAGCGCGGCGAGCTGCGGGAACGAGTGGCCCGGGCCGCTGCGCAGCGCGGCGCCCGGCTGCACCACCACCGCCACCGGCGAAACGGCAAGCCGGAGCCGGAGGAGGATCCCGGAGGCGGTCGTTGCGATGAGGGAGAGTCCGAGGACCGTCAGCAGCAGCCCCCGCCGGCCGCGCCGGATCATCAGGAAGGTCCAGCAGGCTCCGGCCAGCAGGACGAAGGCGCTGAGCAACGCGGCGAAGCGCGACGGCGGCGTCCCGCGCAGCCAGACCTGGAACCCCTGCATGGAACCCAGGAGCTCGAGCAGGAACGTGTCCGGATCGCCACCCGCCGCGGCGTCGGTGAGCCGCCGGTCGAGCACGGCGCGCGCGAGGGCGACGTTGGCCCGGGCGTCTCCGTCGCCGGGCCGCAACGCGAGCGCCCGCTCCCAGTGCAGCATCGCGTAGCCGAGCCGGCCGGTCCGGTACTCGGCGTTTCCGAGGTTGTAGTGCAGCGCGGCCCGATCGAGACCTTCGGGGGCCGCGAGCAGCCGGCGATAACCGGCCGCCGCGGACTCGTAGTCCCCGGCGTCGTAGCTCCGGGCGGCTGCCGCCACTTCCGCCCCGGCCGTCTCCTGCGAGGCCGCGATCCCGGAGGTTCCGATCCCCGCGGCCAACACCAGCAGACCCAGGAGACGGCGATCCCTCATCCCGCACCTCGCTTCCCGCCGAGCTGCGCTTCGAGTTCGCGGACGAGTTCGGCGGCTTCCTTCGCGTCCGAGCCCGCCCGGTCTCCGCCTCCGGACGCGGCGAAGCGCGCCGCTTCGGAGCGCGACAGGAGCGCGCGGAAGCGGCGGGCGGCATCGGCGGTCGCGCCGGCGTCCTCAAGACGCCGCGCCGCGCTCTCCGGGGTGAAGCCGTGCCGGGATCCGCCGAGCCGCGCCGCCGCGTACTCGGTGAGCGCCTCGCCGACCCGGGCGGCGGCGTCCGGCCCGTCTCCGGGGACTCCGGCGAGCGACCGCTGTGCCGTCCGGGCAGCCCGCAGGCGGCGGAAGGCGGCCGGATTCGCTTCCCGCCACGCCCGCCGCCGCCGGACCCCCAGGAGGCCAAGGTTCCACAGCACCGGCAGCGCGAGGCTCAACGCGAAGAGCGCTCCCGGGCGCCAGGGTCCGGCCGGCGGACTCGTCGCGGGCCCCACGGGCTTCAGGTAGCGGATGTCCTCCCCGAACCGCTCCACCCCGACCGGGCCCTCGGTTCCCGGGGCGGCGGCGGCCGCTCCCTCCACGCGAACCTGGAGGGGATCCGAGACCAGCTCCTCGTAGGCGCCGGTCCGCGGGTTGAAGACATCGAGGGTGACCGCGGCGAGGTTCCGGACGCCGCCGGCTTCGGGCACCATCGGGAACTCCCAGATCTGCCGGCCTCCGAAGGCGAGTCCCGATCCCTCCTCCCGGAGGCCGGTCTCGGAAGACGCATCCGGGTCGAAGAAGCGGACCGCCCGCCGCGTCTCGGGCTCCTCGGGAAGGACCGGCGTTCCGGCCGCCCGCAGGTTGCCGTTTCCTTCGAGTTCGACGCGGAGCACGAGCGCCTCGCCGGCCGCCGCGGCCCGGTCGCCCAGCGGCGACCCGTCCCGCCTGACTTCGGCACGCAGCCGGTAGTCCCCTACCGCGCCGGTGAACCCGGCGGGTCGCCCGGCTTCGGGCAGGGGTTCGGCACGGATCGTGACCGCGGGCGCCTCCCGGACCACGACCACCTGCTCCGGACCGAAGAAAGACCGGCGCGCGCCCTCGATCCCGATCTCGAAGCGCGGTCCCGGGAGCTCGCGTTCCCCGGCGCCGGTCGGGAAGACCGCGCGCATGAGCAGCGGCCAGGTCTCGTAGGCCACCCCGTTCAGGGTGCGGCGTTCGCGGCGGGGCCCCGGCAGACTCCGGCGCTCCCGGATCTCGCTCCCGCTCAGGCCGCGCTCCTGCCAGGGAACGTCGGGGAGTTCCACCTCCTCGGTCCAGAACCCCTCCGGCTGGGCCAACTCGACCGGGGCCGCCGCAAACACCGGGAGGCGCGACCAGAGCCGGTAGTGGACGAGAACCTGCTCGCCCACGCGCACCTCGGAGTCCGGCGCCTCGGCCCGGATGAACACGTCCTCTTCCCGGACCTCCGGAACGGGCTGATCGCGCCGCCGCAGCCGGTCGAAGGGATCCCCGAGCCCGAAGGGAGACGAAAAAGGCGAGGAAAAGGGAGAGGCGAACGGATCGGGGGCGGCGGGGCGGAGGCTGCCCTGCTCCACGCGCACCCGGATCGGGGAGGTGGGCTGGTACCCCGGAACCGGAATCTCCGGAACCGTCAGTTCCCCGACCGCCAGCGGCCGGAGCCGGTAGATCCATTCCGTCGCGCGCGTCATCTGGAAGTTGACGATCTCGGTCCTGGACATCCGCTGGCTGCCGAGCACCTCGAAACCGGCCAGCGCGGATAGCGCGGGGGCTCCGCCGCGCTCCTCGGGCACCGAGACCGTCAGGGTGAGCGTGTCCTCGATCCCGATGTGGTCCGCGTCCACGCTCGCCTCGGCGGCCTCCTGGGCATGGACGGACGGCGCGAGCAGGACCGCCAGGAACGCGGTCACGAAGCCCCGCCTCATCAGTGCCGGCCCCTCCGGAGGGCCCGGGCCCGGCGCTGCTCCAGCCGGTCCTCCTGGAACGCCCTCTCCACTTCGGCGAGCGCGGCCAGGATGCGCTCCGCCTGCTCGGGGCTGATCTCGGGTACCTCGCCGGGAGCGGAGTCCGGCGTTTCGGCGCCCGGACCGGCATCCTCGGGTTGGCTGCCGCTCGTGTCATCGGCAGGCGGCCGGTCCTGCGACTCTGGGGAACCTTCGGGAGGGGACTGCTGTTCATTCCCGGACTCCTGGTCCGGATCCTCGGAGGACGGGGAGTCCTGGCGATCCTGCCCCTGTTCCTCGGGGTTCTGCCGCCCCTGCCCGTCCTGGTCCTGCGGTTCCTGATCCGCCTGCTCCTGATCCTGTTGTTCCTGGTCCTGCGACTCACCCTGCTGTTCCTGTTCGTCGGCCGCGCGAAGCGCCCGCTCCAGATTCTGGCGGGCTTCCAGGTCTTCCGGGTCGAGGGCGATGGCTTCCCCATACGCGGCCGCCGCCTCCCGGAACGCGCCGCCGCGGAACAGGGTGTTGGCCAGGTTGAAGTAGGCGTCGCGCCGGACCGCGCCGCCGGCGTCGCCCCCAAGCGCCGCCTGATAGCCGCGGAGCGCTTCGGCGAGCGGGCCCTCCTCGCCGGCCGGGGCGCCTTCCGCCTCGCCGAGCCGGTAGTGGACCCCGGCGATGTTGAGATCGTTCTCGGGCGCGTCCGGGAATTCCCCCTCGGCGCGTGAAAAGGCGCGCAGCGCTTCTTCCAGGCGGCCCGCTTCGAAGTGCTCCGCCCCTTCGCGGGTGTTCCTTTCCCCGCCGCCGAACAACTGCGCCGCCATCAGCAGGACGAAAGCGGCGCGGATCACGAAACGCCTCCCCGGCTTGCCGGCGGCCGGCGGCGGCGCGCCGGGCCCGCGAACCCGGCCGCCGTGATCGCACCGGCGGCGAGCGCGGCGGGGATCCAGAACTGCTCCCGGTAGCGCCGGGAGATCTGGGCTCCCAGCTCCCCGCCTTCGATCCCCGCGATCCGCGCCGTCAGGCCTTCGATCTCGCGATCGTCGGCGGACACCTCGAAGAAGACGCCTCCGGCAAGGGCCGCCAGTTCGGAAAGCGCCGCGCGGTCCAGCCGGCTCACGATGGGAGAGCCGGCGGCGTCGCGCATCAGCGTCGGTCCGGAATCCGAGTCCGCCGGGATGGTGGCCCCGCCCGGCGTTCCCACCCCGACCGGAAGGACGACGATGCCGTGTTCGTTCGCCGTCCGCGCCACGTCGGCGATCTCGGTGACCCGCAGGTCGTCCTGCTGGCCGTCGGTGAGCAGCACCACCACCCGGTGCCGGCTCTCCTGGCGCTCGAACGCGCGCGCCGCCTCCTCGATCATCGCGGCCAGGTTCGTTCCGGGACTCTCCACCGCGCCGGTGGCGATCCCCGCGAGCAGGGTCCGAACGGCGCCGAGGTCATGGGTGAGCGGACACTGGGTGAAGGCCGTCCCGGAAAACGCCACGATCCCAACCCGGTTCCCGACCATCCGATCGAGCAACTCGCCGGCGATGTAGCGCGCCCGCTCCATTCGGGAGGGCGCCACGTCGCGGGCGTCCATGCTGAAGGAGGTGTCCATCGCCAGCACGATGTCGACCCCGACCAGGGTCACTTCCTGTTCCTGCCTTCCCCACTGCGGGCGCGCGGCCGCGGTCGCGAGCAGGAGGACGGCGCCCAGCAGCAGGAGGTCCCGGAACCGGCGGCGGGCTCGGCTGTCTCCTTCGATCAGCGCCGCCGCGCGGGTTCCGAAGCGGGCCAGGACCCTCCTCCCGCGGCGCGCCGCCAGCAGGACGAGCGCCGCCCCCAGCGGAAAGAGCAGCAGCAGGAACAGCGCCGACGGCTCCCCGAAGCGCATCTCAGCGAGCCCCCGTCCCCGGAAGGGACGCCGGAGACCGTCCTGTTCCGTAAGTCATGGCGAGGTCCTCAGCACCGTGGCGCCGAGCGCCATCCCCGAAAACAGGAGGACCGCGGCCCATCCGGCGAGCCGGGGTCCATCGTCCGACCAGCTCGTCCAGGTCGGCGCCTGGAGTTCGGTCCTCTCCAGGGCATCGATCTCCCCGTAGACGGCCCGGAGGCCCTCGCTGTCGCGGGCCCGGAAGTAGCGGCCCCCGGTGGCGTCGGCGACCTCGGTCAGCATCGCTTCGTCGATGCCGGGCGCGTTCCGGACGTCGAGGGAGCCGTCCGGCCGCCGCATCACCATCCGGCCGCCCTGCTGGCTCCCGGCGCCCACCGTATAGACCCGGATCCCCCGGGTCCGGGCCAGCCCGGCGGCGGTCAACGGGTGGATTTCACCCGCGTTCGATACCCCGTCGGTGAGCAGGACGATGACCCGGCTCTCCGCCTCGGAGCCCGCCAGCCGGTTGACCGAGGCCGCGATGGCATTGCCGATCGCCGTCCCGTCGGGGATGTCGCCGATGTCCACCTCCCGCAGCCGGTCGGTGAGGACGCCGTGGTCGAGAGTCAGGGGACTGAGCGTCACCGCGTTCCGCGCGAACGCCACGGCTCCCAACCGGTCGTCCGTCCGCCGTTCGACGAAGTCCGCGAGCACCTCCTTGGCGGCGACCAGGCGATTGGCCGGAGCAAAGTCCTCGGCCCGCATGCTCGAGGAGATGTCGAGGGCGAGCACGATGTCCACGCCGAGGCTGGTGCCGGTCTCCTCGGTGATCCCGGTCTGGGGACGGGCAAGCGCGATCACGGCAAGCGCCAGCGCGGCAAGCACGAGCGCTCCGGGAAGGAAGGCGAGGCGGGAACGGAGCGAACGGGGCAACTCCCGCAGCCGGGCCGCCTCCGGAAACCGGAGCGACGGCGGCGCGAGCCGCCGCGCGCGCACGACGAACAGTGGAACCAGGAGCAGCAGCAGGAGCGCCGCCGGCCACAGCAGGCGCATCAGCGGGCCCTCCCCTCGCGGCTCGTCTCGTCGGACATCACGGCGGGCGGTACGGCGGCGCCGGAAGGCAGCGCGAGTTCCTCCTCCCGGGCGTCCCCGGAATCCGGTTCCGCGGTGAGCGGCGGCCGGGTCCGGTCCAGAAACATCCCCGCCTCCCGGAACCGCGACTGCGCGGCGTCCGGCCGGAAGGCCCGTTCGCTGAACTTGGCGAGATCGGCCTCACCCAGGATGGACGCGAGCAGCGTCAGCGCCTCGCGGTGTTCGGGCGCGGCGCGACGCCGCAGGTCCCTGAGGACCTCCCCGGTGGTCCGTTCGCTCCACGCGGTCTCGAACCGGCGCCCCGCGTAGCGCTTCATGATCCCGGCGAGACGCTCGTAGTAGCCCACCACGTCGCCCCTTTCGAGGAGTCCGGCCCGGGCCAGCCGGGCGAGCGCCGCCTCCGCCTCCGCTGCCGGCGGAGGAAGCGGCAAGGCCGGCGCTTCACGGCCGGTGCGGCGCCGCCACAGCCACCAGGCGGCGGCGAGCAGGACCAGGACTCCCAGCGCGAGCAGGCCGATCGCTCCCCAGCGCGGAGGCACGTTCAGCTCGAACGGCCCGCGGATGTCGTGGATGTCCCCCCCTGCTGCTTCGGAGTCGGGCGGCAACGACGAGACCACCCGCACCGGGGACGGCGGCGTCTCGATCAGCGACAGCTCGCCGTTCGCAGCCCGGACGCCGACCGGCACGGGGGGGATTTCGTGGTCGCCGGGGAGCACGAACGCGCCGAGCCGGAGGAGAAACCGGCTCTCCCCGGCGGGGGCGCCGTCCGGCTCGAGCGGGACCGCCCCCAGTACCCGGAAGTCGCCGAGGCTCTCTTCGACGACCGGGGCGGCCTCCGCGCCCTCGGCGTGTTCCACGACGATCTCCAGTTCGAAGACATCCCCGACCTCCACCGGTTCGGAAACCACTTCGGCGATCGCGCCGGCGGCCGGTTCCGATCCAGGCTGGCCGGCCCCGGCCGCAAATGGCGCCGCCAGGCAGCAGAGTGCGGTGAGGAAGGGCGCGAGTCTCATCGCCGCCGCTTCTCCCGCATCCGGAAGAACTTGCGAAGCGGCGCGTCGTAGGGCTCTCCCGCCGTCACCTCCACCACGTCCACGCCCGTCTCGCGAAGAGTCCGCGAAGCTGCGGCGCGGGCCTTGAGGGCGCGGTCCCGGAAGGCGTCCCGGACCCGCCGGTCCGAGGTGTCCAGCCGCACCGGGACTCCGGACTCGGCATCCTCGAGTTCGATGAGGCCGACATCCGGGAGCGCGTGCTCCCGGGCGTCCGTGACCCGGACGGCAATCAGGTCGTGCCGGCGCGCCGCTACCCGGAGGGGACGCACCCAGCGCTCGGGTGGGTCGCCGACGAAGTCGCTGACCAGGAAGACGGTCGCGCGCCGGCGCACCGCCCGATTCAGCACGCTGAGCGCCTCCGCGATGTCGGTCCCAGCGCCCTCGGGCTCGAAGTAGAGGAGGTCCCGGAGCACCCGGAGGCCGTGCCGGCGTCCCTTCCGCGCCGGAAGCCGGATTTCGGGGCGGTCGGTGAAGAGCAGCGCGCCGACCCGGTCCCCGGACCGGATGGCCGAGAAGGCGAGCGCGGCGGACGCCTCGGCGGCCGTGGCGCGCTTGAAGTCGCGCCGGCTGCCGAACGCGAAGGAGCGCGAGACGTCGAGGAGGAACAGCACGGTCTGCTCGCGCTCCTCGACGAACTTCTTGACGTGAAGGTCTCCGGTGCGGGAGGTGACGTTCCAGTCCACCGAGCGGATGTCGTCGCCCGGCGCGTACTCGCGGACCTCCGAGAATTCCATCCCCTGCCCCTTGAAGGTGCTCAGGTAGGCGCCCGCCAGCGCCTCGGTCACCAGCTTGCGGGTGCGGATCTCGATGTGCCGCACCCGGGCGAGCAGTTCCGCGGTCGAGACTCCGGCCGGAGATTCCGGTTCCCCGGAAGGACCGCCCGGCGAGAACAGCGACGCGAAGAAACCCGTCGGGGCTTTGTCGCGCCGCCCGGCAGCGGACACGTCCTTCGAGGCCACCACTCTCTCAAGCGGACCGGATGTCAGGGAACCTCCACGGCATCCAGCACCCGCCGGACGATCTCGTCGCCGTCCACCTCTTCGGCTTCCGCCTCATAGGAGAGGATGATCCGGTGGCGCATGACGTCGGGCGCCAGGTGCTTGACGTCTTCGGGGGCCGTGAAGTCACGGTCTTCCAGGAAGGCGCGGGCGCGGGCCGCGCGGTAGAGGTCGAGACTCGCCCGCGGCGAGGCGCCGTGCTCCACGAGCCCGGCGATGTCCACCCCGAAGGCGGCGGGATCGCGGGTCGCCCGCACCAGCGAGAGGATGTAGTCGCGGATCCGGTCGTCCACGTAGACCGCCTCGACGGCATCCCGGGCGGTGGCGATCTCTTCGGGACCGAGGACCGGCTCGACGCGCGGCGCCGCGAAGTTGGCCATCCGCTTCAGGATGACCCGCTCGTCGTCGAGTTCCGGAAAGCCCATCCGCAGCTTCATCATGAAGCGGTCTACCTGGGCCTCGGGGAGCGGGTAGGTCCCCTCCTGCTCGATCGGGTTCTGGGTCGCCAGCACCACGAACGGCTCGTCCAGCTTCCAGGTCTCGTCGCCGATGGTCACCTGGCGCTCCTGCATCGCCTCGAGCAGCGCGCTCTGCACCTTGGCGGGAGCGCGGTTGATCTCGTCGGCCAGCAGGAAGTTCGTGAACACCGGCCCCTTCCGCGGCACGAAGGTCTGGTCGCGCTGGTCGTAGATGAGGGTTCCGACCAGGTCGGCCGGCAGCAGGTCGGGAGTGAACTGGACCCGGGAGAAATCGGCCCGCACGCTCTCGGCAACGCTCTTGGCGAGCAGCGTCTTCGCGATTCCGGGCACCCCCTCGATGAGCAGGTGGCCGCGGGTGAGGAGGCCGATCAGCACCCGCTCCACGACCCCTTGCTGCCCGACCACGACCCGGCCGAGCTCGGCGGTCAGACGGCCCGCGAAGGCCGCACGGACCTCCGGAACGTTCGGGGCGAACTGGCTGGCTTCAGCGGCGCCTGGCATGCGTCAAGAAAACTCCCGCGACTCGTTCCGCGTTCCCGGAATGTTACGCCGGGACCGGACGGCCGCTCACTGTTCTCCCACAGGGCGCCGGCCAGGAACGCCGACCGGGGACACTGTCGGTGATCTGCAGAGCAGAGCGGTCCAGTTTCCCCCAGGCTGGGGAGAGCAGCCACTCGCGGAGAGGGCGCCGATACCCTTTACGTAAAACGTAAAATCGGTTAGAGTGAGCGCTCGTTGATCCGAAGCTTCAGGAACCGGAATACGCAGCGCTTCTTCGAAGGGTCCCGCGTGGCGGCGTTTCACGGGTTCGCCGATCAGGCGGCGCGCCGCCTGGTCTTGTTGGACAGTGCGGAGACACTGCACGACCTTGCCGCGTTGTCGGGCAATCGGCTCGAGGCGTTACGTGGAGATCGCGACGGTCAGTACAGCATTCGGATCAACACCCAATGGCGCATCTGTTTCCGCTGGACCCAAGACGGGCCGAGCGACGTGGAAATCGTGGACTATCACTGAAGGAGGCCGAACATGAAGAACGGTATGAGGCCGGTGCATCCCGGCGAGATCCTGCGCGACGAACTCGACGCGCTCGACCTGTCGGCCAACGCGCTCGCGAGCGCCCTGAATGTCCCGGTGAACCGGGTCACCATGATCCTGAAGGGGCAGCGGGGCGTCAGCGCGGACACGGCGCTGCGGCTGGGGCGGTACTTCGGAACGACGCCCCAACTCTGGCTGAATCTGCAAAAGACCTGGGAGCTCCGCAAGGCCGAGATTGAGGCGGGCTCCGAAATCACCGAACGCATCACTCCTCGCCAATCAGCGGCGTGACCGGACTCCCGCGCCACGCTGCATGAGACCCCGGCCCACCAGGTGTTTCCTCCGCGCATTCCGGTCAGGGCGCGGCCGGCAGGGCGGCGAAACCGCCAACCCCGAACCGGCGCAGAGCGCGGCAGCAGAGTCCGTCATCCTCTCCACTGATCACCCCAAGGCGTTCGCGCCGTCCCCGGCCGCTCGGGTAAAATCGCCCTTTCCGAGCGCAGACCGCGCCTCCCAGACGGAGGGTTTCATGTTCAAGAAAATCATTCTGGCCGTCGCCGCCCTCGCACTCATCGCGGTGCCCGCCATCGCCGAGGAAGAGTCCGACCTCGGCACCGTCCATTTCCCGAACTCCGGCTCGGAGGCGGCTCAGGCGGCCTTCCAGCGGGGGGTCGCGGCGCTCCACAGCTTCTGGTACGAGGAAGCCGGAGAAGCGTTCAAGAACGCCCAGGAGATCGATCCCGACTTCGCGCTCGCCTACTGGGGCGAGGCGATCAGCCACAACCATCCGCTGTGGTCGGAGCAGGACATCAGCGCCGCGCGCGACGTGCTGAAGCGCTTCGGGGACTCCCGCGCCGCACGGCGGGCCAAGACCCCGACCGAGCGCGAGCGTCTCTACATGGACACCGTCGAGGTCCTCTACGGCCCCGGTGACAAGTACGAACGCGACGAGCTCTACCACCAGGCCATGCGGCGCCTCGCCGAGGCCCATCCGGAAGACAACGAGGCCCAGGCGTTCTACGCCCTTTCCTACCTCGGCCTCGTGCGCCGCGGCGAGCCGGGCTTCCACCGGCAGATGAAGGCCGGGGCGATCGTCACCGACCTGTTCCAGCGCGAGCCCAACCATCCGGGCGCGGCGCACTACGTGATCCACTCGTTCGACGATCCCGAGCATGCACCGCTGGCGCTCGAGGCCGCGAACCGCTACGCCGAGATCGCCCCCGAGGCGCACCACGCGCAGCACATGCCGTCCCACATCTTCGTGCAGCACGGCATGTGGAACCGGGTCTCGGCTTCGAACGATGTGGCCTACAACGCCTCCGCCAAGTGGGTGGAGCGGAAGAACCTTTCGATCACCAAGCGCGACTACCACAGCCTCGAGTGGAAGGCCTACGCGGACCTCCAGCGCGGCGTCTATGGCGACGTCCTCGACGCCATCGCCATCGTGGACGACGCGGTCAAGGAAACCGATGACAACCGGCTGCGCCGGATCTCCGCCTCCATGGTGGCCCGCCACGCGATCGAGACCGGCCGTTACGACGCGATCTCGCTACCGACCGGCGACGTGGACACGAGCCGCTACAACTCCACCGCGAACCTCCTGCTGGCGGCGGGAATGAAGGCATTCGCCGAGAAGGACGCCGCGGGCGCCACCGCAGCCGCCGAACAGCTCCGGGCGCTCGCCGACAAGCGGGCTGAGGATGGTGAGACCTACCAGGCCGACTCCGTCCGCATCCAGCAGCACGAGGTCGAGGCGCTGGCGGCCCAGATCGCCGGTGACACCGAGGGCGCGCTGAAGCACGCGAAGGCGGCCACCAGGATCGAGGAGACCCAGGATCCGCCGTCAGGCCCCACGTATCCGATGAAGCCGTCCCACGAGCTCTACGGCGAACTCCTGCTCGCCGCCGGCAAGGCGGAGAAGGCCCGCGCCCAGTTCGAGACCAGCCTCACCCGGACCCCGAACCGGACGGCGTCCCTGCTCGGACTCGCCCGCGCGGCAGCCGCGCTCGGCGACGAGGACGCGGCAAACCGCGCCTACGCGACGCTCCAGACCTTCCTGACCGAGGCGGACGGCGACGTTAGCTTCCTCGAGGAGGTCCGCAGCCACGCCACGGCGACCACGGACATGCAGCAGTAGATCTACTGCGGTTCAGCACCGAGGGCGGCGCACCCGCGCCGCCCTCGTTTTGTGTACGGCGGGCCGGGTGCCGCCGCGCCCTACTCCCGGAGGCCACCCCGCGTGACCGCGGCGGCATCACGTAGCCGGGAGAGTCTGCCGTCGAACGTATAGAGCGGGACCGCATCCACCCGGCGAGCCGCCGCGAGGATCATCCGGTCGGCGAACTCCGGCCCCCCCCCGTCCATACTCAGCGGCTGCATGAGCTACATCGGCGGCGTTCTCGAACAGCAGACCGCGGGTCTCGAGCAGCTCCACAAGGAGCTCCGCTACTCGTCGGCGCGGCACGCCGTAGCCGTGGCCAAGCACCCACACGAGTTCGAGCACTACCTCGCGCGCAACGAAACCTGGCTCCTCGGGAGTCAAGCCCTCAAGGAGGGCACTCGCGTCCGCCTGCTGGCCAGAGTCATCGCCGGTGAGGAATCGGACGAGGACGTTCGTATCGAGAGCGATCAAGACTCGCAGGCAGCCTCGGCGATGGCGCGATCCATGTCCTCGAGTGACAGCGCCGGCCCTTTGTGCCGCACGATGCCACGCAGCCTTGAAATCGGCCGGAGCGGGAAGATCCGCACCGCGGAACCCTCGATGGTGTAGCGCACCCGATCGCCAGCCTTCAGTGCCAGGGCTTCGCGTACCGCCTTCGGCACCGTGGTCTGTCCCCGGGAAGTAATCGTGGATTCAAGCATGCGATTCTCGCTGTAGCCTTAACTATAGACCACTGCATTTGTCAATGCAATATGTAAGGCTCATTGGTACGGATAAGGCGTTCCGAGTGTCGTGCCCGGGTTCGAAGGGCGCAGAGTCTCGGCGCCGGTGCCGCGCTCCCGTCCGATGCGGGCCGGAGGCCGGCAGTCCCGTGTCCCCGCCTACGGATCCTCGTCGGGCCCGGTGGGCGGCGCCCGCACCAGATCCACGATGGCCCCGGGATGGGAGACCCGGATGGCGGCGCCTGCGGCCAGCCGCACTGGCTCCCGGAACGCGAACTTCTCCGCCCAGTCGGCATCGAAGCGGCGGATGCGCAGCAGCGGCGTCACCGCCCCGTCGCTTCCCACCGCCTCCACGGCGAACCCGCCCGGTCCGGGGTCAAGGCCTTCGGGTGGCAGGACGGAGAGGAGGGTCGCCGGGCCCACCGGGGTGGTTCCCGGCTCGACCGCCAGTATCTCGACCGGGCGGGTCCGGTCCGGGAGCGGCGGGAAGACCACCACCTGGGGCGCATCTTCGAACTCCAGCCCTTCGGTGTCGAACCCCTTGCGGTAGGACAGATGCAGGAAGAAACCCGCGTCCTCCGGCAGGCGGTCGAAGACTCCCTCCGGACGCATCCGGGGCTCCTGCCCCACCACCCACGTGAAGACCGGCGTCCCGCTCGCGCAGTCGTCGCCGGCGTACAGGACGGCACGCCGCAGGATCGAGACCGCTTCGCCGGGAATCAGCGCGAAACCGGCCGCCGCCGCTCCCACGCCCTTCCCCCGGACCAGCGGCTGGCAGACGGCTGCCTCGGACTCCATCTCGCCGATGACGACCGGCTCCGCCAGCGTCAGCCGGCTCAGGGGCAGATCCGCTTCGGCCCCCGGACCCTCCGGTTCTTCCTCCGGAGCCGGTCCCTCCGGCGCCAGCCCGATCGCCCAGTCCACGAGCATGTCCGTCTCCCGATCGTCAAGCGTCCGGGCGTGGGCGAAATCGCCGGTCCCGTCGTCGGGCAGCCAAGGGGGCATCTGGCGCTGGAGGACCTGCCGGGCAATGGAGTTGGCCCACGGCAACGCGTCCAGGTAGCGCATCAGGTTCACCGGCGCGGGGCCGGTCCCCGAGTGGCAGGAGGCGCAGCGCCGCTCCAGGAGGGGCCGGATGTCGCGCCAGTAGCCGTAGCGGGAGAGTTCCGGTTCGTGGGCGTTCGCGGCGCCGAACCAACCGGGGGCGGCTACCAGGATCGTGGCCGTGGCGGCAACGAGGCCAGTCAGCAACGCGGGGACTTGCCCGGATCGCTTCATTCGACGGTCCTTCACTCCGGCGCGTGCTCCGGGAGCCCCTGCATCCCCTCCGCGAAGATCTCGTACGCCTCTCCGACGCGGACCCGGTCGCCCTGATCGCCGTAGAGGTCGAGCAGCCAGGCGCCCCTCACGATCCGCTTGAGCGCCACCCAGGGGCGATCCGACGCCTTTTCGCCGTAGGCGAGCGCCAGCTCCTTCGCTTCCAGCGCCGGAATGAAGAGATCGGCCCAGCGGCCCTGGTCGATCAGCGCCTGGACACGCCGGTCGCGGGCGCGGATGGCGTCCAGGATTGCCTCCGCGGTGTCGGGGACACGCAGTTCGGGCAGTTCCGTCGGCGCGGCTTCGGCCGTCAGGGCGGCTTTTTCTTCATCGGAGAGGAAGATGAAGTCGAAGCGGTCCTCCTGGTCGCGGTCGGGGAACTGCACGAAGGCCGTGAATGCCGCCCGTTCTCCGGCCGCGGCCTCGACCGGCGTCTCGAGTGCGCCGGGAGCCGTCGAGAGGGCCACCGGGTCACCCAGCGGCGCCCCGCGCTCGTCCGCCGGAACCACGCGCGCCCCGAAGGGCTCCGGTTCGATCGGCCGGGTGAAGGAGTCGTAGAAATAGAGGCGGAAGGCCCCGTCCTCCAGAGTCCCTTCCAGGTGGTGCACTCCGTCCGGCGCCATGAACAGGACTCCCCCGTGACGCGGGTTGTGGTCGCCGTGTGCGGAGACCCGGGTCGTCATGGCCCGGGGGACGTCGCCTTCGCAGACCCCGGGCTCCACGAAGACGCGATCAGGATCGGAGGGGCAGAACCACACCACCTCCCGCGTCGCGGGGACCAGCGGGTCTCCGGTCTCGGGACAGATGCCGGGTTCCTCCTCCACCACGCCGTCCTCCTGCGCCAGGCAGACGTAACGGGTCACCAGCGTCCGCCGGACGAGCGCCATGCCGCAGAGCGGGCAGCGCCCCTCGCCGTGCGCCTGGTGGTCCCGGTGCATGGGGCAGAGCCAGACCGTGTAGGCGTCGTCGAGGGTGCTCTCGACCTGGGCGGCCCGGGCGCTCGGAACCGGGGCCGCGCCGGACAGGGGGAAGACCAGCGCGAGCGCGACCAGGAGAGCCTTCCGGACGCTCATGGGCGGGAAATTAGCAGGCATGGGGGAGATGCTGCCTGACGTGGATAGGGGTGTGCCCTGCGCGGCGCTCCGCGCCGCTGTGCCGGCTAAAGCTGGCGTTCCTGGCCACAGGCGTCATCTTCGCGAGGTGGCCTTCCGAGCTGGACGCGTCCTGAGGTTGGGTGGGGTCGGGACCTGTGCGGCGCGGAGCGCCGCACGTGCCGGTCGGAGACCGGCGTTCCAAGCCGGAGGCGCCGTTTACTCCCGACGGGTCAGGTTGACCACGATGCCGTTGGCGGCGCGGACCAGGTTCTGGGGGGTGATGAGGATTTCTTCCCCCCAGACGCCGGCGCCGACTCCGAGGACCGGCTCTTCCATCAGGTCTTCGTCGATGAACGTCCGGGTGTCTTCCTGCTGCCAGGAGAACGGTGGGATCGAGCCGATCCGGTAGCCGGTGAACTCGATCACCGCTTCGGGACTCGCGAGGCGAATGTTCCGGTTGCCCATCGCCTTCTTGAGCTTTCCCGAGATGACGTTCCGGTCGCCACCGACCGCGATCAGCGCCCGCTCGCCCGTTCCCGACTGGAAGATCAGCGTCTTCACCATCTGGCTCTCACGGTAGCCGAGCGCGTGCGCCACCGAAGCGGCGCCCTTCGGCGTCGATGCCGGGAACGTGCGCCGCTCCCACGGGACTCCGAGCTTCTCGAGATGCCGGTGGGCCGGCAGCGCGCCGTCGCTCACCCCGTCCTCCGGGCCATCTGGCGGCCCACCTGCATTCCCAGCCAGCGCACCACGAACCGCGGCAGCAGGCGCGGCACAAGTGGCACCAGCCGCGGGAAGAAGCCGGGGTTGATCACGACCTTGCCCCTGAGAGCCCCCCGGTAGCCGGCCCGCGCCACGGACCCCGCATCGGCGAGCGCGAGCCGGCGAATCCCCGAGAAGCCCTCGATGCCCGCCGTGCCCAGGAAGGGAGTGTCCACCGGGCCGGGACAGAGGACGCTCACCGTCACCCCGGTGCCCGCGACTTCGCCGGCGAGCCCTTCGGTGAGGTGGAGGACGAAGGCCTTGGTGGAGGCGTAGGTCGTGAAACCGAGACCCGGGACGTAGCCGGACCCCGAGCCGACGTTCAGGATCCTTCCCCGGCCCCGCTCCAGCATCCCGGGGAGATAGAGGTGGCAGAGATCGGCGAGCGCCGACAGGTTGAGCCCGATCATCGCGCGCTGCACCGCAAGCGGAACCTCCGCGAAACGCCGGCTTATCCCGAACCCCGCGTTGTTGACGAGGAAGTCCACCTCCATGCCGCGCTCGCCGGTCGCCGCGTGGAGACGCTCGGGGGCTCCCGGCTCCGCGAGGTCCATCGGCAGCGCCACCGCGCGCACGCCGGACGCGGCGCGGATTTCCTCGGCGGCCTGCTCGAGGCGTCCCGCGCTGCGGGCCACGAGCACCACGTCGCGCCCGCCTTCAGCGCACAGCGACGCCAGCTCGCGCCCGATGCCGGTCGAGGCGCCGGTGATCAGCGCCCACCCCTCCGTTGCCATTGTCGTAGTCTTCTCCAAGCGCGGTATTTTCCCGGAAAACCGTCCGTTTCATGGCCTCGAACCATCCCCGCCGTCCCACCGCGGTCATTCCGCGCGAGCTCTCGCAACTCGCGTTCAACGCGCGCGTCCTTCAGGAGGCGCGGGACGAGACCGTTCCCCTGGTCGAGCGGCTCCGTTTCCTCGGCATCTTCTCGAGCAACCAGGACGAGTACTACCGGGTGCGGGTGGCGGCGCTGCAGCGGATCCAGAAGATCAGTCCCCACCGCCGCGGGTTCTCCGACTGGGATCCGTCGGCCCTCCTTTCCGACATTCAGCGCCAGATCCTGCGCGACCAGTCCCTCTTTCTCGAGACCTACGACGCCCTCGTGCGCGAACTCGAGCAGCACGGGATCCGCATCATCACCGAAGCCGGCCTGAGCCCCGAGCAGGGGGAGTACGTCCAGGACTACTTCGTCCGCGAGGTACGTCCGCACCTGACCCCGATCATGCTGGAACGGAGCGGACAGACGCTCAATCTCGACGAACGGGAGATCTACCTCGGCGTCCGGGTGCTGCGCTCGGGCCGGCGCCGGCCGATGTACGCCATCGTGGACATCCCCACCCGCTCGGCGGGGCGGTTCGTCCGCCTGCCATCGGCGCCGGGCCGCACGGACGTCATCCTGCTCGAGGACGTGATCCGGTATCGGCTGCCCGAGATCTTCTCGATCTTCCAGGTCGAGAGCGCCGCGGGCTACGTGGTGAAGATCACCCGGGACTCGGGGCTCGACCTCGACGGCAGCCCGCAGGACAGCTATCTCCGCAAGGTGGAAAAGAGCGTGCGGCGGCGGCTGACCGCCGCGCTGGTGCGCTTCGTCTTCGACCAGACCATGCCCGGCGACTTGCTGGAGGCCCTCTGCCGGAGTCTTCGGATCCAGGACCGGAGCGTGCTGGTACCGGGCGGCCGGCATCACAACTTCAAGGACTTCATTCACTTTCCACGGCTCAGGAGCGGTCTTCGCTACGAACCCTGGCCGACCCTGGACGTCCCCGCCATCGATCGCGAGCGATCCATCATGCAGGCGATGCGGCGCCGGGACATCCTGATCCAGACCCCCTACCAGCGCTTCTCCTACCTGATCGATCTGCTCCGGGAAGCGGCCATCGACCCCAAGGTCACCCGGATCTCCGTGACCATGTACCGGGTCGCCGACAACTCCGGGGTGGTCAATGCCCTCGTCAACGCCGCGCGCAACGGCAAGAAGGTCACCGCGGTGGTGGAACTCACCGCCCGGTTCGACGAGGCCACCAACATCGAGTTCACCGACGTCCTCACCCGCGAGGGCGTCCGCGTGGTCTTCGGCCCGGAGGAGCTCAAGATCCACGCGAAGATGGGGCTCATCGAACGCCGGGAGCGGGGCCAGCGCGCCCTCTACGGTTTCCTCGGCACCGGGAACCTGAACGAGGACACCGGGAACCTCTACGCCGACCACTTCCTCCTGACCACCCACGAGGGGATCTGCCGGGACCTGGCCCGCCTTTTCCGGGTGATTCGCCGGCCGTACGAGATTCGCGACATGGAGCATCTCATCGTTGCGCCCTGGACGCTCCGGAGTACGGTGGAGCACCTCATCCACGCGGAGATCGCCCGCGCCCGGCGCGGCGAGCCGGCGTCCATCGAGGTCAAGCTCAACCACCTGACCCAGCCGGACACTGTTGGCCTCCTCGAGGAGGCCGCAGCGGCCGGGGTCCGGATCCGCCTCATCGTGCGGGGAACCTTCTCGATTCCCACCGAGAACCTGCCGGCGGGCGCCGAGTTCCAGGCGATCTCCATTCTGGACCGCTACCTCGAGCACTCCCGGATCCTCGTCTTCGGAAACGGCGGGGACCCGCTCTACTACTGCACGTCCGCCGACTGGATGCCGCGCAACTTCGATCGGCGCATCGAAGTCGCCTTCCCGGTCTACGACGAGCGGATCAGGAAACAACTGCGGCACTATCTGGACCTGCAGTGGGCCGACAACTGCAAGGCCCGCAAGCACGACTCGGAGGGACGGAACCGGCGGGTGCCCCCAGGGACGCCGCGGCGGGCCGCGCAGGAGTCCATCTACCGGTGGCTCGCGGAGCGGACCGAGGCGGAACGCGCGCAGCTCGAGAGGATCCGGGAAGCCCGGGTGCCGGCCGCTCCGCCGGCGGAGCCGGAAAACGCTCCGGAACCCGGACCGGCTCAGCCCGAGCTGCTGCTGACCAGCAGCGCGGCGAGTTCCTCCCCGGCATCGAGCCGCGCGTAGGCCGTCCCCGCGTCCGCCAGGGGGACCCGGAGCGTCACCAGGGTCTCGAGCGGGACGCCGCCGAGCAGTTCCCACGCGGTCCGGCGGCGCCGCTCGACGGTCCAGGAGGGCTCCAGCGGCGGCAGGTGGCTCACCTGGCTCGACACGATCCGGATCCGGCCCCGGTGGAACCAGCCGCCCAGGTCGAGCGGCGTCTCCCCCCCGGCCAGCCAGGAACCCGCGATCACGCGCCCGTCCCGGGCGGCCGCCCGGATCGCCGGGTCGAGCGCCGACCGGCTGCCGGAGACCTCGAAGACCACTTCGGCGCCCCCGGGGAAGGCGTGGCGCACGCGTTCCACCGCCTGCTCCGGCGCGACCGCCTCCCGGGCCCCGAACTCCAGCGACCGGCGCCGGCGCTCCGGCTTCGGTTCGACGGCGATCAGGCCGCCGAGCGGAAACCGGGAGAGCAGCGCGGTGAGGGCGAGGCCGAGCACTCCCTGACCCACGACCACCACCCGCTCTCCGATCCGGGGCGCCCCGTCGAGGAGCAGATTCACCGCCGTTTCGAGATACGGAAAGAGCGCCGCGCGTTCCTCCGGCACGTCCGCCGGGACGGGGAGCAGGTCGCTCACCGGCGCGCAGAAGACGTTCTGGTGAGGCACGAAGGCGAACACCCGGGAACCCACCGCCGGCGCCGCGGCGGGCGCTCCGGGTCCGAGCGTTTCCACCCGGCCCACCGAGGCGTAGCCGTAGGGAAAGGGGAACCGGAACGAGCCGCCCGCGTGCGCGCCCAGGGTCTCGTCCCGGGGAAGCGCGGGATCGAGGTCTCCGCGCCAGGCGGCGAGTTCGGTGCCCGTGCTGATCGCCGATACGCACGTTCGCACGCGCGCCTCGCCGGCCGCGGGCTCGGGCGCCGGCCCGCGGCGCACGGCGGCGCGGTGCGGGCCCTCGAACCAGACGGAGAGCCGCTCCGCGCCTGACGGCGATCCGGTCACGGTCAGCCCTCGCGCCCGGCGGCCGGCGCGGGTCTCCGGGCGCCGAACCGGGGCCGGCCGGCGAACACGAGGTCGTCGTCGAGACGCGCCCAGCCGAGTCCCGCGAGGTCCACGGGCGCGGGCACCCGGGCGAGGGCAGGCTCGCCGCCGACCAGCCGCGGGGCGACCGTGATCACGACCCAGTCGGCGAGCCGTGCCGCGAACATCGAGGTGAGCACCCGGCTGCCGCCTTCCACGAGCAACCGCCGGACGCCGCGCCGATGCAGGGCGCGCATCACGGATCGGAGGGGCACCGGGCCGCCCGGCGAGCGGAACCGCAGCACCGTCACCCCGGCGGCGCGAAGCCGCGCGGCCCGCTCACCGGACGCCCCGAAGCTCGTCGCGACGAGTGGCGGGGGAGCGGCCCCGGAAGCTCCGCGGCTCCGGAGAAGCCGGGCGGAGGGCGGCAGCCGCAGCCGGCCGTCGAGAATGACCGGGAGGGGGCTGTCCCCGGCGACGAGCCTCACGTTGAGCCGCGGGTCGTCGGCCAGCACCGTGCCGATTCCCACCAGGATCGCGTCATGGCCGGCGCGCAGCCGATGCGTGAGTTCCAGCGAACGCGAACCGCTGAGGCGCAGGGGCTCTCCGGGTCTCGCGGCGATGGAACCGTCGAGACTCTGGGCGTAGCTGATGGTGATGCGTGGCCGCCCCCGCGCCCCCACGGTCTCGGCCGAGGTCAGTTGGTCAACGAGGCCCTCGAGTCCCGCCGCGGGCAGGCCCGCGGCGCGGGAACGCGCGATCACGAGGGGCCGCGCACCGCGCCGCCGTCCGGATCGCCTGCCGGGGCGGTCCGGAATCCCACGTCGTCGAGCAGCACGGTTCCAGCGGTCTCCGGGTCGAGTCGGAGGCGGATGCCGATGACCGGGGGCGGCGCGGCGGGAGGCGGCGGTGCGGGCGCCGCGCCGGGCACGACGGGAGGCGGCGGCGGTGGCGGCGGCAGGAGGTTCCTGCCCGGTATCGCGACCGTCTGCGGGATCTCCTCGACGATGCGGCGGTATCGCTCACGATTCATCCGGCGGGACTTCAGGAACTGGACCTCGAAGGGAGGTTCCGGAGAGATTGCATCCACGATCGCGAACGCCGGCCCTTCCACCTCGTCGGGAAACAGCAGTTGCACCGTCATCGCGATGGGCAGCCTCCGCGCCTCCGGTTCGGCGTCGGCTCCCGGCGCGTCCGGGTTCCAGACCACGGAGAGGGTGAACTCGTCCTCGCCGGCCATCGCAATCGGTTCGGCCAGGTGGATCTCGTAGGCGGGATCCTCCGCCTGTTGGTCTCCGGAAACCTCGAGCCGGACGGCGGAGGTGGCCTGCTTCGAGCCGTCGCGGAAGAGGACCTCCTCCTCGCTCCAACCGGCGAGACCGCGAGCTTCGATCATGGCGCCCGCCGCGGTCCCGGTGGCGAGATGCAGGTCTTCCTCGAAGCCCGCGACGATGCGGGTGCGCGAGTCGGCGTACTGGCTCTGGTAGCGGGTCTCCGGAAGGAACGGCGCCCCGGCGCGGTAGTCGCGGAGCAGCGGCACGAATTCCCCCTCTCCAAGGAGGGTGGCGCGCAGGAACGCCAGCACGTACACCTGAGCGATCCGCTGCTGTTCGGCCGCGGAGAGGAGCGGGGCGCGATTGAGCCAGAACATGCCCCAAAGACCCGAGTCCATGCCCCAGGTGCTGTTGAACTGGCCGTGGTTTCCGCGGTGCGCGACGACCCCCGCCTTCAGACGGAAGCCGAGGATTCCCTCGGAGCGCTCGGCAGCTCCGTCCAGCCGGGTCCGGTGGAACTGGCGGAGGCCGTGAAAGCTCGGCTCGTCGGTGTCGTAAGAGCCCTGGAGGGCCAGGAAGTTGACGTCCTGCAGCTCGATGCGCCGCGAGTAACGGCGGTCGATCTGGGCGATCGCCACCACCGATTCGATTCCGAAGCCGTAGTCGAACCGGTAGTTCGCGTCATCCGGGAAGGAGGGAAGGTCGTTGAAGGCCGTGGCGATCGCCGCCGCCTCTCCACCGCGCGAGTGCCCGAGCAGCGCCACCCGGTCGAGGTCGAGGCGGTTGTAGAGGGGTGAGCGCGGGTCCCGGTTCCAGGTCCGGAACAGCCGGAGGTGCTCCAGCAGCAGGATCGCGCGCGCCGGCATCTCGCGCCCGCCGAAATCACCCGACCAGGTTCCGTTGAGGAAGTTGGCGTCGATGGACGCGGTCGCGATCCCGTGGCTCGCGAGGAGGTCGGCCAGGTAGTCGTAACCGGCGTCGGAGAAATCCTCCATGCGGTGGTTGCCGTGGACGATCAGCGCCACCGGACGCCGGTTCCCGGGGCCGGTGTCGGGGAGGTGGAGCCGGCCGGCGAGCGGCGCGTCCTCCAGCCCGAATCCCCACCACCATTCCCGGTGGGTCGCGCGAAAACCACGCCACTCGGGGAGCACGCTGCTGAGGTCCACCGAAGGCGAGCGGATGGTCACCGCGTCTCCGTACTCCGGCCGGTAGGGATCCCGTCCGTTGCCGTACGTCAGGAGGCGCACCGGATGGGGGCCGCGCGCCGCCGGATCTTCGGCGAGGACCGCGGGCGGATTGGGCTGGACCTGCGCCGGACGGACGTAGGGGTCCTCTCCGGCACCGAAGAACCACATTCCTCCGTAGGCCATGAGCCCGGCGCCCACCACCGCGAGCACCAGGCCGCCCCGGCCGTACGCCGGGCCGTGGGGGCGAAACACCATGGCGAGGCCGGAACCGACGAAGAACGGTCCGAGGAAGACGACCACCACGAGTCCCGGAAGGAGCGCCTCCGGCCAGCCGAAGATGGTGCTCCGGAGCAGCCAGAGGCTCGCTCCCGCCGCCACCAGCAGCAGGAAGGCGTCCGTGGAGAGCCACTCGACGAGACGCTCGGCTACCCGGCTCAGCCCGACGAAGATCACGAGCGAGACCACGCCCGCCACGAGTCCCACGAGCGACCCCAGCAACCATCCCGGAATGGCCCCGAAGGAAACGGCCGCCAGCGCGTGCAGGACGACCACGCCCAGGGCGCTCGTGGCCGCGCCGGCCACGAAATAGCGCCGGATCACCGGAGCGTAGTCGGGGCGTCGCACTCTTCAGTCGCTCCTTCGCCTTGGCGGTGGTCCGGAATCGGTCAATCGCCTCCGCCTCGAAGGTAGTCGTCGGTCCCGTCCAGCCAGTCCTGCCGCGGCGGCGTGAAGATGTCCACGTCCAGGGTGTCTTCCAGCGCGATCGCCTTGTGCGGCACCCACGAGGGAAGGACCAGCACCTCGCCGGCCTTCACGTCGATCGGCTCCGAATCCTCGTCCTCGATCCAGAAGCGGAGCACGCCGCTGATCACGTAGGTGATCTGTTCGTTGTCGTGCGAGTGCATCGGAACCACGGCGCCCTTGTCCAGATAGACGTGGGTGAGCATGGCCCGATCCGCGGTGATGATCCGGCGGCCGATCCGGTCGCTCAGGCGCTCCTTCTCCATGGCCTCCCAGCGGATGTGCCGTACTTGATCTCTCGCTGACACGGGACCTTCCCTTCCCGCCCCCCGGGGGCGGATTCCGATGATATCGGGAACGCCGCCCTTCAGACCTGCGGCGCTCCACCACCGCGGAGCGCCGCCGCTCCCCCGCGAATCAGGTCCAGTAGCCGACCTGGAGCCCCAGAACGACCCCGGCCGCGCCCACCACCAAGGGAAACGCGGCCAGCCCGAGCACCGCCCGGATCCCGAGGCCGAGGGAACCCGGAGCGAACACGAGGAGGCCCTGCACCAGGAACGTCCCGTAGAGGGCGCCGTAGGCCACGTTCGGCTGGGCGCAGAAGGGACAGTCGGGAGGGCCGGGCGTCTGGATGTTGCAAAACGCGGCCCCGCCGTTCCAGATCGAGACGCAGCCGCAGTCGTAGATCACGTGGCAGACGTTCAGGAAGAACGTCGCCGCCACCGCGACCAGCGGCGCCAGCACGGCCGCCCTTGTCGCGAGTTTCCGGAGATTCATCTGTCTGCGCTCGGCGGGAGTCTAAGCGGACTGCCGGACGCGGAGGAACCGCGGCGTTTCGTTCCAGCCGGACTCCCCGCCCATAGAATTCGTCCCGCACATGGACCGGAGCAGGCGACGGGTCGCTGGCCTGCTGCTCCTGCCGGCCCTCCTGGTGGTGGCGGTGGTCGCCGCGGTTCCCATCGGCCTGTTGTTCCGGGTGGCGCTCTACCCCCCCGGCCCGGTCGCGCCGCTGAGCGGGGGTCCGGAACTCGATTCCTTCGCCGGATTGCTGAGCGCTCCGTATCCGTCGGTCGCGCTGCGGACGCTCCGCCTTTCGCTCCTCACCACGGTCCTGGTCACGCTTCTCGGCTTTCCGGTCGCGCTCTTCCTCTCCCGCTCGCGGGGGCTCTCCCGCCGGATCCAGACGCTGCTGATCGTCTCGCCGCTCCTGATGTCGGTGGTGGTGCGCGCCTACGGCTGGATGCTGATCCTCGGCCGCCAGGGGTTCGTCGGAGAGACGCTCGCGGCGCTCTCGCTTCCCCGCGTCGGCCTCCTGCACACCGAAACCGCCGTGCTGCTCGCCCTGACCGAGTCGTTTCTCCCGTTCATGATCCTCGCGCTGGCGGCGAGCCTCGACCGGATCGATCCCGACCTCCTGGCCGCCGCCCGCGGACTGGGAGCCTCGTCGGCGCGCACCTTCTTCGCGGTCGTGGTGCCCCTCGCCCTCCCCGGCTTCGTGGCCGGAGCGAGCTTCGTCCTGGTGGGAAGCCTCTCCGCGTACGCCGTCCCCGCCCTGCTCGGCGGGTCGGCGGCCCGGACCTTCGTCATGGAGATCTACGAACTCGTCACCATCAGCTTCGACTGGCCCACGGCGGCCGCCGCCTCCGTCGTCCTGCTGCTCTTCGCCTCGGCGCTCCTCGGCGGAGCGGCGCTCCTGAGCCGCCGCCGGTCGGCGCGCACCTTCGGGACCTAGGAGCTCCGGGAAATGGCGATGCGCATCGCACTGGGAGCCGCCGCGGCCGTCGCCTACGCGGTGCTCCTCCTGGCGCCCCTCGCCGTGATCGTCTATTCCGTGAGTCCGGGGGCGGCGCTCGAGATCCCGCCGTCGGGCGTCAGTCTTCGCTGGTACGCGGGCCTTGCCGACCAGCCGCGCCTCATTTCCGGCCTCTTCACGAGTCTGCTGCTGGGCGGGATCGCGACGGGCGCGGCCCTCGTCACCGGCATCCCGGCGGCGCTCGCGCTCACGCGGGGGTCGCTCCCGGGACGCGAGGCCTTCCTCGCCGTCCTCCTGTCCCCGCTGAGTCTCCCCGGTCTCGTGCTCGGTCTCGGCGTGCTGACGAGCGCCGCCGTGCTCGCGAACGCCACCGGCATCCGGACCGCCGGGACGCTCCTGCCGCTGGTCGCCGCCCACCTGCTCATCACCATCCCGTGGGTCGTCCGCAGCGTGGCCGCCTCGCTCGAGTCCACCGATCCGGCGCTCGAGGACCAGGCCCGCAGCCTGGGCGCCGGCCCCTTCGCGACCCTCTTCCTCGTCACCCTGCCGAGCGCCCGCGCGGGTATCGTTGCCGGCGCCGTGTCCGCCTTCGTGATCTCTTTCGGCAACTTCGCGCTGTCCCTGCTGCTTGCCAGCGGGCGGACCGTCACCCTGCCGGTGGCCATCTACGAGACCGTGGACCGGTACCAGGACCCCACCGTCGCCGCGGTGAGCACCCTCACCATCGCCGCCGCGGTGGGCGCCGCGGTGCTGACGGATCGAATCTCCGGGCCGCTCAGGACCCGGGACGCCTCCTCCCGAAGCGGCCGGCAGGCGGACCCGGCCGCGCCCGAACCGGCCCGATGACCTCCGGGAGGCGCCCGCCGCCGCGTTTCGCGGCCGCGCACCTTCTGCTGGCCGTGGCGGCGGCGCACGTGCCCCTCGGATGCGGCGGCCCCACGGGAGAAGACCTGGTGATCGCGGTCCCACCGGGCCGGATCGCCGATCTCGAGAACTACTTCGCCGGCCCGTTCGAGACGGCAACGGGGGCCCGTGTCATCCCGGTGGGACTCCGTTCCGCCGAGCAGGCGGCCCGGGTGCGCGTCGAGAGCGGCAATCCGTCGCTGGACGTCCTCTGGATCGACGCCGGAGAAGCGGCGCTGCTCGCGAACGAGGGCCTCGTCGAGACTCCCTTCGATCCGGAGACCCCGGCGGAGGGAGGACTGCGCGTCCCCAATGCCGCGTGGGCCGACCCGGATGCCTGGTTCAGCCAGCGGGCGCTCCCGGCCACGTTCGCCTCCGCCATCGGGTTTCTCTACAACACCACGCATTTCGCCTCCCCCCCGGCTTCCTGGACGGCGCTGGAAGACCCCGCGCTCGAGGGCCGGCTCGCCCTGTTCGGGTTCGGGAGCACGCTCGGGCCGCTCACCGTCGCCGCCCTGGCGCGCATCGACGCGGGGAACGAGACGGACGCGGACGCGGGGTTTCGGAGACTCGGCCGGCTCCGGAACAACGTCCTGGTGTACGGCACCAGCGGACCCGCCAACAACCAGTTGGTCGCCCAGGGCGAAGCCTGGCTCACCCTGGGCCTGCCCTCCCAGGCGCGCCACCTTGCCGCCGAGGGCGCGCCGGTGGGATGGGCGGCCCCGGCCGAAGGGGCGATCGCCCTGCCCCAGGGGATCCAGATCGTGACCGGAACCCGGCGCCCCGAACTCGCGCGCGCGTTCGCGGACTACATGTTCTCCCCCGAGGCGCAGCGGATCGCCGCCCGCGAACTCCAGTTGGTGCCGTCACGCAGCGACACCGAGATTCCGCCCGGCCTGCCGCCGCCCGACGCGCTCATGCGGCTCGATATGGTGACCCTGGGTGACCTGCGTCCCTCGTGGGCCACCCGCTTCCGCCGCGAGGTGATTCCCTGATCATGACCCCCGAAGGCCCGGATGTCTCCCGGGAGAGCGTCGCTGCGCTCGTCGACTGTCTGATGCCGCATCCCGCCGCGCTCGGGTCCCGCGCCGCCGGGTTCAGGGGCTGGCTGGAGCGGCTCGCCCAGGGTTGGGTCCGGGCCGGGATCACCGGACCGCGGGCGCCGGTTCCCGAAGGAGCCGCGGGGCCGCCGGCCCCGGCGGACGTGGACCCCGACGCCATCAACCTGGTCGGAGCGACCCATCTGGAAGACGTTCGCGACGCGGCGGAGTGGGCGGCGAGCGCGCGATTCCTGGCCAACGAGCGGCGCGGGGCCATGACCCTGCTCACCGACGTGCTCGCCATTGGCGCCGCGGAGCCGTTGCCGGCCTTCCTTGACGGCACCGAGGCGAGGGGCGTCCTCGACGCCTTCCCCGGCGACTCCGTTCCGTCCGCAACGCTGTGGCGGCCCGTGGAGGGCCGCAGTTCGGCGGGAATCTGGTCCGCGATGGTGTGGAACCGGCTCGTGGGAGATCCCCAGGAACTGCATGCCGGGCCGGAGTGCGTCGCGGCCGCGGTAGCGGCCGCCGAGGCGCGCGACCGCACCCTTGGCGAACTTCTCGACGCGATCGTGGTCGGCTGCGGCATCGGAAGCTGGCACCGGGACGCGGTCGGGACGGCGATGGAGGAGGCCGGAATTCACTCACCGGGCGCGCTCGCGCCCGTGGCCACCGCCGCCGCGGTCGGCCGTCTCGAGGGAACCGGGGCCCGGAATCTTGCGCAGAGCATCCGGCGCGCCAGCGCGCTCACCCCGCTGCATCCGTACCGGGCCTTCAGCGACGGCGCGAGCGCCAAGCTGCTCTACGGCGCCTTCGGTCAGCTTCTTGGCGCGGCCGCCACGCTCAGCATCAAGAATCCCATCGGGCTCCTTCCCGCGCCCTCGCTTTCCCGCCGCTCACGCCAGCCGGGAGTCGCATCCTTCGATCCGCGCACCGCGACGAGGGCGATCCACACGGTCGCACTCAAGAAGTTCCCCGGTTCACGGGCCGTGCAGTCCGTACTCGCCGCCATGGAAAAGCTGCCCCGGATCGACCCGGGGAGCGTGGAGTCGATCTCGGTCGAAACCTATCCCTTCTCGGCGACCGTGTCCGGCTGGTCCCGCCCGGACACCGGACCGATCGCCATGCAGAGCCACATCCCCACGGCGGTCGCCCTGTGGCTCGAGGCCCGCTACCGGCGGGCTCCCTTCAGCGCGGACCACTATCCGCGGTTTCGGGATCCGGCAACGATCACGCTCGCCGAGCGGGTCACCGTGCAGGCGCACGAGTTCGGCCAGGCGGGCGCACCGTCGAGCCGCCGTATCCGCTGGGCGAAGGTGACCATCCGGTCCAGGGCCAGTCCCGACCTGACGGCCTCTTCCGGCCCTCCCTTCGCGCCTCCGCCACCGGGAGCCATCCGCGACCGCTTCGCGAACCTGACCCGCGGCGCGGCCGTGCGCGACCCGCATCAGTTCCCCTACTCGGCGCCCGTGCGCAGCTTTCTGGGCCAGGAACTGCCGGATACGCCGCAGGAGCCGGCGGCGACGGTCCTTCCCCCCGTGGAGCCCACCGGGTCCGGCGACCCGGCCGAGGAGTCGGACGGCCGGGCCGACTCGCTCTTCGGACAGTCGTGAACCCACGCGACGCCGGGCTCGCACTCGAAGGCCTCGGCAAACGCTTCGGCGAGACCGAATCGGTTTCGGACGTGACGCTGCGGGTGGGACGCGGCGAGCTGATGGCCCTGCTCGGCTCCAGCGGGGCGGGCAAGTCCACCATCCTGCGCTGCATCGCCGGACATCTGGAGCCGGACTCGGGGGAGGTCTGGATCGGGGGCGAGCTGATGGATCAGGCGCCGCCGGAAAACCGGAACGTGGGAATGGTCTTCCAGAGCTACGCCCTCTTCCCTCACCTGAGCCTCCGGAGGAACGTCGCGTTCGGCCCCGAACGGCGGGGAGCCTCCCGCAGCGCCGCCGCGGACCTCGCGGGGGAGATGCTGGAACGGGTGGGTCTGCTGGAACTCGCGGACCGCTATCCCCGCGAGATTTCGGGAGGGGAACAGCAGCGGGTCGCCGTCGCCCGGGCGCTCGCGATCCGTCCCGAGGTGCTGCTCCTCGACGAACCGCTGTCGAGCCTCGATCAGACCCTGCGGCGCGAACTGCGGTCGCTCCTGCGCAGCCTGCAGCGGTCTTTCGAAGCGACGACGGTCTGGGTCACCCACGACCAGGAAGAGGCGCTGACCGTCGCCGACCGGGTGGCCGTCCTGAACCGGGGCCGGCTCCAGCAGGTCGGGACGCCCCTCGAGCTCCATACCCGGCCGGCCAACACGTTCGTGGCCAGTTTCGTCGGCAAGATGAACCTGCTCCCCGCCCTCCCCGAGAAGGGCGAACCGGGCGCCTTCCGGCTACCCGGCGGTCCGGTGTTGCGCGCGGAACGGGACGGCGGCCAACCCGCCGGTACCGCGAGGTCCGGAGCCGCGGACGACGAGGTGCTCCTCGCCATGCGGCCCGAAGTGGTCCAGATCGGCCACCCGCCGGCGGCGCCCGGGTTCAACCGGATCGGGGCCACCGTCCGGCGCATCTCCTTCCTCGGGGACCGCCTGGAGATCGAACTCGAACTCGAGGGGGGAACCCGGCTGCTCGCCCGCGGCAACTCCCTGTTCGAGAGTCTCGCCCGGGAAGGCGACGCGGTCCGGCTCTACTGGCCCGTCGCCGACACGCGGATCCTTGTCCCGTAGGGCCGATCGGAGCGCCGGCCTCCGGCCGGCATCGCGGCCCGCGAGGGCCGCGACAATGCCCATGCACCGGGAGGGCGCAGCGCCATCGGCGCTGGTTTCGCGCTCCCGCGCGATGCCGGCCGGAGGCCGGCGCTCCGAGCCTGCCTACACCCAGCCGAAACTGCGCTCCACCGCCTTGCTCCAGGCGGCGAGCCGCTCGTCCCGCTCGGCGTCGGACATCGCCGGCTCGAAGCGGGCGTCATCTTCGAGAGCCCCCGCCAGCTCGGTCTCGGATTCCCAGAAACCGACGGCGAGACCGGCCGCAACCGCCGCTCCGAGCGCCGTGGTCTCGACGCACCGCGGACGCACTACCGGGATTCCCAGGATGTCGGCCTGGAAGGCGAGCAGGAGCGCGCTCACCGTCATCCCGCCGTCCACCCGCAGCTCCTCGGGGGCATGCCCGGCGTCGGCGCGCATCGCTTCGATCACCTCCCGGACCTGGAACGCCGAGGCCTCGATCGCGGCGCGCGCCAGGTGGCGCCGGTCGGTGTGCCGCGTCAGTCCGCAGATCACCCCGCGGGCGTCCGAGCGCCACCAGGGCGCGAAGAGCCCGGAAAACGCGGGAACGATGACCGCACCGCCGGCGTCCTCCACCTGGAGCGCCAGCCGCTCAACCTCGCCCGCAGACCCGGCGAACCCGAGTTGGTCGCGGAGCCACTGGACGAGCGAACCGGCGACCGCCACCGAACCCTCGAGCGCGTATTCCACTCCCGCCGCATCGCTGTAGGCGACCGTGGTGAGGAGACCCGCCTTCGACGCCACGGCTTCGGTTCCGGTATGCATCAGCAGGAAGGCGCCCGTGCCGTAGGTGCACTTCGCCTCGCCCGGGCGGCGCCGCAACTGGCCCAGCAGCGCGGCCTGCTGATCGCCGATAACCCCGGCGATCGGTATCCGGCATCCGAACGGCCCGTCGGCGGCGGTTGCTCCCCAGGCCTCCGGGTGCGAAGCGGGAGCGATCTCGGGAAGCATCCGGCCCGGAACGCCGAGAGCTTCGAGCAACTCCTCGCTCCAGCGGAGCGTCCCGAGATCCATCATGAGGGTCCGGCTCCCGTTGGTCGCGTCCGTCCGATGCACGGCTCCTCCGGTCAGCTTCCACACCAGCCAGGATTCCACCGTGCCGAACACGGCGCGTCCCGCCCGGGCCCGGTCGCGGAGACCTACCTCGTGGTCGAGGAGCCAGCGCAGCTTCGGCCCCGAGAAGTAGGTCGCCGCGGGGAGCCCGGTCAGCGCCCGGAGACGCTCGGCGCCGACCGCCGCGTCAAGCTCGGCGGCGAGCCCGGCGGTCCGGGTGTCCTGCCACACGATCGCCGGCGCGAGCGGTTCGCCGGTCGCGGGGTCCCACACCACGGTGGTCTCACGCTGATTCGTGATCCCGACCGCGGCGACGTCCTTCCCGTCGAGCCCCCCGTTCCGAAGCGCGCCGGCGACCACATCGCCGGTCCGGTCCCAGATCTCCGCCGCGTCGTGCTCCACCCAACCGGGACGCGGGGTGAGTTGGCGGTGCTCCAACTGCGCCGATCCAACGATGGCGCCGTCCCGGGCGAACAGGAGGCAGCGGCTGCTGGTGGTGCCCTGGTCGATCGCGGCCACCACCCGCGGCCGCGGACCGCCGGCCCCGGTCACTGGCTGTTCAGGCGGAGCGCCTTGCCGGGCCTCGCCCCCGTCACCTCCCCGTCCCGGAGGACGAAGACCCCCGACACCAGCACGTGCTGCACTCCCGTCGAATAGTGGTGCGGATCGCCGAACTCACCGTGTTCCTCCACGGTCGCCGGATCCAGAACGGCGAGGTCGGCAATGGCGCCCTCCTCGAGGACGCCCCGTCCGTCGAGACTGAGCCTTTGCGCCGGGAACGACGCCATCTTCCGGATGGCTTCCTCGAAGGAAAGCAGGCCCGCCTCCCGGACGTAGAGGCTCAGCACCCGGGAGAAGGTGCCGTAGTTGCGCGGGTGCGGCACGCCTTCCCCCGGCGCCACCACCCCACCGTCTGAAGAGATCATGGTGCGGGGGTGGGCCATGATCCGGCGGACGTCGTCCTCGTGCATCGCGTGGAAGACGCCGCCGAAGCCGCCCTTTTCCTGGAGCTCGAGCGCCAGGGTCGCGCCGTTTTCCGGGTTCGACTCCAGCCCCCGCTCCCGCAGGATGTCGCCCATGGTCTTCCCCTCGAGGGAGGGATCCCAAGCGCACCGGGAGATCTGCACGTTGTCGGGGCTCCCGCCTCCCCGGTCCACCTCGATGTTGGTCTTGATCTCCTGGCGGATGCGCTCGCGCGTCTCCGGATCCTGGAGGCGCTCCAGCAGCGCATCGTTGCCGCCGGCGAGACTCCAACCGGGAAAGAGGATCGTCAGCCCGGTGGACGAAGCCGTGTAGGGGTACTGGTCGATCGTGACGTCCACCCCGCGTGCGACCGCTTCGTCCACGAGGCGGAGGCTCTCGGTGCTCTGACCCCACATGGGAGCACCCACGACCTTGTGGTGCGTGAGTTGCGTCGGAAGACCCCCTTCTTCGCCGATCCGGATGGTCTCGCGCACCGAGTCCATCAACGTGAGTCCCTCCTCCCTCATGTGGCTGACGTGGATGCCGCCATAGCGGGCCGCCACCTTCGCGAGCTCGATGACTTCCTCGGTCTCCGCGAACGTCCCCGGCGGATACTTGAGACCGGTGGAGAGCCCGTAGGCGCCTTCCTGCATCGCCTGGTCCACGAGCGCGCGCATCTCGTCGAGCTCCGCCTCGGTGGGCGCCCGGTCCTCGAGGCCCATGACTTCGCGGCGGACCGTGCCGTGGCCGACCATCAGCCCCATGTTGATCGCCGAACCTTCCGCCTCGAACTCCGCGAGCCACTCGCCGATCGGCAGCGGCGAGCCGCCGTCCGGGCCGCCCATGGCGGTCGTCACCCCCTGCCGGAGGTAGTTCTCGGCCAGCGGATGGCGCAGCACCCCGCGCACGGCGTGGCTGTGGAGGTCCACGAACCCCGGCACCACGGCGAGACCCGACACGTCCACCCGCGTCTCGGCCCGGGCGCCGGACAGATCACCCACCGTCGCCACCCGGCCGTCCCGGATGCCCACGTCGGCGACCTGAGGGGCGCCGCCGCGGCCGTCGTGAACCTCGCCGCCGGCCAGCACCACGTCGTAGGGCTCGCCGCAGCCGGCGGCGAGCGCCGCGGTCAAGAGGAGTGCGATGCGCAACAAGCGTTGGTCCATGAGTCTTCCTCCGCGGGCCGCTCCGGTCGGGAATCGGGTCCGCGGGAACGGGCGGCGCCCGAGTCTATCGGTATGCTGCCCGCGCCGTCCGCCGCGACGGACAAAGGAGAACCCCCATGCGCTGGAACCGGAATCTGGTCATTCCCGCTCTGCTCGCGGCCCTCGTGCTGCCGGTGATCGCGGCCGGACAGTCGGCGCCCACGGTCCTGCCGCTGCGAGAGCGGGCGGCGCTCGTGGACCGTTGGCTCGAGATCCGCTTCGAGACCGTCCTGCCCGAGATCATGCGGCGCGAGGGTGTGGATCTCTGGATCGTCGCGGCGCGGGAGTACAACGAGGACCCGGTCATCCGCACCATGCTCCCCTACACCTGGCTCGCGGCGCGGCGGCGGACGGTGCTGGTGTTCCACGACCGCGGCGCGGAGGAAGGCGTGGAGCGCTTCGCGGTGGCGCGCTACGACATCGGGGGCATTCCGGGCGCCTGGGACCCGGAGACCGAGCCCGACCAGTGGGCCCGGGTGGCCGAACTCGTCCGGGAGCGGAATCCCCGGGTGATCGGCGTCAACCGTTCGACGGACTTCGGCCTCGCCGACGGCATCACCTCGACCGAGTACGAGGCGCTCCGGGAGGCGCTCGGTCCCGATTTGTCCGGCCGGCTCATGGACGCCGAGCGGCTCGCCATCGCCTGGCTCGAGACCCGGACCCCGGAGGAGATGGCCGTCTATCCGGGCGTGGTCCGCCTGGCCCGCTCGATCATCGCGGACGGACTCTCGGAAAAGGCCATCCAGCCCGGGGTCACGACGACCCAGGACCTCTCCTGGTGGTACCGGGAGCGGATCCGCGAACTGAAGCTCCAGACCTGGTTCCAGCCGGGGGTCTCGGTGCAGCGGCACGAAGGCGCGATGTTCGGCGGCGACGCCGGCGAACAGGGCGATTTCTCCTCGCGGCCGCCCCCGGACACCATCCTGCCGGGAGACCTGATCCACGTGGACTTCGGGATCACCTATCTCCGGTTGAACACGGACACCCAGATGCACGCCTACGTGCTCCGCCACGGCGAAACGGGCGCCCCGCCCGGACTGCGGGAGGCCTTCTCGACGGGCAACCGGCTCCAGGACATCCTGACGGACGAGTTCGTCGCCGGGCGGACCGGCAACGAGATCCTGGCCGCCGCGCTGGCCCAGGCGGAGAGCGAGGGGATCAAGGCCTCGATCTACACGCACCCGATCGGCTTCCACGGCCACGCCGCGGGTCCCACCATCGGCCTCTGGGACCGGCAGGAGGGCGTGCCCGGCAAGGGCGACTACGAGCTCTTTCCGATGACCGCCCACTCGATCGAGCTGAACGCCCGGGTCCCCGTGCCCGAGTGGGACGGCCAGGAAGTCCGGATCGCCCTCGAGGAGGACGCGATCTTCGACGGCGAGACGACGACCTACATCGATCCGCGGATGGAGCGCCTGCTGCTGGTCCCGCGCCCGCGCTGAGGCGCCGCCAGCAGGGGCGTAACATCCTGTTCGGCTCATGACCGCGATCCTCCTCGGGACCCTGTTCGTCGCGGTCACGATCGGCGTTTGGCGCCTCCACCCGTTCCTGGCGCTGACGCTGGGAGCGATCCTCGCCGGCTCGCTCGCTCCCTCCGAACTCCCGGCCCCGGAACGGGTCTTCGCGGCTCTCGAGGCGACCGGAGGCGCCTTCGGCGACCTCGTCGGGGCCATCGGGATCGCCATCGCCCTCGCGGCGATCATCGGCGATTGCCTGCTGCGGAGCGGGGCCGCGGACCGCATCGCCGGATCGCTGCTCCGCCTGTTCGGCGAGGGCCGGGCCGTCTGGGCGCTCGCCGCCGCGGCCTACGTGCTCTCGATCCCGGTGTTCTTCGACACCGTGTTCTTCCTGCTCATCCCCCTGGCCCGCGCGCTCGCCCGGCGGGCCCCGGGCCGCTACCCGATGTTCGTCATGGCCATCTGCGCGGGCGCCGTCGCCACCCATTCGCTCGTCCCGCCAACGCCGGGTCCGCTGGGGATGGCGGACAACCTCGGGCTCGATCTGGGGACCGCCATCGGGTTCGGACTGTTGCTCGGGATCCTGCCGGTCGCCGCCACGCTCCTGATCGCGCCACGGTTCGCGCGGGGCCTGGACGTCGAACCCCCCGACACGCCCGGCTCCGGCGAGGCCACCACCCGGGCCGATCGTCCGGGCATCGTCGCCTCCCTGTTTCCCATCGCGCTGCCGGTGGTGCTCATGAGCGGGGCCTCGGTCGCCGCCGCCGGCGGCGGCGGGCTGATTCCCGGAGCGGCCTGGGCGGCGGTGCTGGGACACCGGAACGCGGCGCTCTTCCTCGCCGCCTTCGCCGCGGCCTTCGTGCTCTGGAGGACCCACCGGCCTCCGGTCCGGCGGCTCCTGGGCTCCTTCGGGAACGCCATCGGCGAGGCCGGTCCCATCATCCTGATCACGGCCGCCGGAGGAGCCTTCGGGCGCGCCCTCGCCGGCGCCGGAATCACGGAGGACCTCGCCCGGGTTTCATCCGCCGCGGACGGCTTCGTCCTCCTCCTGCTCGCCTCCGGGATCGCCTGTTTGCTGAAGCTCGCGCAGGGCTCCGGGACGGTCGCCATCCTCACCGGATCGGCGATCGTTGCCTCGCTGGTGCCCGATCCGGCCGCGCTGTCGTTCCACCCGGCCTACCTCTTCGCCGCGGTCGGATTCGGTTCGATGGTGGCCTCCTGGATGAACGACAGCGGCTTCTGGGTGGTGGGACGGATGTCCGGGTTCGGCGAGGGGGAGACGTTCCGCACCTGGACCGCGGTCGCCGCCGTGGTGGGAGTGTTCGGGGTGTTGCAGGTCCTGCTGCTGGCCGCCCTGTTCCCGCTCGTCTGACCGGGCACTGGCGGGGTGCGAGACCACCCATCAAGCGGTGCACAGCGGGACTGCCACTTGACTGGGAGAGGTCGGTGCTTGGGTCGCCCGCCAAGCCTTCGAGTTCGCTACGATGGCGTTGCGCGATGAGTCTGAACAATGTGTCCGACCCTCTGCGACCCGTCGCGGTGGAACCTCGCGAGGGCTACCGCATCTGGCTTCGCTACGCGGACGGTGCGGAGGGCGAGGTGGACCTGTCCGACCTGGCCGGCAAAGGCGTCTTCTCCGCCTGGCGGGACCGGAACTTCTTCTGTGACGTACGGATCGCGGACGGCGGGGAAATCGCATGGCGCAATGAGATTGACCTCTGCCGTCACGCGCTCTACTTCCGGCTTACCGGCAAGGACCCGGAACAGGTGTTTTCGGGACTGAGTCCTTAGACGAATTGCCTGAGATCAGCCGGTTCTACGGGATCGTCGTGCACATCTTCTATTCGGACCACGCCCCGCCCCACTTCCACGCCAAATACGCCGGCGGAGAGGTCCTGGTTTCGATCCGTGACCTGACGGTGCTCGAGGGCCGTTTGCCGCCGAGGGCGCTGGGCATGGTGATGGAATGGGCGGCCCTTCACCAGCCCGAACTGTTGGAGGCCTGGAATCGGGCACAACGGCAGGAGTCGCCCGGAAAGATCCCGCCACTCAGCTGAGTGGGAGGCGTCTGTTGCCGCCCACCCCCACACTGATTCCACACGGACCCACCCATGAGTGAAACACCAGGACCCGATCCCGGAGCACCCGCCCGCAGCCGGCGGAAGTTCCTCAGGACCGTCGCCGCCGGATCGGCGGTGGCCGCGACCGCCCCGTCCGCGCTCTTCGGCGAACGGCGGACGATGGCCCGCGCACGAGCCGGGGAGCCTCTCGCCCGCCAGGTCGCCCCCTCCGACCGGATCGGCCTCGCCGTGATCGGCGCCGGCGGGATGGGGATGGCCGGCGTGGGCACGGCGCTGCGCATCCCGGGAGTCGAACTCGTGGCGGCCTGCGACATCTTCGACGGCCGCCTGGACGCCGCCCGCGAGCGCCACGGGGCCATCTTCACCACCCGCGACTACCGGGAGGTGCTCGCCCGCGACGATGTGGACGCGGTCATCGTGGGGACGCCCGACCACTGGCACCAGTCCATCTCGGTGGATGCGCTCAGGGCCGGAAAGGCCGCGTACTGCGAAAAGCCCATGGTGCACGACATTGCCGAGGGCCACGGCCTGATCCAGGCCCAGGAGGAGTCCGGAAGTGTCTTCCAGGTGGGCAGCCAGGGCATGAGTTCGCTCGGCAACGAGAAGGCGAAGGAGCTCTACGAGGAAGGCGCGATCGGCGAGCTCAACTACGCCGAGGGCTTCTGGGCGCGCAACGACCCGCTGGGCGCCTGGCAGTATCCGATCCCCGCCGGCGCCTCCGAGGAAACCGTGGACTGGAAGCGTTTCCTGGGCCCGGCGCCCGAGGTCCCCTACGACCCGCTGCGCGTCTTCCGCTGGCGCAACTACCGCGACTACGGCACCGGGGTCGCCGGCGACCTCTTCGTCCACCTGTTCTCGAGCCTGCACTTCATCGTGAGTTCGCGCGGCCCGACACGCATCCAGGCGACGGGCGGATTGCGCTACTGGGAGGACGGCCGCGAGGTGCCGGACGTGCTCCTCGGCATGTTCGACTACCCCGAGACCGGCACGCACCCCGGCTTCAACCTGTCGCTGCGCGTCAACTTCGTGGACGGGACCTCCGGCAGCACCTTCCTGCGGCTCGTCGGGAGCGAGGGGTCGATGGACGTCACCTGGACCGAGGTGGTGCTGCGCAAGAACGTGGCGGTGGATCCGATGGACGCCTTCTCCCGGGAAAAGATGGCCGACGCGGCGGGGGACCCGGAGGGCCTTCCCGCCCGGGTCCGCATGCAGCCCCCGGTGGAGATCCACCACGCGGTCGAGCGCGGCTACCGCGGCGCGCTGGTGGACCACTACTTCAACTTCTTCGAGGCGATCCGGGGCGGGCCGCGGGTGGTTCAGGACGCGGCCTTCGGCCTCCGGGCCGCGGCTCCCGCGCTGGCCTGCAACCTCGCCTACTTTCAGGACCGCAGCGTCGGCTGGGACCCCGAAGCGATGAGGCTCGCCTGATGAACGTGAGAAACGACCTGCACACGATCGGGAAAGCGCTCCTGGCGGTGGTTCTCGCCGCCGGTTGCGCGGATGTCGCCGAGTCTCCCCCCGCCGGAGACGCGGGTTCCGGAGCGGGCGCCGAGAGAGCGCCCAACACCCTGACTCCGGCGGAGCGCGCCGCGGGCTGGCGCCTCCTGTTCGACGGCGAGACGGCCGCCGGTTGGCGCGGCTACAACCGCGAGGAGTTTCCGGACACCGGATGGGGGGTGATGGACGGGATGCTGGTCGTGGGCGCGACCGCCACGGACCCGGACGTTCCCGTGGGCGGGGACATCGTCACCACCGAGTCCTTCGCCGACTTCGACCTCAGGTTCGAGTTCCGGCTCTCCGAAGTGGCCAACAGCGGCGTCCTCTACCGGGTGATCGAGGAGGAGGGCTCCGAAATCTGGTTCAACGCCCCCGAGTACCAGGTGCTTGACGACGACGCCTACATCGCGATGGGGACGATGGACATGAACACGCATCTCACCGGCGACAACTACGACCTGCACGCCGCGGGCGAGAAGACCCTGCACGGACCCGGCGAATGGAACGAGGGCCGCATCCGCGTGCTGAACAACCACGTGGAGCACTGGCTGAACGGGACGAAGACGGTGGAGTACGAGTTCGGCTCGCCGGAGTGGGATGAACTGGTCGCGGCCAGCAAGTTCGCTCCCTATCCCCGTTACGGCCGCGCGGCGTCAGGGCCGATCGGCCTCCAGGACCACGGCCGGAACGTCTGGTACCGGAGCATCAGGATCCGGCCGCTGGAACCGATCTCCCTGTTCAACGGCGAGGATCTCGACGGCTGGCAGGTGCACGGCACCGAACGCTGGTACGTCGAGGACGGGGAACTCGTGTGCGAGAGCGGACCCGACGCCGAGTACGGCTATCTGAAGACCACCCGGACGTTTCGCGACTTCGACCTGACCATCGACTTCCTCCAGGAGGCCGACGGCAACAGCGGGGTGTTCTTCCGTTCCAGCGTCGAGGGGACCATCGTGAACGGCTGGCAGGCCGAGGTGGCGCCTCCCGGCCTGTTCACCGGGGGCATCTACGAGTCCTACGGCCGCGGCTGGCTCGTGCAGCCCGATCCGGCGCTCGACGAGGCCCTCAACATGGGCGCGTGGAACACCCTGCGCGTCCGGGCGGTGGGCGACCGGGTGACCACCTGGCTGAACGGGACCCGGATGGTGGACTTCGAGGACGACCAGATCGGGGCGGCGGAGGGCTCGATCGCACTCCAGATCCACGACGGCGGCGGGATCAGGGTGCGCTGGCGGAACCTCCGGGTGGTGGATCTGGGCGAATAGACCGGCCCGGTGCTCAAGTCACCGGGTGTTACACGGGCCCCGTCTCCCAGGGGCCCCACATCGCGTACGTCGTGCTCGACCGTGAACCGCCGGCGCGCGACGATCCCTGGACGTTGAAGAACAGCACCCTTCCGTCGGGGCTGAAACACGTTCCCGCGTACTCACCGACCGGGTTGGGCGCATGCACGAGGTTGAAGATATGCCCCTCGCGATTCAGACCCCGGATGTAGTGATCGCCGGTCCCGTCCTCACAGAGCACGACTCCGCCCCGCGGGCTGACCACGACGTTGTCCGGGGCATCCAGCATCCGCTTGGACAAGGACTCGAAGACCACTGTCAGTTCGCCGGCGTCATCGGACGTGGGACGGTAGTGGAAGACCTGTCCGCACCGGGCGGCGCCGCCGCTGGTCGACACGATGTAGATGCCACCGTCTCCGTACCAGGCGCCTTCGAGCCGGTCGAAGCTCGCGGCGCCCTTGGCCCGCCCCTGCCTGAAGACCGCCAGTGGATTCCCCTCGGCATCCGCGGGATCGGGATCGTCGATGTCAACCCAGTGGACGGGGAACACGGCGCCAACCGTCTGTCCCAGCGCCAGCGGGGTTCCGGGTCGGCCGGTGATCGCCAGCATCTGCAGGCGGCCTCCTGCCGAAAGCACTCCGGCCTGATTGGGGATGAAGCGGTAAAAGCCCGCTCCCGCCTCCTCGTCCGGCTCGTAGTCCCGGTCTTCGGTCTCGTAAACGATCCCGGTGGCCGGGTCCACCGCCGCGGCCTCGTGCACGAAGCGCCCCATCGCGCGTAGAGGCAATGGATTCACCGGCCCGGTGGCGCTCACCGGAACCTCGAAGATGTACCCGTGCGGCCGCCGGTAGCCGGCCTCGATGCCTCGTACGGTCTCCTCGCAGGACAGCCAGCTTCCCCAGGGGGTCGGCCCGCCCGCGCAGTTCACCGAGGTGCCCGCCAGGGACACGAATTCATCCACCAGCTCGACCGTCAGGCCACCAGCCGACTCCGAGATCCGGACTTCCAGCGACGTGGTTCCTCCGGTGCCCAATGGATCGTAGTAGGGCTCGCCGATGGGGCGCGCATGCGGACTGGTCGCGTCGTCCACCATTTCGTGGTTGCGGATCAGGCGGACGTTGCCGTTCGGCAACGGGAAGGCGGCCATGCCGTCAAAGGCATTGGGCACTTCGAGATCCGGTCGTATCGACGAAGCGACGCCGCCCGAACTCAGGGGCACGCAGCGGAAGCCCTCGGGAATCTCGAACTGGGGACTGTCCGCACAGGTCACCAGTTGCCCGTAGTCGGGCGCGCGCGTCCGCTGTTCCGATACGGCGGCGGCGGACGATCGGGCCGGTAGCGCCGCCGGGACCGATCCCCGCGTTTCGCCGAGCCGCGCCAGCCCGATCAAGGACGGCGCGGATACGGCCAGCCGCTGCAGGAAGCGACGACGATCGATCGATCTCATCGCAGACTCCCTCGTGCCCCTACCGCAGGAATTCCTGGAGGCGTTCGCGGGCGAGCGTAAACCGTTCGAGGATGCGGGGGATCGGGATTTCGCCGTAGCGCTCGCGCACCTCGGCTTCGGAGAAGTCGAGGGCGCGGAGCAGGTCGCGCGCCGCCGCGTCCGCGGCCGCCGGATCGTGGCTGCCCACCTCGCCGATCCAGACGGGGGACGTCTGGGCGAATACCGAGCCGTTCATCCCGGGCCAGCTCTCCTCGCCGCCGTGCGCCCGGGCCGAGACCCAGCCCCCGGCGGGGGGACTGAGGGAGCCGGCCAGTTCCCGGACCCCGGAACCGTCGAGTCCCGAAACGCTGTCCACCACCTCCCCGTTCACGATCAGGTCCACCTGCTCGACCGGTCCGGTATGGGCCAGGGTCAGCGTCCAGGCGGCCTCCCCGCCCGGCGCGGCCGCCTCGCCGGGGCGCGCGCCGTCCAGGCGGAAGTCCAGAAGAGGGCCGGTCGTCACGAAGCTCCTCCCCGCTTTCAGAGCCTCCAGATAGGGCCCGATCCGGAACGGCCCCGGCACGTGGACGTAGACGCGCGTCGTCCCCACCGCCATCGTCCGGTGGTAGTCGAGCATCACGTCGGTACCGGCGGAGGCGGCCAGCGGCACCCCCAGGTTCAGGAACCGGTGCCAGAGGTCCGCCGTGCCGAACTCGTTCGTCCAGAGGCACGCCACCTCGAGGGTGTCGAGGTCACCGAGCACGGCGTCGGGGATCACCATGATCGGGATCGCGCCCAGCCCCGCCTCGCTCCCGAAGGGGTCCGGCCGCGACACCGGATGCATGTAGGCGCTCACCCCGCCCTGTCCCCGGGAATGCGAAAGGGCGTCGAGGTTCGGGCGGTCGTCCGCTTCGTACACCGGGTAACCCGGCCCCCAGAACCAGGGCCAGAAAACGCTCTCGATGCCGATCAGCCCGAGGTGGCCCAGGAAGTGGGAGCGGATCTCCTGGCCGAACAGGATGGCCGGGGCCTCGTCCACCCGGCGGTCCATGAAGAACTCGGTGTCGTTCCGCCGGTGGTGGAGGTTTGCCATCAGCGGGGTGCCGAGATCCAGGTCCTCCCCCGCCTGCAGCAGTTCCAGATCGTCGGGCGAGAGCCGCGTCACGCCTCCGTAGTTGAGATGGAAGTGGTGGTCGGCGGAGCGGTAGCCGGCGGCCCGCGCGTCCCAGAGCGGCTCGAAGACCAGCTCGGCCTCCGCCGTCTCTCCGGGAGAAACGGGGACCGATGCCGTGGCGGGCAGACTGCTGAATCCGTGCGTCGCGCTGATCCGCACCTCCCCCGCCGGGGAGGCCGGAACCTCGACCTCCACGACGCCGGACGAATAGAAGTAGATCCGGCCGTGGGTCCCGTCGAACCGGGGAAAAACACCGGGAACAACCGTGGGATGGCCAGCCGGATCCAGCACTTCGAGCCGCGCCGGAACGGGCGAGTCGCCCCCGGCCTTCCGCGTGGTGATGCGGACACGCGCCAGCGGCGCCCCGAAGTCCCAACTGCGAATGGGGATGTCCGCTACCGGGCCGCCCCGGGTGCTGATCTTCCGCAGCCGGAACTCCTCGTGGTCGTCGGCCTCCGTATAGATCACCGACTCGCCGTCCGCCGTGAAAGCGGGGGTCAGCGGCAGTCCCCGCGCAGCCACGAGCTCCATCGGATCCACCTTTTCGGGGTCCAGCAGCATCAACCGGTAGCCGTCGCCGCCGTCCCCGGCCGGCCAGTTCAGCGCCAGAACCCCCCGCCCCTGGGCGGCGCCGGGCCGGGCCTGCGACGCGATGGACTCGGCCCGCAGCGAAGTCTCGTCCCCGGAAGCGTCCCGGACGATGACCGCATCGGCGGAGGACCGGCCCTTGGACAGGTAGGCGAGGCCCCCGTCCGGAAGCGGCTGCGGCCGGACCTCGAGGCCACGGCGCTCCGTGACCCGCGCCGGCTCGCCCGTCTCGAGCGAAAGCCGCCAGATGTCGAGATCACCCTCGGTGGAGGCGCTGAAGTAGAGCGTTTCCCCGTCGGGTGACCAGGCAGGGTCGAGGACGATGGAGTCGTCCTCGAAGAGCAGCGTCTCCTCGCCGGTGGCGATGTCGAGCTGCCAGATGGTGAGACGCCGGCTGTCGTCGCGGAGGAACGCCAGCCGGGTCCCGTCGGGATGCCACGCGGGGCGGCTGTCGAGTTCCGGTCCGCTGGTGACCCGCCGGGCCACCCCGGTCGCGGGATCGAGCAGCCAGATCCAGCCGCGCGCGGCGATGGCGATGGTCCCACCGTCCGGGGAGGGGGCCGGATCGGTTGGTCCGGCAACCACCATCGGCAGTTCGAACCCTTCCACGTACACATGGTGGGAATACCCCTCGAGCTTCGGATAGCGGTTCGTCCACTGGGCGGAGGCGAGCCCGGGAACGAGCGTGAAGATGAGGGACAGGAGAGCCAGTTTCATTGCGCTACCTCCGCGGTGGCGACTACGCGGCCCGCTGGATCTGTTCGGCCACCGGCACGTCCGTGACGAACATGCAGCCCGGCGTGTGGGAAATCAGGAGGTCCGGCTGCGCGTTCCGGCAGGCGACCTGCGAGGTGACCCCGCAAGCCCAGAAGACCGGCACCTCTCCCGGCAGCAGTCCCCCGTGCTCGCCCCAGTCGGGACAGCCGAGATCGTGGATCCCGAGCGCCGCCGGGTCGCCGATGTGCACCGGGGCCCCGTGGGCGAGCGGCTGCTCGCCGCTGATCCGGACCGCATCCTCCACCCGAGCCTCGGGAATCGGCCGCATGGTGACCACCAGGCGCCCGTGGAAGGGCCCCACCGGTTCGCACTTTCGCCCGCTGAGGTACATCGGCACGACCCGGCCCTCGTCCTGGTGCCGGAGCCGGATTCCGGCCTCCACGAGCCCCGCCTCGAAACCGAAACTGCATCCGAGCAGGAAGGAGGTCAGATCCGGCTCCCACGCGTCCCGCACGTCGCCGACCTCGACGGGCGGGCCGCCGCGCCGGCTGATCCGGTACCGCGGCACGTCGGTCCGGAGATCCGCGCCCGGAGCGAGGGTCGTCAGCACCGGGCTCTCGCTCATCAACAGGAGCGGACAGGGCTTGGGATTCCGCTCGCAGAACGTCCGGAAGTCCCCGGCGAGCGAACGGGGCAGCACGATCAGGTTGGCCTGGGCAAAACCGGGGCACGCCCCCGAGGTGGTTCCTTCGAACGCGCCGTCCCGGCAGGCCGCGCGGAGCGCCGCCGGGTGCGCCAACGGGTCGGCCGGGTCGCTGAACGCCGGTTCGTCACCAGCCAGCGGACGGCTGTCCTGCATCGCGTCAGACCTCCGTGGCAACTCTACCGGGACACCCCGCGAAAGCCGCAAAAAGGGGAACGCCGTACCGCGCCCACCGGCTGTTATACTGCCCGCTTCGGGCGACTCCGCGACCTCCGCACGTTCCGGCGGCAATCGGACCGGGACCTGCCGGGAAGCGACGCGCCCGAATTTTTTTACTCTGGAACACCTCCACGCACTGCCATCCCGACCTCCCACCACCCCCATTCTCAGCACGTTGTCCCGTTCGGCAGGCACGACCTTCGCGCGCGCCAGTGAAATCAGGCGCCGTTGGTTCGTGGTGGATGCGGACGATCAGCCTCTCGGCCGCCTCGCGAGCCGGGTGGCCCGGGTGCTGACAGGCAAGCACAAGCCTTCCTGGACTCCGTTCCTCGACTGTGGCGACCACGTGATCGTGCTGAACGCCGCCCGGGTCCGCCTCACCGGCCGCAAGGAAGAGCAGAAGGTGTACTACCGGACCAGCGGACGGCCCGGGGGCCTGAAGTCGAGGACCGCCGCCCAGGTCCGCAGCAGCCACCCCGAGCGTCTCGTCGAGAGCGCGGTGCGGGGGATGTTGCCCAAGGGAAGCCTCGGGCGCTCGCAGTTCATGAAGCTCAAGGTGTATTCGGGCGGCGAACACCCGCACGAGGCCCAGCAGCCGGAACCCATGCCAGCCCATCTCAGCCCCTCGTCCTGATGTCAGAACCCCTCGCCTACGGAACCGGCAAGCGGAAGAGTTCCATCGCCCGGGTCTACCTGCGGAACGGCTCCGGCGAGATCCTGGTGAACCACCGGCCGCTCGCCGACTACTTCCCGCGGGAGGCGTACCAGAACTGGGTCACCCAGCCGCTGCTCGCCACCGACCAGGGCAGCGCGGTGGACATCGACGCCCGCGTCAAGGGCGGCGGCTTGTCCGGGCAGGCGGCCGCGGTGCGGCTCGGCATCGCCCGGGCGCTGAGCGACAACGACGCGCGGCTGCGCCCGGAACTCAAGCGCCGGGGTTTCCTCACCCGGGATGCGCGGCGCAAGGAGCGCAAGAAATATGGACAGCCGGGCGCGCGGAAGCGCTTCCAGTACTCCAAGCGCTGACGATGGCTCTCCCGCTGCTTCCGAGCTTTCGCTGGCGGGCCTCCGCCTGCCGTTGATCCGATGTCCACGACCGTAACGATGCGGGACCTGCTGGAAGCAGGGCTCCACTTCGGACACGAGACGAAGTGGTGGAACCCGCGGATGCGGCCGTACATCTACGGATCGCGGAGCGGGATCCACATCGTGGATCTCAACCAGACGCTCCCGCTCTTCCGGGACGCGCTCCACTTCATTTCGAAGCTGGGCGCCGAGGGCAAGACCATCCTCTTCGTCGGCACCAAGCGCCAGGCGCAGGAGGTGATCGCCTCGGAAGCCGCGCGGGTGGAGGCGTTCTACGTGAACCACCGGTGGCTCGGGGGACTGCTGACCAACTTCCAGACGATCCGCAAGAGCATCGCCAAGTTCCAGGAGCTTCGGGAGATCACCGAGAACGCCGATCAGGGCGGCTTCTCGAACAAGGCCTGGTCGCGCCTCGACAAGCGCCGGCGGCGGATGGAAAAGACGCTCAGCGGCATCGAGAAGATGGACCGGCTGCCCGACGCCGTCTGTATCGTGGATCCCAAGAACGAGATGATCGCGGTGCAGGAAGCGAGGAAACTCGGTATCCCGATCGTGGCGATCGTGGACACCGACTGCGACCCCGACCTCATCGACTACGTGATCCCGGGGAACGACGACGCCCTCCGGGCGATCCGCCTCTTCGCCGAGCGCATTGCGAGCGCCTTCGAGGACGGACGCCAGCTTCGCGGACTGACGGCCTTCGGAGCCGACGGGGACGGCGCGGCGCCGGACGGAGCGGCCGATGCCGCTCCGCCTGCCGAGGCCGCCACCCCGGGTTCGACCGGCCCCAACCCGACCGGCCCCAACCCGACCGGCCCCAATGCGGCCGGCCCGGGTGCGGGCACTGCCGACGCGGGCAACTCGGCGGCCTCCAGCGAGGCATCCGCGGCGAGCGACGCCGCGGCGCCGGACCCGGACACCGCCGGAGCCCCGAGCGCCGTCGCCAGTTCAGAAACCGAGGATCCGGCGCCGGCCGCCACCGGCTGACCGGACACCCTCGAGACACCGCCAAAGAGTCGCCGCCCCGGCGGCTTCAACAGGAGATTCCCCAAATGGCCGCCATCAGCGCCCAGGACGTCAAGAAGCTCCGGGATCTGACCGGAGCGGGCTTCGCCGACTGCAAGAAAGCACTCGTGGACGCGGACGGAGACTTCGACAAGGCCATCCGCCTGCTGCGCGAGAAGGGCGCCGCGGCGGCGGAGCGCCGCGCGGGACGAACCACCAGCGAGGGGCTCATCCACTCGTACATCCACGATCACCGGATCGGGGTGATGGTGGAGCTCTCCTGCGAGACCGATTTCGTGGCCCGGAACCAGACGTTCCGCGACCTCGCGAACGACGTGGCGATCCACATCGCCTGCGCCTATCCCGCCCCGGCGCGCTGGGTCCGGCGGGAGGAGGTGCCCGAGGACGTGATTTGCGACGAGACGGACCTCATCCGCGCGCAGTTGGCGCAGGATCCGAAGAACGCCAACAAGCCGCCCGCGGTGGTGGACCGCATCGTGTCCGGAAAGCTCGACCGGTTCCTCTCCGAGCGGGTGCTCGTCGAGCAGCCCTACGCCCTCGACGACTCCAAGAAGATGCGCGTCCAGGACCGGATCCTGGAAGCCGCGCAGGCCATCAAGGAGAACATTCAGGTGCGGCGCTTCATCCGCTTCGAGCGCGGGGAACAACTGTAGCGACCGGTCGCGGCGAACAGCTTTCGCGTCCGGTCGCGCCGAAAGCCGCGTACCATGACCGCATGAGCGGGAGCCGGCCGAACCCACCGCGCCGGGTTCTGCTCAAGCTGTCGGGCCAGGCGCTCAAGGGCGAGGAGCACGCCGGCATCTCTCCGGGTGAGGTGGAGCGGATGGCGCGGCTCATCGCCGCGGTCCACAGCGACGGCATCGAGACCGCCTGCGTGATCGGCGGCGGGAACATCTTCCGGGGGCTCGGCGCCGAAACCCGCGGCATGGACCGGGTCACCGCGGATTCGATGGGGATGCTCGCCACCCTGATCAACGCCCTCGCGGTCCAGGAGGCGCTCGAAAAGCGGGGTTGCCACACCCGGGTGATGTCCGCCATCACCGTCCGCCAGGTCGCCGAACCCTTCATCCGCCGCCGGGCCCTCCGGCACCTCGAGAAGGGACGGATCACCCTCTTCGCGGCGGGCACCGGAAACCCCTACTTCTCGACGGACACCGCCGCCGCGCTGCGGGCCAACGAGATTCGCGCGGACGTGCTCATCAAGGCCACCCGGGTTCCGGGAGTCTTCACCGGCGACCCGGAGAAGGACCCGGAGGCCCGGCCGATCCGCCGGCTCACCTATCTGGAAGCGATCCGGCAGGAACTCCGCTTCATGGACACCACCGCGATCTCGCTGTGCATGGAGAACGACCTCCCGATCGTGGTGTGCCACCAGGACGACATTCAACAAGCCGCCCGGGGCGACGACGTCGGGACCCGGGTCGAAAAGCCGGCCCTCGACACGTAGGGCCGCGGGGGGAGCGGAAGCGATGGATCACCAGATTCTGGACGACCTGAACCGCCGGATGGACAAGACGGTCGAGGTGTTCGAGCACGAACTGGCTTCGGTCCGTACCGGGCGGGCGTCGGTGGCCCTGTTGGACTCGGTCCGGGTGGACTACTACGGGCAGCTCATGCCGCTGAACCAGGTCGCCACCCTGAAGACGCCGGACGCGAGCACCATCACCGTGCAGCCCTGGGAGCGGAACCTGCTGCCCGCGATCGACAGGGCGATCCGGGCGGCCGACCTCGACCTGAACCCTGCCTCGGACGGCACCATGCTCCGGATTCCCATCCCGCCGCTCAGCCAGGAACGGCGGAAGCAGCTCGCCAAGAGCATCAGCCGGATGGCCGAGGAACACAAGAACGCGCTCCGGCAGGTGCGGCGCGACGCCAACCAGCGCGCCAAGAAGCTGGTCAAGAGCAAGGAACTCTCCGAGGACCTCGAGCACGACCTCGAGGCCGAGGTCCAAAAGGCCACCGACGCCCACGTGAAGCGGGTTGCCGAAATCGCGTCCCGCAAGGAGGCGAGCATCCTCTCCGTCTGAATGGCTGCGCCGTACTCCTATCTCACCCACCTCGAGTGCTCGAAGACCGGGCATCGCCACGACGCCTTCGCGCCCCAGAACCTCTCGAACGAGAAGCACCCGCTGCTCGCCTGCTACGACCTCGAAGCGGCGGCGCGGACGTTCACCCCGGCGTCCATCAAGGACCGGCCCTTCGATCTCTGGCGCTACCACGAGGTCCTGCCGATCCAGGAGGAGCGCCACTGCCTGAAGCTCGGGGAAGGCGGCACCCCGCTCCACCCCGCGCCCACCCTGGGGGCGGAACTCGGGATCCGCGAACTCCTCATCAAGGACGAGGGGATGAACCCCACCGGAAGCTTCAAGGACCGGGGGCTCTGCCTGGCGGTCTCGGCGGCGTACCAGTTCGACGCTCCCGGCATCGCCCTCCCCTCGGCGGGGAACGCCGGCGGGGCGGCCGCCGCCTACGCGGCCCGGGCCGGGCTGCGGTGCGTGGTCGCGGTGCCCCGTGACTGTCCGGAGGTGAACCGGATCGAGGCCTCGGTGTACGGCGCCGAGGTCCACTCGATCGACGGCCTGATCTCCGACGCGGGCCGGATGATCGCGGAACTGGCGCCGGGACGCGGACTCTTCGAGGTGGCCACGCTGAAGGAGCCCTACCGCATCGAGGGCAAGAAGACGATGGGCTACGAGGTCTTCGAGCAGCTCGGGCGCCTGCCCGACGTGATCCTCTACCCGACCGGCGGCGGAACCGGCCTCATCGGCATGTGGAAGGCGTTCGACGAGATGGAGCAGCTCGGCTGGGTCGGGCCGGAGCGGCCGCGGATGGTGTCGGTGCAGTCCGAGGGCTGCGCGCCCATTCCGAAGGCGTTCGAGGAGGGCACGGAAGCCTCCGAGATGTGGCAGGACGCGCACACCGTGGCGTCCGGGCTCCGGGTTCCCAAGGCGCTCGGGGACTTCCTGATCCTGGAGGCGGTCCGGGAGAGCGGCGGCACCGCGATCGCCGTCAGCGACGAGGAACTCATGCGCGACGCCCGCCGGATCGCCACCGCCGAGGGCATCTTCGCCGCCCCCGAGGGCGGCGCCTGCCTCAGCGCGCTGCGCCGGCTCCGCGAATGGGGCGACGTGACCGAGGACGACACCGTCGTCCTCTTCAACACCGGCACCGGAGCGAAGTACGTCGAAGCCTTCCTCGGCCCCGGCGCGGCCGCCCAACACGCCGAGTTGTAGGGGAGCGGAGCGTCGGTCTCCGGCCGGCATCGACCGCCGGCAGGCGGTCGAAACCGCACCCCGCTCCCCGGACTCACGGCGGCCACGGCTTGGAACGCCGGTCTCCAGACCGGCACGCGCGGTGCTTCGCACCGCGCAAGTCACAACGCCACCCGGAATAGGTAGCTCCCGCCTCGGCGGGCAGTTCAAGAGTGGAGGTGGCCCATACGGCTTGGAGCGCCGGCCTCCGGCCGGCATCGACCGCCAAGAGGCGGTCGAAAGCGCACCCCGCTCTCCGGCCTCACGGCGGATACGGCTTGGAACGCCGACGGCGCCATCACGGCCCTTGAGCGGCCCGCGGGACGGCGGTTGAGAGCAACTGGCCGGGCGGACGGCGCTCCCTTACTCTCCCAGCCTTCATGCTCGAAATCAGAAACCTCGTCAAGGTCTATCCGGGACCGGTAGCGGCGATCCAGGGCGTCTCGCTCGAAGCGTCGCGCGGAATGCTCGGCCTCCTCGGACCGAACGGGGCCGGCAAGACCACGCTCATGCGCATCGTCGCCGGCCTCCTGGAGCCCACTTCGGGCGCCGTCTTCCTCGACGGCGAGGACGTGAGCGGCGACCCCCGGCGCATCCGCGGTCAACTCGGTTACCTCCCGCAGCAGTTCGGCTTCTATCCGCACCTCACCGGGTCCGCGATGCTCCGATTCCTCCTGGTGCTGAAGGGCGTCAAGGCGCCGCGAGGCGTAAAGCGCCTCGCCGCGGAGCTCCTCGAACGGGTGAACCTGCAGGACGCCGCGAAGCGCAAGGTGGGAACCTGGTCGGGCGGCATGCGGCAGCGCCTCGGCATCGCGCAGGCGTTGGCCGGAAACCCCCGGATCGTGGTCGTGGACGAGCCCACCGCCGGACTCGATCCCGAAGAGCGGCTGCGCTTCTACCGGCTGCTGGCCGAGGTCGCCGAGGACCGGTTGGTCCTGCTGTCCACGCACATCGTGGAGGACATCGCGGTCCTGTGTCCGAGGGTCGCGGTCCTGACCGGCGGCCGGATCGTGGCGGACACCACTCCCAGGGGAGCGCGCTCCCGGCTCGAAGGCGCGATCTTTGAGGGCGCGGTGGAAAAGCACGAGATGGAAACGGTCGCGGACCGCTTCGAGATCACGCAGGCGGTCCTCATCGAGGGGCGGAACCGGGTGCGCGTTTACGTCCCGGACGGACCTCCGCCCGACGGTTTCGAACCGGTTGCTCCCAGTCTCGAGGACGCCTATCTGCTGCTCACCCGGAACGGCGCCGCCGGAAACGGCGAGCGGCCACCGGCGACTCCCGAGTCGTGACCTCGTTCGCCCGGTGGGCGGCCGTGGCCCGCCGGGAACTGTCTTCGGCGCTCCGGCGGCCCTCGTACTGGTTCCTCTTCGGGATTCTCGTGCTCGTGGCCTGGGGTTTCTCCCAGGGCAACGTGACCATCTCCAGCGGCGACGCCACCGCCGGCGGGGAGCGGTCGCACATCACCTCGGTATTCGCCCAGAGCATGCTCCAGTCGGTCCTGATCACCGCGATGGGCGCCTGGTTCCTCGCCATCGGCGCGGGGCTGGTGCTGATCCGGGATGCGGAACAGCGGGTGGGCGAGGTCCTCCACTCCACCCGGCTGACCGTCCGGGAGTACGTGTGGGGCAGCTTCGCCGGAGCGGTGATCGCCTTCCTGGTCATCTGGGGCCTGTTCCTGGGCGCGTCCATGGGCTTCAACCACCTCCTGGCGACCGGGGCGGACTCCCCTCAGATCGGCCCGTTCGTTCCCGGGAACTACCTGGTTCCGGCCCTGCTTCTCGGCCTTCCCCAGATCGTGTTTTTCGCCGGCGCGCCGTTCTTCCTCGGCGCCTGGACCCGCCGTCCCATCGTGGTCTTCGCGTTCCCGGTCGCCACGCTGCTCGTCATCCTGGGGTTTCTCATCAGCTGGTCGCCGAGCTGGCTCGACCCGGCGATCAACCGCGCGCTCATGCTCGCGGACCCCTCGGGATTCCGGTGGCTGAACGAGACCTTCCTGAAGCTGGACCGGGGCCTCGACTTCTACAACACGGCGCCCCTGCCACCGGACACCGGATTCCTGCTCAGCCGCATCGCGCTTGCCGGCGCCGGACTCCTCGCGGTCGAAGCGGCGGCGCGCAACACCGCGCGCCGGCTCCTTCGTGGAGACACGGACTCGCTGGTGATCGGCTTCCGGCGGGGCGGACGCCGGGAAACGGCGCCCGCGGTTGCCGAAGCCGCTCCGGTCTCTTCCGGGAGAACCCTCGGCGAGCTCGCCATGCAGACCGACCCGCCGGGATTCCTGGCCGCGGCGGCCGCGATCGCCCGGGCCGAGGTTCGGGAGCTGACGGTTCGCGCGGGGATGTATCTCTTCGTCCCGCTGATCCTCTACCAGTCTGTCAACCAGGCGCTCTTCGCGCTCGGACCGTTCGATTCGCCGCTGCTCCTGACCTCGGGAGCGATGGCGGCGCGTCAGTTCAACACCCTGAGCCTGCTCGTCTGCGTCCTGCTCCTCTTCTACACCGTGGAGTCGCTCATGAAGGAGCGGGCGCAGCGGTTCGCCGAGATCTATCGCACCACGCCCGTCGGGACGGGAGCCATGCTCCTCGGCAAGACGGCGGGCAACGTGGTGGTGGCGGCGGGGATTCTGGCCGCGGCCCTGATCGCGTCCGGCGCGGTCATCACCGTACGGCAGTTGCTCGGCGATCCCGTCGGCTTCGACCTCTGGCCGTTCCTCGCGGCGTGGGGCGGGGTGATGGTCCCCACCTTCCTCTTCTGGACGGCGTTCGTGACCGCCGCGTTCGCGCTCTTCCGGAACCGCTACGCGGTGTACGGACTCGGGCTGGCGGCGCTGATCTACACGGTCTACCGGATGAACGTGGGCGACGCGCTGTCGTGGGTCACCAACTGGATCGCCTGGAACTCGATGATCTTCTGGAGCGACATGGGCGCCTTCTCGCTGCACGGGCGCGCCCTGCTGCTGAACCGCCTGCTCTACCTGAGTCTCATTCCGCTGCTCCTCGCCCTCGCGCTCAAATGGCTGGGGCGGCAGGAGTTCGACGCCACCCGGATCCTGCACCGGCTCCGGCCGCGCGCGGTGTTGCGGAGCGGGGTCCGTCTCCTGCCGTTCGCGCTGCCTCCCGCCGTCCTGGCCGCGGCGCTGTTCTTCGGCGGCCGGGCGGGCGACCAGGGCCCGGACGCCGAGGAGGCCGCGAAGGATTACTGGAGGCGCAACGTGGCGACCTGGACCGACTTCCGGATGCCGTCGGTCGCGCATGTGGACCTGGACGTGGATCTGGAGCCGGCGGGGCGCGCGGCCTCGGTGTCCGGCGCCTACACGTTCGTGAACCACCGGGACACCGCTTATCCCCGGCTTCCGATCACCGCGGGACCGTGGGACCCGATCGCATGGACCCTGGACGGGGAACCCCACGAGCCGGAGGACCGCGCCGGGCTCTACGTCTTCACCCCCGAGGAGCCGCTCGCTCCCGGCGGTTCGCTCACGGTCGGTTTCGAGTATGGGCTCCAATACCCCCGCGGCCTGAGCACCAGGGTCGGCGGCCGCGGCCAGTTCATCCTGGACTCGGGGGTGGTGCTCACCGCCTTCGCGCCGACCTTCGCTCCGGTTCCGGGGTACCTCCCGGGCATCGGCGTGGACGAAGACAATCAGTACGACCAGCGGGAGTATCCCGACGATTTCTTCGCGGGCGAGACCGAACCCGCCCTCGGCTGGGGCGGGAGGCCCTTCACCACGAGGATCCGGATCACCGTCCCGGCGGAATACACGGCGAACAGCGTCGGGCGACTCACCAGCGAGGAAGTCCGGGAGGGGCGGCGCACCGTGGTGTGGGAGTCCGACCATCCGGTGCGGCTCTTCAACATCGTCGCCGGCCGCTACGCGGTGAAGGAGGGCCGGGGCACCGCCATCTACCACCACCCGGAGCACGACTACAACGTCGAGGAGATGTCCACCGCGCTTGACGCGGCCCGCGAGCACTACTCGGAGTGGTTCCACCCCTTCCCCTGGGAACTCCTGAAGCTGTCCGAGTTCCCGGCGTACGCGGGCTACGCGCAGGGGTTCCCCACCAACATCACCTTCAGCGAGGGCATCGGCTTCCTCACGAAGAGCGATCCGCGCTCCCACGCCGCGTTCGCGGTGGTGGCGCACGAAGCCGCGCACCAGTGGTGGGCCAACATCCTGACCCCGGGGCGCGGACCCGGCGGCAACATGCTGTCGGAAGGGATGTCCCACTACGCGACCATCCTGCTCCACGAGGAGGTGCACGGGGACCGCTACCGCATCGAGTTCGCGAAGCGCATCGAGGACAGCTACGGGGACGGCCGTTTCGTGAACTCCGAGCGGTCCCTCGTCAAGACCGACGGCTCGCGGCGGGGCGACACCACCGTCATCTACGACAAGGGCGGCTGGGTGATGTGGATGCTCCAGCAGGAGATGGGGCGGGAGAACCTGCTGGCCGGACTGCGCGCCTTCATCGACGCGTACCACGCCGGTTCCGACTTCCCGGTGATCCAGGACATGCTGGCCGCGCTGCGTGAATTCGCGCCGGACCCCGGAGCCTTCGACGCCTTCACCACGCAGTGGTTCCACGACGTGGTGGCGCCGGAATACCGGCTCTCCGAGGTGACGAAGGAACGGGCCGGTTCCGGGTGGGTCGTCCGGGGAACCGTGGAGAACGCGGGGACCGCGCGGATGACGGTCGAGGTCGCCGCCACTGCGAACGAGCGCTGGTCGGACGCCGGGGACGCCGGAACCCGGACGGTCGTGTCGCCGAGCTATCGCGACACCCGGACGTCTGCGGTACTGGATGCCGGAGAGTCAGCCGCCTTCGAGATCGTGACGACCTTCGATCCGGAACGCGTCCTCGTGGACCCGGACGTCCTCGTGCTCCAACTGCGCCGGGAGGCGGCCGCCTTCGACTTCCCGGAGTAGGCGGCGGAACGACTGGGAGCGCCGACCTTCAGGTCGGCACCCGCTGCGCGGAGCGCGGCGGAACGACACCACTCCAACCACCCTCACCGCGGTAACGGCTTGGAGCGCCGGTTTCAGCCGGCACGCGTGGTGCTCTGCACCGCGCACGTCGCAACCCCACCCACTCCCGGGTAGCACGCCCGGCTGCGGCCGCCCACCTCCTCGCGGTGGAGCGCCGCTTCGCATCGACTTTTCCACAATTGGCCGCCGGGTGGGAAGAATCCGCGCCAAATCTCGTCTGTGCATGGTGGAGGACTTCCCCATGCATGAACGAACCACCGACGCGGCGGAGACCGCCGTCCCGCTGCCCGAACCTCAGGGCCGCTCCTATACTCCGGGAGCGAGTGAGCACGGTGGAGCGATGACAAGCGCGGGAGCGGGGCGCCTCACCGGACGCCCGGCAGCTTCCCGCGAGCCGTTCGGCCGCGCAGAACGCGTGCAACTCACGGTGCTGGCCGGGATGTTCGTCCTGGTGGCAGCGGTGTTGAGCGCCGGCGCCGTCGCGTTCACCAACCTCACCGGCCAGATCCTCGACCTCCGCGCGGAGATGCGCGAGGAGATCGGCGGGCTGCGGGTGGAGATGCGCCAGGAGATCGGCGGCCTGCGGGCGGAGCTGCGCGAAGAGATCGGCGAGCTCTCCGACCGAGTGGATCGGCTCTCCGACCGGGTGGATCGGCTCTCCGACCGGGTGACGCGGGTCGAAACGCTGATCGAGACGCACCTCGTTCCATCCTCGAACGCCCGAGACTCCGCCGGCCCCTGAGCCACCCGGGCCGCCGTCGGCGGCACGGATGTGTGCGTCACCGGCTCGCAACGGCGGTCCCGGACGGCGGTCCCGGCCCTACTGCTGGGTGTCGGTGGTGGTCTCCTCCGGCAGGTCGCCGAGCTTCACCGCCCAGAGTCCCGAGTTCCGGTCCGAGAAGTAGATGATCCCCTTGTGGGGCTGGGCGCCCCAGACCTGCGGCGCGTTGGGCAGGAATCCCTCGGGGTCGAGCGGCAGGAAGCGGGCGATCTCCCTGCCCTGCCGGTAGAGGTTCCCGAGCAGCTCGCCGGAGACGTCCACCACCCGCAGCCCCCCGTTGTAGAACGCCACGTACATCACGTCGTCCTCGATCCAGATGTTGTGGCTGCCCGCCTCGGGGACCTCGTAACGGCCGACCAGCCGGGGAGGCGCCTCGAAGTTCTCGTCCCACTCGAGGATGTGGATCCAGCCGCGCCAGCGGGTGGGCTCGTCGTCATAGCCCGGCGTTCCGGTGCCGATCTCGGCGAGCGGGCTGTAGCGGCCGGTGCGGGCCGCCTCGTCCCCCGCGAAGATATAGAACTTGCCGGTCGAGACGCTGCGGTAGGGATAGACGGCGTGGTTCCAGCCGGTCGGGAACGGGAACTGCCCCACGAGCTTCGGGTCTTGGGGCGTGCCGCCCTTCCCGGCGCCGCCCACGTCGATCACCGCCACCCCGTCGCTCCAGTTCGCCGAATAGGCGATGCCGTCCACCACCCACACGTCGTGGATCGAGCGCGCCGGGTTGTCGAGCGCGAAGCTGCCCACCCGGTGCGGCACCGAGGGATCCTCGATGTTGATGATGTCGAAGCGCCGGCCGCCGGAGAGCGCGTAGACGTGTCCCGCGTGGATGAAGGTGTTGTGGACGCCCCCGGTGAGCTGGTCGTCGTACTCGGCGAGCTTCCGGACCCCCGTCGAGGGATCGGACACGTCGAGGATCACGAGGCCGTTCCGCCGGTTGGACGCTCCCTCGCGCGAGATGACCGCCGTCGCCCCGTCCTCCGAGATCTTGACGTCGTTCACGGTGCGGGCGTCCACCCGCACTACGTCCACGATGTCGAGGTTCTCGGGATCGGTCACGTCCCAGATGTAGGCGTGGCCGGCGGCGCTGTGCGTGCCGGTCATCGCGTAGTCGCGGCCGTTCGGCGCCTCCCAGACCCAGAGGTCCGAGGTCGCCCGGTCCTTCACCCGGCCGTGGCCGACCAGCTCGATGGGCCGGCGGACCCCGCGCTCGGCGACCCGGATCACCGTCGAGGCGGAAACGGACCCGGTCCGGGCCACGACCGTGTAGACGCCGGGAAGATCCGCCACGAACCGGCCGTCCTGGGTGATGAGCCCGGAGGAGGGGCCGCCCATCCCCATCGCGTCGGTCATCGCCGAAACGCTGTAACCGACGGGGACGTCTTCGAGCGTCGCTCCGGCCGCGTCCGCCATCGTCACCTTCAGGTGCGTCACGTCTCCCGTTCGGGCGGTGCTTCGGTCCGGGGTCAGTTCCATCTTCGCGACCGGGTTCGGAACCACCTCGACCGCCAGCTCGGCGGTGGCGGCTCCGGCGGTCGCCGTGACCGTCACCGCTCCGGGGGCGCCGAGCGCCAGCACCCCGCGAGTACGGGTCCGCTCGATGGTCGGCGGCCGGGCGATCGGCATGGCGATGGCGTCGTCCGAAGACATCCAGCCGACATCGAGTCCCTCAACGAGCGTCCCGGTGTCATCCACGGGCTCCGCGCGCACCGTCACCTCGGTCCCTGCATACAGGGGCCCTTCCGCGGTGACCTTCAGCGTGGCTACCGGCCGCGGCAGGATGGTCAGCGGGATCCGCTGCTCGAGGTAACCCTCGGCCTCCGTATTCCGGGCCGAGGGATCGGGGCCGGAGCCCACCACCCGCACCATCACGGCGTACTCCCCGGGCCGCCGGGTCGAAACTTCGCCCTCGCGGGAGACCTTGAAGATGTTGAAGCCCCAGGTGCGCATCTCGAGGTTCCAGAACTGGCCGTAAAGGGGGAGATACAGGAACTCGACCTCGATCTCGTTCCCGTCCTCGTCCAGCGCGGAGGCTTCGATCTGGGCCGTTTCACCGGCGGTCAGGGTGATCTCCTCGGGCGAAACGGTCAGCGAGGCGGCCCGTGGCCCTTCCTCGTCCTGCGCCAGCACGCCTGCCGGAATGAGAAGGAGGACGGCCAGGGCCGCCACCTGGTTTCGGAAGTCCGGAAAACGCATCACCAGGCCACTCCGTAGTCGTCGCCATGGTGGCTCGAGCCGCCCCAGAAGCTGCCGTGCTCGCGGTCGAACCAGATGGCGTTGATGGGTCCCGAGGTACGCGGCGCGAAGCGCAGCGAATACCCCATTCCGATCAGCTCGTTGCGGATCCACTCGGGGACCTTGTCGTTCAGCAGCATCGAGCCCGGCTCCGACTCGTGGGCGCCGAAGGAACTGCGGAGCTGGTAGCTGTTGAAGTTCGCGGCCTCGGCGGCCTCCTGCACGTTCATGCCGAACTCGACGACGTTCAGGAAGAACTGCAGCAGGTTCTGGTCCTGGCCGTCGCCGCCCTGGACCGCGAACGACAGGAAGGGCTCCCCGTCCCGGAGCGCGAGGCTCGGCGTCAGGGTGGCGCGCGGCCGCTTGCCGGGCTCCAGCACGTTGTAGGGGTTCATCGCGGGGTCGAGCACGAAGCTCTGCATCCGCTGGCTGAGCCCGATCCCGGTCTCACCGGCGAGCACCGCCGGGAGCCAGCCGCCGCTCGGCGTCACCGAAACCACCCAGCCGGAGGCGTCCGCCGCCTGGATCGAGGTGGTCCCGGCGAGGAAGCCGTCGAGGAACTGTTCGCGCTCCTCCTCGGTGGTGGGCGTGACGGAGGTTCCGGAGAACCGGTCGAGGTACTCCCGGAACGGGTTCTCGCCTCCCTGGAACGGATACGGGTCGCCAGGACCGATCGTCGGGTCGTTCCGGTCCTCCTGGATGAGTTCGGCCCGGTGCCGGGCGTAGTCCTTGGAGAGCAGTCCCCTGATCGGCTCCTCGGGCGGGAAATAGGGGTCGCCGTAGTAGAAGTCGCGATCCGCGAACGACAGGCTGATCGCCTGGTAGAGGGTGTGGATGTAGCGGGAGCTGTTGTAGCCCATCCCCTGCAGGTCGAAGGGCTCCAGGATGTTCAGCGCCTGGAGCAGGACCGGTCCCTGGACCCAGTGAGTCAGCTTGTAGACCTCGATCCCCTTGTAGTTCGTGGAGACGGGCTCCTCGATGTGGACCTTCCAGTTCGCGAGGTCCTCGGTGGTGATGAGGCCGCCCTGCTCCTGGGTGCCACGGGCAAGCTCCTCGGCGATGTCGCCCTTGTAGAAACGGTCGTAGGCGGCGTAGATCGCCTCCTTGCGGCTCTTGCCGGCGGCGAGCGCCTCGGCCTCGGCGTCCACCAGCTTCCGCAGGGTGTTCGCCAGTTCGGGCTGGCGGAAGACCTCGCCGGGGCGCGGGCCGCCGGCGCTGAACTCGCGCGTCGAGGAGTCCTCGCGGTCCCAGTAGTTCCCGGTCTCATCCTGCGGCCCCGAGGACGCCGAGCGTTCGTCGCGGTGCGGCAGCAGGGTCCGGCGCGAATACGGCCACTCGGCGATCCGGTCGGCGCCCCGCTGGATCCCGCGGGCCGCGGAGGCCTCGATGGGATAGCCGTCGGCCATCTGGATCGACGGCGCGAGCACCTGAGCGAGGGACATCGTGCCGTACTCGGCGAGCATCGTCAGGAGGCCGCCCGGAGTCCCCGGAGTCACCGCCGCGAGCGGGCCGACCGCGGGCGGGTACTCCATTCCCTGCTCCCGGAAGTACGCCGGCGTGGCGCCCGTGGGAGCGACGCCGAGCGCGTTGATCCCGATCACCTTCTTCTGCTCGGGGTGCCAGATCAGCGCCTGGGTTTCGCCGCCCCAGCTCAGGGCGTCGAACATGGTCGCGGTGGCGCCCAGCATGGCGCAGGCGGCGTCCACCGCGTTGCCGCCCTGGCTGAAGATCATGGCTCCGGCGGTCGCTCCGAGCGGCTTGCCGGTGATCGCCATCCAGTGCTTGCCGTGGAGAACGGGCTTTTGTGGCCTGGCGGTGGCGGTGGTGGCGACGGCCAGGGCCGCCAGCACGCAGAAAAAAACGGAACAAGGGATGCGCTTCATGGAGGGGATTGTGCGGCTCCCGGCGCGGGGAGGCAACGGCGAGGGACGGATGAACGCGTTTGGGCGATAGAAACGTGGTCTATCGCCCAGAATTCGCGCGTTTTCCGGGCGATAGGCGTCGTTACGGCCGGAACCCGCGTCGCCATGGGTCCGCCGCCGTCACCTTGATCTCTGGATTATCGCCGGATTCGGGTCGGCCACACCGGCCGCCGCCGGGTGGTCCGGGGGAGTGGGCGCCCGGTCGCGGGGTCGTGCGACCGCCCCCCACGAACCGGGGATTCCGCCCCCCTACCCGAGCGGCGGACGGTGGTGATGCACCCCAAGCCGCTCCTCGAGCGCCCGGGCGAGCGCGAGGATCGTCCCCTCTTCGAAGAGCCGGCCATGAAAGGCCACGTTGCGGGTGATCGTGTGCGGCTCTCCCCGCGGATCGTCGGGAACCGGGCCCGCGCTTCGGGTCGGGCTCTCGTCGAGGCCGGCGCGCAGGCTGATGCCCGGGTGTCCCGTGTAGTTCATCGCCACCAGCAGCTCGAAGGAGCCGTAGGTCGGGGCGAACAGCGCGTCCACGTCGCTGTAGATGCGGTGGAACTCGTGCATGAGGCCGCGCCGGAGACGCTCGGCCTGCAGGTAGTCGACCGCGGACAGGAGGCGGACGCGGCGCCAGGCGTCGGGCCACCCCTCGGGCGGCAGCTCATCGTCGCGGCCATCGAGGGTGAGCGCTTCGTAGATCGCGGCGGCCTCGACGTAGAGGTTCGGGATCAGCGCCTGGTAGGGGAACGGCGGCAACTCCACCTCGACCAGCTCGACGCCGAGTTCGCGGAGCGCCTCGAGTGCGTTCTTGTGTGCGTCGGCGACCGGGACCGAGGCTCCGGGACCGAACCCGACCTCGCGGAACCAGTCCGGCGAGTAGCCCACGCGGACGGCCGCGGGATCGATGCGGGCGTCGTATTCGAAGCCCATGGCGATGGAGGACGCCGATGTCGGATCGGGTCCGTTGATCGCGGCCATGACGGGCACCGCATCCTCGACGCGACGGGTGAGGGGCCCGATCCGGTCGAGGCTGGGGGTCAGCGGCATGGCGCCCTCGGTCGGCACCCGCCCGAAGGTCGCGCGCAGGCCGACGATGCCGCACTGGTCGGCGGGGTTGAGGATCGACCCCAGGCTGTCGGTGCCGATCGAGAACGAGCACAGCCCGGCGGCGGTGGCGGACCCCGGCCCGGCGCTGGATCCACCCGCGTGCTCCTCCGTGTTCCAGGGGTTGCGGACCTTCCCGCCGTACCAGCGGTAGCCGTTCGCGAGGCTGGCGGTGGCGAGCTTGCCGAGCAGGACGGCTCCGGCCTCGCGGAGCATGGTGACGATGCGGGCGTCCCGGTCGGGAACCTGGTCACGGAAGGGGATCGCGCCCCAGGTGGTGGGGATTCCCGCGGTGTCGAAGCAGTCCTTGATGCCGTAGGGAATGCCGTGCAGTTCGCCGCGGTAGCGCCCGGCGGCGAGTTCGCGGTCGGACTCGTCCGCCTGTGCGAGCGCTTGGTCGGCGGTGACCGTGATGTAGCAGTAGAGGCCGGGCGCGAGGCGCTCGATGCGCGACAGGTAGATCTCGGTGAGGCGGCGGCTGGTGAGCCGGCCCGTCCGGATCCAGTGGGCCTGCTCGCGGACCGAGGCGTAGGCGATGTCGGCCTCGGCGTCCGGGAGCGCACCCGCGGCGCCGTCCGACATTTCGATGCGGTCCGGCTGCTCGGGATACGACACCCCGGGCAGCCGTGGATCGAAGGTGATGGCCGGCTGGAGGCTGAGTTCGCGCGGGACGTCGCGGAGCTGGAGGACGCCTGCGACCTGGCCACCGATCGACTCGACGAGCTGGTCGCGCTCTTCGGCGGTGTAGGTCACGCCGTGGAGTCTTTCGGCCTCGGCCAGCGTTCCGGCGGTGATGTCGGCGGCCGCGTTCGCCCCCGCTCCCGCGGGCGCGGCCGACCCGTCACCGGCGTCCGGCTGGCACGCGACGGTCCCCGCCGCGAGGGCGGCCGAGCCCGCCAGGAAGTCTCTGCGTGTGGTCCTGGGGTTCGATCTCATGTCGCCCTCCCCTCCCTTGGTAGCGGAACTCGTTCTCGCGCATCCATGCAAGGCCCGCGGGGCCGGGCTGGTCGGCGCAGCTTTCCTGGATGAGGTTCCTGCCGAGGATATGGCCGTCGTCGACGAGGCGGTGGACCGGCTGGGCGCGGCTACCCGGCTTGGTGGAGCCGGCGGGCGTCAGGTATCGGTATTCGGGGAGCCGGAAATGCGGCGCCGTGAGGCTTGGTGGCGTTGCGCGGTGCGCGGCGCGAAGCGCCGCGCGTGCCGGTCTGGAGACCGGCGTTCCAAGCCCGCCAGGGGCGGTTGGCGTTCGCTAGTTTGGCTGTGCGTCCGTGGTCATCTCGTCCGTGACCGCGAAGCGTTCGAACCAGTTGCGGAGCAGGAGCTGGACCCGCATGAAGTTCGTCGGCGGGCGGCTGCGGCTGTGCCAGCTGTCGGTCAGCCGCACCATGGCCGTCGGGATCTTCCGCATCTTGAGCGCCTTGTAGTACTGCTCGGTCTGCTCCATCGGGGTGCGGAGGTCCTTCTCCCCGGTCATGAGCATCGTCGGGGTGGTGACGTTGCCGACGTACATGAGCGTCGAACGGCGGAGATGCTCCTCCGGGTCTTCCCAGGGCAGCTTCTCGAAGTTCCGGTACCAGCTCGCCCCGTCGGTCGTTCCCACGAAGCTGAACCAGTTCGTCACCGGCGCCTTCGAGACCGCGGCGGTGAAGCGGTCGGTGTTCCCCACGATCCAGGAGGTGAGCACGCCGCCCCCGCTGCCTCCATAGACGAACAGGTTGCGCTCGTCGATGTAGCCGCGCGCGATGACCTCGTCCACGCCCGCCATCAGGTCGTCGAGGTCCTTCCCGGGGTAGGCGTTCTTGATCTCGTTGCCGAACGAACTCCCGTAGCCGCTGCTGCCGCGCGGGTTCGTATAGAGCAGCACGTAGCCGTTCGCCGCGTGGTCCTGGTTCTTGAAGTCGAACCCGCTGTTGTACATGGCGTGCGGTCCGCCGTGGATCCGGAGGATCAGCGGGTACTTGCGCGACGGATCGAAGTCGGGCGGTTTCACGATCCAGCCCTGGATGTCGAGCCCGTCCGGAGACTTGTACCAAACCTCCTCGACCTCCCCGAGAGTGACCTCGGCGAGTATCGACGCGTTCGTAACGTGCAGCGTCGCCACGCTGTCCGGCGAGTCCACGGAGAACGCGACCAGGTTCCCCGGGGTGTGGTACGAGCTGACGACACCCACCGCGGTGCCGTCGCCGCTCACGGTGGACACCGAGAGCATGTGGTTTCCGGAACTGACCGGACGGACCTCGCCGTCGAGCGGCGCCAGGTAGAGGTTGTTCGTCCCCCGGAGCTGCGCGTTGAAATAGACGCCGCTGCCGTCGGAAGCCCAGCCGACGATGCCCGGACGGCGGCCCATCTCCGTCGCGATGACCCGCGGGTTCCCCCCGTCGGCGTCCATGACGTAGAGGCCTTCCTCGCGGTAGGTGTCCGTCGTGTGGTCCATGCCGGTGTAGGCGATCATGCCGCCGTCCGGCGAGGGCACCGGACCCGAGTCCGGGCCGGTGCGGCTCGTCAGGGTGGTGATCCGGCCGGTGGCCACCTCGACCCGGTAGACCTCCGATTCGCGCCAGGCGTGCTCGGCGTCCGGGGTCCTCAGGGACGTGAAGACGATCCCCGACCCGTCACCAACGAAACGCGGCCCGTCGTGGTGGAAGTCGCCGCTCGTGAGCTGGCGCGGGGTGCCGCCGTCGGCACTCACGACGAAGATGTGCCGAAAGCCTCGCGGGTGGTACCCCACTCCGTCGCGCCGGTAGTTCAGCCGGGTGACGATCCGCGGCGGCCCCGTCCACTCGGCGCCTTCGGGCGCCTTCGGCATGTCGATCGCCCACGCCGGGTCGGGCCCGGGGTCCACCACCGCGCGGAACGCGATGGAACCGCTGTCCGGAGCCCACACGATCTGGGACGGGGGGCTGTCGAGCCGGGTCACCTGGCTCTCGGCGCCCTCGGCGTCCATCCAGCGTACGAAGATCTGGCCGTCCCGGAGGAAGGCGACCCGGGTGCCGTCCGGCGACCAGCGCGGACTCCCGCCGTCGGTGAGGAAGCGGTTCTTCGAGCCGTCCGCGCCGATGAGCCAGAGCTCCGTCTTCGTGCGGTCCTTCATGGCGTCCACGAAGCTGCGCTCGTAGACGACGTTGCCGCCGTCCGGTGAGATCTGCGGGCCCTGCACCGTCTCCCACGAGAGGTAGTCGGCGAGCGCGAGCGGGCGCATCCCCTCCTGGGCGAACGCCGCCCCGCACCACAGGAGCAGGACCACAGTGAGCGTCCCGCCGAAGCGCCATATGTTCATTCCCTGAATCTGCATCCGGACACCTCCGCTGCTGTGGCGCCGGCCGGCCGGCGCGCCAACCGGCGAGTTTACGGGAGACGGCCGGCCGGTGCCGGGCCGCGGCCGGCCCACGCCGGCGGGCTTTCCGCAACCCGGTTTAGTATCGAGGACTTGCGGCGCTGCGGGGCGTCGGATCTCCAGGCCGGAGTTCGTCCCCGGGGACCGCCGGAGAGGTGACCATGATGAACCGGAAAACCGCGACCGGCCCCGTTTCCCGGGTACTCGTCGCGCTGCTGCCGGCGCTGGGCTTCGCCCTCGCTGCGGCGTTCGCCTGCTCGCCGCCACCCGTCGAGACGGCGGCGGAGGCCGTCTATCCGGGCGCGTCCTGGGAACGCCTCGCGGACCCCGCCGCCGCCGGATTCTCGGCCGAGGCGCTGAACGCGATCCACCCCTACGTGGACGGGATCAACACCACTGCCGTGATGGCGGTGGTCGGGGGGCGGGTCCTCTTCGAGCACGGGCCGGTGGATTCGATCAGTTATCTCGCCTCGGTCCGCAAGAGCATCCTCGCCATGCTCTACGGCCGCTACGTGGAGGACGGGACGATCGATCTCGAGCTCACCCTCGAGGATCTGGAAATGGACGACGTCCAGGACCTGCTGCCGATCGAGAAACAGGCGCGGGTACTGGATCTCGTCACCGCGCGCTCCGGCGTCTATCACCCGGCCTCGAACTCGGGGGACAACCTCGCGGACGCCCCGCCCCGCGGCTCGCAGGAGCCCGGCGCCTACTACCTGTACAGCAACTGGGACTTCAACGCGGCGGGCGCGGTCTTCGAACAGCTCACCGAGCGCAACATCTACGACGCGCTCGGAACCGACCTCGCGCTCCCTCTCGGGTTCGAGGACTGGCACCGGTGGATCCACCGGAAGTCGGGAGACGCGACCCGGTCGCGCAACCTCGCCTACCACATGAACCTCTCCACCCGCGACATGGCCCGGATCGGCTACCTGATGCTGCGGGACGGCGTCTGGAGGGAGGAGCGCGTGCTTCCCGAGGGATGGGCCGGGCGGATCTCGGGCCTGGTCACGCCGTCCGCGGAGATGAATCCGGAGAGCCGGCGGGGAGGCGAGTTCGGCTACGGGTACATGTGGTGGGTGTGGGACGGCCCGGCGGTGCCGGAGGCGTTCCGCGGCGCCTACACCGGACGCGGCGCCTGGGGCCAGTACATCACCGTCATCCCATCGCTCGACATGGTCGTCGCGCACAAGACGGTACCCGAGGTCGCCACGCCGTGGGACGACTACCGGGGGATCCTCGACCGCCTCGTAGCCGCCCACTGCGGCGCCGACTGCTGACGGCCGACCAGGTCGTGGCGGCCGGCGTCACCACGTCTGGGCTTCGTCCGAATAGAGCTTGAGCGGCAACCGGTACGAGATGCCGGCGTCTTCGAGCGTCGCGTGTTCAACGAGCTCGGCAAACCGATGGGCGCGCGTCACATAGGTCCGGCCCAGCAGCCGATCGAAGAGCCCGCCGAGGCGGCGCTGGAGGCGCATCCCGAAGAGCATTCCCGCGGTGTGCCGGCGCGGGAACCTCAGCTTGTCGGCGAGTTCGTGACCGATGAGGGCCCGCGAAACCCGAAGACCGTAGTCCGCCAGCGCCGCCCGTTCGCCCGGCTCGGATAGCCCGATCACCACGGGCGCCACGTTCAGCAGCGAGTTGGCCATGACGATGGCGGACTCGCCCGGCTCCGGTTCACAGGCGGCGCCGATACGGCATATCTCGAGGGCGCTGGCCTCGTCGCGAAACAGGATGGCGTCCGGCACGCCGAGCAGAACCGCCGTCTAGCGCCAGATGTGCATGTAACCGGCGCGTCTGGTGGACGACGAGCGGATGCGCCTTCGTTTGCATTCCATTCGTAACGTGATTGGCAATCGTCGAGCAGGTGCGGGAATCCCTGGACTGATCGAGCCGGGCGAACCGCCTCAGGTCACCGGGTGCCGGCGGCGGAAGCGCGGTTCTTCGTACTCGCTGCTCGCCAGGACCTCGCGCAGCGCTTCGACCGCGTCCCAGACATCCCGGTACCGCACGTAGAGCGGAGCGAAGCCGAACCGGAGGAGGTCCGGTTCCCGGAAGTCCCCGACCACCCCCCTCGCAATGAGAGCCTGCATGACCGGATAGCCGTAGGGGTGCCGGAGCGAGACCTGGCTCCCGCGCTCGCGGGCGTTGCGAGGACTCGCCGGTTCCACCCCGAACTCCCGGAGCCGCTCGCCGGCGAGGCGCAGGAACAGGTCCCCGAGGGCTTCGCTCTTGGCTTGGAGCGCCTCGAGATCGACTCCCTCGAAGGTCCGGAGCCCCTCCTCAAGGGCGATCATGGACAGGATCCCCGGGGTCCCGCTCAGAAACCGCCGCACCCCGGCCGCCGGCCGGTAGTGCGTTTCGAACTCGAAGGGGCTGCGGTGGCCCATCCACCCGGAGAGCGGGGTGTCGAGAGACTGCTGGAGACGGCGGGCCACGTAGAGAAAACCGGGCGCCCCGGGACCGCCGTTCAGATACTTGTAGCCGCAGCCGACCGCGAACTCGACCCCGTCGTCGTTCAGATGCAGCGGGAAGGCCCCGGCGCTGTGGCTCAGGTCCCAGACGACGGGAATCCCCGAGTCCCGCGCGGCCGCGGTGAGCCGGCGGAGGTCGTGTTTCCGGCCGGTCCGGAAGTCCACCTGGGTCAGCGTCGCGACCGCCACCTCGGGTCCGAGCGCGGCCTCGAAATCGTCCGGGGGCACGATGCGAAGCTCGGCGCCGCTCTCCCGGAGCAGGCTCACGAGCCCCTCGGCCATGTAGAGGTCGGTGGGGAAGTTCGTCGCTTCGGCCAGCACCACCCCCCGCGACCCCGGACGCCGCAGCAGGGCGGCGAGGAGCTTGAAGAGGTTGAGGGACACGGAGTCGGCGGCGATCACCTCGTCGTCCCCGGCGCCGAGCAGCGGCGCGATCCGCGCCCCGACCCGCTCGGGCAACCGGAACCAGCCGTGACGGTTCCAGGAGGCGACGAGGTCGCGGCCCCACTCGTCGGCGAGCAGCGACTCGATCCGGGTGCGCATTCCCACGGACGGGGGGCCGAGCGAGTTGCCGTCGAGGTAGATCACGCCCTCGGGGAGCTCGAACCGGTCACGGAAGGAGGCCAGCGGATCGTTCCGGTCGCGCTCGAGGACGTCCTCGCGCCGAAGCGGTTCGGGGACGCTCGCCGCCGCCCGCCGGTCTCGAGGCATGGAAGGGATTATTCCGCCTGGCATCCCGTCAACAGGGTCCCGCGTCGCCCAGGGCGGCCAGCGGTAGGTCGTCCGCGGGCCTCCGGCCCGCTGTGCCGACCAGAGGACCGCTGCGGACCCCTCGTAAGTCATTGTTATTACGGACGATTATACACGTCCGCCGAAAACGGGGATCACGTCCGGGGACACTTCCCGAACCGCCCGGCAGTCCCGAATCAGAGAGGGCAACGGCGGGAACATCGGTAAGCGTTCGGTCGTGGGTGTATGGACATGGGGTGGACCCAGGCAACCGCGCCGTCGGCGTCCGGAGAAAACCGGCGCAGGCCGACTAACGCGCCCTTCACGGGCAGCGCATTCTGCGCCTCCCGGATCGCCGCCAGTTCCTTGCGCCACAACGCTTTGAGCCGCAACCTCCAGTGCCCGCGTTGCTGCGAGTGGCCGGCCCCGCCCACTGCAGCTCGTCCCCGTTCCTTTTCTCCGCTACGCGGGTTCGTGCGCCAGCTACCCCGTTTTCGCTCCCAAAACACCCACGACCGAACGCTTACGAACATCGAGCACTCTCGGCCGTACCGTTCGGCAGGGTCCGGGACCAGGAGCCGCACCGGGCGGAGCAGCGGCGGGAACCTACAACACCTTCGGACCGCTACCCGCCCCGCCGCGCCGGGACGGACCGCCGCCGTGAAGCGGCTGAGCTGACCTCGACGACGATCACGGCACGTCGCCGGACCGGGAGCCGAGCGCCGCCGACCAGGATCGCCGGATAGCCAGGAGTCCCGGGCCAAGCGCGACTCTGCGGGGCCACCTTCGGGGCCACGGTTGGAGTAGCGGCGGTCCATCTCCCCTTCCGCTACGACTTCCGCTACCCCGTGATCGCCAACGTGGTTCACGAGAGCCGTTGGCGCCGTTGCGGTTGGTCGCCTGCTGGCGCATCCACTCTCCGCCTTTGGGGCGTAGAGTGGGGCTGGGAGCGACCCC
>JAJDVI010000004.1 GCA_022826195.1 Acidobacteriota bacterium
CTGCGGCCCTCCATGAGGCTGTCGAGAAGCTCGTTCACCTCCCGCTCGGTCGCATCCTTCTTCTTCTTCCCGGCCATGGTCTCCTCCTGCTTCCAGAGTCTACTCCATGGCCATTTACACAGAAATCAGCACACTCCCTCCAGGGTGCGAATCCGTTCGATGCAGAGTGTCACGATCATGCTCCCATGATCTGCTCGCACCCCCGCTCATGCTCACTTCCCGTTGGAAACCGGCTCCCCGCTCATGCTCATTTCTCATTGGACAACGCTGGAACTCGACGCCCCAGGTCGTCTCCGCCATCTTCGCCATGGTCTCGCGCGCCCGGTGAATCCGCACGTTCACCTCCCCCAGGGTCTCGAACCGGGCGTCGATGGTCCTCGACAGCCAGCGCATCGTCGCCCAGCTTCCGCCGAAGATGCCGAGCCAGAGACCCAGGCCGACGATCAGCGGCCTGAGAGGAGCAACTCGCGCATCCGCCCGACCGCCTCCGCCGTATCGCGTGCGATGGTACGCAGCGCACTCCTCGCGGCGCGCCGCGAGTTCTCGCCGAGCCGTTCGAGCTCGCTGGCGGTCAACTCCTCGATCTCCCTGCGGTCGTTCTCCAGCCGCATTCGCAGCCGCTCGGTCAAGTAGTTCCCGGTCGAAGTAAAATGCGTACATTTCTCCTTTCAGCAGACACCGTTTCACTGTCTCGGGATCCAGCGCGGTCAGGTAGTTCTTGCCTTGGCGCGGCACATCGAGGCCCGCCTCCCGGAGCCCGGCCCGCAGCTGGGCCGCCTCGACGTAGGCGCGGTGTCCGGGCTGCTGCACCCGAGCGCGGGCCGGATCGTCCGGTCGGCTCCAGCCGTGTTCGTGGTTGAAGGCATCCTGGAGCGCGCCGAAGGTCGTCTCCCATCCGGAAGGGGCGATGTTGAGGCTTCGACCGGTTTCCAGGTCGCACCGGGCGGCCAGCACATGGACGTGAGCGCCGCCGCCGCGCTCGCGGTGCAGCACGGCGGCCCAGGCGTATCGGTCGGGCTCCAACCCCGCCCAAGCCGTCTTCTCGAAGGCGTCGAGGACGGCTTCGATCTGCTCGTCGGTGGGTTGGTCGTCCGGTGCCCAGGCGATCACGCCGGACGTGTACCTGTGCTCGAAGTCGAGCGAGTCGGCCATCGCGGCCACCATGTCCGGGTTCCCGCGAAGCACCTCGACGCCCTCGCGCGGCTTCCCCGTCGCGTCCTGCTCACCGAGGAGGTAGGCGGCCGCCTTGCGGGCCGCGCCGGTCCCGTGCGCGAGAAACATTAACGAGCATCGCCGTCCGGGTATCGAACGTGGGCCAGCGCCCGGAGCGCCCGCTCGATGGCGATCAGGTGGGCGATCACCTCGACGGCCTCGATGGCCGCCTTGTGGGTGTTTGCCCAGCGAGCGATCTGGTTGAGGTTGTTGCCGATCCGCACGATCTGTTTCGTGCGTTCGCGCTCGACCTCGGCCGCCGGGGCGGTCCATGTGCGCGTTCGGCCCATGGCCTGCCGGACGAGCGCCGAGAGCGGAACGCCGGCGGCTGCGGCCTTGGCCCGCCAGTCGGCGAGTTCATCCGCCGACACGCGGGCGGAGACGGTTGCGGGGCGGCGACCGGTCATCGGACGACCGGGCGGCACGGGGGACGGGGGGCGGAGCCCCCGCCCGCACGCTCCAGCGGCGCGCGAAGCTTGTTGGGGATCGAAGGGGGGCAGGGCCATCCCCTCGCCAGGCCCCGTGTCTTACACGGGGTATGCTGGCTTGCCTTCCCAAGGCAAGCCCAAGACGCCGTTCCCCGACCGCTTCGCGCGCGCCGCATCATCGGACCGGGCGGGCCTCCGCCGCCCGCCAACCGGCCTCGGGGATCCGGTGCGCGGCCTCGCCGCGCTCACCGGCCCGGTCGTCCTCGAACCGGCTCTCGGCGATCCGCTCGCGGACCCACTCCTCGATCTCGGCCTCGATCCATCCCACGGCGCGCCCGCCCAGGGCGACGGGTCGGGGGAACCGCCCCTCGGCCAGCCGGACATAGATCGTGCTCCGCGACAGGCCCGTGCGCTCCATCACCTCGGGCAGCCGCAGGAAGCGGGTCGGAGGGTTCGTTCTCTCATTCCTCGGGTTCTCGGTCATGGTCCTCCTCCTCCTTTTTGTTCGCAGCTTCCAGGTCGATCTCCGGTGTCGCTGTTGCGGAGGTGGATCCCGTGCACTGCGGCGCTCGCCGTCGTGCTCCGAGATGAACGCCAGAATCCGATCCGCCGTCCTCAGCGACGGCGAGCGGCCTTGGGCGATCTGGCGCATCAGATTCGGGTCGCCCAAGGCCTTTTGGCCAAACGCGGTCTGGCTCAGGTCCGAGCGCCCGAGAAACGCGCTCACCCGCGAAATGAACCGATCTTCCAGCGTCATCATGTCCGAACGCTGAAAGGCCGTCCGCAAGCGCGTCAAGTCCCTAGGGAATTACCTAAACCCTTATGGTGTATCATGTTGTGCCATAACGTCCCGAACCCGCGGGCGAGCTCCGTCGGCGGCGCGGCAAGACACTCCTCCTCGGCGCTCGGAACGAGGTCGTGTGCAGTGGTGCAGGCACGTCCCGGGTAGGCCGGTCCGACCCTATTCCCGCAGTGGTTGGCGGCAACGAGATGGGGCGTGCCCGCAGGTCGCGCTACGGAGCGGTGAAGCCTGCTGCCGCCGCGGTGGAGGGAGGGGTGTGGCTACCGGAGGCGGTTGCTCCACGCCTGCATGACTTCGGCGCGCCTCTCGAACAGGTCGGAGCGCTGATACGCCTGAACGGACTCCGCTCCTCGGCACATGGGCGAGACAGGCCTCCGCGACCTCGGCCGGGACACCCCGGGTCACGCCGACCTCGCGGGGCGGCAACGCAGTGCCCTTCAGATGGGCACCGAAAATGTCAGGGTTTTGGGCATCGAAAATGTCAGGGTCCGAACGCTGCTCCGCGGAGGGAGCGGAGCGACCGGAGCGGGGCAGCGGGCCGGGAGCGCGGTCGTCATCATGGACCCTCTCCGGACGCCGGTGCTTCGGCGTCTATTCGGCTGGCCAGCGGATGGATCGCCTTCGAGAGTTCGGCGTGCCGACGCAT
>JAJDVI010000058.1 GCA_022826195.1 Acidobacteriota bacterium
GGCGCCAGCCGGTGGACGTTCGACCTGTCGATCTGGTCGAGCGGGCTGTAGCTGCGCCGGTGGTACCCCATGCTGTGCAGCAGGACGTTCTCCGTGTCGGCTCCGTCGTTGATCAGCTCGTCGGTGGTCTGGGCCAGTCCCGGGACCGGGCCCCACGCCACGCCGAGAAGAATCGCGAGCAGTCCGGCAGTGTTCCTCATGATCGACCTCCAGCGGGTCCGCTCTCGCCGCATGACCGGCAACGACGCGTGCCGGTTATGATACGCGAGGCACTGTGGCCTTCCAGCAGGGAGCGTGACCCATGAGGCGTGCAATCGACCGGTTCCCCGGGAAGCTGGCGTTGGCGGCGGCGGTCGGCGTCCTGGCGCCCTTGGCGTGGACGCTGCCGGGGACGACCATGGAGGCGGCGCCCGCCGCCGGCCAGCGGGCAGCCCAGGCGACCCGGCGGCGAAGCAGCGGCCACTGCGCCAGCGCCACGCCCCCGAGCGTCCCGCCTCCGGCCACCACGCCCACGATGGCCTCTCCGAAGACCGGTCCGAGCGCGTCGTGCGTCGCGCTCCCCACCAGATAGGAAAGGGGCCGGGCCACCGCGGCAGCCACGGCCATCCCGACCGCGCTGGCGAGGATCCAGCGAATCCCGAACGACCGGTCCGTCAGCGCGGCTTCCAGGTTCGCCAACGCAACGACCCTCAGCGGACCTTCTCGGAGTAGTTCACCCCGACGTAGATGCGCACCGCCGCTCCCTCGTCGTTCACCTGGAAGCGGACGAGCTCCCCGTGGGCGCCGAAGCCGTCGCTCTCCAGGCGGAAGACGTGCGCCTCGCCGGTCGGCTTGAGGACGCCCCGGGAGCGGTCCGGGTTCTCCGAGAGCGGCGAGAAGACCACCAGTTCGTCCTCGAGGCGGAGAACGCTGGTGTCTCCCCAGCGATTCCGGTAGGTGCCGATGTAGATGTCCCAGGCGGCGTCGTACGCCACTTTCTCTTCTTCTTCCTCCTTGAGGTGCGGCGCGACCCACTCGAACGCCTTTTCGACGAAGCGCCCGGGGTTCCCGTCGCCGGCGTTCGTGAAGACGACCACGCCGACCTTCTCTTCGGGACTCAACTGCGTCTGCGTGCGGTAGCCGGGGTAGGAGCCGCCGTGACCGACGAGATCGCGATCGTCGGTGTGGCGCACCGAGAACCCGAGTCCCCAGCCGCCGGTCCAGGAGGACTGGACCCAGTGGACCCGCTGCATTTCGCGCAGGGTGTTCGTCGCCAGCACCTTGTCGCTCTTGCGGTCGCGCACCCGGATCTGCCACTGCAGGAACCGGAGCATGTCGGGCACGTTGGACGAGAACCCGGTCGCGGGGTCGAAGGAATGGGCGTCCACGAAGGGCATGGCCTGCCGGGAACCGTCCGCCATCCGCCGGCCGTAGCCGGTGACGAGGCGGCTCTCGTGGTCGGCGGGAATCGGTCCGACGCTCGTCGAGTCCATCCCGAGCGGTTCGAGGATGCCCTGGTTCACGAGTTCGGCGAAGGACTTCCCGGAGGCCGCCTCGGCCACCATTCCGGCCAGCGTGAAGCCCAGGTTCGAGTACTTCCACTTGGTCTCGGTGGCATACGTGGTCTCCTGGTCCGAGACCGTGTCCCGCACCGCCTCGGCCTCGGGGAACTCGAACTCGGTCCAGGCGGGATGGATGGACTCGCGCGGCAGGCCGGCGGTGTGGGTGAGGAGGTGCCGCACGGTCACCGCCCGGGCCTCCGGATGACGGTTCTCGATGTCGAACCAGGGGAGGTGCTCGGTGATGGGATCGTCGAGACGAAGCGTCCCGGCGTCCCGCTCGCGCAGCACGCTGATCGCGGTGAAGAGCTTCGAGTGGGAGGCGATCCGGAAGATCGAGTCCTCCTTCATCGGTGTCTCGGGATCCAGGGACGAGTGTCCGTACGCCTTCAGGAAGACGACCTCCTGATCGTGGACGATCCCGATCACGAGCCCGACCCCCGAGTACTCGACCTGCGTGCGGACCCACTCGTCGAGCATGGTGATGCCGGCTTGGACCTTCGGGTCCGGGTGCTCGGCCGCGGCAGCGGGCTGTGCAAAGAGGAGGGCGGCGAGGACAGCGCTCGCCAAGGCAGTTTGTCGAAGCATGGTTCCGTGAGAGCGGCTAACGCCGGAATACCACGGCGCCGTCCACCAGGACCGCCACGGTCTTGGCGTAGGTGCCGATGGGATGGGAATCCCAAATAACAACGTCGCCATCGAGTCCGACGGCGAGACTCCCGATCCGGCCCTCCACCCCCAGGATCGCGGCGGAGTCCGCGGTCACCGCGCCGAGCGCCGCTTCCCGCGGGAGCCCGTGGGCCCAGGCGACGATCGCTTCCATGGCGACGGACCGGCCCCCGCGGCCGAAGGTGGAGAGCGCGATCCGTACGCCGGCCTCGTGGAGGACGCCCGCGGTCGCGGGCGAGTGGCCCTTGAGTTCCATCGGGCCCCCGTCCCCGATCCCGATGACGGAGGGTCCGACCACCACCGGCACGCCCGCCGCGGCGAGCCGGGACGCCACTGCCGCGGCGCCGGCCGCCTGATCGAGGACCAACCGCACGTCGAACTCGCCGGCCACCCGGAGCGCCGTCTCGATGTCGTCGGGCTTGTTGGCGAGCATCCGGAGCGGGATCTCGCCCGAGAGCAGCCGGCCCATGACGCGCCCGGCCTCGCCTTCGAGGGCGTCCTCGCCGGCGCGGATGAGGGTGCTGCGGAAGTCGAAGATCATCCCCTGCCGCGTGGTGCGCCCCACCGGCGCCTCCCTTCCCGGCGCCGTGTCCCCGACGGCGGTCTCGCCGAAGGAGGCCGCCACCGCCGTCTCCTCGGCCACGATGGCGGTGTCCGCGGAGCCGGCCAGCTTCACCACCGCTCCGGTGCCACCGATCAGTAGCCGCGGATCGGGGGCCAGATAGACCGCGGTGACGCCGGACTGGAGCCACAGTGGCGCCAGACCCTCGGCGAACCGGTCCACCGCACGGATCTGCGGGGCGACGGCGTCGGCGGCTTCGCCGGCCAGATTGATCAGCGCGCCCCCGCCGCCGGGGCCGGTCCCGAGGACGGTCTGTGCGTCGATTAACCCGGGGGTGACCACCATCCCCTCGGCCGCGATCACCTCGGCGCCCTCGGGAACCTCGACGCCGGCCCCGACGGCGGTGATCCTCCCGCCTTCGATGACCACCGTCGCCCCTGCGAGAACCTCCCCGGTCCCGGTGTGGACCTCGCCGCCCACGATGGCCACCCCCTGGCCGGCGGCGATCCCCGGCCAGGCGAGCGCCAGGGCGAGGACGATCAGCCGGCGGCGAAGGCGAACCATCACCAGCCCTCCGGGACCACGTCGCCGAAGACGTTGTATCCGGTCGCGCGGTTGAAGACCTCCACCCCGTCCACGAACACCCGCATCACCAGGCTCTCGTAGGCGAGCGGATCCTCGCCGCCGAGGATGACGACGTCGGCGTCCTTCCCGGGTGCGAGGCTGCCGATCCGGTCGTCCACGTGGAAGATGCGGGCGCCGTTCAGGGTGAGCGCGGCCAGCGCGTCCGCGTGCGACATCCCCTGCCGCACGAACATCGCCCCCGTATGGCGCAGCCAGTAGGCGTGGCCGTCCGGCGGGTCCTGGTGGAAGGCGACGAGGCCGCCGAGTTCCACGAGTTTCACCGGACCCAGCAGGTCCTCGCTCTCGCGGCTGTCGCCCGGCAATACGGGGCCGTAGCTCACCGGCATCCCGAGTTCGTGGAGTTCCTCAGCGAGTTCGAGCGTCGCGCCGCCGTGGTGGATGTAGGCGTCGAGGTTGAACCGCCGCATCAGTTCCATCGCATGGCGCATCTGCTGCTCGGTGCTGGAGTGGACGCCGAGCACCCACTCGCGGGTGAGCAGCCTGCCGAGGGCTTCGTAGGTCAGGTTCCGCGGGGGTCTTGGGTTGGCGGAATCCGCCTCGTGGGCGGCGATGGCGTCGAGGTATTCCTGGGCAGCCTCGAGTTCGCCGCTCAGCAGATCGAAGACCTCCTGCTCGGTCTCCGGGAAGCCCGGATAGGGCGTCGTGGCCCGGATCGCCATCTTGATGCCGGCGGGAGCGAAGTACATGTCCTCGACGGTGCCGCCCCGGGACTTGACGAGGACCGCCTGGCCGCTGTTCGGGCTCCGGCTGCCGGTGGTGATGTTCTGGGTCGTGATTCCCGAGGCCAACATCAGCGCAAAAGCGGGGTCTTCCGAGTCGAGTCCGTCGATCGCCCGCACATGGGCGTTGATCGGTCCCGAGAGCTCGTTGTTGTTCGCTCCCGTCGCCGGGATGTTGAGCACCTTGAACCCGGTGTGGGAATGGCTCTCTACGATGCCGGGGATGACGCTCATTCCGGTGGCGTCGATCACCTCCGCTCCAGCGGGAACGGACACGTCGGCTCCCACCGCCTCGATCTTCCCGTCGCGGATCACCACGGTGCCGCCGGGAATCGGTTCGGAACTGACCGGATAGACGAGCCCGCCGGTGATGGCGATGAGGCCTTCTTCCGGCGCTCCCGGGGCGCACACGGACGCGGCCAGCACCGTCACCAGCGCAACGGCGAGGAGCGCCCTTCCTCTCATGGTCCCGGGTTCTCGACTCTATCAGGCGACGTCAGCCCGGAAACGTGTTGACGTGCGTTTCGCCTCCCTGCGGTCGGCGATGCCGGCCGGAGGCCGGCGCTCCGACGCGTTCCCGGTAGAGTGGCGGCGGCATGAGGGGCGCGTGGGCCAACGTGGACGGTTGGATCCGACCGGCGCAGGAGGCGCGGGTGAGTCCGGTGGACGCGGGGTTCCTCTACGGGGAGGCGGTGTACGAGAACCTGCGCACCTACGGCCGCGTGCCGTTCCTCTTCGCCCGGCACCTCGTCCGGCTCCGGCGCTCGGCGGACTTCCTCGGGATCCCGCTCGCCGTTTCCGACGCGGAGATCACCGCCCGCCTGCGGGCGACGCAGGAAGCCAGCGGCATCACGGGCGAGCACTCCCTCCGGGTGATCCTCACCGCCGGACCGCAGGGCGGCGGGCCCTCGCTGATCATCCTGGTGCGGCCCCTGCCGCCGCTTCCGGTGGACCCGGAACGGGAGGGGGTCGGCGTCTTCCGGTCGGACTGGGTCCGGGCAGCGCCCGGAGGGCTCCCGGCCGACGTGAAGACCACGAACCTGCTGGGGGCCCGGCTGGCCGTTCGCGAGGCCGAAGCGGCGGGCGCCCACGAGGCGGTGGTTCGCGGAAGCGGCGGCGACCTGACGGAGGGGGCGACCTCGAACCTCTTTCTCGTGGACGGCGGCGTCGTACTCACGCCGCCGCTCGAAGAGGGCCTGCTGCCCGGGATCACCCGGGATCTCGTGCTGGAAGTCCTGCGGGAGCTGGAGATCCCGTTCGAGGAGACGCCCCTCGGACACGGCTGGCTCACCACCGCCGGCGAAGCCTTCTTGACCAGTTCCTCGCGGGAGGTGCTGCCGGTGACCTGGTCGGTGGCGCCCGGTGAACCCCGCCGGACGATCGGGAACGGACGGCCGGGTCCGCTGACGCTGCGCGCCCTCGCCGGCTACCGCCGGGCCGTGGCCCGGCTGCTCGACGTCTCGCTTCCCGCGCCGGACGGGGGCCCGCCGTGACCGACCTCGGGCTCCTGGGCGACCTGGCCCTGCTGGTGGGTCTCGGGATCCCCATCGTCGCGCTGGCCCACCGCGTGAACGCGCCGCCGCTCCTGGGGTTCGTGCTGGCCGGGGTGCTCATCGGGCCCGCCGGCCTGGGCCTGATCGCCGTTCCCGAGAACATCGAGACGCTGATGGAACTCGGCGTCGCCCTGCTGCTGTTCGCGGTCGGCCTCGAGCTGTTGCTCTCCCAGGTGCGGGACTGGGCCCGCATGGTGTTCGTCGGGGGCGGGGTCCAGGTGGGCGGAACGATCGCCGTCGTGGCCCTCGCCGCCCTGGCGTTCGGAGTCCCCGCACCCTACGCGCTGTTCTACGGCGCCCTCGGCGCCATGTCTTCGACCGCCATCGTCGCCAAGACCATCGCGGACCGGGAGGAACTCGAAACGCCGCACGGCCGGGCCTCGATCAGCCTGCTGATCTTCCAGGACCTGGCCGTCCTGCCGCTCGTCCTGGTGCTGCCGCTGCTGGCGGGTTTTCAGGGCGACGCGGCCGCGGGCGCCCTCGCGGGACTGGTCCGCGGGCTGGTGATCGTCACGGTCCTGATCTTCGCCGGGCGCGTGCTGGCCCCGTGGATCCTCGACCGCATCACGCTGCTCAAGGACCGCGAGCTGTTCACCCTGTGCGTCGGGTTCTTCGCGCTCGGCGCCGCCCTCTTGACCCACGCCGCGGGCTTCTCGCTGGCGATCGGTTTCTTTCTCGCGGGTCTCATCCTCTCGGAGTCCCAGTACGGCGTCCAGGCGCTTTCCGACGTGCTCCCGTTCCGGGCGGTCTTCGCCGGGGTGTTCTTCAGCTCGATCGGCATGCTGCTCGATCCGTCGGTCCTGTTCGCCAACCCCCTGCTCGTGATCGGACTGGGAGTGGCGGCGCTGGTGGTGAAGGGCGTGTTGTGCGCCGCCGGGGTACTGGCGGCCGGAGGCCGGCTTTCCACCGCCCTCGCCACCGGGGTCGGACTCGGCCACGTCGGCGAGTTCGCCTTCCTGCTGGCGGCGGTGGGCATCCCGCTCGGCCTGTTCCGCGGCGCCGACTACCAGCTGTTCCTGAGCACCGCGGTGCTCTCCATGATCGCCGCTCCGCTCTTCATCCGGGCCGGACCGGCGATCGTCGAATGGGTGGACCGGCGCCGGCCCCACGAGTCGCACCCGGACGCCGAGAAGATCCACCGGGCGACGGATCACACCGTCGTCGTGGGCTACGGGCTCGCCGGGCGCTACCTGGCGCGCGTGCTCCAGGCGGCGGGCATCGCCTGCATCGTCGTCGACCAGAACCCCGAGCTCGTGCGCCGGGCCCGCGCCGACGGCATCCCCGCCCTCTTCGGGGACGGCACCCAACCCGCCGTCCTCGAGCACGTGCAGGTGCGCCGGGCGCGCGCGATCTTCTTCACGATCAACTCTCCCGGCAACGAGCGCCGGGGAGTGTCCCTCGCACGCGAACTGAACCCGGCGGCCCACATCGTGGTCCGCACGCGCTACGTGCGGGCGATCGACGACCTGCTGGCGCTGGGCGCCACCGAGGTCGTCGTCGAGGAGTTCGAGGCATCGCTGGAACTCTTCGCGAGGGCGCTCGAAAGCTACGAGATCCCCGTCAACCGCATCTGGCGCGAACTCGAGTCCGTGCGGGCCGAGCACTACGGCCTCTTCCGTGACCGCCCCCATCCCGATCTGCGGCTCGACACGCTGAAGCACCTCGGCATCCACGACGCGCTCGAACTGGTCGAGGTGGAGGCGGCCGCCGGAGCGGTGGGCGAGACGGCGTCGACGCTCGACCTCCGGAAGCGAACCGGCGCCATCCAGGTCGCCGTGGTCCGCGACGGACGGCCCATCCATGAGCAGCAGGCCGAGACGCGCTATCGGGCCGGCGACACGGTGGTGCTGATCGGGGACCGGGGCAGCCTGGACGCCGCGCTCGGGCTGTTTCGATCCCCGGCGCCTCCCGGTCCGCCGTCGCTTCCATTCTGAAACTCCTCGTCTCCGGTCCGTTCCGGCGGTGGTACATTGGCCAGCGGACATGTTCGCGGCTCTGCTCCGCGGAAGGGCCGCTGTCCGGGTCCTGCTTTCGGGAATCGTCGCGGCCCTTTTGCCGTTCCTGGCCCCGGGCACCGGTCTTTCCCAGGGACAGGTGGACTTCGAGACCGCCCGGTTCGACCGGCGTCTGCCCGCCGTCCGGGCGGCCCAGCCGATCAGGATCGACGGCGTCCTCGACGACGACGAATGGGCGGGCGCTCCCCTCGCGACCGACTTCATCCAGGGGAACCCCAACGAAGGGATGCCGGCGACCTTCGTGACCGAGGTCCGGGTGCTCTACGACGACGACTTCCTCTACGTCGGCGCCGTCGCCCACGACGAACCGGACGGGTTGATCGTGAACGACCTCTCGCGGGACTTCTCGACCCGCGCCGGCGACATCTTCGGGGTCATCGTGGACACGTTCCACGACCGGCGGAACGGCTACATGTTCGAGACGAACCCGGCCGGGGCGAAGTTCGACGGGCAGGTCTTCAACGAGGGGCGCGAGTTCAACCGCGACTGGGACGGCGTCTGGTACGTCGAGACCCTGCGCACCGAGCGCGGCTGGCAGACGGAAATCGCCATTCCCTTCAAGACGCTGCGGTTCCGGGAGAGCCCCGAACAGACCTGGGGGATCAACTTCCTGCGGCGGATCCGGCGGCTGAACGAGGACTCGTTCTGGGCGCCCATCCCGCGCTTTTTCAACTTCGCGCGCATCTCCTATTCCGGCACCATCGAGGGACTCACCGGGCTCCGGTCGGGCGGCCGCTTCAAGGTAACGCCCTACGCGCGGGCCGAGACCGGCCAGGGCGCCGCCGATTCCGACGAGGGAACCATGAACACCGCGGATCTGGGCGTGGACGCCAAGATGCTGGTGGGCACCGGGCTGAACCTCGACCTGACCGCGAACACCGACTTCTCCCAGGTCGAGGCGGACGTCCAGCAGGTCAACCTGACCCGCTTCAGCCTCTTCTTTCCGGAAAAACGCGACTTCTTCATCGAGAACTCGGGCATCTTCCGCTTCGGGGTCCCGAGCGATTCCAGGGTCACCCAGTTCCGGGCCGACTTCGGGCAGGCGTTCAACCCTGCGACGCTGCGCGCCAGCCAGAGCCGGGGCGACGACCTCTACCTGTTCTTCAGCCGCCGCATCGGCCTCTCGCGCACGGGCGCCCCGATCCCGGTGCTCGGCGGGGGGCGGCTCACCGGGCGGGCCGGCGCCTACGAGCTCGGGGTGATGAGCATCCAGACCGGGGAACACGAGGACGCCCCGGGAACCGAGAACTTCACGGCCGTCCGGGTGCGCCGCAACGTCGGAGGCAACTCGGACGTGGGCGCCGTCTTCCTGAACCGGGAGACGGGCTCCGGAAGCGACCACTACAACCGCTCGATGGGCCTCGACGCGAACATCCGGGTCACCCCGGAGCTGGAGGTCAACTCGTTCTGGGCGCGAACCGCGACGCCCGGCCTCGCCGGCGACGACCAGGCGGCGCGGGTGGCGGCGAACTACGACGGCCGGCTCTGGCAGTTCCGGGGCGCCTGGACCCGGCTCGGGGACGACTTCAACCCCGAGATGGGCTTCGCCCCCCGGCTCGGCGTCCGCCGCCTGCTCGGCTACGTCGGCTACCACTACCGCCCGTCCTGGTGGAGCGACATCGTCCGGGAGATCAACCCCCACTTCGAGTGGAACGACTACGTGAACTCGGACGGGGAGCTCGTGAGCCGGTACACCAACTGGCACGTCGGCATTCGCCACCAGAACGGCGCGTTCTTCGAGTTCGGCTACAACGACAGCATCGAGAACACCTTCGAGCCGTTCCCCCTGCACCCGACCACCACCGTGCTGCCGGGGAAGCACCCCTACGACGAGTGGTTCGTCATGCTGTTCTCCGACCCGAGCCGGCCGGTTTCCCTGAACGGGCGCTACGACTGGGGCGGCTTCTACTCCGGGGACCGGAAGGCGCTGAACCTGAGCACCGTGGTCCGCGTCGGCGGGAAGCTGACCTCCTACATCGGGTGGAGCCGGAACGACATCTCGCTCCCCGAAGGCGCGTTCGTGGCCGACCTGCTCACCGCCCGGGTGACCTACACCTTCACCACCACGATGTTCCTGAACGCGCTCATCCAGTACAACAACGTCACCGAGGACTGGAGTTCGAACATCCGCTTCAACCTGATCCACCGGCCCCTTTCCGACTTCTTCATCGTGCTGAACGACCGGCGCGACCCGATGGGCAACCGGCTCGACCGGGCGCTCATCGCCAAGTACACGATCCTGATGGACTTTTGACGAAAACCCCGCGGTTGCGGGAAAGGAGACCACCATGAAGACCATGCTCGACCAGCACAAGGACACCGCGTATGCGCTCCTGCGCATCGTGTCCGGCTTTCTGTTCCTCTGTCACGGCGCCCAGAAGCTCTTCGGGGTCATGGGCGGGACGCAGCGCGAACTGATGTCCCTGATGGGGCTGGCCGGGGTGATCGAGTTCTTCGGCGGACTCGCTCTCATGCTGGGCTTCATGACCGGAATCGCCGCCTTCATCTCGAGCGGCCAGATGGCGGTGGCCTACTTCATGGCGCACCAGTTCCGCACCGACGACGCCGGAATGATGCTCGGCTGGTTCCCGATCGAGAACCGGGGAGAACTGGCGGTGCTCTACTGCTTCCTGTTCCTGTTCATCGCGATGACGGGGGCCGGGAAGTGGAGCGTGGATAACCGCTGAGGGATCGCTTGGAACGCCGGCTTCGGCCGGCGTTCCAAGCCGGTACGCCACCCGGGCCGTGCAGCCCGGCGCGCCTTGCCCGCGCTTCAGCGGCGGCGGCGGCGCTGCCGCTGGATGACTTCCATCTGGTCCGGATCGGTGACCCCGAGGAACAACTGGTCGTTCTCCTCCATGACCTCGCCGGTGATCCGCAGGTTCCGTCCCTTGTAGCGCTTGATCGGGTCCACGCCGGTCCACAGGTGCATGTGGGACTCCGGGATGAGGACCAGGAACCCGGACAGAAAGGAGATGTGCAGGCCGGACCCCTGAATCCTCCGCACATCGAGGGCCCGGCCTCCGACGGTGAGTTCCTCGCCGACGTGCTCGGCAGTCACGTCCCCGACCGCCACCACCTCGACCTCTTCCGCGGTTGGGGGGGCCTGCGCAAACGCCACCGGGGCGATCAGGAGCGCGAACGCGGCCACCGCCGCGTGCCGGTTGCGGATTGTCATGGCAGCCTCCCCGGCCGGCCCCGTGGCGGCGGCGGACAGGCGGACCGCGGAAGCCGGCGAGGGCGGCGTAGTCCTGTTATAGCAGCCCGTGATGAAACGCGGGCGGCGTCCGGTCCGGCGCTGGCGCGCTAGCGGCCGGCGGAGATCACGGTGGCGTTCGACACCGCGGCCGCCGCCCGGATCGCCTCGGCCGGATCATCCCCACGGGGCCTGCGCCGGCGGCGGCGCTGCCGGGGAACGATCTCGATCTGACTGCGCTCGCTAACGCGGATGTAAGGCAGTTCGCCCTGTTCCTCGATCTCGCCGCTGATCTTGATGATGCGCCCCCGGGCATAGACCTTCACCGGGTCGGTTCCTTCCCAGTCACCGAGATCCTCCCGGGGGATGAACACCCGGAAGGGGTAGTCGATGTGGGTCCGGTCGAAGTGGATCGTGACGCCCTGGACGGGGTTGCTCTCGGTTCTCTGGATCCGTCCACGCACGACCAATTCCTCCCCGACGTTGTCGAGGGTGATCTCGTGCGCTTCCACGAACTCCTCCTCTTCGGCGGGAGGATCCTGAGCCAATGCCGGGGGAACGATCAGGAGCGCGAACGCGGCCGCAGCCGCGGCGGTAAAGCGGAATCTCATGGCAGCCTCCTCGGTCGGCCCCTTGACGGCGACGGACGGGAAAACCGCGGAGGCCAGCCGGGGCCGGCGCACTGCCCTTTGTAACAAGACCTCCCGCCCCGAGTCAAAGGGGGAACTCTCGGAAGGCGATGCCGGCCGCCTCAACCTGCGCGACGGTCCGCCGAAACGCTAGTGAAGCGTCTCGGACCGCTTCCGCTCGTGCTCCTCGTAGTACCGCTCGAACCGGGCGCGCCGCCGGCGGCGCCGGAGATCGTTCCACAGGACCCCCAGCCGGGAGCGGTATCGCGGGAGCAGGCCGTCCCGCCGCAGCAGGACGTATCCCACCACCAGCCCCCCGAGGTGGGCGATGTGGGACACCCCGCCGGACGTCGCCGACAGGGAACCCGCCAGCGAAATGAACCCGAAGAGGATCACCATGTGCCGCGCGCTCATGGGAAAGATGCCGAGCAGGTAGACCTGCGCCGACGGGAACAGGAGTCCGAAGGCGAGGAGCAGCCCGTACACCGCCCCCGACGCGCCGATGTGGAGCGCGTCGAAGAACGCCGGCAGCGGCAGCAGCGCGAAGAGTCCGGCCCCGACGCCGCAGAGCAGGTAGTAGCGGAGGAAGCGGCGCCGTCCCCAGACCTGCTCGAGCTGCGACCCGAACATGTAGAGCACGAACATGTTCATCAACAGGTGGAACAGGCCGCCGTGCAGGAACATGTAGGTGAACAGGCGCCACACCTGGAGCGAGAGCACCGCGGGCGGGTAGAGCCCGAAGAACACGGTGACCGCCGGGACCAGGAGCTGGACCAGGTACACCCCGCCGGTGATCAGGATGAGCTGCTTGACCCCGGTGGGCATGGCCCCGCCGCCGAACCCCACCCCGGTCCGGTAACTGCGGTACACGGCTTCAGGAAGCGCGCCGGGCGGCCGGCGCCGGTTCGAGGATCTCGCGCAGATAGCGCCCGGTCCACGACCCGGCGTGCCGGGACACCGCCTCGGGAGTCCCGCAGACGACGAGCTCCCCGCCGCGCCCGCCGCCGTCCGGCCCGAGATCCACGAGGTGGTCCGCGGTCTTGATCACGTCCAGGTTGTGTTCGATCACCACCACGGTGTTCCCGGCGTCCACCAGGCGATCGAGCACCCGCAGGAGGCGGGCGATGTCGTCGAAGTGCAAGCCGGTGGTGGGCTCGTCGAGGATGTAGAGCGTGTCGCCGGTGGACCGCTTCGCCAGCTCGCGCGAGAGCTTGACCCGCTGCGCCTCGCCGCCCGACAGGGTCGGGGAGGGCTGTCCGAGCCGGATGTAGCCGAGCCCCACGTCCTGGAGCGTCTCGAGAATGTGGAGGATGCCGGGCTGGGAGCGGAACACCGGGACGGCCTCGCTCACCGTGAGGTCGAGCACGTCGGCGATGGAGCGGCCCTGGTAGCGCACGGTCAGCGTCTGGTCGTTGAACCGGCGGCCGCCGCACACCTGGCAGGTCACGAAGACGTCCGCGAGGAAGTGCATCTCGACGCGGATCACCCCGTCGCCCTGGCAGTGCTCGCACCGCCCGCCGGGCACGTTGAAGGAGAAGCGCCCCGGCTTGTAGCCCTGGGCGCGCGCCGCGGGCAGCGCCGCGAAGAGCGAACGGATGCCGTCGAACACCTTGGTGTAGGTCGCCGGATTGGAACGGGGGGTGCGGCCGATGGGGGACTGGTCGATGTCCACCACCCGGCCGATCCGTTCGATCCCCTCGATGTGGGAGTGCTTCCCCACCGGCCGTTCCGAGCGGTGCAGCGCGCGGGCGAGCGCCCGGTAGAGCACCTCGTAGACGAGCGTGCTCTTGCCGGCGCCGGAGACTCCGGTGACGCAGGTGAGGGCGCCCAGCGGAATCGCCACGTCCACTTCCTTGAGGTTGTTCGCGCGGGCCCCCACGATCCGGACCGAGTGCCGGGAGGACCGCCGCCGTGGGGGCACCGCAATGTCGAGGTCGCCGCGCAGATAGCGCCCGGTGAGCGACTTCGGCTCGTCCCGGATCTCCGCGGGCGTCCCTTCGGCGACGACCTCCCCCCCGTAGACCCCGGCGCCGGGGCCGAAGTCCAGGACGTGGTCGGCGGACTCGATGGTCTCCCGGTCGTGCTCGACCACGACGACGGTGTTGCCGATGTCCCGGAGCCGGTGCAGCGCCTCCAGCAGCTTTCCGTTGTCGCGGGGGTGGAGCCCGATGGAGGGCTCGTCGAGGATGTAGATGACGCCAGTGAGTTCGGACCCGATCTGGCTGGCCAGCCGGATGCGCTGCGATTCGCCGCCGGAGAGGCTCGGCGCCAGCCGGTCGAGCGACAGGTAGCCCAGCCCCACGTCGGCGAGGAAGCGAAGCCGGTTCCGGATCTCCTTCAGCAGTTCCGCCCCGATGACGAGCGCGGTGCCCTCCAGTTCGAGGTTTCCCATGAACCCGAGCGCGTCCTCGATGGACATCGAAGAGACGTCCGCGATGGTCCGGCCGCCCACGTTGACGGCGAGCGCCTCCGGCCGCAACCGGGTCCCCCCGCAGGCCCGGCACGCCCGGCTCGAGAAGAAGCGCGCGTAGTAGCGCCGCGCCCGGTCGGAGGACGTTTCCCGCATCCGCCGGTTCAGCAGGTTGAGGACCCCCTCCCAGTGAACCGCGCGCGAGCTCCGCTGGTACTTGACGGGAATCCGCTCGCGGCCGGACCCCCAGAGGAGGATCTTCCGCTTGCCGGCGGCGAGGCGCGCCCACGGGCGGTCGAGGTCCACCCCGAACCGCTTCGCCACCCCCCGGACCACGGTCGCCTCCCAGCCGTCCCGCTCCCCGAACCGGCCCCAGAACGCCACCGCCCCGTCGTTGATGCTCAGGCGGGGATCGGGGACCACCAGGTCCTCGTCCACCTCGCTCCGGGCGCCCAGCCCGTTGCACTCCTTGCACATCCCCTGCGGGCTGTTGAAGGAAAAGAGCTGCGGCGAGATCTCGGGGAATCCGATCCCGCAGCTCGGGCAGCCGTTCTTCTCCGAGAAGATGCGGTCGCCGTCCTCCCCCTCGACCGCAGCGATCACGATGCCGTCCCCTTCGCGAAGCGCGGTCTCCACCGAGTCGGTGACCCGTCCCCGCCACTCTTCGCCGGCGGGGTCCTTGCGGGTCAGCCGGTCCACGACGATCTGGACGTTGTGCTTCTTCCGCTTCTCGAGGGCCGCGGTCTCCTCGATGAGCTGGACCTCGCCGTCGATCCGGGCCCGCGAGAACCCGCGGCGCAGGATGCTCTCGAGGGTGGAGCGGAACTCCCCCCGCCGGTTCTCGAGGACCGGCGCCAGCAGCAGGAAGCGGGTGCCGGCCGGCAACTGCGCCAGTTCCTCCACGATCTCCTGCGCCGTCTGCGGACTGACCTCGCGTCCGCACCGCGGGCAGTGGGCCGCGCCGACCCGGGCGAAGAGCACCCGCAGGTAGTCGGAGATCTCCGTGATGGTGCCGACCGTCGAGCGCGGGTTGTGGCTCGCCGACTTCTGGTCCACCGAGATGGTCGGCGAAAGCCCCTGGATCGTGTCGTAGAGGGGCTTGTCCATCTGCCCCAGGAACTGCCGGGCGTAGCTGGACAGCGACTCGACGTAGCGGCGCTGCCCTTCGGCGTAGAGGGTGTCGAGCGCCAACGACGACTTTCCCGACCCCGAGACCCCGCTCAGGACGACGAGGCGCTTCTTCGGAATGCGAACGGAAATGTTCTTGAGATTGTGCTGCCGGGCGCCCCGCACCACAATGTGATCGGGCTCCATGGACTTCCCGGGAGTCTAAAGGCAGGGAGCGCCGGTCTTCAGACCGGCACCGCCCGCCGGAGGCGGGCGAAACGCACAGTGTCCATCGCCCCCGGCCGCACCGGAGGCGACCCCGCGGCTCAGCCGCCGAGCCGGGCGAGGAAGTCGGCTTCGCTGTCGGCGGCGAGGGCCGCCTCAACGACCCGATCCGCGGAGGTATCCGCGATCAGGGTCGCCACCCGGGACGGCGAGACCTCGATCCCGCGCCGCCGGAGCATCCGGATCACCGCCGCCGCCATTCCCCGGGCGTGGCCGGCCGCCATTCCCCGGGCGTGTCCGCGCTGCTCCATGCGGCGCATGAGCGCGTCGTCCTCCGGCGCGGTCCCCTCACGCTCTCCCAGCGCCCGTCCCACCCGCCACAGATCCGCCTCGGTTTCCGCGGAGAGCGCGAACTCGTTCAGCGCGCGATGGATTTCCTCCGCGCGCCAGCCCGGAAACGCGCGGCTTGCCTCCGACTCGACGTACCGGCCGGCTTCCAGCAGGTGGATCCGGAGCCCGGGACGAAGACTCCGGGGGCGGCTCGGCGCCTCCCGGTCGGGCGTCTCCACCCATACCTCGGGAAAGCCCCATTCCTCGTTGGCGACGAGCTTCCCGCGCCGCACGTCCGTCGTGTGGTCCACCTCCAGCACGACGTCGGGAAAGTCGTCCTCCCCCACGATCAGGTGAGCGGGCCCGGGCAGCCTCGCTCGGCCCGGGTGCAGGTACACGGTCTGGTCCGCCTGCATGATGTCGCCCAGCGTCCCCTCGTCTTCCCGGAACCGCAGGTCCATGTTGCCGAAGTACTCCGCTCCCGAACCCCGCGCCATGCAGATCTGCCGCACCAGCGCCACCAGCCGCGCCGCGGGACCCTCGTGGTAGGGACTGACCGACGCCTCGACCCTCCACGCCGTTTCCGTCTCCCGGTGCCAGTACTCCAGCCGGCGCCCCTCCCACTCGGGTCCTTCGATCTCCGCCACCGAGGCCCGAACCGGAGTGCAGCCCGCGAACTCCAGCTCGGAAACCGGCGTCCGCCGCCGCTGCTCCCGAACCGCCAGCGAGCCCATGAGGCCGATTCTAGCGGCGGCACCCGGCCGCGGGCGGCGGCCGAACCCGTACACTCTCGCCCCCTCCACCCACCCCCGAAACACCCCCGCCCTTCATGAACAGACCCTCCGCCATCGGCTACGACCAGCCGCTCTTCATCCAGCCCTTCGACCACCGGGGCAGCTTCACGAAGTCCTACTTCGGCTTCCGCGGGGCTCCGGAGATCTCAACGGCGAAGGACGGGTTCGCCCCCGTCGCCGCCGCGAAGAGCCTGATCTACCGCGGCCTCCTGCAGGCGATCGAGGACGGGGTGCCGAAGGAGCAGGTCGGAATCCTGGTGGACGCGCAGTTCGGGAGCCAGATCCTCGCCGACGCGGCGGCGCGGGGGATTCCGCGGGCGATGTGCATCGAAAAGAGCGGCCAGCCGGTCTTCGACTTCGAATACGGGGTGCGCTGGGTGACGCACATCCGCTACCACCGGCCGCAGATCGTGAAGGTGCTGGTGCGGCTGCACCCCGACGATCCCGTGGCCGACACGGCGGTGCAGCTCAGCCGGCTGCAACTGGTTTCCGACTACCTCCACGGTCCCGAGCGGCGCCTGTTCATGTTCGAGCTCCTGGTGCCGGCGACGACGCCGGAGGACAAGGAAGCCGGCGCCGCCTACGACCGGGAGCTGCGGCCCGGCCACATGGTGCGCGCCATCCACATGATCCAGGACTTCGGGATCGAACCGGACATCTGGAAGATCGAGGGCGTGGACCGGGCCGAGGACGCGGAACGGGTCGCGGCGGCGGTCCGCAGCGGACCGGGCCGGGAGCGCGTCGGCTCCATCGTGCTGGGCCGCGGTTCCGACGCCGCCCAGGTGCACGAATGGCTCCGGGTGGCCGCGCCGGTGGACGGCTTCATCGGGTTTGCGGTCGGCCGCACCAACTTCCGGGAGCCGCTCGGGGCGTGCCTGAACGGCCAGCTCGGCGAGGCGGACGCGATCGCGCAGATCGCCGCCAACTACCGGTCCTGCGTGGACACCTGGCGCGCCGCCAGGGGCTGATCCGGCGAGACCGGAGGACTGCGAGCCGGCGCGGCCCCTCAGCCGTGGCGGAGCGCCGCGGTCGGCTGGATGCGGGTCGCCCGGACGGCCGGGAGCAGACAGGCGACGGCCGCCACCCCGAGGATGACACCGAAGGCCACCAGGTACGACGAGGGGTCGCCGGGAGCGACCCCGAAGAGGATGCTCGCGAGGAACCGGCTCGCGGCGAACGCGGCGATGAGGCCGAGCGCGAGACCGGGCAGCGCGAGCCGCATCCCGTGGCGGAACACCAGCCCCAGGACGTCCGGCCGCGCGGCGCCGAAAGCCATGCGCACTCCGAGCTCCGGGGTCCTCTCGGTCACGAGGGCGGAGATCACCCCATAGACGCCGGCGGCGGCGAGCAGCACCGCGAGGACCGCGAACACCCCGGCCAGCAGGGCGAGGAAACGGGGCCCGGCGACCGAGGCGCGGATCACCTCGGTCATGGGCCGGAAGGAGTCCACCGGCAACGACGGGTCCAGCCGGTGGGTCACCTCCCGGATCGCGGGCGCCAGCGCCGGCGCCGGCAGGCTCGACTTCACCACGACGTTCACGGTCCGGGGGGCGAAGCCGACGGCCTCGGCGGTCTGCGGGTAGTGGAAATAGACCTCCGTGCCAGTCTCGGATTCGAGTCCGCCCTGCTTCACGTCCCCCGCGACGCCGATGATCGTGAACCACGGGACCTCCTGCCCGGGAGAAAGGCGCCGGCCGATCGGGTCCTGCCCGGGCCAGAACAGTTCCGCCGCGGTGCGGTTCACCACCGCCACGGGGGTCGCCCCGCCGTCGTCCGACGCGGTGAAGCCGCGGCCGGAGAGCAGCGGGATCCCCATCGCCTCGAAGTACCCCGGCCCGGCGAACTGCCAGTAGTCCATGTTGTGGGCCGGGTGCCCCTCGCCCTCGGGCACGCCCTCGAGCGCCGTGTCGTTCGCGTTCAGCCGGCGCCGCGGCGGCAGGCCGCTCATGTAGGTGACCGCCTCGACGCCGGGAACCGACGCGGCCTCCGCGCGGAGCCGCTCGAGGAACGCGAGTTGCTCCGGGGCCGCCGGGTAGGCGGTCTCCGGCAGGTAGGTCTGGTAGGTGGCGAGGTGGTCCGGGTCGAAGCCCGGATCCGTGGCCTGGACCGCGAACAGGCTGCGGACCAGCAGGAGGCACGCCATCAGCAGCGCCGCGGACAGTCCCACCTCGAACACCACGAGCCCGTTCCGGAGCCGGCGGCGGCCGCCGGTGACGCGCTTGCCGCCGGCCTGCAGGGTGCCGAGCAGTTGCGCCTCGCGTCCCGCGGTCGCGAGCCCGGTGACCGGGGCGGCGCCGAAGACCACCGCGGTGGCGGCGGTCGCGAGCAGGGCGAAGACCAGCACGGGGCCCGAGATCTCGATCTCGGCGATCCGGGGGACCCCGCCCGGATAGGCGGCGAGCAGCGCGGACACGCCCGCCTGCGCCAACAGGAGTCCGAGCGCGCCGCCGGCGACGGCGAGCAGGACCGCCTCCCGAAAGAAGGGCCCGGCCGCTCCCGCGCGGCCCGCGCCGAGCGCGGCGCGGAGGGCGATGTCGCCCCGCCGCGACTCGGCGCGGCCCACGACGAGGTTGGCCAGGTTGGCGCAGCCGGCGAGCAGCAGCAGCGCCGAGAGGGCGAGCAGCGCGAGCAGGCGGGCGCCCTGGTCGCCGACGACTTCCTCATGGAGGTCCACCAGGATCACCGGGTGGAACTCGGGATGCGGCGCGTGGGTATCGGCGGACTCGGAGCGCCAGCGCTCCAGCAGCGCGGGGAGTTCGGCGCGGGCCGCCTCGATGGTGGTCCCCGGGGCGAGGCGCGCCACCATGATGTAGTTGTGGGACCCGCGGCCCGGCAGGTCCGCCGGGTCGAGGGCGAGCGGGGTCCAGAACTCGACGCGGCGGTCGAGGAGGTCCACCCCGGGCGGCAGGACCCCGATCACGGTTCGCGGGACGCCGTCCACCGTGAGGCGGCGGCCGAGGACATCCGGGGCCGCCCCGAAGGCGCGCCGCCAGAGTCCGTCGGAGAGCACCATGACGGGCTCCGCCCCGGGGCGGTCCTCCGCGTCGGTGAACACCCGCCCCAGCGAGGCCGAGATCCCCAGGGTCCGGAAGAGGCTCGCCGTCGCCGCGGCTTCCTGGGCGCGGAAGGGGTCCCCGGTCCCCACCACCGACGCCATGCCGGTGTTGAACGCCCCGGCCTCCGCGAACGACGCGCTCCACTCGCGGTACTCGAGGTATTCGGGCGCCGAGATCCAGAACCTGTCGAAGCCCATCGTCGGGAACTGGGTCGCCACCCGGACGAGTTCCTGCGGAGCGCGGTAGGGCAGCGGCGCGAAGAGCGCCCCGTAGGCGACCGTGAAGACTGCCGTGTTCGCGCCCACCGCGAGGGCGACGACCGTGACCGCCAGCCCGGCGTAGCCGCCGTCGCGGAGCAGCGCGCGCACGGCGTGTCTCATGGGTGGCGGCGCGCCGCGGAGGCCGCGGCGCTCCTCCGCTCGCCGGGCCGGGTGCGCATCACCCAGATGTCTACGAAGCCGTCCGCCTCGCGGTTCCACCCCCGGTCCGCCGGGGTTCAGCGGACCCGCTCCCCCTTGTCTTCATGGCGGACTTGACGAGGGCTCTGGTAGCGTGGCGGGTCCGCTCTGGGGACGGCGGGCCTCGGGAGGCTTCGGCCTCCGGCGTCCCGTGCGTTCGAGCACGTTTGCTCCTCGGGAAACCGAGAGAAGCCGAGCCACCAAAGAAGTGGCCAGCGCCGCCCGTCGTCCCCACGGGGGGACACCGCTCCTCCGTGGGTGTCGCGCTGCCGGAGCTACTCGCCCACCGGCCAGTGTTCGATGCGGACGTCTTCCATCGGGAAGTCCTTCGGATTCCCGGTCACGAGGACCGCTCGGGCCGACTGCGCTGCCGCCGCAATCAGGCAGTCAGCCTGTGCCAGCGTCCGGCCTCGCGCTGCGAACCGCTGGCGCCACCTACCCGCGATCCTGCCTTCCCGGAGTCCAAGCGGGTGTATTTGAAGGCCATCGAACAACAGCAGGGCACGCTCGACCTCCCGGGGGTGAAGGCCCCGGTATACCTCCTCGATGTTGATTGCCGTCGTCCCCGGAACGTCTCCCCGTTTCCGCAGTTCACGAAGCCGCTGCACCGCGGGCCGCCCGCGCAGATGGTCGATGAGCACGGTGGTGTCGAGGAGCGCGAGCATTCCCATCAACCGATGCGGTCGGGATCGCCGCGCCGCTGTTGCCGCACCCACTCGGCCGGATCCGCGTCCCACTCGTGCTGCCGCTCACTGACGGCGCCGGCCGCCTGTTCGATCAAATCCCACCGACGACGGCTCTCCACGGCCGCCTGGACCGCGTTGCGTACGAATTCGCTCCGCGCCCGCGGTCCGGCGATCTCGTCCACGCGGGCAATCAGCGCGTCGTCGATGTGAATGTGCAAACGCATGCACATATGTTAGCCCACATGGAGGCCGGTCTTCCTTAGTTGCGGGAGCGAGATCGCGCCGTCTCCACCAGTTCCGCCACCCGGGCGACGGTCTCCTCGAGCGTGAGGTCGCTCGTGTCCAGATGGTGGGCGTCCTGCGCTCGGCGGAGTGGCGCCACGGCCCGGCCGGAATCCGTGTGGTCGCGGTGGCGGAGCTCGGACTGGACGGCGCCCACGTCGCGGTCCCCCTCGTCCGAGGAGCGGCGCTGCGCCCGGACCTCCGGCCTCGCGTCCAGAAAGACCTTCACCGGGGCGTCGGGGAAGACCACGGTGCCGATGTCCCGACCCTCGACCACGCCGCCGCCCGCCGCGAACTGCCGCCAGCGCTCGACCAGCACCTCGCGCAGCTCGGGATGGACGGCCACCCGGGAAGCCCCGGCGGAGACCTCGGGCGCGCGGACGGCTTCGGACACGTCTTCGCCGTCGAGGAACACGCGGCCTTCCGGGTCGAGGATCACCCGGAAGGCGAGGGTCCTGAGGGAGGGGCCTTCATCGAGATCCAGGTCCTGCCGCATCGCCGCGAGCGCCACCGCGCGCACCGACGCCCCGGTGTTGAAGTAGGCGAACCCGAACCGCTCGGCGACCGCGCGGGCCACGGACGTCTTTCCGGAACCGGCGGGCCCGTCGATGGCCACCACGAACGCCGCGGCCGGGGGCTGGACGGCAGGAGCCGCCGGTTTCGACCCCGCCGGCGGGGCGGGCGCCGCCGGCTCCCCGGCGCAGCGCCGGATGAGCTCCCGCAGTTCGTCCACCTCCTCCCCGCGCAGCTTGCGCCAGCCCCCCGGAGTGAGCCCGGTGTCGGCGAGGCAGCCGATCCGGGTGCGGTGCAGCTCGAGGACCGGATGGCCGAGGACGCTCAGCACCCGCCGGATCTCGCGGTTCCGGCCGCCCCGGAGGGTGACCCGGAGCCGCGCGCGGCGCTTCGACTCCGCCCGGTGCGGGAAGCGGGCGATGACCTCGACCTGGTCGAGCCGCAGCCCCTCGCCGTCCACCCGGACGCCCCGCTGCGCCCGCTCGAGCACGTCCTCCTCGGGAAGCCCGCGGACGGTGGCGTAGTAGGTCTTCGGGAGCCGGTAGCGCGGATGCGTGACCCGCTGCGCCAGCTCCCCGTCGTCGGTCAGCAGCACGAGTCCCGAGCTGTTGCCGTCCAGCCGCCCGACCGGGACCAGCGAGCGGAACGAATGCGGCAGCAGATCCATGACCGTGGAACGGCGTCCCGGGTCCGAGCGGGTGGTCAGGTGACCGATGGGCTTGTTGAGGATCACGTACCGCCGCGGTTTGCCGAGCTTCCGGAGCCGCGCTCCGTCCACCCGGATGTCGTGGAGCGCCGGGTCCGCGCGCACCCCGGGGACGTTGACCACCTCGCCGTCCACCGTGACCCGGCCTTCGGCGATCATCCGCTCCGCGCTGCGCCGCGACGCGATCCCGGCGGCCGCGATGAGTTTCTGGAGCCGCTCGGCGGTCATTCGGAGACCTCGGCAGTCTCGGCACCGCCAGCGGGACCGGCGCCCGACTCCGCCGGAACCGGCGCCGCCGACGCCAGGGTCTCCTCGAACTCGCGGAGCTGCGGCAGGTCCTCCAGCCGGTCCAGCTCGAATCGCTCGAGGAAGTCCTTCGTGGTCCCATAGAGGAGCGGTCGGCCGACGACCTGCTTGCGCCCCCGGGAACGGACCAGGCGGTGCTTCATGAGGGTGGTGACCACGCTGTGGGAGTTCACCCCGCGGATCTCGTTCAGCTCGGGCAGCGTGATCGGCTGCCGGTAGGCGATGACGGACAGCGCTTCCAGCGCCGCCTCGGTCAGCGCCTGCTCCCGCTTCGGCGCGATGAGGCGCTCGATGGCGTCCCTCCACTCCATCCGGGTGGTGAGCTGAAAGCCCCCCGCGATCCGGGCGAGCCGCAGTCCGGACTCGAGGGCCGAATACCGTATCTCCAGCTCCTCGAGGGCGGCGAGCACCTCCTTCAGGTCGCGCTCGAGCACCTCGGCCAGCCGTTCCCCCGGCACCGGCGCCCCGTGGGAAAAGAGCAGCGCCTCGACCGCGGCCGCGAGCCGTTCCCGGTCCAAGGCCGGCCCGGGCGCCTCCGCGCCGGCGGTCTCGGATTTCACGGGCAGGACCTCAATCGGAAGCCACCCCGGCGATGCGGATCGGACCGAAGTTCTCGTCCTGGCCCACCGAGATCCGGCGGCGCCGGGCCAGTTCGAGGATCGCGAGGAACGCCGCGACCAGGGTTCCCCGGTCCACGTTGCCCTCGATGACCTCGAAGAGGAGTTCCTCGAAGTCCGCCTCGACGCCGGGGGGGACGGCGGTCTCGATACGGCCGATCAGGACCGCCATGGAGATGCGGCGTTCGGGGACGGGCACCGAGGGCCGCGCCCGCGCGCGGACGACGACCCGCCGGAAAGCCTCGACCACCGCGAACAGGTCCACCTGGAGGAGGGTCTCCGGCTCGGCGCCCGCGGCGTCGCCGTTCGCCGCCTCCCCCTCCACGAACCCGAGCGCGGGCTCCCGGACCCACACCGCGCGGCGCGCCTCGAGGCTCTCCCGCAACGTGCGCGCGGCGTCCCGGTAGCGGGCGTAGTCCCGGAGGCGGTCCTCCAGATCGGCCAGCGGGTCCGCCTCCGCTCCGGCAGCCGCCGGGAGGGGCCGGGGCAGGAGGCGGCGCGCCTTGAGCCGGAGCAGCGCGGTCGCCATCTTGAGGAACTCGGACCCCACCCGGAGGTCCAGCATTTCGAGGAGCTCGAGGGTCTCGAGGTACTGCCGGGTGATGGAGGCGATCTCGATCCGCAGCGGATCGGCCTGCCCCTCGCGCACCATGCGGAGGAGCAGTTCCAGCGGGCCATCGAAACCGTCCTCGGCGGGGGAGTCCTCGCCGGCGTCGAAGCGGATGTGGAACCCTTGGCCGGGGGTCCCGAATTCGGTCTCCGGCTGGTAGAGGACCGCCTTCATCGAGCTTCGGGAAGACGAACGGCGGCGCGCACCCGCTCCATGGTGGCGCGGGCCGCCTCGGACGCCTCGCGCCGGCCGGCGGCCAGTACGTCCCGGACGTCGTCGGGCCGCTTCTCGTATTCCCGGCGCCGCTCGCCGATCGGCGCGATCTCCGCGACCAGGTGGTCCGCCAGCGCGTTCTTGCACTGGATGCAGCCGATCCCGGCCGACCGGCAGCCCTCGGCGGCCCAGTTCTGCGTCTCGCCGTCGGAGAAGATGCGATGCAGGTCGAACACCGGGCACTTCGCCGGATCGCCCGGATCCCGGAGCCGCTTCCGCGCCGGGTCGGTCATCATGGTCTTGAGCTTCCCGCGGACCGAATCCTCGTCTTCGGCGATGCCGATGACGTTGCCGTAGCTCTTCGACATCTTGCGTCCGTCGGTTCCCGGCAGGCGGGGCGACGGGGTGAGCCGGACCGCGGGTTCGGTGACCACGTCGCCGTAGAACTGGTTGAACCGGCGGGCGATCTCGCGGGTGAGCTCCACGTGGGGCTTCTGGTCCTCGCCGACCGGCACCACCGCGGCGTCGTACATGAGGATGTCGGCCGCCTGCAGCACCGGATACCCGAGGAACCCGTAGGTGTGGAGATCCTTCTCCTTGAGTTCCTTGATCAGTTCCTTGTAGGTCGGGACGCGCTCCAGCCAGCCGAGCGGCACGACCATCGAGAGCAGCAGGTGGAGTTCGGCGTGCTCGGGCACCTGGGACTGGACGAAGAGCGTGCAGCGCTTCGGATCGAGTCCTACCGCGAGCCAGTCGGTGGCGATCTCGAGGGTGCTCGCCCGGAGGTCGCTGGTGTCCTTGTAGTCGGTGGTCAGCGCGTGCCAGTCCACGATGCAGTAGAAGGCGTCGAACTCGTCCTGCATCGCCACCCAGTTGCGGTACGCCCCCACCAGGTGCCCGAGGTGGGACGACCCGGTGGGCCGCATCCCGGAGAGGAGGCGCTTGCGCCCGCGACGCGGTGAGGTGTCCGTTGCCGTCATGAAGCGTCGGGATTCTACGGGCCGGGATGGAGGCGGGCGTGCAGCGTCGCGGCCAGCGCCCGGCCCACGGTTTCGGCGAGCTCCGCTTCGGAGGCTTCCGTCACCCGGCGCAAGCTGCCGAAGCGGGTCAGCAGCGCCTGCCGCCGGCGGGGGCCGATGCCGGGCACCCCGTCGAGCGCCGAACGGAGCGTCTCGGCCCGGCGGCTCTTGCGGTGGAAGGTGATCGCGAACCGGTGCGCCTCGTCCCGGGCGCGCTCGAGGAGATGGAGCGCCGGCGAGTTGCGAGGCAGCCGGAGCGGCTCCGGGACGCCGGGCAGGAAGATCTCCTCCTCGCGCTTCGCGAGGCCCGCGTGCGGGATGTGGGTCAGCCCAAGGTCGTGGAGGGCGGCCGCCGCCGAGCTGAGCTGGCCACGCCCGCCGTCCACCAGGATCAGGTCCGGAAGCTCCGCTCCCTCGGTGAGCACCCTCCGGTAGCGGCGGAGCACGACCTCGCGCATCGAGGCGTAGTCGTCGGGTTTCCCCTTGACGGTGCGGATGCGGAACTTCCGGTAGGCCGAGGGGAGCGGCTCGCCGCGCTCGAAGACCACCATCGAGGCCACTACCTGGCGGCCGCCCAGGTTGGAGACGTCGAAGGCTTCGATGCGGCGCGGCTCGGCGGGGAGCTGGAGGGCCTCCTGGAGCGCGCGGACCCGCGCGGCGGCCTTCCGGCCGGCTTCCCGGAAGTCGAGGTCGAACGCCAGCCGGGCGTTCCGGCACACGAGGTCCACCATGCGGCGGCGGGCGCCCTTCACCGGGACGTGGACCTCGACCCGTCCGCCGCGCTTCTCGCCGAGCCACTCCGCCACCAGTTCCCGTTCGGGAAAGTCGAGCGGCGCCTCGATCCGGGGCGGGGGCAGGCGCCCCATCTCGTAGAACTGCTTCATCGCCGCTTCCACGAGCCCCGCGTCGTCCACCGGCGGCAGGTCGGACAGCGAGAACGTGTCCCGGTCCACCACCTTGCCGCCCCGGACCAGGAACACCTGCAACTGGGCGCGGTCCCCTTCCCGGTAGAGGCCGAACACGTCGCGGGCCTTGCCCTCGGCGGCGGCCATCTTCTGGCGGTCGTTCAGCTCCGCGAGCAGCTTCAGGCTGTCGCGCAGCCGCGCGGCCTCCTCGAAGCGTTCCGCTTCGGCCTCCTCGCGCATGCGCCGGGTGAGCGAGGACGAGAGTTCGGTGGTCCGGCCGAGCAGGAAGAGGCGGGCGGCCTCCGAGGTCTTCCGGTATTCCTCCACCGAGCAGATGGAGTCCACGCAGGGCGCGACGCAGCGCCGTATCTGGTACTGGAGGCAGGGGCGCGGGCGCTTGCCGTTGAGCTGCTCGCGGCAGTTCCGGATGCCGAAGAGCCGGTGCACCAGGCTCATGCTCCGCCGCGCCAGGCTCGCCGGGAAGTAGGGACCGGCGTACACCGCGCCGTCGGTGCCGGCGCCCCGGACGATGTGGACCCGCGGGTACTTCTCGTTCATCGTGAGCCGGACCAGCGGCGGGTTCTTGTCGTCCCGGAGGAGGATGTTGTAGCGGGGCCGGCGCGTCTTGATGAGGTTGTTCTCGAGGTGCAGGGCCTCGCGCGCGGAGTCGGTGAGCACCACCTCCACGTCGGCGATCTGCGAGAGCAGGTTCCCCTTGCGGGCGTCGGGCGGCGGGGTGCGGAGGTGCGAGAGCACCCGCGCCTTGACCGAAGCGGCCTTGCCCACGTAGAGCGTCTTCCCCTCGGCGGAGCGGAAGAGATAGACCCCGGCGCTCTCGGGGAGCCGGGCGATCTTGTTCTCAAGACCGGTGGGGGAACCGGTCGTCATTTCCGCGAATTGTAGGGGGCCCAGCCATGCGGGGGACCATTCGCCCGGTAGCGTCAAGATTTGTCGTGGTGTGGCGCCATGCTGGGCCAGATGACACACGGAAACATCTTCTTCGGGCTGACCCCCGGTAGCCGCGCGCTGGTCGGGTCGTGGGACTGCGGCTGGGGCGTCGAGAGGTGCGCGGAGATGGTCGAGGAGAGTTCCTGGATCTGGTACCTGATCGCGAACTACCCCGGAGCGCTCGGGTTTGCGCTGATCATGCTTCTTGTCGTCTGGACGCTCCCCGCCGACGGCTGGGCGCTCCTCGCCGAGATAAGCCGGGAGCACCGGAAGAAGAACACCGTGGGCAGATCATGAACCCACACGGCGACACATCCACCGGCTGAACCCCGGCGCGTCCTCGGCGAACACACCCTCAACAGCGGCACCGAGTGCCGCGATCTACATGGTGACCCCGGGGACCGGGGCCGCTCAAGAGGGGTGTCCGCATTGGCCGCCCCGGCGGTCCTTCAACCCACAGGCGCGAGGAAACCATCGTCACTCTCGTCCATGGGGTCCCAATGTAGGATGCGCCGCCCAGAGGCCCCTTATGCACCAAGCCATCCGCATCCAGCAACACGGCGGCCCCGAGGTGATGAGCCTCGGCTCCGCTCCCGACGCGGCCCCCGGCCCCGGCGACGCTCTCGTCCGGGTGGAAGCCGCCGGGGTCAACTTCATCGACACCTACCACCGCACCGGGCTCTACCCGGTCCCCCTCCCGTTCACTCCGGGTGTCGAGGGCGCGGGGGTCGTGGAAGCGGTTGGGGCCGAGGTGTCGGACCTGGCGCCCGGCGACCGGGTCGGCTGGGTGATGCAGATGGGCAGCTACGCCGAGCAGGCGGTTCGCCCGGCCGCGAAGCTGGTCAAGCTGCCGGACGGAGTGACGACCACGCAGGCCGGGGCCGCGCTCCTCCAGGGGATGACCGCGCACTACCTGGTCCGTTCCACGTTCCGGGTGCAATCCGGAATGCCCGTGCTGGTCCACGCCGCCGCGGGTGGGATGGGACTGCTCCTCTGCCAGATGTGCCGCGCGCTCGGCGCCCGCGTCTTCGGCACCGTCTCCACGGAAGCCAAAGCGGAGGCGGCGCTCGCCGCCGGCGCCGACACCGTGATCCGCTACACCGAGCAGGACTTCGCCGAGGTGATCCGCGAGGAGCTCGGGGACAAGCAACTCGCGGTCGCCTACGACTCGGTGGGCGAGACGACCTGGCGGAAGAGCCTCGAACTGCTCCGGCCGCGCGGGATGCTCGTCCTCTACGGCCAGTCCGCCGGCCCGGTCCCCCCGATCGACCCCCTGCTCCTCGCCCAGCACGGATCCCTCTTCGTCACCCGGCCCACCCTCGCCAACTACGCCGCCACCACCGACGAACTCCGCTGGCGCGCCGGCGAAGTCCTCGACGCCGTGGCGAGCGGCAAGCTCCACCTCACCATCGACCGCGAACTCCCCCTCGCCCAGGCCGCCGAGGCCCACCGCCTCCTCGAAGGCCGCGCCACCACCGGCAAGCTGATCCTCCGCCCGTAGCAGGGACGTCGAGCGGCGGGGTGGCTCCGCCGGCTTGGAACGCCGGTCTCCGACCGGCATCGCGCGGGAGCGCGAAACCAGCGCAGAGGGCACCTCCCGACAAGAACATGAGGGCCGGCCCGATCGCGCGCTGATCCGATGTCGTGGTCCCGACTGCGTCACTACACTGCCGAACCTGGAGAGCCCACCGTGAAACGCCGGAGAGTCGCATCGAGCCCGAAGCGAGAGTTCTGGATCGCAATGCGCGAGATGCGGCGCCGCTTCGAGGAGAGCCAGCGGCGCGCGGAGCGCGACATGGAGGATCTCCGGGAGCGCCAGCGTCAGACCGACGCGCAACTCCGCCGCAGCGAACTCCTCTTCACCGGGCACTGGGGAAAACTGGTCGAGTCGCTCGTTGAAGGCGACCTGGCGCGCCTGCTCCGGGAGCGCGGCGTGGACGTGGCAATGGTCGCGTCACGGATCGAGCTTGCCCTCGATCCACGTCGCCGCGAGATTGACCTGCTCGCCGCGAACGGGGAGGACGTCGTCGCGGTGGAGGTCAAGACCACCATGAAAGTGGCGGACGTGCGCCGTTTCGTGGAACTGCTCGATGAGGTTCGCGAGCTGCTGCCCACCGTATTCCGCCGGCTGCGGATCTACGGCGGAATGGCGTACCTGCGCGCCGAGGAAGAGGCCGCGCGCTACGCCGAGCGCCGGGGGCTCTACGTCATCCGCGCGACCGGGAACAGCGCCAGCATCATCAACGCCCCCGGTTTCCGGCCCCGGCAGTTCGACCCGAAAGGCCCCGCCGCCACCCCGTAGCAGTCGAACGCCAGGGACCGCCGGTGTTCGCACCGGCACAACCCACCCCCGGCGGGAGGGGGGCGCAACACAGCGGGATGGCACCGGTCTCCGGGGAGACCTCAGGAGCACGGGCGATGCTGACGGTTTGAACCGCCGGCTTCAGCCAGCACAGCGGCGCGCGGCTCCGCGGGGGATTCATCGCCGATCCGCGCGGGGTCGATTCCCACAGTCCGTCACCCGGCGGATAGCCCGATTACCTAACTGAGCAAAATTGCTCAATGGAGTAATGAAACATTACAATTATGTACTTGAGCAAAATTGCTCAATACCGTAATCCATGATCACTTACGAGAGACCCCAAGTCGGCACGATTGTCGAGCGCCTCGCCGAGCCGCCGCGCCGAATCGTCGCGGTGTTCGGCCCACGGCAGAGCGGGAAAACCATCGCCGTGAAGCAGGCCCTCGGCCGGATCGGCTGGCCGAGCCGTTACTGGTCCACCGACCAGCCCGAGATCGCTCTCTCACCCTCGGAGGCAATCTCTGAAGGTTTCCCAGAGGCCGAGCCGATGGCGCCTCAAGGGACGCTCGACCACGGATGGATCATCCGCCGCTGGGAAATGGCCCGGCGCGAGGCTGAGCGCGAGGCCACACACAACCGCGCGGGCTTCGTGCTCGTATTGGACGAGGTCCAGAACATCCCGCAGTGGTCCACTGTGGTCAAGGGACTCTGGGACCGCGACCGCTTTGACGATCGACCGCTGCACGTCGTCATCCTTGGCTCCGCTCCCATGCAGGTGCAGTCCGGTCTGACCGAAAGCCTGGTAGGACGCTTCGAGAGGGTGCAGTTCGACCATTGGTCGTTCCGCGAGATGGAGGCGGCATTCGGTTTCGACTTGGACACCTTCCTGTACCACGGCGGTTATCCCGGCGCCGGCCGATTAGTCGGTCAGCCGGGTCGCTGGGGCAACTACATCCGGCATTCGATCATTCAACCGAGCGTCGAGCGGGATCTCCTCGCCATGACCCGCATAGACAAACCTGCCCTTCTGAAGCGCCTCTTCGACATGAGCGCCGAGTACTCGGGTCAGATCGTGTCCTATCGGAAACTCCAGGGACACCTTCAGGATGCCGGAAACACCACCACTCTTGCCCGTTACCTCGACCTCCTCGACACGGCGGGGCTGGTCGCCGCCCTCCCGAAATTCGCGCAGGCTCCCCATCGCCGCGGATTCCCGCCCAAGCTCAATGTGCTGAACACTGCACTAATGACCGCGATATCCGACTACACCTTTCGCGACGCCAAGGCGGACCGGGCCCATTGGGGGCGGATCGTGGAATCAGCGGTAGGAGCACATCTGCTGACCGCACGCACTCTCGGTAGGCGGTTCTACTACTGGCGGGAGGGGGATCTCGAGGTTGACTTCGTGTGCCGGAGCCGACCTCAACTAGTTGGGATCGAGGTCAAGTCGGGTGCATTCCGCGGATCGCATTCTGGTTTGGATGCCTTTCGCGCGAAGTTCCCGAAATCCCGGACCCTGACGGTCGGTGAAGGTGGTGTGCCGCTCATGGAGTTTCTCTCGGAGCCCGCCGCGTCGTGGCTAACGGAACCATGGCACTGACCCTCGACCGCACGGTCAGCCGGGTCGGCGACAAGGGCGAGATCGGCCCGCCCGAGCCGCTTGCCAACTACCGTGGAACGCCTGCCTACGTGCTGCTCGGCGACCCGGGTGCTGGAAAAACGACGGCTTTCCGTAAGGAGGAAACTGAATCCGAAGACAGAGTTCTGTTCGTCTCCGCCCGCGACTTCCTGACCTTGGACCCTGCGTCCCATCCGGCATGGCGAGACCACACACTGTTCATTGACGGCCTCGACGAAGTCCGCGCCGGGCAGCCGGACGCGCGTACCCCGTTCGATGGGATTCGTGCGCGACTCGACCAGCTTCGCCCGCCCTCGTTCCGGATCTCCTGCCGCGACGCCGATTGGCTGGGCCAGAACGACAAGGCGCATCTGAGGAGCATTTCTCCGGACGGCGCCGTCTTGGTGCTCCGCCTGACCGCGCTGACCGCCCAGGAAATCCGTGAAGTAGTTTCCCACGCCAACGGCATCTCAGACCCGGACGGTTTCCTCCTCGGAGCGCATGACCGCGGGCTCGGAACCTTGCTCGAGAACCCGCAGACGCTCGATCTCCTCATTAGGGCTTTCGCCGCTACGGGGCAATGGCCGAAAACGCGGCGGGAGACGTTCGAGCAAGGCATCGAACAGGTCGCGCGCGAACTGAACGACGAACATCAAATCGGGAAACCCGAAGCCCCGTTGTCAGCCGTCCTGGAGGTCGCCGGGTGGCTCTCGGCGGTGCACCTGCTCTCTGGAGGTGCCCGACACTGTCTGTTCGAATCGGATACGGATGCGGGAGACGTGCCGATCTCCGCCTATGGCGACCCAATGCATGCGGCTGCGAGCGCGGCTCTTCGAAGCCGTCTCTTCACGGATCCTGCCCCGCGACGGTTTGAGCCGGCCCACGCCAACCTTGCAGCGTTCCTGGCCGCCAGGACCCTTGCCGGACTGGTCTCAGATGGATTGCCGCAGGGCCGCATCCTGAGTCTTCTGGCCGGTGACGACGGCGCGCCACCCACGTCACTCCGCGGTTTGGCAGCGTGGCTAGCTGTGTTTTCGCCCGAACTCCGAGAACTCCTAATCGAGCGGGACCCAGTCGCGGTGCTGATGTACGGCGACGTGTCGGCCTTCGAGCCCGAGCAAAGGGAACTACTCCTCGACGAGACCGCAGGCAACCGATCCAGACTCTACGCGGACCGATGGCCGGAGTCGGCACTTGCGGCGCTCGTCAGCCCCGACCTGGAGCCAGCACTCCGGGGTCTGCTCACCGATCCCGAGCGCAGCGACGAGAAGCAGATGGTTGTCGAGATCGTCACGAAAGCACTCATGCATGCCCCGGTCAACCAGGCTCTCGCGGATCTTCTTTCGAGTGTGTTCCACGACGAGAAGTGGTGGTTTCGAGTTCGGAAGCCCGCTCTCGACGCATGGATTCACACCGTTGTCCGAGAGCCTGCCCGCGACGACCAACTGCAGAAAATCCTGAACCAGGTTCGGGACGGCGCGATCGAGGATTACGGAGGTGAGATGCTCGGAACACTGCTTCGGGAGTTGTATCCGCGCGTACTTGGGCCGACGGAACTCTGGGATTACTTCGGCGTTCCATCCGAACCGCTGATCGGCCGGTTCTACCGGTTCTGGGACGAACTGCCAGACACCTGTCCGTCGGACCATCTTCCGGCCCACCTGGACTATCTGGTCGAATCGGGAAGCGCCGCGCAGACCGGACCCGATCTTCCGCGACCCATCGGACTGCCCGTGCGTTTTCTCGCGCGAGCGCTCGAGACGCACCGGGACCGGGTCGAGGCGTCCCAGCTCACCGCGTGGCTCCGGGTCGGACTGGACAAATGGGGAATGCTTCGCCCCACGGGCTTCGACGAAGCAAAGGCGAGCGACCAGGTTCGTGAGTGGTTGGCAGCCCGCCCCGAGATTCAGAAATCCGTCATTCGCTTCGCTCTGCGCACTGAGCAATTCCGCGAGTTGGAATCCGTCGAATACCACCTGAACGAGCTCCTCTACCGATCAGGACTCCCCGAGGACATCGGCGCGTGGCACCTGAGTGAGGCCGTTACGGCCGAAGACGCCGATCTCACGAACAAACACCTCATGGAGTTCACCCGCGCGCTGGCGCGGCGGCCCGTGGAGGTGGACACCACGCTCGCGGACGCGCGCAACCGACTTCGGGGCCGACGCGACGCGCTCCGTCTCCTGGACAACCTGCTGAGAAGCAGGCTGCCGGATTGGCATCTCAGGAACCGAACGCGCTGGCAACACATCGCCGCCGCAAGAGCACAACCAGACATCCCGCTGGTGCGGGCCGTTGAGTCGGAAGAACAAGAGTTGCGAGAAAATCGCGCCTCTCCGGGCCTCCTGCACTCCCTGGCGCAGAAGTACTACAAGAATCGCCGCGCTCATGGATCGTCCGGCGGGCGTGAGCACTTGGTCCAAGCCCTGGGAGGTAACGAGCAGCTTACGGACGCAGCTCTCGAGGCCATCCGCCGGGCCATCGAACGTGACGACCTGCCGTCAGCCGAGGAAATAGTCCACCTCCGACGCCGGCATCTGATGAGTGCGTTCGTGTGGCCCGTGCTGATCGGTCTCGCTGACAGGTCTGCGGACGAAGTCACCGCGTTCGGGGAGACCCGTTTGCGCACGGCCCTCGCTTGCCGGCTCCTGCAGTTGGGCCTCGCCCAGGAAGCCGCTTGGTACAAGCAGTGCGTTCGGGAACGCCCCGAGCTAACGGCTGAGGTCTTGCTTCTCGTTGGCCGGGTGCTGTTTGCGGCTGGGGAAACCTCGTTCCCCGACCTTCATCAGTTGGCGGACGACGACGCTCACGCCGAGGTTGCGCGACGAGCCACGCTGCCGCTCCTTCGGACGTTCCCGGCGCGAGCCAAGAATCCCCAGCTCATCCTCCTTGACGCCCTGCTGCGAAGCGGTCTTCGGCACCTCACAACGGACGACCAGGATCTGGCGTCGTTTCGAGCACTCATCGACCGCAAGGCACGACAGAGAAGTACGACGAGAGTCGCTCGGGTGCGCTGGCTCGCGGCCGGCCTTGTTCTGGATCCAGACCGCTTCCTACCGGAACTCGACCGGGAAATCGGGGACTCCGATCAACGGATTCGAAGTCTCGCAAGGTTTTTTGCGCCTTTCGAACACGGACGGCATAAGGGGCTGACTCCCGCAGCCCTGGAGTTTCTGATCCGTACCCTTGGCAGACACAGCAAACCACTGATTGCTGACCTTACTGTTCAGCCAACCGACGGCATTGCCGTGTTGCTGCCGCAACTGATCACACAAATGTCGCGGGACCCGTCGCCCTCTACGACCGAGGGCCTCGCCGCTCTCGCAGTTGACGACCGACTCTCGAAGTGGAGGGTTACGATCCAGCAAGCTCTAGACACCCAGCGGGTAGTGCGTCGCGATGCGGCCTTCGCACCGTCCGCAGCCATTGATCTGATCGCGGCGCTTCGCGACGGGCCGCCGGCGAGCGCCGGCGACCTGCGGGAACTCGTCGTGGACCGGTTGCTCCAAGTCGCACGCGAGATGCGCACCACGAACGTGAACCTGTGGCGCCAGTTCTGGAACGAGAACTCAGGAACTGCCAAACATGAAGATGCGTGCCGCGATTCCTTAGTCGCCACACTACGGGCTCGGCTACCGGCCGGCTGCGACGCTCAGCCAGAAGGGCAACACGCCGCGAACAAGCGCTCAGACATCCGAGTCGCCGCCTCGGACTGGAACGTACCCGTGGAGATCAAGAAAAACTCCCACCCCGACGTTTGGAGTGCCGTGCGAAACCAACTCCTACCCCGCTACGCCAACGATCCCGCGACGGAGGGGCTCGGCATCTACCTCGTGTTGTGGCTCGGACCGGAGCGGACCGCCAGCAACCCAAAAGGTCGGAAACCTACAACCCCCGCCGAAATGCGTGACTGGCTATTGGCCAGACTGACCTCCGACGAGCGCCGCCGGGCCGTCGTTATCGTGATGGACGTGACACCCCCATGAAACCCGATGCGCTTGCCCGGACATCACCCCTTTGCTCCGATGCAAACAACTACTCGAACGGGGCACTTCCGGATAGGAGATCGAACCGTGCCGCGACGACCGCAAAGTCCGTCGATATCCGAGTCGTGAGCCCGCCTTCACCCTGTGCCCCCCCGTCCTCCACATAGTTGACAATGTCCTGGACACGTTTTTGTTCGTCCGTCCTACGGACATCGTCCTTAAGGTCCGCTAGCATCGCCGTATAGTCGCGAAGCTGTGACAGCCTAGCACCGGACTCCTCTCCCTCCGACTGATCCTTCACTAGGCGAATAACGTACGCCTCGAAGTATCGCGTCTCATATGTTCTAACCCAGTCTGTTCTCTGGCAGTGCATTCGGACGGCATCGATAGCCTCCGTATCTGACACCGTACCGCGGCACAAACGTCTATAGATCTTCGCGTCGTGCGCGATCAGGAGCACTGCTACAACGGACATCGATAGGATGCTCCGGTGCAGCATCGGTAGCGTTCGCAACACCACGCCAAGAGCGTGAGTTGCCGAGAGTGTCGTGCGAGCATCTATATCGCTGATACAGAGAATATTGGGTAGCGTAGAACCCAAGATTGCTAGATGATCGGATCGTCCTGCGTTCTGTCGGCGGTTAGCCCAATCAGGGATTTCGGAGGCATTGATCGCGGCATTCACTAGGGATCGGCGATCTGACTCGGGCAAACGGACCGAAACATCGATGAACCGGCGCAAGTAGACATCAGCATCGAAATCACTGCCATATAAAGCACAGATTGAATGGGTGATCTGCTCGCGGTTTATCCCCAAGACAAAGACTACGTGATTGACGGAGAAAATGTGTTTCGCGACCTCTAGGAACTCGACAGCATAGGTCGGTCTGCACCGGTCGAGTTCGTCGACAATCACAACTATTGGTCTCCCATCTGCTTTTTCGGATACCGTCCTCGCAACTTGGCATAGTGACTCCTGAAAGGACCGAATGGCTTCTTTTCTCTCGGTGTAGCTTGAGACACGAGCCTCGGCAAGGGACGCAAACGCTGACTCGGCGACAGTTCCGGCGACACCGCCAACCACCGGCACGCTACCGGCGGCCAGCCGCACCGCTTCACGCAGCCCGTGTTTCACTATTTGCTGAGTCGTCTCCTTAATCCTATGCATCACTTTTCGGGGGACGTCGATTCCAGACGACGTGATGCCAGCATGCAGTTCAGTCGAGAGCGCCAAAAAAGGGTCCTCAGCAAAGTCTGTTTTCCACGCGTTGAACTCAATAACGGCGAACTCGGAGGTACGTAGATGCCATTTCCACATCTCTAGGAACGTCGTCTTCCCAGCGCCCCACGGTGCATCGAGAGCCACGACACCCGGACCGTCGAAGGACCGAAGAACCTCGGTCAGAACCTGCGCCGTCTTCTTGCGGTCCAGGAGGTCGTTCTTGAAAGGATCGTTCTCCGGAACCTCGATGTCCCTCGGTCGGATCGGGATGGACAAGGTGTCTAGACCCGAAACACCTTCATCACTTCGTCGCCGAGGTGGTTGATGACCTTGACGGCGATGCGGCCGGAGGCGGGCTTGGGGAAGGGGCGGGAGACGTCGCGGCGGAGGCTTTCCCAGGCTTCGGGGTCTATCTCGGCCTTGAGGGTGGTCTTGAGCGACCTATAGGGATCGCTCGCCGCGCCCGGGAAGTAGGCGTGGCGGACGAAGAAGCTCTCGCCGTCGTAGGCGGTGTCAATGAACCAGCAGGGGATGTTGTCCGCGCTGTCGCTCCGGACAGCGCCCGTTTGGGGGTGGAAGACGTCCACGCCGTTGAGGCGGACCCGGAGGCGGTCGTCGCCGGCCGACTCGATCTCGATGTCGGGCTCGCCGAAGATCACGAAGAGGTTGCCCTTGCCCGTCTTCTTCAGTTCCTCGCCCATGTGGAGGTCGGCGTTCATCCGCGCCTTTAGGATCTGGAGCGAGCCCAGGTTCGCGAGGTCGCCTGCCTGGGCGTCGTAGGCGAAGGCGCAGGCGACGAGGACATGGAATCCGGCTTCCGCGGCCTCGCGGGCGGCGGTGGCCAAATCGGCGCGGGAGACAGTGCCGAACTCGGGGCCGATGAAGATCGCGGCGCGGCGCTCCCGCTCGCCCTGGGGGTACCGCCCCTGAGCGGCGATGTACGTCCCGGCCCACGGTTCAATCGAGGAGAACTCGATGCGGTCCCGCCTCCTCGGCTGCTGGACGCCGGCGGCGCGGAGGTTTTCGAGGACCATCTCGGTGAAACCCCCCGGCCGGCCGCTTCCCGCGGGTCCCGCGCCGTAGGGTGCCCGGGGTTCCGCGGTGCGCGGGATCAGCTCGCCAGCTTCGTCCACCGCGAGGGTGCGGTGCGGGGTATCGCTCTCGACGGTGAAGGGGCCGGCGACCCGGACACGCGAGCTGTCCTCGACAGGCTTGTCGTAGAGGGTCTCGTAGTCGGCCTTCCGGGCAATGGATTCGTCTATCTCGCGCTGGCGGGTGATGCGGGCGTCCCAGAAGCGCTCAAGCGCGGAGCGGGCCTCCGGCTGCCAGTCGTCCGGCGGCTCGCGCGGAACCTCCCACTCGAGGAGGCCGTTCGCGGGCGCCTCGTCGCCGCTCGGGAGGGTGACGGCCGCAGCGGGAGCGGCGAAGTCCACCGACTGTCCTTTCCGGGCGCCACGGGTGATGGGAAGGGGAATGGCGTGCCCGTTGAGAGACCTGTTCAGGTCCGCAAGGGCGGCTGCGACGGCGGGTTGGCGCTGCTCCCAGATGGTGTCTATCTCAGTGTTGTTGGCGATGGCGCCGAGTGTTATGTGGGGCACCCTCCGATAGACAAACCCGTGTCGGATATCGCCGTACGTCGGGTTGCTCTTCGAGACTACGCCTCCGAGCTCTGCTTCGGCGTGCTGCCCCTCCGTGCTGTCGGCGAGAATGTAGTAAGGATAACGACCACCCATTACACGGGATCGCGCTAAAGCGAGCGCGACGCGCGAGGTGTCTATAGTGATCCACCGGCGACCCCACCGCTCCGCTACAAAGGCCGTCGTCCCAGAACCGCACGTCGGGTCCAATACTAGATCTCCAGGATCTGTCGTCATAAGAAGACATCGCTCGACAACGTCAGTCGCTGTTTGCACGACATAGATCTTGGGATCGCCAGCGAAGCCTCTTTCGCCCATCCCGATCCAGACATTGTTGAGTGACGTTCCGCTCGTTTCATCAATGAATCTCTTCCACTCAATGCGCTTCTCAAAGTCCAACAGCCTTTCTGCTCGTTCCACGCGCCGAATTCGCGAAAGATCCTGACCGGTTGTCCAGTGGCGTCCACGTGGCGGTACGAAGGTCTTGCCGCGATACAGATACGGACTATCCTTCGCCGCGTCTTGACTCACCAAAGGTTGTCCGTCAAAGAATCGATACCCCTCAACAGAGCCTCGGGATATCTCGTCCTTTGTTGCGCTTCTCCAATCTGCTTTGTCTTCGTCTTCAAGCAGCACGTATCCTGTGGCCCCGGGCTGTCCTGGCCTCTTGGGAGCCTTTAGGTCACGGTACTTTGGGTGATCGGTCTTGGAGAACCAGAGAATGTAATCGCTGACGTTGCTGAATCCAGTTCGAGTTAGCCCTTCTGTCTTTGTAAACGTGATGGCTGAGACGAAACAAGCAGGACTGAAGACTTCGTCCATTAGAGTTCGGACGAGATGGACATTCTCGTCCCCGATCTGAACAAAAACACTGCCAGTGTCGGCAAGGAGGTCGCGTGCAACGGTCAATCGATCTCGCAAATACGCAAGATAGGTGTGGATACCATCACGCCAAGTGTCGCGGTAGGCACTTATCTGCTCAGGCTCACGGCTGATGTGTTCCCGCTTTCCGTCCGTCACAGTCAGCGACGTGGTGGACCACTGGAAATTGGACCTGAATCTGATCCCGTAGGGTGGGTCAAGATAGATGCACTGCACCTTGCCCCTCAACCCCTCCCGCGCGGCGAGGCTCGCCATCACCCGCAACGAGTCACCGAGGATCATTCGGTTCGACCAGTTGCCCTGGTGCCGATAGAACTCGGTGCGTTCGGCGCCCTCCGGCAGACCGTTGAAGTCCCCGAAGAGTGACGGCTGCGGCGGGCTCTCCTCGGCCCGACGGGTCTTCGTTTCGCGCAGCAGGTCGTCCACCAGCACCTTCGGCTCGACCTTCTCCTGGATGTAGAGCGGCGGGGCGGGAACCTCCAGATGGGACCGGTCCTGCTCGTCCTTGCCGCGCCAGACGAGCTGCGGGTCGAGGTCGGTGTTTCTCTGGTACCGCACCGGCCGCGGCTCGCGGTCACCCTCGGAGACGAAGGGCTCGTGCTCGGCGGTCGGGATGTTGAGGCGCTTGGCCGAGCGGTGCCGCGTCACCTCCACCGCCACCGGCTTCTTCGTTCTACGTTTCGGCATGCGTTGTCTCCACCGGCGCCCGCACCGGCCGCGGAAGGTCCCGAGTCTCGATCCGGGGCCGGTCGCAGCGAACGGAGGCGCGGTCCAAGTCCAGTCCGACGACCTGCCCTCGCGCATCCAGATCGGACATCAGCCCGCCGTTGATCTCGACCGTTGTGCTAGCCGGGACGCGACTCCGTTCGATGTAGAGGCTGTCCGTCTCGGGGTAGTCGTGCAGCGTCATGGTTTGCGGCGGATCGGAACGCTCGCCTTCGTTCGGACGGTGGCGCCGGTCTGAGGGCCGGCGCTCCCGGTCTCGATCGTCATGCGGCGGCGGCGGTGAGGCGGGTAACGAAGGCTCCGAACTCGGCCGCCATCGTGTTCGCGTCGGTCAGTTCGAGGAACTCCCAGCGGCCCCATGTTCCGAGGTTGTTCACGCCAAGGATCCAGCGGGACCGGATCGTGTCGGCTTTGCTCTGGTCCTGCTCGTCGCGGAGCCCCTTGATCTCCACCACGAGGTGGACTGCGGCGCCGGCGGCATCCTCCACCGCCACGATGAAGTCCGGCCGGTAGCGGTGCGATTGCCCGGCGTGGCGGTAGGGGATCTCGAACCCGAGCCCGTCGTTCTTGACGTACGCGCGCACCCGCGGGTCCTTCTCGAGAATGCGGCAGAACGCCGTCTCCCACGCCGAATCGCAGACCGCGAGGTTGACGTGACACTTCTCGGCGTCGGTCTTCCACAGCGAAGTCCTCGTCGTCGTGAAGTCCACCTCCGCCGTCGAGCCCTCGGGGTTGTAGGGGGCCGGCACCGCGAGCGCCCGCCGCGTCCCCGCGAGCCCCGCTGAAATCGCGTTCCGGATCCGTTCGCAGGCGCGCTCCGCGATCTCCTCGTAGAGCACCTGCCCCCGGTGGGTTCCGCCCTCGCAGCGCAGATAGCCGCCCTCGAGCCAGTCGGTGACGATCCGCTTCACCTTTCCGAAGAGGTGGAGCCGCGGCTCCTCGTTCGCCCCGCGCAGGTGGCGGCGCAACAGATCCCGGGTGAGATGGAAGGCGAGCGTCTGGGTGCGGATGCCCTTGTTCCGGTCGGGCCGGAGTTCCTCGGGAAGCCCCACGATCCCCTGGTTGGTGGTCTCGGCCGGCCCCACGGTCTCCGGATCGAGCGTCAGGGTGGAGTCGTGGGTGAACTTCGCCGTGAGTCGGTCCTCGGGAAGCTCCATCCGGTAGCCCTCGATGTGCGGGAAGCGGATCTCCCGCGCGTCCCGCTCCGGGCGCACGGCATGGACGTGGGTGGTCGGCCGTACCGGCCGCGGGACGGGCGGGATCGGCTTCGCGGTGAAGTCGAAGGGCACGCCCAGCACGTCCGCGTACTCGGGATCGAAACGGCCTTCCTCGTTGACCTCGTAGGACTGCCGGCGGAGCGCCCGGCCCACCACCTGCTCGCAGAGAAGCTGGGTCCCGAAGGCGCGCACCCCGAGGATGTGGGTCACCGTCTGCGCATCCCAGCCCTCGGTGAGCATGGATACCGAGACCACGCAGCGGATGTCCGCACCGAGCTTGCCTCGCTTGCCGACGGTGTTCATCGCCTCCCGGAGCAGCTCCGCGTCGGTGATCTTCGCCGCTTCCTCCCAGGTTCCGCCGCGCTCGACGAAATCCCTCCGGAAGCGCTCGATCTCGTCCTTCGCGGCCTCGCGGAATTTGGGGTCCAGCGCGTCGCCGGACTCGATCTGCTCGCTGTCGATGAGCAGTGTCCGGGGCCGGGAGAGGCGGTTCCCGGTCTCGTCGTAGTTCCGGAACAGCTCGAACCCGCCCTGCCAGGGGCCGGGGGACTTGTCTTCGAGCGGGGCCTGATACCCGCCGAGGTAGTCGTAGAGCAGCTTCGAGGTAGCGGTGTTGTTGCAGACCACGATGAACACCGGGGGCTCTTTGATCCCCGCTTCCGCCCACTGCCGGAACGTCCGCTCGTAGTGCGTGTAGAGGGCGGAAGCCGCGGTCTCCAAGAGCGGCGGAAACAACCCGGGATCGAACGGCGCGGCGGTCTTGCCCCGGACCTTCTTCGGCATCTGCTTGCCGATCTCCTCCCAGAGAACGCGGAGCTTCGGCATCTCCGCGCCGGGGACGTTGTCGGAAACCGGCACCCGCGGCAGCTTCACGATGCCGGATTCGATGGCGTCCATCAGCGAGAAATCGCTCACCGTCCAGGGAAAGAGCGTCCCCTCGGCGTACCCCGAGCCGCGGAGAAAGAACGGGGTGGCCGAGAGGTCGAAGACCACGGGCACGGGGAGCTTCCGTCGGAGCGTTTCGATCCCGGAGATCCAGACGCGGGCCGCCTCTTCGTTCCGCTTCGCCTCTTCCTTCTCTTCCCGCTCGACCTCGCGTTCCTGGCTGAGGACATTCGCGCGGTAGCAGTGGTGGCCTTCGTCATTGAGGACGAGGACGCTCTTCATCCCAAGCAGCGGCGCCATCACCCGCTGGAGCATCTGCCCCTCGGTCTCGGTGCTGGGCGGCGTTTCCCCGCGTCCCCTGAGAAGGGCGCGCGTCCCCTTCGCGAGCTTCAGCCGCTCGCGCTGCTGGAAGGCGTGGAAGTTCGTGATCACCACGGCGGCGCGCTTCACGTCCCCGAGCATCCCCTGGGGCACGAGCTCGCGGGTCCGGTAGTAGCTTTCGGGGTCCTCCGGCAGCAGGACGCGGAGCCGGTCGCGGATCGTGATCCCCGGCGTCACCAGCAGGAACCCGCGGGTGAAGTTCCGCCGCTGGGGGTAGCGGACCGCGTTCACTGTCTGCCACGCGATCAGCATCGCCATGACCGTGGTCTTCCCGGCCCCGGTCGCCATCTTGAGCGCAATCCGGAGCAGCTCCGGGTTCGCGCTGGCGTTGGCGTTGTGCAGGTGGTTCCAGATTTCGCGATGGCTCCGCTTCAAACCGTCCCCGGACTCCCGAAGCGCCCCCGCGACCTCCACGAGCCAGATCGCGGTCTCCGCGGCCTCGACCTGGCAGAAGAAGGGCCGGAGGTTCTGGAAGACGTGATGCCGCCAGTGGCGGAGGAGCCGCGCGGTCTCCGGGGTGACCCCCCACTCGGCCTCCGGCAGCTCCCGCCAGCGGTCGACCTCCCGCCGGATGCGGTTGATGACCTGGTACGGGTTGTACTGCTGCTCGGCGGTCGAAAGCGCCTTCTCCCCGAGCGCCAGCCGGAGCTGCGTTGGCTTACCGCTCTGGGCCTTCGTGGCGGGTACGGGGGAGATGAACTCGGCGGTGCGGCGGGACGCGACGATCTCGTCGGTCGGTTGCCGGCGGGCGTCGAGCTTCCAGTGCCGGCCGGGGTATGCGTAGGGCGAATTGAGGATCGGGCGCTCGTAGAAGGCCTGGCTCATCGCGACGGCGCGCGATTGTAAGGGCGTGTAATGAAGGGGGTGTCATGTCGGCAAGAGATTTGCGGCGACATCCGCCCGCCGAATCAGAACCGGGAAAGCGCCCATTGGCGTTAGCATGGGCAGTGCGATGACCGGTGCGAAGTCCTTGGCCCCCACAAGCTTTGGACGCGCCGAGACTGTCGTGATGGCCATGGCGGCCGGGGGTCGCGGAACCCTCTTCGAGCCCGTCCGCATTCAGAAGCTCCTCTTCCTGATCGACAGGGAGATTCCCCATTTCGTCGCAGGGCCGCACTTCGATTTCCGGCCGTACCGCTACGGACCGTTCGACCGTGCGGTGTACGACGAATTGGATCTCCTGAGCCAGACGGGAAAGGTGGACATCCGGGACGGCCCCGGTCGCAGGACGTACTCCCTGACCGGTCCCGGGCTCACAACGGGAACGGCAGCTCTACGTGAGCTTCCCGTCGAAGTTCGTCTCTATCTGAGTGATTTGGCGAGGTGGGTGCTGTCCCTCAGCTTCGGGCGACTGCTCGCCGCGATCTACCAGCGCTATCCCGAGATGTCGGTCAAGAGCGTGGCGCTGGATGTTGCTGACCGATTCCCCGGGAGAGGGCAGGGTCTCCCCGACCGACCGTTTCTCGATGGCATGGCCAGCACCTTCGACCTGACTGGCTCGCTCCTTGAGCCACGGACCGCAGAGACCGGGACCCGCCGGGACGTAGAGGCGCTGCTGGACGATTGGTGCCGCGTGGGCGATGACCTGCGCTCCGCCATGGCCAAGTTCGCAACGACGTCGCCAGACGGATCCTGACCAATCACGGTTTCCACCCGATGAGTGCCCGGAAACCGAAGAAACAACAAGCCATAACGAAGCGACGCTCCGCGGATTCGCCGCAGCAGACGGACCAACCCGCAACCCCTGCCGCCGTTAGGCCGAGCGTTCCGAACGCCGTTACCGAGCGCTTCGAGGCGTTCGTCGGACCGCTTCCCCACCCCGATCACTATGCGGCCTACGAGCAGACCCTGACAGGTGCAGCGGACCGCATCCTTGCACAGGCGGAACAGCAGTCCTCTCATCGCCAGGCTCAGGAAGCGATTGAACTCCGCGCACGCATTGACGCACGAGCCCGCGGACAGTGGTTCGCCTTCATTGTCGCGCTGACGAGCCTTGGACTTGGCGCGTACCTCGCCACAACCGGATTGAGCGGCCTCGGGGCGATCGTCGTGGCTTTCGGACTTGCCGAGCTAGGGATCACGATCTATCTGAAGCTACGCGGGATACTGAATCCAGAGGACAAAACCCCGAGTCCGCCGGACCCGCCCCGGCCGCCCCCTCAGAAGCCGGGCGACACGAGGTAGCGGTGGGTGCGCGGATTCGATGCCCCAGATCGGCGTCTTCGTGGGCAGTTGAGCCAGTCGACGCCGATCCGGAGGCTCCGCCGGAAGGCTCGCCGACGCATCCTCACCCGCGCGACACATGTTCTGCCCGCCATGCGGGCGACGTCTTCTGTCGCTGTTCAACGACAACTCTAGAATGTCCATGAACGACGACATTTCCCGTTTGTCGTCGTTCAGCGACACTCTGCGAGAGGTTCACCCTTGTTCGTTCGTTCCGCCCGCACGCTTGGAATGCTGGTGCGCGAGCAACGCCGGCGTCGGGGACTGACCCAGGCGCAGCTTGCCCGCCGGGCGGGAGTGAGCCGGCAGTGGCTCAGTGGCCTCGAACGGGGCCGGGAAGGCGCCGAACTCGGGCGCGTACTCCGCACCCTCGCCTGCGCCGGCGTCATCCTGAAGCTCGAGGAGCAGCAACCCTCACCGCTCGACCCGACCGCGGTGGTCGAAGCTCATCGCTCCCCGCTTCCGGAATGACGGTCGCTGGGGGCTGCCTACGGGTGTGCCCCAGCGCACTCCCCGACGGGAGATCGAGCTGGCGCTGCGGCGCGCCAGGGAGGTATCCGAATGAGCACGGTTGATGAACTGCACGAGCGCTGGAGCCGCCAGGCGGACTATCGCGAGGCATATGAGGAGTTGGGGCCGGAATACACGGTGGCCCGGGCACTGATCGAGGCCCGTGCGCGCGCCGGCTTCTCCCAGGCGGAGCTCGCCGCGCGGATGGAGACCACCCAATCCGCAGTGGCCCGGATGGAGAGCGGCCGGACCCGGCCCTCGACGCGGACGCTGGAGAAGGTGGCCCGGGCGACGGGCACGCGGCTCCGGATTCACTTCGAACCTGCGTGATGCGGGCCGCGCACCGGTATTCGCGCCGGCGTGGTGGCGGGGATCATGCTGCGGCGGGGGTCCGGTCGATATCCGGCGCCTCTGACCCAGGCTCCGGTCGACAGCGCCCATCGGCAGGAGGAGGTCCGGTCTATAACGCTGCTCGCGGAAGAGGGTCCGGTCGATATCCGGGATCTCCGATTCCCAGCTCCGGTCGATATCGGCAAGGCTCCGGTCGATATCCGGTGTCTCGGATTCCAGCTCCGGTCGATAACGCCGGAGCTCCGGTCGATATCCGGCGTCTCGGACTCCAGCTCCGGTCGATAACGCCGGAGCTCCGGTCGATATCCGGGGTCTCCGACTACAGCTCCGGTCGATAACGGCAGGGGTCCGGTCGATATCCAGGGTCTCCGACTCCCAGCTCCGGTCGATAACAGCGGGGGTCCGGTCGATATCCGGCGTCTCGGATTTCAGCTCCGGTCGATAACGGCGGGGCTCCGGTCGATATCCGGGATCTCCGATTCCAGCTCCGGTCGATAGCGCCGAAGCTCCGGTCGATATCCGGGATCTCCGATTCCCAGCTCCGGTCAATAACGCCGAAGCTCCGGTCGATATCCGGGGCCTCGGATTCCCAGCTCCGGTCGATAACTGTCAGAGACACCCACTCGTACGCAGTTGGGAGACACCTACTTTTCCGCACCGGTAGTCCTCGATAGGGGGTCTGCTTCGGGTCCGGACTGTTCCGGTTGAGACGGCTCGCGTGGGGACAAGTCGGGGCGGGATGATTCTGGCGGGGACGTGCCGGTTGGGGGCGGATCCGGTTGAGAAACCTCGCTTGTCGGCGATCTCGCCGGGCGGGCGGAAAAAGCGGGATCGCCGCGCCCTGCCGAGTTGGGGCGGGTGTGCGTTCACTCAGACAACGGCAAGTTGCGCAACCGGGCAAGTTTGCCCAATGGCGCAATTGCGTGCCTCCCGATGCAGAGCCGATAGCCGTCCCGCAGGGACCACCGACGCTCCGGTCAAAGCAGTTGCGACAGGAGTGTGCGGCCGGGGACGATCTGCGGCGGACCAGGGCGGTCGAATCCGTCCGCCGCAACGTACTCGCCGCCAAGGGCGACCTGGAAGGCGAACGGGGCGCCGAGCTGGTCCTGGAAGCGCCGGAGCGCGGGACTCAGCGAGGCGTCTCCGTGCTTCACCTCGACCAGGAACCACGGCTCCCCGTCCCGCACGACGACGAAGTCCACCTCCCGCTTCTCCTTGTCGCGGAGGTAGCCGAGTTGGAAGGCCCCGAGGCCGAGGTCGGTCCAGCCTTCGACCGCCTTCAGCAGGTGGCAGGCGACAAGGGTTTCGGCGCGCCGGCCGGCGTCGGCAATGGAGGCCCAGTCCCGCAGGAACCACTTGGGCTCCTTGCGGAGCGAGCGGGTGACGTTCCGGAACCACGGCCGGACCAGGAACCCCAGGTGGAAGTCGCACAGCGCCCCGACCCAGCGGCGCACGGTGTCCACCGAGACGCGCACCAGCGGCGCGAGGTTGGAAAACACGATCTGCTCCGCCGACCGCTCGCCGAGCAGCCGCGCCATAAGCGCCAGTTGATCGAGTTGCCGAACTTCGGCCAGGTCGCGGATGTCCTCCCGCACCAACTGTTCGAAGCGAAGCGACTGCCAACGCCGGTCGAACCGCCGGTCCCTTTTGAGCCAGGGCTCCGGGAAACCGCCGTGCCGCCAGAGCGCATCCCAGTCGGCGTCCTCGATCTCGCGCGGCGCGCGGACGACCCGGCCCGGGTCGGGAAGGTCCTGCGCCGCGATCTCCGCGACCGAGATCGGGTGCATCCGGTAGGAGAAGTAGCGTCCCATGAGGCTGTCGCCGCCCCGGCGGTAGATCCCGAGCCGGCTGCTTCCGGTGACCGCGATTCGCACGCGGTTCCCGTAAGCGTCGAAGAAGCCCTTGAGGAACTGTTTCCAGCGCGGGAACTTGTGCAGCTCGTCGAACAGGACCACCGGCGTCCCGGCACGCAGACGGTCCAGCCCGATGACCCCGGCCACCCGCGTCGGACCGGCCAGGATCGTCTCCCGATCATCGAGGTCGTCCCAGTTCAGGTAGGCGTCTGCCCGGAGGCGGCAGGTGGTGGTCTTCCCAACCTGGCGCGGGCCGCTGACGAAGGCCATCTGCCGATGCTTCGTCAGGTGCTCGGCCAGCACCGCGTCGTAGATCCGGGGCGCGATCATGTCCGACCATTATCGTGACTATCGTTGAATAGTCAAGACTATCCGACGATGTGTCGTATTCTGGTCAGGAGTGGACCGTTCCGGGGAGCGGCGCGCCGCGGCGTCGGGCCACCGCACCCTCCGTTCGATGACGCCGCAGCTCCGGTCGATAGCGCCGGGGGTCCGGTCGAAAACGGGGGTCGGCGATTCCCAGCTCCGGTCGATCGCGGCGGAGGTCCGGTCGATATCGAGGGTCTCCAATTCCCGGCTCCGGTCGATACTCGGGATCGGCTCCGTCGTGAGGGTGGACGGGGATCACGACGGGCGCGGCGCGGAGCGCCGCGGTGCCGGTCGGAGACCGGCGTTCCAAGCCGTACGCGCGATAAGGCAGGTCAGCGCTACGCGCTCTGCGGGCCGGCGGCTCAGTACACGCCGGGGAGGATCCGGTACTTCACCCGGGCCTGGTACTCGGCCCATTTCTCGGGGCCGTACTTTTGGGCGCAGTGCGCGTCGTCGTCGCGTTGGCGGTAGGTGAACATCGAGACGATGAAGATGAAGTAGGTCCAGGCCCAGAAGTTCGTGAAGTGGCCGAAGATCAGGGCGATCGACAGCGCCAGGAATCCCTCGCCCAGGTAGTTGAAATGGCGGGCGACGCCCCAGAAGCCGCTGCACAGGATCTTGCGGTCGCCGGCCTCGATGACCTCCGGCTTGATGCCCAGGAACGTGCGGTCGGGCCAGCGCTTGAACGTGTACTTCTGCAGGTTGGCGCCGCGGGAGATTCCCCACCCGAAGAGGAACATCGCCACCGTCCCGATGAGCCAGGCGTTCGTCGCCGCCAGCGAGAACCCCGGATTCGGGACCACGGCCATGCCCCAGAGCGGGAGGATGAACATCCACCCGTAGACGATGAGGCCGCCCCAGAAGAGCTTGAAGCCGACGTTCTCGTGGATCAGGTCGTAGGTGTAGAGCTGGACGCGCTCGAAGACGAAGTAGTCGAGCACGTAGAAGGTGAAAAAGCCCGCGTAGACGAAGACGCCCGGATTGGAGTTCTCCCCGAAGAGTTGGTGGTGGTAGACGGCCCCCGACAGGGCGTTCAGCGACAGCATCGTCCCACCGACGACGTAGAACCACATCTTCACGTCGAAGCGGTGATTGAAGAACTGGAGCTCCTGCGCCCGTCCGAACCACCAGGCGAGGAAGCGGCTCTTGACCTTGCCTTCCGGCTGGCTGAACACCGCCAGGGTCGTGAAGATGATGGCGAGGACCGTGCCGCTGGCGACGGCATAGAGCGACGACCGGTAGAACCAGTCGCGCGGCATCCCGGTGAGCTCGAAAGCCCAGACGAGCAGCGCGAGGACGAACACCAGCAGGCCGTTCAGCCGGTACTTTCGCGGCTCCCCGGTCGCCGGATCGATGACGTAGCCGGGAACCCACCGCCCCGGCAGGATGAGCTGCGCCAGGAAGAACGCGGCGAACACCACCAGCGGGGTGAGAAGCCCCAGGATCTTCTCCGTCCCCGAGAGCTCGAACAGGTGGCCGATGCCGAGCCAGTCAATCATGACCGCGTCCCCCTTCCCCAGTGACCCGGCCGCCGGGCCGGGCACGGACGCGATCAATTACACACTACGCAGGGAACAATGACCCACTGGGGATACGAGGGCCCGCAGGCTCCGGAACACTGGGGTTCGCTGGACCCTGGGTTCGCCGTCTGCAGCAACGGCCGGGAGCAGTCGCCGATCGACCTAACGGGTGCCGAACGGAAAGCCCTGTCCGAGATCGGCTTCGAGTACGCGCCGAGCCCGATCTGCATCCAGAACAACGGCCACAGCATCCAGGTGGACTACCAGACCGGGAGCGGCATCGTCCTCGACGGAACGCGCTACGGACTGGTCCAGTTCCATTTCCACCACCGGAGCGAGCACACCGTGGACGGCGCGGACTTTCCCCTGGAGCTGCACCTGGTCCACGCCGACGCCGATGGTGCGCTCGCGGTGGTCGGCGTGTTCCTCGAGGAGGGGGCGGCGAACGAGGCCATCGCTCCCGTCTGGCGTCACCTGCCGGCGGAGGCGGGACCCGCCGCGCTGGTCGCGGGGACGGTGGACGCGAATGCCTTGCTGCCCGAGCGGCGGACGACATGGCGCTATCGGGGTTCGCTCACCACGCCGCCGTGCAGCGAGGGCGTGTCCTGGTTGATGATGACCGAGCCGGTGACGGCCTCGCGGGAACAGATCGGGGCGTTGAGCACGCTCTTCCCCGTCAACAACCGGCCGGTGCAGCCGCTGAACGGGAGGCGGTTGGTGACGGACGCGGGGTGAGGGGCGGCTGGCGTTTCGCCCGCGGCGCGGGCGGTGCCGGCCGGAGGCCGGCGCTCCGAGGCGGGGGTGCTGTGAGGCTGACGAGCGGCGCGACCTGCGCGGCGCGGAGCGCCGCGGTGCCGGTCTGGAGACCGGCGTTCCAAGCCGTCGCGCCGCCTAGATGTCGAAGCGGTCGAGGGTCATGACCTTGTCCCAGGCGGCGGCGAAGTCACGCACGAGTTGCGCTCCTCCGTCGTCGGCCCCGTAGACCTCGGCGATCGCCCGCAGCTCGGAGTTGGACCCGAAGATGAGATCGACCGGGGTGGCCGTCCACTTCAGTTCGCCCGTCTTGCGGTCGCGTCCCTCGTAGAGCCCTTCGCTGTCCGCCGACTTCGACCACGCGGTGGACATGTCGAGCAGGTTCACGAAGAAGTCGTTGCTGAGGGTGCCGGGACGGTCGGTGAAGACCCCGTCTCCGTTACTGCCGGAATTCGCGCCCAGGGCCCGCATGCCGCCGACCAGCGCGGTCATCTCGGGTGCGGTCAGGTTGAGCGTGCTCGCCTTGTCCACCAGCGCTTCCGCGGGCGCCCGGAGGCTGTCGCTCGTGAAGTGGTTCCGGAAACCGTCGGCGGCCGGCTCGAGCACGGCGAACGAGTCGGCGTCGGTCTGCTCCTCGGACGCGTCGGTGCGCCCGGGGGTGAAGGGGACCTCCACCTCGTGGCCGGCCGCCTTCGCCGCCGACTCGACGGCGGCGGCGCCCGCCAGCACGATCAGGTCGGCCAGCGAGACCCGCTTCCCGCCGGTCTGCGAACCGTTGAAGCTGTCCTGGATCCCCTCGAGGACGCCGAGCACCTTCGCCAGTTCGGCCGGGTTGTTCACGTCCCAGTCCTTCTGCGGCGCGAGGCGCACGCGCGCGCCGTTGGCGCCGCCGCGCAGGTCGGTGCTGCGGAACGACGAGGCCGAGGCCCAGGCGGTCCGGACCAGCTCGGCAACGCCCAGTCCGCTCGCGAGCGCCTCGGCCTTCAGCGCCGCGGCGTCCGCGGCGTCGATCAGCTCGTGATCCACCGCCGGCACCGGGTCCTGCCAGATCAGCGCCTCGTCCGGGACCTCACTGCCCACGTAGCGGCAGCGCGGTCCCATGTCGCGGTGCGTGAGCTTGAACCAGGCCCTGGCGAAGGCCACCTTGAACTCTTCCGGGTTCTCGTGGAACCGCTTCGAGATCTTCGAGTACTCGGGATCGAACCGCAGGGAGAGGTCCGTGGTGAGCATGACCGGCGTGTGCCGCTTCGAGCGGTCCTGGGCGTCCGGCACGAGGCCGGCCCCCTGCCCGCCCGCCGGCACCCACTGGTGCTTCCCGGCGGGGCTCTTCGAAAGCTCCCACTCGAACCCGAACAGGTTGTCGAAGAACTGGGACGTCCAGCGCACCGGGTTCGCGGACCAGGCGCCTTCGAGCCCGCTCGTGAAGGGGCAGCCCGAACCGGCCTTGTTCTTCCAGCCCAGACCCTGCTGTTCGGTGGGCGCGCCCGCCGGGTCCGGCCCCACGTTCTCCTCCTTGACGGCGCCGTGGGTCTTGCCGAAGGTGTGGCCGCCGGCGATCAGCGCGACGGTCTCCTCGTCGTCCATGGACATCCGGCTGAAGGTCTCCCGGATGTCCCGGGCCGCCGCGACCGGGTCCGGGTTGGCGTTCGGCCCTTCCGGGTTCACGTAGATCAGGCCCATCTGGACGGCGCCGAGCGGCTTCGCGAGGTCCCGGTCGCCGCTGTAGCGCTCGTCGGCGAGCCATTCGGTCTCCGGCCCCCAGTAGGTCTGGTCGGCCTCCCACTCGTCCACGCGTCCGCCGGCGAAGCCGAAGGTCTCGAAGCCCATGGATTCGAGCGCGACGTTCCCGGTCAGGATCATCAGGTCGGCCCACGAGAGCTTGCGGCCGTACTTCGCCTTGACCGGCCAGATCAGCCGGCGCGCCTTGTCCAGGTTGGCGTTGTCCGGCCAACTGTTGAGCGGCTCGAACCGCATCTGTCCGCCCCGGGCGCCGCCCCGGCCGTCGGCCACCCGGTAGGTGCCCGCGCCGTGCCACGCCATCCGGATCATGAGCGGCCCGTAGTGACCGTAGTCCGCCGGCCACCAATCCTGCGAGGCCGTCATCACCGCCTCGATGTCCTTCTTCACCGCGGCGAGGTCGAGGGTCTTGAACTCCTCCGCATAGTTGAAATCGTCGCCCATCGGGCTGGACGCGGGCGCCTGCTGGCGCAGCGGGCCGAGGTCCAACAGGTCGGGCCACCAGAATCGGTTCGTCGGGGCTTGGTTTGCCATGGAATACGCCTCTCTCTCCTGTGCTGGAAAACAGTGAATGCGCCGCGCTCGGCGCCGGGATCGGACCTGCGATCCAGGCGCTCAGACCGCATCGAGCGGGCTAGCCGAAAGCAGCCGATGATCTTACCAACGACAGGCCGCGAATCAGCCGATCGCGACGCCGAACTGGCGGCCCACGACGTGGGTCACGGCCGCCGCGCCTCCGCCGATGGCGGCCATCCGGAGACCGCTGCGGATTGCGCCGCGTCCGGTGAACAGGCTGGTGGCGACGCCGGCGAGAAACAGCGCCAGGACCGCCAGCGACGCCCCGGCGGCGAGCGCCGCCGTCCCCCCCGTGACCGCGAACGGGAGAAGCGGCACGGCGGCGCCGACCGCGAAGCTCAGGAAGGAGGAGATGGCGGCCGCAAAGGGTGAATCCACGTCACCGGCGCCGATCCCCGGTTCCTCGCGCGCGAACTGCCTCTCCAGCATCTCCACCTGGGAGCGCACCGACAGGTACTCCCCGGCCGCCATGGAGAGGGACCCGGCGATCAGACCGGCGGCGCCGGCCAGCAGCACGAAGCCGGAATCGTCGGTCGCCCCGCCCACGCCCAGGATCAGCGCCGTGTTGGAGACCAGGCCGTCGTTGATCCCGAAGACCGCGGCCCGAAAGGCCGTCGTCCGGCTCGTGGCGACGTGCCGCCGGCCCTCCCCCAGGATGTGCCGGCCTGCGGCAACCGTCGCCGGCGGTCCCGCCACCCCAGGCCGGGGTGCTTCCTGCACCTCGGCCTCCCGGCTCCGGCGGAGCGAGGCCGTCCCGCGGGGCGCAACCCGTTCATCGGCGTCCCGCGATCCGTTCACCGACCCATTCTAGGGCGCGAGATTCCGGGGGTGGCGGCCCCGAAAGTACCCTCTCCGCTGACCCGCGGGCCCGCGCCGACCGCGCCCGGGCCGCGGATCGGAGGCGAACATGAGGCAGTACCTGATCCGGGCGTCGATCGCGGGTGCGGCGGTCTTCGGCGTCACCACCGCCGCGGCCCAGGACCCGTACCCCGTGGACCGGGCGATGGTCGCGAAGATCCGGGAGGAGGGACTCCACCGCTCCCAGTTGCCGGACACCCTGTCGTACATGACCGACGTGATCGGGGGCCGGCTCACCAACTCGGCGGCGATGGACCGGGCCCAGCGCTGGGTGCTCGAGGAGATGGCCGAGATCGGGCTCGTGAACACGGTCCGCGAGCCCTTCATGAACTACGGGGCGAGCTGGGACAACGAGTACTTCTCGCTGCACATGCGGGAACCGGCGTACCAGACGCTGGTCGGCTATCCCATCGCGCACACGCCGGGGACGGAGGGGCTCGAGACGCTGGAGGTCGTCATCGCCGACGTGCGGACGCGCGGCGACCTCGAGGCTCTCCGCGGGACACTCCGGGGGAAGGCGGTCCTCTCGACGCCCCCGGCGGCGGTGGACCGGACCCGGTTCGCCACCGGGAGGCCGGAACGCTCGGATGCGGAGATGGAGCAGCTCGCGGCGAACGTGCTGCCGCGGCTGGCGGCGGACCCGCTCTTCAGGAGCGAGTACGCGGACCTTCCGCCGCACCCGGACGTCCTGAGTCCGGTGGAACGACTCGAGTTCTATGTCGAGCAGGGCGCCGCGGCGGTCCTGGAATCACGGAGCGGCTGGCCGGGGGCCGTCCGCGGGTTCGCGCGCCCCGGCGCCAAGGTGGACATGTGGGACCGCGAAGCCACGCTGTCTTCGCTGCCGATCATCGCCGTCACCCCGGGGCACTACAACCGGATGTACCGGATCCGGCGGCGCGAAGTCCCCGTCACCGTCGAGCTGGAGGTCCGGAACCGGCACGGCGAGACGGCGAGCGAGGCCCGGAACGTCCTGGGCGAGATCCCGGGCACCGACCTCGCCCACGAGCTGGTGATGCTCGGCGCCCACTTCGACACCTGGCACGCGAGCCCCAACGCCAGCGACAACAGTTCCGGCGTGGCGGTGATGCTGGAGGCGATGCGCATCCTGAAGGCGGTCGGCGCCGCGCCGCGCCGGACCGTCCGGATCGCGCTCTGGTCGGGCGAGGAGCAGGGCATCTTCGGGTCGCGGGCCTACGTGAAGCGGCACTTCGGCGATCCGGAGACGGGGACGAAACCCGGCTACGGCGACTTCTCCGCGTACTTCAACCAGGACTACGGACCCGGCCGCTACCGGGGCGTGTGGCTCCAGGAGAACGAGCACGTGCGGCCGATCTTCGAAGCGTGGATGGCGCCCTTCCACGACTTCGGGATGACGACGCTGGCGCCCGCGAGCGTGGGCAGCACCGACCACGTGGCGTTCGACGACGCCGGGCTGCCGGGCTTCCAGTTCCTGCAGGCGCGGGTGGGCGGCACCGGCGGCCACACGAACCTCGACTTCTACGACACCCTGCCGATCGACGACCTCAAGAAGAACGCGGTGGTGGTGGCGGCCTTCGTCTACCACGCGGCGATGGCGGACGAGAAGCTGCCGCGGAAGGGACGGTAGCCCTCAGATCACCCGCCACCACGGCGCGGCGAGGACGCCCGGCGCGATCCACTCGATCCGGTCGCCGGCATGGAGCAGTAATCCGGGGAGCGCTTTTGCGCCGTACTCGCCGCGGAACGTGAGGAGATGCCGCGCGTCGCGCACGCGGGGTGTCGCGGTGGCCTTGACCTCGACGGGCAGCAGGCGCTCGGGGGTTTCGATCACGAAGTCCACCTCGGCGCCGGTCGTGGTTCGCCAATAGCAGAGTTCGGCGCGCCGGATGTCGGAATCGCGCCATGCGAGGAGGTCGTTCAGGATCAGGTTCTCGAGGTGTGCGCCTTCGGGTTCGGGGCTTCCGGCGAGGTGCAGGGCAAGCCCCGTGTCGCTCCAGTAGAGCTTCGGCGCCTTGATGAGGCGCTTCGTCCGGTTGACGGCACAGGCTGGCAGCCGGACCAGCAGATAGGAGGTCTCCAGGAGGCTCAGATACCTCCGGACGGTGGATTGCGGAAGGCCGATGTCGCGACCGAGTTCGGTCTGGTTCGTGACCTGTCCGAGCCGGAGCACCGCCGCTCGCATGGTGCGGCGATAGTCGGTCAACGAGGCAACCTCGGCGAGGTCCCGGACATCGCGTCCGATGTACGTGTTCTCGTACCCGTCGAACCAGCGGGCGCGCGCCTTTCCGCCCGCGAGTTGGAGGGCGGGGACGGGGTAGCCGCCGCGGCGGGCGAGCGCCCGCCAGTCGTCGGGTTCATCGGGCTCGGAAGCGATGACATCGAGCCACTCGCGGTCGGGACGGCGGAGCAGGTCATCCCAGATGCCGCACCGGCCGAGCCCGCGCTGCTCCCGGCGGGTCATCGGCCAGACGGTGAGGTAGCTGGCCCGGCCGGCGAGCGATTCCGAAACGCGGCGCATCATGAGCAGGTTCGCCGAGCCGGTGAGCAGGAAGCGGCCCGGGGTCCGATCGCGGTCCACCGCCAGCTTGACGTCGGTGAGCAGCCGCGGCTCTCGCTGCACCTCGTCGAGCGTCAGAGGTGCAGCATCGAGCAGGGCGCGCGGATTCTCCCGGGCGGCAATGGCGATGGCGGCTTCATCGAGGGTCGCGTAGTTCCGGGGGCCCGGGAGCAGATGGCGGCAGAGAGTGGTCTTGCCCGCCTGCCGCGGCCCGGTCACGACCACCGCCGGCATCACCCGAAGGCTCTCCTGAAGTTCGGCGGCGGCCAGGCGCGACAGGAGCGGATCAGGCAAGACGGTTGGAGTTCGTCACGAAGAGATGTGTCATTTGATTCTATCGTGACTGATAATCATTCACAATGGCATCATATTCAACCTCTTGCGAACCGTCGGCCCCCGCGGCGACGGAGGTCGCGCCCGCTGGCCGGTCAGGCCGATTCGCGCCGGTAGGCGTCGGCGAGGAGTTCGACCGGGTGGGCGACTTCCGCGGTCAGGCCGGCGCGGCGGGCGCCCTCGGCGAGCTGCAGTTGGCAGCCGATGTTCCCGGTGGCGATGAGGTCGGGGTTCGCGGGAGCGATGTTCGCCATCTTCCGGTCGAGGACCGCCATCGAGGTGTCGTGCCGGGTCACGTTGTAGATCCCGGCGGAGCCGCAGCAGCGCTCGGGATCGCGGACGGTGACGAGTTCCACGCCCGGCAGACTCCGAAGGATTCGTAGCGGCTCCTCGCGCACCTGCTGGGCGTGGAAGAGGTGGCAGGGCGCGTCGTAGACGACCCGCAGCGGCGTCTCCCGGGGGCCCGCGGCGGGCGGCCGGCAGCCGCTTTCCGAAAGGAAGGCCGAGACATCCGTCACCCGCCGGGAGAAGGCGCCCGCCGGGGGGTCGGCATCCAGCAGCTCGCCGTATTCCGACAGCGCGGCGCCGCAGCCGGCGGCGGTGGTCACCACCGGTAGATCGTCCGGAAACGCCACCAGGTTCCGGCGCGCCAGCCCCCGCGCCAGGTCCGGCAGCCCGGCGTGGAGGTGGAGGGCGCCACAGCATCCCTGGCGCTCGGGAATCACCACTTCCCAGCCGTTCGCGGCAAGCGCCTCGATCGCCGCCCGGGTCGTTTCCGGCCGGAGATGCGGCGCGACGCAGCCGAGGAAGAGCGCCACCGTCCCGCGCGCCTTCCCGCCCGGGGAGATCCGCGCCGGGAATCGCTCGCGCGCCGGGACATCGGGGAGCAGCCGTTCCCGCGCCGCGAGCTTCGGGGCCAGGCGGGCCAGCACCGGTTGCACGAGCCGGCGAAGGCCGATGCGCCCCGTGAAGCGGAGCAGCCACATCGCCGCTCCCAGGACCGCGGGCCGGGCCACCACCACCCCGAGCGCGAGCCGCTTCAGCACCCGCACCCGGCGCGGCTCGACCGCCTCCTCGTCGAGCAGCCCCCGGACGCCCTCGACGATGGCGCCGACTTCCACTCCCGCCGGACAGACGGTCTCGCAGCCCCGGCAGGCAAGGCACTCGTAGAGGTCCTCGGCCAGGCCGTCGCTGGCGGGCAGCCGGCCCTCCAGCAGGGCGCGGGCGTTGAAGACCTGGCCGCGCGGGGCGAGCGACTCCCGGGGCGCGTTCTCGTAGGCGGGACACGCCGGGAGGCAGAGACCGCAATGGACGCAGGCGAGAGTCTTCTCGTAGATCCGGAGGGCCTCACCGGCGGTCGGCTGGGTCACCGGATCAATGTACGCGAGGACGCGGAACGGGCGCCCATCAGAACGGCATCCGTCCCGGAGCCAGAATCCCCGTGGGGTCCAGCGCATCCTTGATCCGGCGCGAGAGCGCGCGGACCTGCGCGGACGGCGGGGGATGGAGGACGTCGTTGTCGCGCTTCCAGCCGTCGGGCGCCGTCTCGACGACGGCGCTGACGTCCGGCTCCTCCCGAAGCGCACCGAGCGCCGCCTCGAAGTCCGTCCCCGGGATGCTCGCGATAGCGCGGCGCTGATCGGGGAACGCGAACGGAGGGCCGAAGGCGGCGAGTCTCCAGGCCGTGCGCAGCAGGGCCTGCGGCGGGCCATGGACGGCGACGCCGAGCGTCCCCTGCCGCTCGGGCGCCACCGCGGGGAAGTCTCGAACCCCCGCCCAGAACGTTTCCTCTGCGGGACCCTCGAGGACCTCCGTGGCCCCTCCCGCGGCCTCCGCCACGCACGCGGGCGACATGGCCGCCTCCTCGCGCAGCCCCTCGAAGCGGATGGCGAGGCGGAACCCTCCGTCTTCCGGGAGCCCGCGGAGTCCGGTTCCCGGAGGCACGACCGCAACCGCCGCGGGACCCGGCGCCGCGGCCGCGGCCGCCAGCACCCTGTCGGCGGACTGATCCACGGAGTCGGCGACCGGGAGGCTCGCGACGACCGTGCGCGAGGCCTCGGGCCGCGCGCGGAGGCGGAGCGTGACCCGGGTGATCGCCCCCAGGGTCCCCAGCGAGCCCGTGAAGAGCTTCGTCAACTCGTAACCCGTCACGTTCTTCACGACGCGTCCGCCCGATCGGATGCGCGTCCCGCCGGCCAGCACTGCCGAGAGGCCAAGCAGCAGGTCCCTCGGCCGCGAGCCGGGGACCACCCGGACCCCCGGATCGCCCGCCGCGATCACGCCGCCGAGGGTCGCCCGGTCCGGGAGCGGCGGATCGAGGGCGAGCAGTTGCCGGTGGGGCAAGAGCTCGCGGTTCAGCGCGCCGACGGTCGTGCCGGCCCAGGCCTCGACGGTCAGGTCGCTGACGTGGTGCTCGATCACCCCCGACAGCCCGCGGAGGTCCACGATCCGATCGGTCCGCGCCGGGGCTCCCAGTCCCCGGCGGGTGCCGCCGCCCCGGAGGACGACCGCCTCGCCCGCCGCCGACGCCGCCGCGAGCGCCCGGGCCACCTCCTCTTCGCTCGCGGGGGCCGAGGTCCCGGCCATCAGATCCACGCGCCGGGAATCGCGGCGACCCGCCCGGGCATGCCGCTGTCCGGAAGGGTTGCCCGCGGCTCCCCGCAGCCGGACCGGACCGGAAGGATCTTCCCGGGGTTCAGGAGTCCCTGCCGATTCCAGGCGTCGCGGACCCGGCGCATCGCTTCGAGGTCGTCCTCGTCGAAGAGCAGATCGAGCGAGTCCCGCTTCTCGATCCCGACCCCGTGCTCGCCGGAAAGCACTCCGCCGAGCCGGACGCAGAGGGAGAGCAGCTCGTGGCTGGCCGCCATCACCCGGGCCTTCTCGTCCGGGTCGCGGCCGTCGTAGGAGATGCAGGGATGGAGGTTGCCGTCGCCGGCGTGGAACACGTTCGCCACCCGGAGGTCGTGCCGTTTGCCGATCCGCTCGACCTCGGCGATCGCCTCCGGGAGCGCCGAGCGCGGGACCACCCCGTCCTGCACGTAGAGGTCCGTCGAGATGCGGCCCATGGCCCCGAAGGCGAACTTGCGGCCGCGCCAGAGCAGTTCCCGCTCCGCCGCGTCGTGCGCCACCCGGATTTCCAGAGCCCCGCACTCCTGGAGGATGCGGTCCACATCGGCGCGCTGGCGGGCGACCGCCGGTTTCGCGCCGTCGAGTTCGAGCAGCAGCACCGCCCCGGCATCCTTCGGATAGCCCGCTCCGATGCCGGCCTCGACCACCTCGATGGTGGCGGCGTCGAGCATCTCCATCGCCACCGGAACGGTGCCGGCCGCCACGATGCGGGAGACCGCTTCGCAGGCGGGCACCAGTCCCGCGAACGGCGCGAGGAGGGTCTCGACGGTCTCCGGAACCGGCAGCAGCCGTACCGTCGCCTCGGTGGCGATCCCGAGGGTGCCCTCGGAGCCGACGAAGAGGCCGACCAGGTCGTAGCCGGCGTCATCTTCGGACAGCACCACCACTTCGCCGTCGTCGAGGACCACGGTGACCTCCAGGATGTGCGAGGTGGTGGCCCCCAGCTTGAAGCAGTGCGGCCCTCCCGAGTTCTCGGCGATGTTGCCCCCCAGCGTGCAGGCGGACTGGCTCGACGGGTCGGGAGCGAAGAAGAGTCCGAACGGGGCCGTCGCCCGGGAGATCTCGAGGTTGACCACCCCCGTCTGGCAGCGCGCGGTCCGCTCCGCGGGGTTGACCTCCAGAACGCGGTTCATCCCCGCCAGGGAGATCACCACCCCGCCCTCGATCGGCGTCGCTCCCCCGGAGAGGCCGGTCCCGGCCCCCCGCGCCGTGAACGGAACCCCGGCGGCGGCGCAGGCCCTCACCACCCGGGCGACCTCGGCGGTGGAACGCGGCAGCGCCACCGCCTGCGGCGCGCTCCGGTAGGCGGTGCTGCCGTCGCACTCGTAGGGGAGGGTGTGCTCCGGACGCAGGAGAAACCCGTGTTTGCCGAGGTGCGGGCGGAGTTCGGCGGCGAGGGCTTCCATCATGGGCAGGGACGAATCGAGGCGGATTCGCGGGCGCGGGCGCCGATGGAAGTATCCCAGCCCACCCGGAGCGGCGTCCGGCGTTTGGGCCTCTTTCGACTTGGTATACTGGCTGTCCGCCTGTTCGCGGCGGTCTCAGACCGGCGCCAACCGGCACGGGTCAAGGAGTTCACGATGCAAAGCGTACTGACGCAGCCGACGGTCAAGGCCGCACCGGCGCAGTCCAAGGAAGAGGTGATCCGCGGACAGATGAAGATCATGCATCGCACGCTGAAAGTGGTGACGGATTCCCGTGTGGAACTGCACAACATCAGCGACCGCGTTCGTGATCAGGTCCGCGCGTCGGGCATCAAGGCGGGTTTCCTCATCCTTTCAACGCTCCACACGACGACGGCGCTCTTCCTGAACGAGTTCCAGGCGGCCCTGATGGCCGACCTCACCGAGTGCCTCGAGCGCCTCGTGGACGCCGACGACGGCTACCTCCACAACTGCGAGGACTGTTCCGACTGCGAGCGGAAGAACGCCGACGCCCATCTCCGGGCGACGCTGCTGGGCCACAACGTGACGGTGCCGATCCACGACGGTGAGATCAGCCTCGGCCAGTGGCAGAGCATCCTCTTCGCGGAACTGGACGGGCCGCGCGACCGCACGGTCACCGCGCACCTGATCGGCGTCTGATCCAGGCGCCTCCGACGCGCCGGGGGAGCGCCGGTCTTCAGACCGGCACCGCCGCCCAGCGGGCGGCGAAAGTCCCGAGGTCAAGCCTGATGGCGGCATCGGTTCCTCCACCGGGAAGGCGCCTCAAGACCGACGCCGGCAGGCGGGCGTGACTCCGCACTCAGCCGGTCCCCCGGTAGCGATCGTTACCGGTGCCAGCCAAGGGATCGGCGCGGCAACCGCGCTGGCGCTGGCGAAGAGGGGGTTCGGGGTCGCCCTGGCGGCCCGACGCCCCGCTGGTCTCGTCGCGATCGAGACCCGCATCCGGGAAGCCGGGGGCTTCGCCTTCGTGGCCCCGACGGACGTAGCCGAACGCGATCAGGTGAGCGAGCTGGTGGCGGAAACCGAGCGGCGCTTCGGTCCCGTCGGACTGCTGGTCAACGCCGCCGGCGCCGTCCACCGGGCTCCCCTGACGTCAACGTCCGATGCGGACTTCGACAGCGTTCTCGGCGTGAACCTGAAGGGGACGTTCCTCTGCACCCGCGCCGTGCTCCCCGGCATGATCGAGCGGCGGCGGGGCCGGATCGTGAACCTCGCCGCCGTGGCCGGGCGGATCGGGGCGCCCCGCCTCGCCGCCTACTGCGCCTCCAAGTGGGGCGTCGTGGGATTCACCAAGGCGTGCGCGGAGGAACTGCGGCCCGCGGGCATCTCGGTCTTCGCCGTGTGCCCCGGGTCGGTGGATACGGAGTCCTACCGCGCCGCCATCCCGGGCGCCAAGCCGAGGTCCGCGCCCGAATCGGTCGCCGACGTCATCGTCTGGCTCGGCACCGAGGCCCCGGCCGCGATGAGCGGCTCCGTGGTCGACGCCCCCGGCTAGGAATCGGAGCGCCGGCCTCCGGCCGGCATCGTCCGCCGCAGGCGGGCGAAACCGCAGGATTCGACCCCGTTGACGCCGCCGGCCTGGAACCCCGGGTTCCCACCACCCTGGGCCTCCGCGTCCGGCGCGCTCTGCGAACTTCGGCGCTGTTCAGCCCGCTGGCGTCACGATGTCCAGGCTGTTCGCGAAGGCGGCGAAGTGCCGGACGTTCCAGGTGACGAGTGCGGAAGCACCGGCCTTGATCGCACTGTGCGCGATCAGCACGTCGTACATACGGCCGCCTGTCGCTGCCTGGCGACGCGCTTCGCCCAGGGCACTCCAGACTTCATGCCCATCGAGGTGGATCGTGGGGGTTTCGCTCCAGTTCTCTTCGAGTAGAGCCAGGGCGGCCCGGGGAGGAATTCGGTAACGCCCCGGTAACCGGGTCAGTACTGCGTACGTCTCGGCCAGCGAGTGCGCTGCAAGGACGAGTTTCTGCCCGCTGTCAGCCCGGCCGAGAATCTCGGTGCGCGAGAGACGGTAGTGCTCATGCCAGTCACAGACGGAGGCGACCAGGACGCTGGTATCGCAGAGGTAACGGGTCACTCCGCCGGATTCGCCGAGGGATCCGTCCCACGCAGGTCCTCGATGGTGCGCGCGACATCCGACTCTGTCATCTGCGGCGTTCCCGCAGGGGCCACCGCCACGACCATAGTGCCGCGGCGCTCAAGGGTTACGGACAGCGGCGCCGGCTCCATCACGACCCGGTCGGACTCGAGTCGCAGCCGGACCCGGGTACCGGCCCGGAGCCCCGCAGCTTCCCGGATGCTCTTCGGGATGACCAGCCTGCCGGCGGCATCGATGGTAGAGGTCATGGCATAAAAAATACCATAAGCGATGGCGCTTCCGCTCCCGGCTCTCTGGTGCTTCGCGCCCAGGCAGTGGTGGGCCGATCGGTGGCCCGGTCCGCCGACACGTTTCTACCGTTTGCGCGGCCGGCGCAATCCGGTCTCGCGGCCCTCTGGGGCCGCGATGCCGGCCGGAGGCCGGCGCTCCGACGCGCTAGAGCGTGCTTACCGTCTCGGGCTGGATGTAGTAGGCGACCCGGACTTCGCCGGGGCGGCGCCACTCGTAGCGCTCGCCGCCGATGTACTTCCGGGCGAGGCGGTCGATTCCGTCCTCGGCGCCGTCCTCGGTGACCTTCACCACCCGGCCCCGGATCATGAGCGCCTTGAACGGATCGTCCGGATGGGTGGCGGAGAGGGCCACCCGGGCGTCGCGCTTGATGTTCCTGTCCTTGACCCGCCCGGCCGCCGAGTTGACCACGATGAGATCGCCGTCGGTCTCCGCCCAGACCGGGGACACCTGGGGACTGCCGTCCGCCATCAGGGTGGCCAGGTGGACGTAGCAGCGGGTCGCCAGAAACTCCCGGACCTCGGGAGAGAGGGTGCTGGTTCGGGGCATTCCCGGTGTCTCCGGAGGGTCAGTTCGACGCGTCGATCTCGCGCTCGATCTCGGCCGTCAACTGCTCGAACGACACCGCGCCGCCGATGTACCGACCGTTCACGAACACGGCGGGAGTCCCGGTCTGTCCGAGGGCCAGGGCGGCGTCCAGATCCGTCTGCACCCGCTCATAGCTGCTGCCGGAGTTGAGGCACTGCGCGAACTCCTCGGTGTCCAGGCCGAGCACCCTGGCGTGCTGTTCCAGGCCGTCGAGCGAGATGTTGTCGTCCGCCCACAGCGCGTCGTGGTACTCCCAGAACTGCCCCTGGTCCTCGGCGCAGACGGACGCTTCGTGCGCCTTCTGAGCCATCGGGTGCATGTTGCGCAGCGGGAAGTGCCGGAACACCAGGCGGACCTGGCTGGCAAGGGCCTCGTCCTCCCGGAGCCGGTTGATCGACGCGTCGAAACGCCGGCAGAAGGGACACTCGAAGCAGGAGAAGACCACGAGCTCCACCGGAGCGCTGTCCGGGCCGAGCGTAGCGTGACCCTCGGTTTCGATGGCGACCCGATAGGCGGGGACCGTCAGGTCCCAGTCGGCCTCGCGCAGCAGGCGGTTGCCCTCGAGCTCGATGTTCCGCGCCATCTTCTGGTTGGCGATCTGCCGGCGAAGGTCGGTCGCGATGTCCTCGAGCGGGCGCCCGATCTGCTGGCGGTTCTGGTCGTAGACGTACTGCAGTTCCTCGTCACTGACTTCCGGAAGGCCGATCTCCTGCGTGTAGTACTGGTTCAGGGTCATCCCTTTCTCGGCGGCGGCGGCAAGCATCACCTGTTCGCGAGCCGCCCGCACCGCGCCCTGCTCGAGCAGGCTGTGGGTCTCGGTGTAGTAGTCGCTGCGCAACTGGGCGAGCTGGGATATGTCCCGGTCTCCCAGATCGTCGAGCGTGATCTCCTCGCCGTTCAGGACCCCGAGCACCTCCGAGTCCACTGTGTCGGGGAGCAGCGAGTCGGAGCCGGAAGCCTGGCCGCCGGAGCCGGCCACGGCCCCGCCGCAACTCGTAAGGGCAAGCAGCGCGGCGCCGGCAAGACACGGCGCCACCTTGACGAAGAACGTGCGCATCGGAGATACCTCGTGATCGGGCGAAGGGTCGGACATCCGCCGCGCTGGCGCCGGACCGCTCTACTGCGATTCGCCCGAGCGGGTAAGGATACTTCGCCCCGCCGGGCTCTCCACGAGGAGCGTGTAAGGCCCGTCGTTCAGGAGCGAGACCTCCATCATCGCGCCGAAGCGGCCGGTGCCCACCGGAACCCCGAGTTCCCGCAGCCGGGCGCAGAAGTCCTCGTAGAGCGCTTCGGCCTCGGGTCCCGGGGCGGCGCGGGTGAAGGACGGACGCCTTCCCTTGCGGCAGTTCCCGAGCAGGGTGAACTGCGACACCGCGAGGACTTCCCCGCCGGTCTCGAGCACGCTCCGCTCCGGCTCCCCTTCGGGGGCCCGGAACATCCGCAGCCCGGCGATCTTCTTCGCGAGCCAGGCGGCGTCCTCCGCGGTGTCCGTGACGGAGACCCCGAGCAGCACCAGCAGCCCCGTCCCGATTTCGGAAACGAGTTCGCCGTCCACCGAGACCGATGCGCGGCAGACCCGCTGGACGGCGGCGATCATCCCGGGATGCCCCGGGGCGGGCCGTCCCCCGTTCCCGGTGCGATGCCGTAGGCGCGGAGCAGGTCGGAGACCGTGACGACCGCCTCGAGCTGATGGAGGTCCACCCGGCTCACCACGGGCAGGGTGTCCATGCGGAGGCGGCCCATGGTGGCCAGGACGTGGTCGATGGGCTGGTCGGCGTGCGCGTGCGGGAACTTCCGGCCGCGTACCAGGTCCCCGAGACGCTCCTGGTCCTGTCCCCAGGCATGGAACCGCTCCAGCTCGGCGAGCGTGATCAGCCCGGAGATCCGGTTGCCCTCCGCCACCGGCCAGGCCCGCTTGCCGCTGAGCGCCACCCGCTCGATGGCGTCCTCCACGGTGAGGCTCGGCGAGAGCAGCTCGCGCGGCGGGCGCATCGCCGCGCGGACCACGGGGTGCGGGTCCTCGTCCTCCGTCGAGGGAAGCTGGATCCCGTCCTGCGCCGCGAGCGCCTCGTACACGGACACCCGCTGGAGCCGCCGGGAGACGAAGAACGAGGTCAGGTTGGCGATCATCATCGGCACGATGACGGCGTAGCTCTGGGTGATCTCGAAGATCATGAACACCGACGCCATCGGCACCCGGAGGATCCCGGCGAAGGCCGCGCCCATCCCGACCAGCGAGTACGCCCCCGGGCCGGAGGCGAAGTCGAACCAGGTGTTGGCCAGACTGCCGACGACGCCCCCCAGCATGGCGCCGAGAAAGATGCTGGGGCCGAAGATCCCGCCCGCGTTCCCGGAGGCGTAGGCGAAGACCACCAGCGCCAGGTGGAGCGCCAGGAGGACCGCCATGGTTCCCATGGGCAGTTCACCGGCGAGCGCCTGGCCGACCGGGCCGTAGCCGACCTCGAAGAACCCGGGGAGCAGCACCCAGGCGGCGGCCACCGCGAGACCGCCGAAGGCCGGCTGGAACCAGCGGGTCGAGACCGGCAGCCGCCGGAACGCGGCGCGCAGCCAGAGAAGCGCGCGCACGAAGCCCACCGACATCAGCCCGCCGAGCACGCCGAGCACGGCGTAAATGAGCAGTTCCCAGGGCGACCCGAGTTCGTAGGCGGGGACCGAGAACAGCGGCTCGTCGCCGAGCGAGAGGCGGAGCACCAGCCAGCTCGCGACGGCGCTCAGGACGACGGAGCCGAGCACCCGGGCGTGCAGGTTGCCGACGATCTCCTCGAGCGAGAACAGGATCGCGGCGATCGGGGTGTTGAAGGCGGCCGCGATCGCCGCCGCGGTCCCGACGGGTACCAACTGCCGGCGCTGCTCGGTATCCAGGTGCAGCGCCTCTCCCACCGAAGAGGCGATCCCCGCGCCGATCTGCGCGGAGGGCCCCTCGCGTCCCAGCGGGATGCCGCTCCCCAGGGTGAGCACGCCGCAGAGGTACTTTCCGAAGGGCACCCGGAACGGAATCCGGCCGTCCTTCGCGACCAGCGCGGCCTTGGTCTGCGGAATGCCGCTGCCCCGCGCCCCCTCGAACCAGCGGTGCATCAGGAATCCGGCCGCCAGGGCCCCGAGTACGGGGGCGGCGAATCGGGCCGCGCCGAGCGCCGGGCCGTGGACCACGATGTCGGCGAGCCACTCGGTCACCACGATGAAGGACACGATGACCCCGCCCACCAGCGCCCCGATCCCGAGGTTGAGACCGGTGAAGAATCCCGAGCGGCGCAGGAACTCCCGCGAGGACGCCGCTTCGACGATTCGGGAGAGGGTGCGGGTGCGGAACCGGCTCACGGCGTTCCTTCCTCCCCCCGCGTGTGGGCCGAGCTCCCGAGCAGCAGACCGACGCCCACGGTGACCGCCGTCCCGATCAGGTTGTAGTAGAGATAGGAAACACCCTCGATGCCGAGCGCCCGGGGGACCAGGTCCGCGGCCCAGACGGCGGCGACGCCGCAGAGCACCGCGGGGAAGGCCCGGCGGGCGCCCCGGTTCGGGAAGACGGCAGCGAGAACGAACGCCCCCAGGATGGGGCCGTAGAAGAAGGAACCGACCCGGTTCACCGCTTCCACCGCGGACCCGAGCCGCCCCATGTACAGGGCGGCCCCGGTGGCGACCGTGCCCCAGAAGAGGATCCCGATCCGCCCGGCGATCAGGTCATGCCGGTCGGACGTGGGACCGCGAACGAAGCGGTTCCGGAAACGCCGGTAGAAGTCCACCACGCTGGCGGTCGAGAGCGCCGAAAGTTCCGACTCCACGGTGGACATCGCCGCGGCGAGCACCGCGATGAGGATCAGGCCGACGATCCCGGGGGGGAGCTGCGTGAACACGAAGGTCGGGAACACGTGGTTCGTGTCGCTCCAGGGTTCGCCCTTGACCTCGGCCGCGGTGCGCACCGCCTCGGCGCGCGTCTCCTGAAACGCCAGGTCCGCCGCCACGTAGCGCTCCTTCAGCGCCGCCTCGGAGGAGACCCCGTCCGCCTCCGCGTAGTCGAGGGCAGCGGTGCGGCGCTCGGCGAAGGCGGTCTCGTAGCGGGCCTCCATGGCCGCCATCGCCTCTGGCTCGGCGGCGCGCGTCTCGGCGAGCGTCACCGGATCGAAGAGCACGGGCGGCCTCTCGAACTGGTAGAAGACGAAGAGGAGCGCCCCGGTCAGCAGGATCACGAACTGCACCGGCAGCTTGGCGAAGGCGTTGAAGATCAGCGAGAGGCGGCTCTCCCGGAGCGAACGTCCGGTGAGGTAGCGCTGGACCTGGCTCTGGTCGCAGCCGAAGTAGGAGAGCATCAGGAAGAGCCCGCCGAGGAGCCCCGTCCAGACCGTGTAGGTCTGGCGCGGGTCGGTGTCGAAGGACAGGGTCTCCAGGCGGCCCGTGGAACCGGCGAGCCGGAGCGCCTCCCCGAGGCCTATCTCGTCGGGCAGCCCCCAGATGACCGAACCGAGGCAGAACAGGATGCCGAGCAGGATGATCAGCATCTGCCAGGTCTCGACCCACATCACGGCGCGCATGCCCCCGAGCGCGGTGTAGATCGTGGCGAAGCCGCCGATGAGGAGAATCGTGAGCGTCGCGTCGAGCGAGAAGACCACCGAGAGGACGACCGACGGCGCGTAGATCACCACCGCCCCGGAGAGCGCCCTCCCGAAGAGGAAGAGCAGGCTGGTGAGGGACCGGGTGTGCGGGCCGCAGCGCTGCTCCAGGTACTCGTAGGCGGTGAAGACGCGCGCCCGGTAGAACAGCGGCACCAGGGTGACGCACAGGATCACCATGGCGATGGGCAGGCCGAAGTAGATCTGGATGAACCCCATCCCGTCCACGTAGGCCTGGCCGGTCGTGCCCACCAGCGTGATGGCGCTCGCCTGGGTGGCCATCACCGAGAGGCCCATCGCGTACCAGGGCATCGAGCGGCGCGCCAGGAAGTAGTCCTCGAGGCCCCGGTTCCCCCGCCCCGTCCAGTAGCCGACGGTGATGATCAGCCCGAAGTAGGCCGCGACGACGATCCAGTCGAGGAGTTGCAAGGACGGGCCTTCCCTAGGGCGCGAAGATCCGCGAGAACACGAAGAGCAGGACGTAGACGGAAAAAGCCGTCAGCAGGACCGCCGCGTAGAGCCGCCGCCAGGAGCGGAAGAACCCCCGCGGGGAAGGGGGTTGGTCAGAAGACGTTTCCATCGGTGCTCCGGGTTGACTCCCGGCGAGCGCACTAGACTCACGAGCCGGGCCAGGCGCCTTGGCGCCGCGCCGGGAGATTCTAGGAGGCGGGGCCTCCTTCTCCCACGCAAAGGGAGCGCAGTGATGACCACTCCACGAAGAATGCGGCGGGGCGCACCTCTGACTCTCGCCCTGACAATGGCGGCAATCGCCGTCGCGGCGGCGGCGCCGGCCCAGCTCCGGCCCCTCGCCGAGGACCGGGGCGCCACCGGGCTCGGGCTCGCGCTCCGCAAGATCGGGAGCGGCGTTTCGGTGCTTACCGTCACGGCGCACCCGGACGACGAGAACAACGCGCTGCACGCCCTCCTCAGCCGCGGCCTGGGCGCCCGGGTCTCGCTGCTGACGCTGACGCGCGGCGGCGGCGGACAGAACGAGATCGGACCCGAACTCTTCGACGGCCTGCGCATCCTGCGGACCGAGGAACTCCGTACGTCCCACCAGCTCGACGCGGTGGAGCAGTACTTCGGGATGGTGTCCGACTTCGGATACTCGTTCAGCGTGGAAGAGACCCTCGATAAGTGGGACCGGGAGAAGACGCTCGGCGAGGTGGTGCGGGCAATCCGGACGCTCCGGCCCGACGTGGTGCTCACCCTGCCCCCTTCCGGGACCGGCGGCGGCCAGCATCACCAGGCGACGGGACGGCTCACGCACGAGGCCTTCGACGCCGCCGGCGATCCGGATCGCTTCCCGGAGCATGCCGAGCTCGGCCTCCTGCCCTGGCGGCCGGTGCGCCTGCTGGTCGGCGGCGTGGGCGGCGGCCCGGCTTCCGGTGATGCCCGGACCGTGCGGCTGGATACGGCTGTCTGGGACCCGCTCCTCGGCCGCACGTATGCCGACCTCGGTGCGGAAGCGCGCTCGGCCCACCGCTGCCAGGGGATGGGCCAGGTGCGCGGTGGGCCCAGCGGGTTTCCTTCGGTCCTGGCCGAGACCCGCGGCGCGGCGGACGGAACGGCGCTCGGACCGGAGGGGACGGACGGCCTCTTCGCCGGAATTCCGACCGGACTCGAGAGGCTCGATGACTTCGTGTCCGGCAGCACCGAGGCGGTTGCGGAGACCCTGTCCCGGCTGACCACTCTCCGGGAGGCCGTGGCCGAAGCCGCCGGGGCATTTTCGGCGCTCGCACCCGCCGACACGCTCCCGGGTCTCCGGAAGGCGCTGACCGCGGCGCGCGGCCTGCGCCAGGGCGCGCTTCCCGACGGGCTGACCTCCGGCAGCCGGACCGAGCTCGAGCACCGGATGGCGCTCCGGGAGGCCCAGATCCAGGAGGCGATCGCGCTCGCGCACGGACTCGTGGTGGACGCGGTGGCGGACACCGGAACGGCCGTTCCGGGCGGGCGGTTCGGCGCCCAGGTCTCCGTCCTCGGCGGACCGGCCGCGGCAGCGATCACCGGAATCGGAATCGAGGTTCCGGATGGCTGGCAGGTGCGCCAGCTGACCGCGGCGGCGGACGCGAGTCCGCGTCCCGGGCCACGACGGCGCCCCCTGCCACCTCCGATCGGCGCCGGCGACCTGCCTCTCGAGACGAGCTCCAGCCGCCCGCTGCGCGCGGAGTTCGGGGTCTCGGTGGCGGAGAACGCCGCCCTCAGCCGCCAGCCCTGGATCGACGACCCCGCTGCAGACCGCTTCGACCCGCTGTCCGCGGAGTTGTTCGGCCTGGCGGCCCGGCCGCCCCAGGTCGTCGCGCGCGTTGCCTTCGAGTCCGCCGGCGTGCCCGTCGAGATCTCGACCCCGGTCGAGTACCGCTACGAGGGGCCCTGGGTGGGGACGGAGAAACAGAAGGAAGTCTCGGTTCTCCCGCTCGCCTCGGTGGCCGTTTCACCCGAGATCGTCGTCTTTCCCCGCGGGCAGAACCCCCGCCGGCTCAGCGTCTCGGTCGTCTACCGCGGCGGCGGAGCGGCGGAGTTCCACGCCGCGCTTCAGGCCCCCGCGGGGTGGACCGTCGCCCCGGAGAGCGTTCCGGTCGCCTTTACCGGCCCCGGTGAGACCCGCGTCGAATTCGAGGTGAGCGCTCCGGCCGGAGCGGCGGACGGCGGCTACCGGCTCGCCGCTTCGGCGCGGCCCGCGGCGGGCGGCGACCCCTTCACCGAGACCGTCCAGAAGATCGCCTACCACCACATCGAGACGCGCTACCTGTTCCGCCCGGCGGAAGCCGCGGCCCGGGTGCTGGACGCCACCGTCGCCCCGGTCCACGTCGGCTACGTCGAGGGGGTCGGAGACGAAGTCGCCGAGGCCATCGCGCAACTCGGGGTACCCCTGACCTTCCTCGACGAAGCGGCGCTCGCCGAGGGCGACCTCTCGGTGTTCGACACCATCGTCCTCGGGGTGCGCGCCTATCTGGCCCGCCCCGATCTCCGGACGCACAACCAGCGCCTGCTCGACTACGTGGCCGGCGGAGGGACGCTCCTCGTCCAGTACAACAAGTTCGAGTTCAACGCCGGACCGTGGGGGCCGTATCCGATCTCGGTCGGACGGGGCCGGGTCACCGACGAAAACGCCCCGCTGCGGGTGCTGATTCCCGATCATCCGGCCTTCACCGGGCCGAACCGGATCGGCGACTCCGACTGGGCCGGCTGGGTGCAGGAGCGCGGGCTCTACTTCCTCGCCCCGGACGGGGACCCCGCCTACCGGGACCTCCTCGCCTCCGAGGACCCCTTCGAATACAACGCCGGGGAGAAGCGCGGCATCCTGGTGGAGGCCCGCCACGGCGAGGGCCGCTGGCTCTACCTCGGCCTCGGGCTCTGGCGGCAGCTTCCCGCCGGCACCCCGGGCGCCTACCGGCTGCTCGCGAACCTGCTGAGTCTCGGGCACCAGCCAACCGGCACGGACCAGCAATAGCGGCGGGGGGCGCGTCCGGGACCGCCCGCGAGGCGTCGCGGGCCGAATGACGTACGCTCTCGCGCCCCCGGCCGGCGGTAGCGGCCGGCCCGGTATCGAATTCCGACGGGACAACCCATGAAGCGCGAGCGGATCGGACTCGTCCTCGGGCTGGCCCTGCTGGCCGGCATCGCCGTCGTCCCGATCCCCGGCATCCCCGACGAGGCGCGCCGGATGCTGGCGGTGGCCGCGATCATGGCCACCTGGTGGGTGACCGAGGCGGCGCCGCTGGCGGTGACCTCGCTGTTGCCGCTCGTGCTCCTCCCGGCGTTCGGGATCACGAACGCGGCGGGGGCGGCGGCCCCCTACGCGAACCACCTCGTGTACCTTTTCCTCGGCGGGTTCATGATCGCCCAGGCGATGCAGCGCTGGAACCTGCACCGGCGGATCGCGCTCCGGACGGTGCTGGCGATGGGCAGCTCGCCCCCCCGGCTGGTGCTCGGCTTCATGGCGGCGTCCGCGTTGTTGTCGATGTGGGTCTCCAACACGGCCACCACCGCGATGATGATGCCGATCGGGGTCGCGGTGATCGCGGAGATCTCGAGCGCGGTCCACGGGCCGCAGCGGCCCGCCCCCGGGGACTTCCCGTTCGCGGTCTGCCTGATGCTCGGCTGCGCCTACGGGGCGTCCATCGGTGGGTTCTCGACCCTCATCGGGACGCCGCCCAACGTCTTCCTCGCCGGTTTCCTGAGCGAACAACTGGACATCCGGATCACCTTCGTGCGCTGGCTCGCCTTCGCGATGCCGCTGACGGTCCTCTTTCTCCCCCTGACCTGGCTCTGGCTCACCCGGGTGGCGTTTCCGATCCGCATCAAGGACATTCCCGGCGGCCGGGAGCCGGTCCGCGCCGCCTACCTGGCGCTCGGTCCGCTCTCGATCCCGGAGAAGCGCCTCGCGATCCTGTTCGGAGGCACCGCCCTGGCCTGGATGTTCCGCCCGGTCTGGACCGGATTCCTGCCGACCGGCGGGCTCATCACCGATTCCACCATCGCCATGGCGGCAACGGTCCTCGCCTTCCTCGTCCCGGCCGGAAACGGCTCCGGGGATCGGATTCTCAACTGGGAGTGGGGCGTGAAGATCCCCTGGGATGTCCTGATCCTGATCGGCGGCGGTTTCTCGCTCGCGAACGGTCTGGAGGTGAGCGGGCTCTCCCAGGTCCTGGGCGACCGCCTCGCCGGCGCCTCGGCGCTGCCGTTCCCGCTCTTCGTGATCATGGTGGTGGTCTTCATCATCCTGCTCACCGAGCTCGCCTCCAACCTGGCCTCGACCGCCATGATGGTCCCCATCCTCGCCGCGGTCGCGACGGGCGCCGGAATCCCGCCGCTGATGCTGCTGCTGCCGGTGACGGTCGCGGCCTCCTGCGCGTTCATGCTGCCGGCGGCCACCCCGCCGAACGCCATCGTCTTCGGAACCGGACACTTCACGATCCCCCAGATGGTGCGCGCCGGCATCGGGGTGAACATCATCGGCGCGGTCCTCACCTGTCTGTTCGCGGTCTTCTGGGTCCCGGTGGTGTTCGGGTGATCATTAGCATTCCGATGCCATGAACGCCGCTGCCGAAGACCGCTTCACCGCCCGACTCTGGGCCGGGATCGACTCGATCTATCAGGACATCCTCCGCCATCCCTTCCTCGACGGACTGGCGGACGGCAGTCTCGACCGGCAGGTATTCCGGTTCTATGTGCTGGAGGACGCGCTCTACCTGCACGAGTTCGCGCGGGCGGTCGCCATTCTGGGCGGGAAGGCCCCGCACCCGGACATCACCGCAGCGCTCTGCGGCGACGCGGTGGCGACCGTCGAGGCGGAGCGGGAGCAGCTCGGCCGCTTCATCAGCGAACTGGGTGGCTCCCGCGACGAACTTTTCGTCCGCCAGCCGGCGCCGACCAACCGCGCCTACACAAGCTATTTCCTCTCGCAGGTCCATGCGAAGCCCTTCCACGAGGGACTCGCCGCCATCCTTCCCTGCTACTGGATCTACGCGGAGGTCGGCAAGGAACTGCTGCGCCGGCCCCCCTCCCCCGACCCGCTCTTCCGCCGCTGGATCGAGAGCTACGGCAGCGAAGAGTACGACGCGGTGGTGCAGCGGGTGGTGCAGCTCACCGACGACGTCGCCGAGGGTCTCGGCCCGGACGCCCGGAAGGCGATGGCCGGGCACTTCGCCATGAGTTCCCGCTACGAGTGGATGTTCTGGGACATGGCCTGGCGCCAGGAAGCCTGGCCCTTGTAGCGACCCAAGGAACCGGGCGGGGACGCCCGCATGGCGTGGCTGGCGCCCACGCCGCGGTCAGCGGATCCAGACCGTCTTCCGGTTGGTGAACTCGATGAGGCCGTCCGGGCCGAGTTCGCGCCCGAACCCGCTGTCCTTGGTCCCGCCGAAGGGCACCCGGGGATCGGACTTGGTGATGCCGTTCACGAAGACGGCCCCCGATTCGATCTGCGGCACGAGCCGTTCCGCGCGCTCCGGATCGGCAGTCCAGAGCGAGGACCCGAGTCCGTAGTTCGTCCGGTTGGCGATCTCCACCGCCTCGGCTTCGTCGGCGAACGGGATCACCGTCGCGACCGGCCCGAAGAGTTCCTCCCGGGCGGCCGGCGCACCCGCGGGCGGCGCCGCCAGGATCCCGGTCGCCGAGAAGAACCCGCGGCCCGGCGCGGTTCCCCGGTGGATGAGGTCCGTGCCGGCGCGGACCGACCGCGCCACCTGCTCTTCGAGACGGTCCCGGAGGTCTTTCCGGGCCAGCGGACCGACCGCGGTCTCCGGCGCCAGCGGATCGCCCACCAGGGTTTCCCGGAACCGCCCCTCGAAGACTGGAAGGAACGAATCCAGCACGGTCCGCTGCACGAGGAAGCGCTTGGCGGCGATGCAGCTCTGGCCCGAGTTGATGAGCCGCGCCCCCGCCCCCGCGACGGCCGCCTCCTCGACGTCGCAGTCCTCGAACACGATGAAGGGATCGCTGCCGCCGAGCTCGGCGACCATCGGCTTGAGGTGACGGCCCGCGACCGCGGCCACTTCGCTGCCGGCGCGGGAACTCCCGGTCAGCGTCACGCCCCGGATCCGCCGGTCGGCGATGCACGAAGCCGCCTGCTCATTGGTCAGGAAGAGGTTCTGGATGAGCCCCTCCGGAGCTCCCGCCTCCCGGTAGAGCTCGACGATGCGGAGCGCGCACTGGGGCACCGACGGCGCGTGCTTCAGCACCATCGGGTTTCCGGTGACGAAGTTGGGCGCGGAGACCCGGATGACCTGCCACAGCGGGAAGTTCCACGGCATGACGGCCAGGATCGGCCCGAGGGGGTCGTAGCGCACGTAGGCGTCGCTGCCGTCGGAGGGATAGTGGCGCGGCCGGAGCGACTCCTCCGCGGTCTCCGCGTAGTGCCTCGCGACCCACGCGCACTTCCGCGCTTCAGCGACTCCCTGGGCGAGCGGCTTTCCCATCTCGAGCGCCATGAGCGCCGCCAGGTCGTCCGCCTGCGCCTCGAGCAGATCGGCCAGGCGCTCGTTCACCGCCCGGCGTTCGGCGAACGGGGACCGGCGCCAGGCGCGGAACACGGTGTCGGCGCGGTCCAGGGCGGCATCCACCTCGCGGTCGGCGGCCGTCGGGAACTCGGCCACCACCCCCTCGGTGGCGGGATTCAGGGTCCGGTAGAGCATCAGCGGCTCCCGCCGGGAGGGTGGAGGCGGTTGTACTTCGCTCCGACGTCCAGCAGGTCCTCGATCGAGATCGCCTCCCGGGTGTTGCCGTTCTTCCCGACGACGGTAGTGGCCTTGAGCATCGAGTTGTAGACGGCTTCCTCGGTGGCCTCGATCGCGGCCTGGAAGAGCGGCGACAGCCGGTCGCCGCGCAAGACGGCCCCCTCGTCCACCGGAGAGTCGCTGCGGAAACCGGTGCGGAGCGCCGCCGCGGAGGAGAAGGTGATCACGAAGTCGCCGCTCCCGTGGGACGAGGTGGCCCCGGTGCGGGCGAGACCGAGCATGACCCGGCGCGCCAGCCGCGTGAGACCCGGCGAGCGGATGGGAGCATCCGTCGCGACCACCATCATGATGGACCCGTCCGGGTTGTCCAACGAGTCGTCGCCCGCAGCACCGTCGCCGCCGCGCAACTGGTCCCGCAGGTAGTAGCGGTCGAGCTCCTCGCCGACCGGGATCCCGTCCATGACGAGGACTCCCCCGTAGTTGCTCTGGACCAGCGCTCCGACCGTGTAGCCGCCGAGACTCCCGGGCAATCGGCGCGACGAGGTACCGATCCCGCCCTTCCAGCCGAAGGCGGAGGTTCCGGTGCCGGCGCCCACCGCGCCCTCCGCCACCGGTCCGGCGGACGCGGTCCGGATTGCCTCCAGCACGTGGCTCTCCTGCACGTGGAGTCCCCGGATGTTGTTGAGGAAGCCGTCGTTCGTCTCGCCTACCAGCGGGTTCACCGACCGCACGTCCTCGTTGCCGGGAAGGCCGAGGGTGTAGGTCACCACCGCGCGCGCCGCGTCCCAGACCGACAGCGTGTTGGTGAGCACGACCGGGGTCTCGATGGTCCCGAGCTCCACGACCTGGGTGGACCCGGCCAGCTTGCCGAAGGCGTTCCCGATATGGACGGCGCCCGGGACTTTCTCCTGGAAGATGTTGCCGGCGTGGGGCAGGATGGCGGTGACCCCGGTGCGGATGTGGTCCCCCTCCATCAGGGTCACCTGCCCGACGAGGACGCCGGGGACGTCGGTGATGGCGTTCAGCGGCCCGGGGTCCAGGACTCCCGGCGACAGGCCGATGTCGCGGGCCCGGGGCCGGGATTCGCCCTGTCCGAGGGCGAGCGGAGCGGCGAGCAGGGCGATGGCGAGGACCGCCGGGATGCGGTGGACGTGTTTCATCGGAACCTCCGGAAGCGGGAGTCTCGGGGAAGAGTCCCGGAGGATACGGGAAGCGTCCTTCCCCTCGACGGCACGGAACATTCCCGGCGCCCGGGTCGTAAGCTCCACCCGTCATGGTTCACGGGAATGCGTCCGGCCGCGGCCTGGGCCGCCACCCTCTGGCCCTCGTGTTCGGGGCGTTTGCCGTAGCCGGCTCCGCCAACTGCGCTGTCCCGTTCCAGACCGAGCCGAACGTCGAGGAGACGGAGACGTTCACCGAGCCGTTCGCGGCGGGAGCGCTTCTCGATCTGAGAAACATCAACGGACGCGTGGCGATCACCGCGTGGGACCGGGACGAGGCGGAGATCGTGGCGCGGAAGGTGGGGCCGAGCAGCGCCGCGCTCGAGGACATCCGGATCGAGCTCAACCGTTCGTCGCGCGGGCTCCAGGTGCGCACGCGCTACCCGAAGAAAGGCCGGATGTGGGGGCAGCGGTACGGCAGCGTCCACTACTCCATCCGGCTGCCGGAGAGCGCCGATCTCAGGATCTCCACCGTCCACGGACCCGTCGAGGTGGCGGAATTCTCGGGCGAGCTCGAGGCGCAGACGGTCAACGGTTCGCTCCGCCTGACGGGGCACCGGGGGAGCGTGAACGCCAAGACGGTCAACGGGCAGATCGATTGTGAGCTCGATGGCTTCGGCGAGGGCGAGAGCCACTCCCTTCGCACCGTGAACGGCCGGGTGCGCCTGACCCTGGGCCCCGAAGCCCGCGGCCGGGTCGATGCCCGGGCGATCAACGGCCGGGTGATCATGGAACTCGCCGACCTGGAGCATCTGGACACCCCCACCCGGCGCCACAAGCGAGTCCAGGTGCGCGACGGTGGCGGCGAGTGCCGGGTCCGAACCGTGAACGGCACCATCCACGTCACCGACGACTAGCAACACCGAACTCGCGGCCGCCCGCTCCGCTCACCGGGTATAAACCCCGGCCATGAACCGATTCGTGCGCGCTGGCGCCGCTTCCCTCATCCTCGTTCTCGCTTCGCAGGCGTCGGGACAAGCGCTCCCGGAGGTCCACCTCATCGGCACCGGGGGCACGATCTCCGGGGGCGCGGGCGGACCGCTGAACGCCGGCGATCTCCGGGCCGCCCTGCCCGGCCTGGACTCCGTGGCCTCGGTCACCACCGAGGACTTCGTCCGCATCGGAAGTTCCCGGATGCATCCGGAGCTCCAGTTCGAGCTCGCGGAGCGGATTGCCGCGGTCTTCGCCGAGCGGCCGGAACTGGCCGGGATCGTGGTGACGCACGGCACCGACTCCCTCGAGGAAACCGCCTTCCTGCTGGACCTTGTGCTGCCTTCCGGCCGCCCGGTGGTGTTTGCGGCCGCGCAGCGCCCGCCCCGCTACGAGGACTCCGACGGACCGCGCAACCTGCTCGATGCGATCCGGGTCGCCGGTTCGGACCGAAGCCGCGGCCTGGGCGTCCTCGTCGTGCTGAACGGCCAGATCCACGCCGCGCGCGAGGTGAAGAAGACCCACTCCATCGCCCTGCACGCGTTCGCCTCACCCGACACCGGGCCGGTGGGCATGGTGGACGAGGGAACGGTGCTGCTCTTCACGACTCCGGCCCGCCGCCTCCACCTTCCCACCGCCCGCGTCGAGCCGGCGGTGGAACTGGTCCGGCTCACCGCCGGCGGCGGGGCCTCCGTGATTCACGCGGCGACCGAGGCCGGCGTCCAGGGCCTGGTGGTGGAGGTCTTCGGCCGCGGCAACGCACCGCCACCGGTCGCCGAAGCGGTGGACGCCGCAATGCAGGCCGGCGCGGTGGTGGTGTTCGTGACTCGTACCGGGGCGGGCCGGGTGGTGCTTTCGGACGCCCAGCGGGAGCGGGGGATCCTCTCCGGAGGGGACCTCGACGGCCTGAAGGCCCGCATTCTGCTCACCGTGGCGCTGGGAGCCGGACGGAACGCCGACGAGATCGGCGCGGCGTTCTCGAGGCTGTCGGGAGCCGGGTGACCGGGCCCGGACGCTCGTCAGCGCAGCACGAGGCGAAGGGGCGGCCCCGCGCCGCGTGAGAGAACGACGGCTTCCGACGGTTGGAGCGTGACGACGGTGTAATCCCCGACCCGGTCGCCGACCCCGACCAGGGTGGTCTCGCCCCGGTAGAAGAGGGCGGCCCGGATGGGCGTGCCGGAGCCGACGTCCACGAAGCCGTGGAGTTCGGGAGTCTCGAGGCGCGGCTCGTAGGACGGGGTCGCCGTGTCCGGATGCTGCTCGGGCAACTCTTCGACACGGGCGCCGGCGGCGGACGCGGGATCCGCCTCGATCGGCTCGGCGACCGCGAGGGGAACCGACGCGTCCGGTCCCGGAACCGTCTCCAGCCAGGTGGCCAGTTGCTCCAGCCGCGGATCCTCAGCCAACCGGCGCGCGTCGGCGGCGGTGAACGTGGCCGCCGGATCCGGCCAGAGGACGAGAACCGCGGCGGTGAGCGTGCCGAGGCCGCCCCGGACCGCGAGGGTTGCCCGCTCGACGCGCAGCGGCCATCCCGTCCCCTCCACGCCGGCCAGGAACCGCGACAGGGAATCGGGATCGCCCAGCGCCGTGATCCCGGCTTCGGCGCCCGCGGTCCCCTCCGGCGGGCGAAGGAGTGGCTGGAGCCGGAGCTGCGAGAGCTCCACCCCGGCTTCGCCGGCCATCCGCACCAGGAACTCGCGCGTCCCCGCGGCGCTCGCGGGTGGCGCGGCGCGGCCGGCGAGCCGCTCCGAGACCCGCAGCAGGCGCTCGCGGCGCACCCGCTCCGCCGCCGTCCGGGTGCTCTCCCGAGCCGACCGGGTCTGCACTTTGAGCGCCGCGGCGAGCTCGGCCGAAGCGCGCCTCGCCTCACCCCACACGAGCCAGGCGAGCGAGAAGGACAGCAGGGCGAGCAGAACCCGGAGCCGGAGGCGTTGGTCCATGGTCCTACCGCCCCATGGCAAGCTGGGCGGTGATCCGGACCAGCGCCGTTCCGTCCGTCTGGCGGGTTTCGCTGATGACCTCGGTCGAGAGAACCGAATCGTGGCCCGCCAGTTCGGCAAGGAAGGCAGCGACGGCCGTCGCCGAGACGGCGTCGGCCGCGATGACCGCCTCGACCCGGCCCGGCCCGGCGGCCGGCCGCACTTCGATGCCGGCAAGCCGGACTCCGGACGGCGCCGTTCCCCGCACCGTGTCCAGGGCGGCGCTGATGGCGGGGGCATCGAGCACTCCGGCGAAGAGGAGGGCGGCCGCCTCCCGGGCGTGGCCGGGCTCGAGCGCCGCAGGACCGGCCGTGACGCCCGCCCCGGAGGATCCAGCCGGCCCGGCGGGGCCCGCGGCCCCGAGGTCCGCTCGCGCGCTCCAGAGCGAGGCGCCACCCCACAGGACCATCAGCAGGCCCCCCAGGATCAGCGCGTCCAGGGCTCGCAGGAAACCCGGCCGGACGGTCTTTCCGAGCTGAATGCCGGCAGGCGCGCGACCCATGGCGCGCTGCTACGCCTCGGTGACGGCGACGGGAGCCGGGTCGAGCGGCGCCGGCCGCTCGCCGGCCCGCCGCAGCAGCGCCGCGAGAGCCGCGTCGGTCACCGGAGACACCGCGGGGGTCCCTCCGTCCTCCTGCGCGTCCCGGGCTTCCGCAAGCGTCAGCCCCATCGGGCGCACGAGGTCGGCGACCGCCGCGGCCCCGTCCCCCAGGATCGAAACGGCGTATCTCCCGTCCTCGCTGGCCCGCCGAACGGCCAGCGCCGGAGGATCGGGGTCCAGTGCGGCGCGGAGCTTCATCCGGAAACCCGTGAGCCGTTCTGCCGCGGCGGTGACGAGAACGAAGTGGCGCTGGTGAAGCAGCAGGAGAAGACGCCGCTCCGACTTGCCCCCGGCGCGTCCCAGCCACTCGGGGAGGAGGGCCAGGCTCGTGGCGTCCACCCACCGCACGCGCAGTCCCGCCGCTTCGGCGGCCGCCTCGTACTGCCGGGCGACCGGCGAACCCGTCACCGCACCGAGCACGGACCGGCGACCGAGCGGACCGGAAGCCAGGGTCCCGAACCGGAACCGGCCGTCGAGTTCGGAGGGAGACGGCGCCGAAGTCGTGGCCAACCCGCGGACCAGTTCCGAGCGGAGCCGGCGCACCGCTCGGGAACCCGCACTTTCGGAGAAGCCGGCGTGGGCGGCGCGGTCCGGCAACGCGATCACCGCGTCCCGGAAGGCGCCGTCCGGAGCCGCAAGAGCCCGCAGAGCCGCCTGCACTGCCCGGGCCGCTTCCACCGAAGACGCCAGGTTCGGCTCGGTCGGCGAAGGCGCGACGAAGTCCGCGGGCAGACGCCACCGGACCCAACGGCCATCGCCCGCGCGAATCAAGAGGTGGTCTCGGCGGAAGGTCATCGCCACGGCCCGGCCGCGCGAACCGAAGCGAGGAAGCGGTGACGAGGGCAAGACTCCAACCGGAGGGATGGATTTAGCCTAGCAGCCGGTGAGGAAACTCACGCGGCATTCGACGCCCGCTGGATCCCCGCTGAAACGCTCGCCTTCGGCTCGCTCGTCGTTGCGCTTCGGTCGAAATACACCCGGTATTCCTCCCTCGCGCGCCTTGTCAGCGAGGCCCAGCGGGCACCAGTTCTCCCGGTGGGGGGTCGGTGCTCACGCCAGTTCCCCCACCGGCTGCCAGCAGTCCGGAACGCCGGGACCGGGAGCTCCGGAGACGATTCTTCGTGAGAAGAGCGGGCACGGGAACGCGTTCGGAATGGTAGGATCGGCGGTCGGGCTGCGGACGGTCTCCGTCCGTGCGAACGAGCGCGGCGGCCATTTCGTCCGCGTGACGACCGGCCGAACGAGGTCCAGCGTTTCGAGCTGGCGCACGTCGTTCGGCGGCCGGTCCGGGCGCCGGGATCCGAGCGATTCCCCAAGTGTTCCCGGGTCGGAGCGAATCCCTAACGTCCACAATCTGGAGCAGCATGCGCGACTATCAGACCGCCGAACTTCGCAACCTCGCCGTAGTCGGACATGGAACGTCCGGCAAGACCACGCTCGTGTCGGCTCTCCTCTACGCCGCCGGCGCCGTGACCCGCCTTGCCCGGGTGGAAGATGGAAACACCACGACGGACTTCGAAGAGGACGAGATCGAGCGCGGCATCAGCCTGAGCGCGGCGCCCACCCACTTCGACTGGGGCGGGGTCAAGGTCAATCTGGTGGACACCCCGGGGTACAGCAACTTCCTCACCGAGGCAAAGCTGGCCATGCCGGTCGCCGACACCGCGCTCATTTCGGTCTGCGCCGTCGATGGGGTGGGGGTCAACACCGAGCGGGTCTGGAACTTTGCGGAAGAGAACCGCGCGGCCGCCATCTTCGCGATCACCCGCATGGACCGCGACCGGGCGTCGTTCGAACGCACCCTGAGTTCGATCCGGGAGACCTTCGGACGCACCGCGATCCCGGTCCAGTTGCCCATCGGAAGCGAGTCCGGGTTTGCCGGGGTCGTGGACCTCATCACGATGAAGGCGATCAGCGGTCCCGGGCCGGAGGGGAAGGGCGCGAAGACGGGCGACGTTCCCGCCGAGCTTCAGGAGCAGGCCGAGGCGGCGCGCAACGAACTCATGGAGATGATCGCCGAATCGGACGAGGAACTGCTGGACCGGTTCTTCTCCGAGGGAGAGCTGTGTGCGGACGAGATGATTCAGGGGCTCAAGTCGGCCGTCGCCGCCCGTTCCATCTTCCCGGTGGTCGCGGTTACCGGCACGCACAACGTGGGAACCACGGCGCTCCTCGATCTGATCGTCGCGGCCGCCCCGGATCCGACCGGACGCGGGCCCGCGCGCGGGGTCGATGGTGACGGAGAGCCGGTCGAGCGGGAGGTGGACGGGGGCGCGCCGGCCAGCGTCTATGTGTACAAGACCATCGCCGACCCCTTCGCCGGGCGTCTGAGCCTTTTCCGGGTCATGACCGGAACCGTCGGTCCCGAGACCCAGCTCAGGAACCTGACCACCGGGGGAACCGGGCGTACCGGTGGCGTGAACGTCGTGAACGGGAAGGCCATGGAGGCGGTATCGAAGCTGTCAGCCGGCGATCTCGGATGTTTCGCCAAGCTGCGGGACACGTACACCGGAGACACGCTCGGCGCCGACAACGGGATCCGTTTCGTGCGTCCCGAAGTGCCGCACCCGGTCATCAGCTTCGCCATCGAGCCCAAGTCGCGGGGCGACGAGGAAAAGATCTCCCAGGCCCTGCAGCGGCTTCGCGAAGAAGACCTCACCCTGAAGTTCGAGCGCGACCAGGAGCTGCTCCTCTCGGGGACGGGACAGCTCCACATCGAGGTCGTGGTATCCCGGCTGAAGCGGAAGTTCGGCGTCGAAGTCGATCTGAAACCGCCGCGGGTGCCGTATCGCGAGACGATCACGGTGACCGCCGAAGCCCACGGGCGGCACAAGAAACAGACCGGCGGACACGGCCAGTTCGCCGACTGCCACGTGCGCGTCGAGCCGATGGAACGCGGCGGCGACTTCGAATTCGCGAGCGAGGTCGTGGGCGGCGCGATCCCGCGCCAGTTCATCCCCGCTATCGAGAAGGGCTTCCAGGAAGCCCGGCAGAAGGGATACCTGGCCGGTTATCCCGTCGTGGACTTCAAGGCGACGGTGTTCGACGGGAAGTTCCACACCGTCGATTCGTCAGAAATCGCCTTCAAGATCGCGGCGTCCCTCGCGTTCAAGGACGCGATGTCCAAGTGCCGACCGACGCTTCTCGAACCGATCATGTCCGTCGTGATCACCGTTCCGGACGAGAACACGGGAGATGTCCTGGGCGACCTGAACTCCCGCCGCGGCCGAACCCAGGGCATGGACCGGAAGGGCTCGCAGACCGCGATCACGGCGCAGGCCCCCATGGCCGAGATGCTCACCTACGAGCCGACGCTGACCTCGCTCACCGGGGGACGCGGGGGTTTCCACATGGAGTTTTCCCACTACGACCCGGTCCCGGGGAACCTGGCGAAGGCGCTGATCGAGGCGTACCGGTCGCGGAACGACTAGCCGGTGCTCCGCGGAGCGGAGCGCCGGCTTGGAACGCCGGCTTCAGCCGGCACGGCCCGCCGCAGGCGGGCGGCGGGACGGACCCCATCCGCCCGATGGCTCCGCTCTGCGCCATGCATCCGGGGTAGCGACGAACCGCCCGCGGCCCTGGGGGCCGCTGTGCGGGCTGAAGCCGGCGTTCCAGGCCGGCGCGTCACCTTGGCTATCGGGCGCCGCGCCGAGGTGGGAACCGTCGCTTCCGTGTGCGGGTACGACGTGGGCGGGGGGGGGGCCCCCCCCGGGCCGGGGGGGGAACCGGCGGTCCGGTGTGCGGTTCCGAGGGGGGCGGTGGGGAGCCCCGCGCGTGCCGGTCTGGAGACCGGCGTTCCAGGCCGTCAGTCGACGAACTCGATGCGTGCCATGGGGGCGCCGTCGCCCTGGCGCGGACCGAGCTTGAGGATCCGGGTATAGCCGCCGGGACGCTCCTGGAAGCGCGGCGCCACCTCGCTGAAGAGGTGACGGACCACCGTTTTCCGCGGCAGGATCTGGAGCGCGCGGCGACGCGCCGCCAGGTCCGACCGGCGCCCGAGCGTAACGAGCCGCTCGACGAACGGGCGCACTTCCTTCGCCTTGGCCAGGGTGGTGCGCAGGTGTCCGTGCTCGATCAGGGTGGCGGCCAGATTCCGCAGCAGGGCGCGCCGGTGCGATGGCCGGCGGCCGAGCTTGCGGTGTGCCATCTGGTGACGCATTTCAGTTCTGTCCCATGCCGAGCTTCAGGCCGAGACCGTCGAGAATCCGCTCGACTTCCTCGATGCTCTTCCGCCCGATGTTCTGCTCGCGCAGCAACTCCGATTCGCTCTTGACCACGAGGTCGCCGATCGTGGATATGTCGGCGTTCCGCAGTCCGTTGTAGGCGCGGACCGAAAGCTGGTCCGCATAGTCGTCGATGGACGTGTTGCGATGCAACTCGTAGGCCTTCTGCTCGTCGCTGATCACGACGTCTTCGGTCGCTTCGCCCTCGCCGCCCACGAAGATTCCCAGCATCTCCCTGAGCAGGCGGGCTGCGATGGTGACCGCCTCCTGGGGCCGGATCGAACCGTTGGTGTGCACGTCGATCACGAGCTTGTCCAGGTCCGTGTCCTGACCCACCCGCGCCGGCTCAACCTTGTAGTTGACCTTGCGGACCGGAGAGTGCGTCGAATCGAGCGGGATGTAGCCGACTTCCAGGTCCGTGTCCCGGTTCCGCTCCGCCTGGATGTAGCCGCGGCCATTCTTCACCCGCATTTCGATGTCCAGCTCCGCCGGCTGGGTGATGGTCGCGAGGTGCACGTCCGGGTCCAGGATCTCGACATTGGGGTCCGTCTCGATGTCCCCCGAGGTCAGGGAACCGGCCTTCCTGCCCTTCAGCCGGATGGTCCTCGGCTGCGCCCCATGGAGCCGCAGGGGGATCCGCTTGATGTTCAGAATGATGTCCAGGGTGTCTTCCTTGACCCCCGGAATCGTTGACATCTCGTGCTGGACACCGTCGAACTTGACCGCCGTGACGGCCGCGCCCTGGATGGAGGAAATCAGCAACCGGCGCAGGGCGTTGCCGATGGTGACTCCGTAGCCCCGCTCAAAGGGATGAGCGGAAAACCGACCGAAGTCGTCACTGCTGGTTTCGATGTTGAGGCCGCTCGGCCTCCGAAGTTCAGACATAAGCGCCGTCTCTCCTTTCTTTCTGCCCCGTTAGCGCGAGTAGAGCTCGACGATGAGCTGGTCGCGGATCTTCAGTTGCGGGTCTTCGCCGGACGGGAGCGTGACCACCCGGCCCGACGCCACGTCATCGTCTTCGCGCTGGAGCCACTCCGGAACCGTGCGGCCTTCGGCGCGCTCCAGGACCAGTTTGAAGAAGTCCTTCTTGCGCGTCTTGTCGCAGACGCGGATCACATCTCCCTGGTCGATGATCTTGGACGGAATGTCCACGCGTTTCCCGTTCACCTCAACGTGTCCGTGCCGGACAAAGAGCCGGGCGGCGGCCCGGGAGGGAGCGAGACCCAATCGGTAGACCGCGTTGTCGAGCCGCCGCTCCAGGAGCTGGAGCAGGAACGTGCCGGTGACGGCGCGCTCGCGTTCGGCGCGATCGAAGTACAGGCGGAACTGACGCTCGAGCAGGCCATAGGCGCGCTTCGCCTTCTGCTTCTCGCGAAGCTGAAGTCCGTAGCCCTGAACGCGGCTGCGACGGGTCTTCCCGTGGGCTCCGGGTGCGAAGTTGCGCTTGTCGATGGCGCACTTCGGGCTGAGGCAGCGATCGCCCTTCAGGAAGAGCTTGGCCCCCTCCCGGCGGCAGAGCCGGCAGACGGGACCTCGATATCTCGCCAAGATGTCCTCCTAGTTCCGGCGCTTTTTTGGTGGCCGGCACCCGTTGTGCGGAATCGGGGTGACGTCCTTGATCGACTTCACCTCGATACCGGCGGCCGAGACGGCACGGATCGCGGCTTCGCGTCCGGCGCCGGGGCCTTTCACCTTGACATCCACATGAGTGCAGCCAAGGGCGCGAGCCTCCCGTGAGGCGGCGCCCGCCGCCTGCTGCGCCGCGAACGGCGTCTGTTTCCGGGAACCCTTGAAGCCCTGCGATCCGGCGCTGGCCCAGCAGACCACGTTTCCGGCCGGATCCGCGAAAGTGATGATCGTGTTGTGGTACGTCGCCTGGATCGACACGACGCCGGCGGTCAGCGTGCGCTTCTCGCGCTTCTTTCCCGTGCGGCGGCGGGCTGTCTTCTTCGTTGCCATGTGGTGTTCCTGTTCCCTTAACGCCGGCGCATCCCGACCCGGCGAGGACCGCGGCGGGTCCGGGCGTTGGTCTTGGTGCGCTGGCCCCGTGCGGGGAGACCCCGGCGATGACGGAGCCCGCGATAGCACCCGATGTCCATGAGGCGTTTCAGATCCATCGAGATCCGCTTCCTCAGGTCTCCTTCAACGCCGCCTTCGTCGTCGATGGCCCGGCCGATCTGGCTGACCTCCTCCTCGGTCAGGTCGCTGACCCGGCGGTGGCGTTCGATCCCGACCTTGTCGAGGATCGTCGCCGCGCGGTGGGACCCCACGCCGTAGATGTACGTCAGCCCGATATCGATGCGCTTGGCGCGCGGCAGATCAACGCCGGCAATTCTGGCCATCGGTCAGTCTCTCCCTGTTGGTGTCGTCCGGCCCGGCCCACAATCGGACCGGCACGGAATTCCGCTTGCCGAGGTCGTCACGGTCTGTTACCCCTGCCGCTGCTTGTGTTTCGGGTTTTCGCAGATCACCCGCACGACCCCTCGGCGGCGGACGATCTTGCACTTGGCGCAGATACGCCGAACGGAAGCGCGAACCTTCATGTTGCCGCTCCTACTTGCACCGGTAGACGATCCGGCCGCGGCTCAGATCGTAGGGGGAGAGTTCCACCAGCACGCGGTCTCCCGGCAGCACCTTGATGAAGCTCTTCCGCATCTTTCCCGACACGTGGGCGAGCACCTTGTGATCGCCCGTATCGAGCTTGACCCGGAACATGGCGTTGGGCAGAGGCTCCATGACGGTCGCCTCCACGGAAATAGCGTCTTCCTTAGACATGGTCTTCCTCTGAACCCGGGGTGGCCGGGTTCGTCTTTCTGGGCTCCGCGAGGATCCAGGGACCGCCCTCCATGACCGCGATGGATCGTTCGAAATGCGCGGAGGCGCTGCCGTCCACGGTAACGACCGTCCAGCGATCCCGCTTCACGCGCACGTCCGGGCTCCCGCGATTCACCATCGGTTCGATCGCGATCACGGCGCCCGGGATCAGGCGGGTCCGTTTGCGAGGATCATAGAAGTTCGGGATCCAGGGCTCCGCGTGCAGGCTGGTTCCGATCCCGTGCCCGCCGTACTCGCGCACCACGGAGTAGCCGTGGCTCTCGGCATGGGTCTGCACGGCCTGCCCGATGTCCGAAACGCTGTTTCCGGGGAGGGCGGCTCCGATTCCGGCGTGGAGAGCCCCCTCGGTCACCTCCAGCAGGCGGGCCACTTTCTCGTCGATCTCTCCGACCGCGACGGTCGTCGCGTTGTCCCCGTAGTAGCCGTCCACGATGCAGCCGAAGTCGAGGCTCACGATGTCGCCCTCCTTCAGCTTCCGCCAGCGGGAGGGGATGCCGTGGACGACCTCCTCGTTGATCGAAACGCACAGGGTCGCGGGAAACCCGTGATATCCCTTGAAGGCCGGAGGCACCCCGTGGCGACGCAGGTTGTCGGCGGCCACGCGGTCGAGGTAGGCGGTGGTCACTCCCGGCTCCACGGTGCGGGCTAGCAGGTCCAGTGTCTCCACCGTGATCGCGTTGGCCTGGTGGAGCTTGTCCAGCTCGACGTCGGATCGGGAAATCACTGGGTCACCAACTGCGCCGCGGCGAACGGCAGGGCCGCGCACAGACGGCCGAAGACCTCGTCGCGAGACCCGAGTCCCGGGATGTTGACGGCGCGGTCTCCGTAGTAGTCGAGGAGCGGCAGCGACTCGGACTCGTAGACCTCGAGCCGGCGGCGGAAGGCGTCCTCGCTGTCGTCCTGCCGGCCGTCCGTGCCGCGCCGGCCGCGGACCCGGGCGGCGAGTTCCACCGCCGGAACGGCGATGTTCGCAATCCACTCGGTGGCTCCGAGCCTCGCGAGGACCTCGCCAAGCGCCCGGGCCTGCGCCCGGTTCCGCGGATAGCCGTCGAGAATGAAGCCCCGGCTGCAGTCGGGAGCGGAGACCCGCTCTTCGACGATGCCCAGGACGATCTCGTCGCTCACCAGGCGGCCGGCCGCCATGATGTCGCGGGCCGCCACGCCGAGTTCCGTTCCATCCGCGACCGCCTGCCGGAGAATGGCCCCGGTCGAAATGTGGGGCAACCCCAGCGACTCGGCGAGCCGCTCCGCCTGGGTCCCCTTTCCGGACCCGGGAGCGCCGAGGAGAATGACCGCGTTCATGTCAGCTCCGGGGCGCCTCAGCCGCGACGTCCACGAATCCGGCCCCGCTGCAGGAAGCCTTCGTAGTTGCGCATGATGAGCTGGCTTTCCACCTGCTGCGCGGTGTCCATGGCGACCCCGACCACGATGAGGATGGAAGTGCCGCCGAAGTAGAACGTCACCCCCATGCCCTCGGTGATGAAGGTCGGCAGGACCGAATCGAGCCACGGCCCGACCACCGGGATCGGAGCCACGGTGAACCCGTTCAGAAGGAACTCGGGAAGGACCGCGACCGCCGCCAGATAGATGGCGCCCACGAAGGTGAGCTTCCCGAGCACGGCGTCCAGATAGCGCGCCGTCGGACGCCCGGGCCGGATGCCCGGGACGTACCCGCCGCTCTTCCGCATGTTGTCCGCCACGTCGGCGGGCTTGAAGACGATGGCGGTGTAGAAGTAGCAGAAGAACAGGATCGAGACGACGTAGAGCAGGGTGTAGAGCGGCATGCCCCAGCGAAGCTGCTCGGCGATGGCGGCCATCCAGCGGCTCTCGGTGAAGAGCGAGGCGAACGTCTGCGGCAGGGCAATGATCGAGCTGGCGAAGATCACCGGAATCACGCCCCCGGTGTTGATCTTCAGCGGGATGTGCGTGGACTGTCCCTGGTACATCCGGCGGCCGACGAACCGCTTCGCGTACTGCACCGGAACCCGCCGCTGGCCACGCTCGACGAACACGATGAACGCGAGGACCGCGATCATGAAGACGACGAGGAGGGCCACGCCGAAGACCGTCTGCTGTCCGACGCGGATGTTCTGAACCGTGGTGAGAATGGCCGACGGGAACATCACCACGATCCCCGCGAAGATCAGCAGCGACATCCCGTTGCCGATTCCGCGCTCCGTGATCTGCTCGCCGATCCACATGATGAACACCGTGCCGGCGGTCATCGTGAGGATGGTCATCAGGGTGAAGGAGAGCCCGGGTTCGTTCACCAGGTTCATCCCGTCGGGAAGGGCCTGGCTCTGCAGGAAGACCGCGATGCTCGCCGACTGGATCACCGCGAGGATCACCGTGCCGTAGCGGGTGTACTGGGTGATCTTCTTGCGCCCGAGCTCCCCCTCCTTGCTGAGCTTCTCCAGATACGGCCACACCAGCGTCAGGAGCTGCAGGATGATCGACGCGCTGATGTAGGGCATTATGCCGAGCGCGAACACCGTGACCTGCGAGAGGTTGCCCCCGGAGAACATGTCCACGAAACCGAACCAGGTCGCGCGGTTCTGTTCGAAGAAGGCCGTCAGGGCCGCCGGGTTGACGCCGGGCGTGGGGACGTGGTTCCCGAGCCGGTACACGGCGAGCATGCCGAGCGTGAACAGAATCCGGGTACGAAGATCCGGAATCCGGACGATGCTGCGGACGGCGTTGATCACGTCTGGTCTTCAGAGTTGCCGGCGTTCGCGCCGATGAGGTCCACGGTCCCGCCGGCGGCTTCGATCTTGCGGCGGGCGGAAGCGCTGAAGGCGTGGGCCCGCACGGTGAGGCGCCGCTCCAGCTCACCCCCGCCAAGGACCTTGATGCGGAACGGCCGCGGGCGGACCAGCAACGGAGATCCTTCCGGATCAGGCCGGTAGATCCGCGCGCCCTGGATCAGGCGGGCGGCCACCAGCTCGATCTCGCCGACGGTCGCACCGTCCTCGAAACGGTTGAGGTCGCCCAGATTGACGACCTCCTGACGGGTCCGGAAGATGTTGGTGAACCCGCGCTTCGGCACCCGCCGCACGAGCGGCATCTGGCCGCCCTCGAAGCCGCGGCGGAGCGAGTACCCGGACCGCGACTTGGCTCCCTTGTGGCCGCGGCCGGCGGTCTTGCCGGTTCCCGATCCGGGGCCGCGTCCCACCCGCTTGCGGGGTCGGACGGCGCCCTCGGGCGGCGCCAGTTCATGAAGGCTCACTTGCTCGTCCTCATTCGCCATCGGCCGATCCGGCCGTCTCCTGCGTCTCGGTCGCTTCGACGATCCGGACGAGGTGCGGAACCCGCCGCACCATCCCCCGGATCATGGGGTTGTCCGGCCGGGAAGCGGTCGCTCCCAGGCGGCGAAGCCCCAGGCCCTTCACGACCTCGCGCTGATAGCGGGTCGTGCCGGCCAGTCCGCGCACGAGTTGCACGACGATCCTCGCCCCTCCCGGGGCCGCGGCGTTGTCTTCTGGCTGCGTCATGGCTCTAGGCCCGGATCTCCGCCTCGATGTGGCTCACGTCCTTCCCCCGGAGTTCCGCCACCGCGGTCTTCGAGCGAAGGGAGAGGAGCGCGACCATCGTCGCTTCCACCACGTTCTTCGGATTGGCGGTTCCGAGCGACTTGGTCAGGATGTCCTTGATTCCGGCGAGCTCGATGACGGCGCGCACCGGACCGCCGGCGATCACCCCGGTTCCCTCCGAGGCCGGCTTCAGCAGGACGCGGCCCGCTCCGAACACCCCCACGACCTCGTGAGCGATGCTCGTTCCCTCGCGGGGAACCGTGGTCAGATTCTTCTTGGCGATCTCGATTCCCTTCTTGATCGCCGCCGGCACCTCGCGCGCCTTGCCGAGACCGAAACCCACGCGGCCGTCCTCGTTTCCAACGACAACCAGGGCGGAAAAGGACAGGTTCTTCCCGCCCTTGACCACCTTGGTCACCCGGTTGATCGAGACGACCTTGTCCTTGAGATCGGGATCGCCGGTCCGCTCCACCTGCGTGTTGCGCGAACCGCTCCGAGGCCTCGACCGGCCGCCCGCGTCCATGTTCAGCACTGAACCCCTCCATTCCTCACCGCGTCGGCGAGGGCCTTGATCCGGCCGTGGTAGCGGGATCCGCCGCGATCGAAGACCACGGTCTCGATGCCGGCGGCGCGGGCCCGCTCGGCCAGCTTCTCGCCGACCAGCGCGGCGCCCCTGGCGTTTCCACCGCTCTCGATCCCGGTCTCGCGGCTTCCCGCGGCAACGAGGGTCGTGCCGGCGGCGTCATCGATCACCTGCGCGTAGATGTGCTTCAACGAGCGATAGACCGCCAGCCGCGGGCGCGCGGCGGTGCCGGTGATCTTCTTGCGAATGCGGGCATGGATGCGCCGCCTTCGCTGGCGGCGGGTCGTGATTCGCATGGCTCCTCGGTCCTCGGGATCAGGCTCCGGTCTTTCCTGCCTTCTTGATGAGGCGCTCGCCGGTGTAGCGAACCCCCTTCTGCTTGTACGGGTCCGGCTTGCGGAGCGCGCGGATGCGCGCCGCCACCTGCCCGACGGCCTGCTTGTCGGCGCCCGACACGACGACGTGGGTGTTCTTCTCGACCTGGACGTCGATCCCGTCAGGCAACGCCAACTCGATGGGGTGGGAATACCCCAGCGCGAACGAGACATTCCGTCCCTTCACCTGCGCCCGGTACCCGACTCCCACGATGTCCAGTTCCTTCTTGAAGCCCTCGGAAACCCCGGTCACCGCGTTCGCGAGGAGCGCCCGGGTGAGGCCCCAGTAGGCCCGGTTGCCCGAGGTTTCCCGGAGGGACACCTGAGCCACGCTGCCATCGAGTTTCACCTCGATGCCCGGGAGGACCGGACTCGTGAGGACGCCCTTCGGACCCTTCACGCGGGCCTCGGAACTCTGGATCGTGATCGAGACCCCCGACGGAACGGGGATCGGCTTGGCGCCTATGCGGGACATGCGAACAACCCTCGGGCTACCACACCTGGCAAAGGACTTCGCCGCCCACGCCGAGATGGCGCGCCTGGCGGCCCGTCATCACTCCGCGGGAGGTCGACAGCAGGGTGACGCCGAGCCCTCCCTGCGCCTTGGGAATCCTGTCGTGGGAGACGTAGACCCGGGTGCCGGGCCGCGAAACCCGCTTGAGCCCGGACAGCGCCTCCCGGTTGCCGGGGAGGCGCCGCAGCTTGATGCGGATCGCGTCCTGCGGCGGAACGGAGCGCCGCTCCCACCCGTCCACGTATCCCTCCTCCTGGAGGATGCGGGCGATCTCCTCCTTCAGCTTCGAGGCGGGAATCTCGACGAAGTCGTGCCGCGCCTGAATCGCGTTGCGAATCCGGGTGAGCATGTCGGCCACCGGGTCAGACCACATCAGCGCGCCTCCCTACCAACTCGCCTTGATGACGCCCGGGATCTCTCCCGCGAGCGCCAGCTTCCGGAAACACAGCCGGCAGAGCCCGAACTTCCGGAGATAGGCCCGTGGGCGGCCACAGCTCAGGCAGCGGTTGTAGCGCCGCACCTCGAACTTGGGCCGCTTCCTTGCCTTGGCAATGAGCGATTTCTTCGCCAAAACTCTTTCCTCTGCTTGTTCAGCTCGTGAGTACTACGCTTCCCGGCGGGCGAACGGCATCCCGAAGGCACGGAGCAGCTCTCGCGCGTCCTCGTCGCTCGTCGCGGTCGTGCAGATGGTCACGTTCATCCCGAGGGTCCTCTCGATCTTCGAGTAGTCGATCTCGGGGAACACGGATTGGTCCGTCAGGCCCAGGGTGTAGTTGCCCCGGCCGTCGAAGGCCCGGTCCGAAACGCCGCGAAAGTCGTGCACCCGCGGCAACGCGATGTTGATGAGCCGGTCCATGAATTCGTACATCCGGACTCCGCGCAGCGTGACCCGCGCGCCCACCGGCATGCCGTCCCGGATCTTGAAGTTGGCGATGGACTTCCGGGCCCTGGTCACCACCGGCCGCTGCCCGGTGATCGCCGTCAGGTCCGCGACCGCGGCGTCGATGAACCGGTGCTCCCGCGCCCCTTCTCCGACGCCCATGTTGACGACGACCTTGGTGACTCGGGGTACCGCATGCACGCTGGCAATCTGCAGTCTGGTGCGCAGATCGGGAGCGATGGTTTCCCGATACCGGGAACGAAGGCGGCTCACTTGTCGATCACTCCCTGGGAACGGACGCTCACCCGAACCTTGCGCCCATCGGTCAGCCGGGTCCTCCCGATCCGGGTCGGGAGATTGGTCTCCGGGTCCACGATCATCACGTTGCTGATCGCGATCGAGGCTTCCCGTTCGACGACGCCACCCTTGATGTTCGCCCGCGGGTTGGCCTTCGTGTGCCGCTTGATCATGTTGATGCCCTCGACGAGCACGCGTCCGGTTTCCGGAAAGACGCGGAGAATGCGTCCCCGCTTCCCCAGGTCGCTCCCGGCCGTGATCTGGACGAGGTCGTTCTTGCGCACGTGCAGCCGCCGCGGCGGCGGCGCGCTCTTCTTCCGGGACATCGTCAGAGGACCTCCGGAGCAAGCGACACGATCTTCATGAACTGACGCTCGCGCAGTTCGCGGGCAACCGGACCGAACACCCGGGTTCCGGTGGGCTCGCGCTGCTCGTTGATCAGCACCGCGGCGTTGTCACCGAAGCGGATGTAGGACCCGTCCGCGCGGCGGTGTTCCTTGCGGGTCCTCACGATCACCGCCTGGACGACCGTCCCTTTCTTGACCGCGCTCCCCGGCGCGGCTTCGCGCACCGAAGCGGTGATGATGTCCCCCAGCCGGGCGATGCGACCCACGCCGCCGCCGAGCGGAAGGATGCAGGTGACCCGGCGGGCGCCGGAGTTGTCGGCGACCTGCAGCACCGACTGCATCTGGATCACTTGGCGCGCTCCACAACGTTGAGCAGCCGGAAACGTTTCGTCCGGGAAAGCGGACGGCATTCCTCGATCTGGACGCGGTCTCCGACCCGGCCCTCGTTCTTCTCGTCGTGAACCGCAAAGCGCGTGGATTTGCGGTACCGGCGCTTGTAGAGGCGGTGTTCCACCAGGCGCTCGACGAGCACGGTGATGGTCTTCTCGGCGCCGCTGGCGACCACGGTTCCGGTCCTGATCAGTCTTGGCATGACGGTTCTTCTCTTGTTCACCCGCCTCAGGAATCCGAGGCGCCGCTCCCCGGGGAATCGGTCCCGATCTCGAGCTCGCGCTCCCTCACGATCGTCTGGAGCCGGGCGACCTGGCGCCGCAGCAGTTTGACCTTGTGCGTGTGACCGAGCTGGCCGGTGGCGGCCTCGAGCCGGGCATCGAACAGCTCCCGCGTCGTTTCCTGCTGCTTCCTCACGAGTTCGTCGTGGGTCAACTCGCGAATCCGGGCGGCCTTCACGACGATTCCTCCTCAAAGCGGCCGACGAACTGCGTCCGCACCGGAAGCTTGTGGCTCGCCCGGCGCATCGCCTCGATGGCCTGGTCGCGGGCGACGCCCTCCATTTCGAAGAGGACCCGTCCCGGACGCACCACCGCGACCCATCCCTCGGGACCGCCCTTGCCCTTGCCCATGCGCGTCTCCTGGGGTTTCTTCGTCAGCGGCTTGTCCGGAAAGATCCGGATCCAGACCCGGCCGGTCCGCTTGATGAAGCGGGTGATGGCCACCCGCGCCGACTCGATCTGGCGGTTCGTGATCCATCCCGGCTCCAGCGTCTTGAGCCCGTAGTCTCCGAACGCCACGGTCTGCCCGGTCCAGGACTTGCCGCGCATACGGCCGCGCTGCTGTTTCCGGTACCGCGTCTTCTTCGGCATCAGCATGGCGTTTCTCCTCGGGGACTCCCTTCAGGGCTCAACCGGCGCTTGCCTCTTCGGAGCCGGAAGCCGACGGCTTCAGGGAGATCTCGGGACGTCCCGGCCGGCTCACCGCGTCGCTGACGCCCCGGTAAACCCAACACTTGACCCCGATCTGACCGTAAGTCGTGAAGGCCTCGGCGAGGCCGTATTCGATGTCGGCCCGCAGCGTGTGGAGCGGGAGCTGTCCCTCCAGGTACCACTCCGCCCGGGCGATGTCGGCGCCGTTGAGCCGCCCGGCGCACCGGATGCGGACGCCCTTGGCGCCGTTCCGCATGGTGTTCTCGACGGCCTTCCGCATCGCGCGCCGGAACGCGATCCGCTTCTCCAGCTGGAGGGCGATGGACTCGGCGACCAGCTGCGGGTCGAGTTCGGGCTTGATCACCTCGAGGGGCCGGATGTGGACTTCCTTGCCGGTGCGTTTGCGAAGATCGCGCGTCAGCTTCTCCACTTCCGTTCCCTTGCGCCCGATGATGATTCCCGGCCTCGAGGTGTGGATGTAGATGTTGAGCTTGTTGCCCGGCCGCTCGATTTCCACCCGCGAAATGCCCGCGTGGTACAGGCGGCGCTTGAGAAGACGCCGCAGCTTCAGGTCCTCGTGCAGCGAATCCCGATAGGCGCTGTCCGCAAACCAGCGGGAGCGCCAGGTCTTGCTGTAGCCGAGCCGGAAGCCGTGCGGGTGTACTTTTTGACCCATTCCTATTCCTCTTCGACCGCGGTCACGCGGATCGTGTAGTGGGTGGTTCGCCGCCGGATGCGGCGGATACGGGCCCTCCGGCCGCTCCGGGCGATCGCCCGGGCCGGCCCCTGGTCGGCGAAGGCCTCGGAGACCATGAGCCTGTCCTCATCGATCCGCTTCGCTTCGGCGAGGGCCTTCGTCTGGGCGTTCGCGATGGCCGACCGCAACACCTTCTCGATGATGGGCGCCGGCGCGCGATTCGTGTTCTGCAGCACCGAGATGGCGTCCGCCGCGGGCTTGTCGCGGATGAGGTCGAGAACGAGCCGGGCCTTCTGAACCGAACCGGGAACCGCCGTCGCCCGGGCCACCGCTTCGATCACGGCGTCACCCCCATTCGTGAGAGGAGTCTCATCGCCGTGCCCTCGACTTCTCGGTCTTCACCTTGTGGCCCTTGAAGGTCCGGGTCGGCGAGAACTCGCCGAGCTTGTGGCCCACCATGTTGTCGGTCACGTAGACCGGGATGAACTTGCGGCCGTTGTGAACGGCGAAGGTCAGGCCCACCATCTGCGGAACGATCGTGGAGCGCCGCGACCACGTCTTGATGATCGTCTGCCGGCGCGCGACGTGCGCGTCCTCGACCTTCCGGATCAGGCTTTCCTCGATGTACGGGCCCTTTTGAATCGAACGCGGCATTCTGTGGTCCTTTTCTGATCCCTGTTCCGATCTGGTGGTGTGGGGTGTCCTCGGCCTACCTTCTGCGGCGTCGGCGCGAGCGGACGATCATCGAGTCGGTCCGCTTGTTGTTGCGGGTCTTGTGTCCCTTGGTCGGCACGCCCCAGGGGCTCACCGGGTGACGTCCGCCGGAGCTCTTGCCCTCGCCGCCGCCGTGCGGGTGGTCCACCGGGTTCATCGTGACTCCCCGGTTGTGCGGCCGGCGGCCGAGCCAGCGCTTGCGGCCGGCCTTGCCGAGCTTCACGTTCTCGTGGTCCACGTTGGAGACCTGGCCGATGGTGGCGTGACACTCGCGCAGCACCTTGCGGACCTCGCCGGAAGGAAGGCGTACCTGCGCGTAGCGCCCCTCCTTGGCGACCAACTGCACGAAAGCACCGGCGCTGCGCGCCATCTTGCCGCCGCCCCCGGGCCGGAGCTCGACGTTGTGGATCGTGGCGCCCAGCGGAATGCGGTCGATGCACAGCATGTTGCCGGGCGCGATCTCGGCGCTGTCGCTCGCCATCACCACATCCCCGACGTTCATCCCGACGGCGTGCAGGATGTACCGCTTGTCTCCGTCGAGGTAGTGGAGAAGCGCGATGCGGGCCGAGCGGTTCGGGTCGTACTCGATGGATGCCACCCGTCCGGGAACGCCCGGCTTCGCGCGCCGGAAATCGATCTCCCGGTGGCGCCGCTTGTGGCCGCCGCCGCGGAACCGGACCGTGATGCGCCCGGCGCGGTTCCGCCCGCCGCGCTGGTTCTTCCCGCGGGTCAGCCGTTTCTCCGGCGTGGTCGTCGTCAGTTCCTCGAACGTCTGGACGGTGTGGAACCGGCGTCCGGGAGAGGTCGGCCGGGATTTCTTGATCGCCATTTACACGCCCTTGAAGATCTCGATGACGTGGCCCTCCTCGAGGGTCACGTACGCCTTCTTCCAGTTGGGGCGCCGTCCGACGAAGCGGCCCCAGCGCTTGTTCTTGCCGGTGAAGTTGGAGGTGCGGACATCCTTGACCTCCACCTCGAACAGACTCTCGACGGCGCGGCGGATCTGGATCTTGTTGGCCTTCGGGCTCACCCGGAAAGCGACGACGTTCTGGGTTTCCCGGAGGCGCTCCGCCTTTTCGGTGGTGAGCGGTTCGAGGATGACGCGGTCGGCTTCCATCATTTGCCTCCCTGTCTGCCTCTCTGTCCAGGGGCCCCTGCTTCGGACAGCTTCTCGGAGAGCGCGGCGAGCGCGGAACGCCGGATGAGCACCGTCTTCGCCTTGAGGACCTCGTAGCAGTGGAGCGCCCTCACCGAAACGACCTCGACCGCCGGCAGGTTCCTCGTCGACAGGTAGAGGTCGTCGGAGGGCGCCGTCTCCACGATCAGGATGCGTCCGCCGGTCGAACCCCACTCGCCCAGGCGGCGCAGCACTGCCCGGGTGGAAGGCCCCTCGAGACCGAAGTCGTCGAAGACGCGCAACCGCCCTTCGCTCGCGCACAGCGAGAGCGCGGAGCGGAGCGCGCCGCGCTGCATGCGGCCCGGCAGCCGGTAGCTGTAGTCGCGAGGCTGCGGTCCGAACACGGTCCCGCCGCCCCGCCACAAGGGGGTGCGGCGGCTGCCGACGCGCGCGTTGCCGGTGCCCTTCTGCCGCCACGGCTTGCGGCCGCCTCCGGCGACGAGCGCGCGGTTCTTGGTCGCATGGGTCCCGGCGCGCCGGCCCGCCATGTACTGGCGAACGGCGTCGTAGTGGAGGCCCGGCCTCACCGGCGCCGCGAAGACGGCCGGATCGAGTTCCACCTCGCCGCCTTCGGAATCACGGGCGACCACGGAACCGGCGCGCTGAGGGTCTTCGGCCTCGGGTACGCCTTCCGTCGGAAGCGCTTCTTGCTCTGCCACGGTCACTTTCGTTCTTCCTGTCTTCTCTCGGTTGCCGCTCTCGTCAGGCCTTGCGAATCTCGACGGTCCCGCCGCGAGGTCCGGGGACGGCGCCCCGCACCGCCACCAGGTTTTCCTGCGCGTCCACCCGAACGATCCGGAGGTTCCGGACCGTCACGCGCTCCCGGCCGTGCTGGCCGGGAAGACGGGTGCCCGGGAGCACCCGTGAGGGCGTCGCGCACATGCCGATCGCGCCCGGGGCGCGGTGGAACTTGGAACCGTGCGACTTCGGCCCGCCGTGGAAGCCGTGCCGCTTCATCACGCCGGCGAAGCCCTTGCCCTTGCTGACTCCGGTGATCCGGACCACGTCGTCCGGCGAGAACACCTCGGCGCCGAGCCGGGAACCGATCTCCAGATCCTCGCCCGAATCCGCCTCGAACTCGCGCAGTACCGAGGCGGCGGGGACTCCGGCAGCCTTCAGCCGGGCGGCGAGCGCCCGGTTGCGGGCCGGGCGGCTCCCCGGGCCGCGGGGCCGCTCGAGGCCGACCTGAACGGCTTCGTAGCCGTCGGCCGCCGCCGTCTTCTTCTGGACGACGACGCAGGGGCCCACCCGGATCAGGGTGACCGGAATCACCCGGCCGTCGTCCCCGAAATGCTGGGCCATCCCCAGCTTCGTGCCCAGCAGTCCGTTCATCGATCTTCCTCCGCGATTCCTGTGCGTTCCCTACTTGGCCTGCGGCTCGCCGGCGACCATCGCCTTGATCTCGACATGAACGCCGGCCGGAAGATCCAGGCGCGACAGCGCATCGACCGTGGTCGGCGTGGACCCCAGGATGTCCAGCAGCCGCTTGTGCGTCCGGAGTTCGAACTGCTCGCGGGACTTCTTGTCCACGTGCGGAGAGCGAAGCACGGTGTAACGGTTCTTGACCGTCGGCAACGGAATCGGGCCGGCGACCGTGGCGCCGGTCCGCTTCGCCGTCTCCACGATCTCACTGGTGGACTGGTCCAGCAGGCGGTGATCGAACGCCTTGAGTCGGATGCGGATCTTTTCGTTCATCGGGTTGCAGTCCTCGTCAGGCGCTCGCCATGACCTCGGCCATGACGCTCTCCGGGGCTTCCTCGTAGGATCCGAAGTGCATCGTGTAGGTCGCGCGGCCCTGGGTGGCGGACCGGATGTCCGTGGCGTAGCCGAACATCCCCGCCAGCGGCACCATTGCCTCCACGACCTGCGCGTTTCCCCGCATCGAAAGCCCGCTGATCCGGGCGCGCCGTGAATTCAGGTCACCCATCACCTCTCCGGTGAAGTCGTCCGGAGTCACGACCTCCACCTTCATCACCGGCTCGAGGATGACCGGCGAGCACCGGCGCAGCGCATCCTTGACCGCCATGGAACCCGCGATGCGGAACGCGAGTTCGGAACTGTCCACGGTGTGGAAGGTGCCGTCGTAGAGACGCACGGTCACGCCGGTCACCGGGTAGCCGGCGAGCGGCCCGGCGGCGAGGGCGTCACGAGCGCCCTCCTCGACTGCCGGGATGTACTCGCGCGGCACGGACCCGCCCACGATGTCGTTGACGAACTCGAACGGCTCGACCGGATTCGGGAAGACCTCGATCCGGACATGGCCGTACTGACCCCGGCCACCCGTCTGGCGCACGTAACGCCCTTCGGTCTTCGTGGAGGCGCGGATGGCCTCGCGGTAGGCGACCCGCGGCTGACCCACGACCGCGCCCACCTGAAACTCGCGGAGCAACCGGTCCACGATGATCTCGAGGTGCAGCTCTCCCATCCCGCTGATGATGGTCTGCGCCGTTTCCGCGTCGGTCGTCACCCGGAAGGTCGGATCCTCGTGGGTCAGTTTCCCGAGCGCGCCCGCCAGCCTCTCCTGATCCGCCTTCGTCGCCGGTTCGATGACCCGGGAAATGACCGGCTCGGGGAACTCCATCGCCTCGAGGACGACGGGAGCGGCAGGCGAACAGATCGTCTCTCCGGTCCTGGCGTTCCGGAGACCAACCACCGCCGCGATGTCCCCGGCGTAGACCTCCTTGATCTCCTCGCGCTTGTTGGCGTGAATCTTGAGAAGGCGGCCGACCCGCGACCGCACCGAGCGGGTGGAGTTGAAGACCGTGTCACCCGTCCGGAGCACCCCCGAGTAGACCCGGAAGAAAGAGAGCTGGCCGACGAAGGGATCGGTCATCACCTTGAAGACCAGGGCGGCAAAGGGAGCGTCGTCCCGCGCCTCCCGGACGGCCGGGGTCGGGTCGGTGATGGACGCGGTGCCCGTGATCGACGGCACGTCCGTCGGCGCGGGCAGCAGGGCGACCACCGCGTCCAGCAGGGGCTGCACGCCCTTGTTCCGGAAAGCGGTCCCGCAGAGGACCGGCACCAGTTGCAGCGCGACCGTCGAACGCCTGAGCGCCGCCTCGCACTCCTCGGGGGTCAGGTCCCCTCTCTCGTCCCAGATCGCGAGCGCCTCGATGTCGCATTCACAGATCTTCTCGATCAGCGACTCCCGGGCGAGCCGGGCCTCGTCGAGGCGCTCCGGGGCGATCTCGGTCTCGTCGTAGCGGGCGCCGAGGACATCGCCGTGGTAGCGGATCTCCTTCATCCGAACGAGGTCCACAACGCCCTCGAAAGCGTCCTCCGCCCCGATCGGGAGCTGAATCGCCGCCGCGCGGGCTCCGAGGCGATCCTCGATCATCTTCACGACCCGTCCGAAGTCGGCGCCGGCCCGGTCCATCTTGTTCACGAAGGCGATCCGGGGCACGCCGTACTTGTCGGCCTGCCGCCAGACCGTTTCCGACTGCGGCTCCACGCCGGCGACGGCGCAGAACACGGCCACCGCGCCGTCGAGAACCCGCAGCGACCGTTCTACTTCGGCGGTGAAGTCCACGTGTCCCGGCGTATCGATGATGTTGACCCGATGGTCCTTCCAGAAACAGGTCGTCGCGGCCGAGGTGATCGTGATCCCGCGCTCCTGCTCCTGCTCCATCCAGTCCATCGTCGCGGTTCCCTCGTGAACCTCGCCGAGCTTGTAGGTGACGCCGGTGTAGTAGAGGATGCGTTCGGTGGTGGTCGTCTTCCCGGCGTCAATGTGCGCCATGATCCCGATGTTTCGGGTGTCGGCGAGGGCGACTTTGCGGGCCATGGGAATTGAAGGGCGTTGGCTGTCTTGAGGATGATCCGACGGGAGGCGAGAAGTGGGGAAAAGGGTCCGAATTGCCTGCGGTTCGATTCGCGCGCCGTGACGAACGGATCGAGTCCGCCTCACCGGGCCATTGGGGCCCGATCGGGCTGGACTCAGCAGTCGATCTCATCTGGCGAAATCGTGCTCGCTTCCTGAATGGCAGTTCCTCCGATGCGTTGTTTGCCGATGGATGTCTGTTTGGCCTGGAAGGGCGGTTACCAGCGGTGGTGGGCGAAGGCCTTGTTCGCCTCCGCCATCTTGTGGGTGTCTTCCCGCTTCTTGATGGCCCCACCCCGATTCTGGGAGGCGTCGAGCAGCTCGCCCGCCAGCTTCTCCGCCATCGTCTTCTCCGGCCGCTTCCGGGCGTACCCCACGATCCAGCGCAGGGACAGCGACGTGCGCCGCTCGGGACGCACCTCGTACGGCACCTGGACGTTGGCGCCGCCTTTCCGGCGGCTCTTCACCTCGAGCGTCGGCTTGACGTTCTGGACGGCCTCGCGGAAGGTCGTGAGCGGCTCGCCGCCCGTCTTGTCCTTGATGCGGTCGAAGGCCCCGTACACGATGGACTCGGCCGTCGACTTCTTCCCGTCCAGCATCACCTTGTTGATGAACGATGAGACGAGCGCGCTCTGGTAGCGGGCGTCCGGAGCGGGTTGCCGCTTCGGCACGTCACGGCGTCTGGACATCTCCTGAATCTCTCTTGCGTAAGGGGCGTCTCTACCGGTCAGCTCTTGGGACGCTTCGTTCCGTACTTGGACCGGCCGTTCTTGCGCCCGTCCACTCCGGTCGCGTCGAGAGCCCCCCGGATCACGTGGTACCGCACGCCCGGAAGATCCTTCACCCGGCCGCCGCGCAGGAGCACGATGGAGTGTTCCTGCAGGGAGTGCCCGACCCCGGGAATGTAGGTCGTGACCTCGATCCCGTTGGTGAGCCGCACCCGGGCGACTTTCCTGAGCGCCGAGTTCGGCTTCTTGGGGTTGATGGTGAAGACCCGCACGCACACTCCCCTCCGCTGCGGACACCGCTGGAGCGCCGGAGAGTCGGTGGCCGGGGCCATCCGCTTCCGTCCGCGGCGGACAAGCTGGTGAATCGTGGGCATGGGGGAATCGGGTCCGGAGGGAAATGCTGCGCCCCCGGGGGGGCAGGGAAACTGGGACGTGCACCGCCCACCCATCAGGGCTCGCAAAAGGCGATCGGCGGCTGTTTCCCGGGGGAAACGATGACGTCCACGACGCTCGAAGAGTGCGTTTTGGGCGCTTAGCGGACGAAGGATTTTACGCGCTGGCGCGCGTACGTGTCAAATCCCAGCAGCCGGCTCGAGACGCCGCCGCGAGCGGCGGCGGCCGCGGCCGGAACCCCGGCGCAAACGAGTGCTTCCGGGGCTTCGGGGAGACCGCGTCAGTGGATCTCTTCGGCCAGTTCGGCTTCCGGATTCGGGTCTTCCTGGAGCATCGCCTGCCGGTGCGCATCGATCTCCTCCGGCAGCACGAAGCGCCGGTGCTCCCGGAGCCCGGTACCCGCCGGAATCAGCCGGCCCATGATGACGTTCTCCTTGAGCCCGCGGAGATAGTCGACCTTGCCGGTGAGCGACGCTTCGGTCAGGACCTTGGTGGTCTCCTGGAACGACGCGGCCGAGATGAAGCTGTCCGTGGCGAGCGAGGCCTTGGTGAGGCCGAGCAGCATCGGTTCTCCCTGGGCCGCCTGCCCGCCCTCCGCCTGGGCCTTGCGGTTCGCCTGGGCGAACTCGTGCCGATCCACGGTCGCGTCCACGATCAGGTCGGTGTCCCCGACATCGGTGACGCGCACCCAGCGCATCATCCGGCTGATGATGACTTCGATGTGCTTGTCATCGATCACCACGCCCTGCAGGCGATACACCTCCTGGATCTCGTGGACGAGATACCGCTGCAGCTCGCCTTCGCCGAGGACCCGGAGGATGTCGTGCGGATTGCGCGGACCGTCCATGAGCGGGTCGCCCGCCCGGACTTCCTCGTTCTCCCGGACACTGATGTGGACACCACGCGGCACTTCGTACTCGCGCACGTCGTCGGTGACCTGCGAAGTCACGCTGATGACGCGCTTGCCCTTGCGGACGTCGCCGTACTGCAGCCGCCCGTCGATCTCGCTGATCAGGGCGGGCGCCTTCGGCGGCCGGGCCTCGAAGAGCTCGACGACGCGCGGCAGGCCTCCGGTGATGTCCTTCGTCTTGGTGGTCTCCCGCGGAATCTTGGCGAGCACGTCGCCCGGACGGACGGCGTCATTCTCCTCGACCTCGAGGTGGGCGCGCGAGGGCATCAGGTAGGTCCGGGGGTCCTCACCCGGGGCGCCCTGAATCTCGATCCGCGGCTCGAACCGGTCGTCCGGGGACTCGATGATCACCGCCTGCGACCGGAAGGTGACGTTGTCCACCTCCTGGATCATCGTCACGTCCGCGATGATGTCCCGGAATCGGACCGTCCCCTCCTCCTCGGCCAGGATCGAGAAGCTGTAGGGATCCCATTCGACGATCACCTGGCCGCTGCTCACGGCGCTGCCGGGGGCCGCCTTGATCCGGGCGCCGTATACGACGGGATGGCTCTCCAGGATCCGTCCCTCGCCGTCGCCCACCTCCACGGTGCCGGCGCGGTTGATGACCACCAGGTTGCCGTGGCGATCCTCGACCGTGCGCAGGTTTTCCGAGAACTGCATCACGCCGTCGTGGCGCGCCTCGAGGGCCGAGTTCTCGAAGACGCTGGCCGTCCCGCCGATGTGGAAGGTCCGCATGGTCAACTGGGTGCCGGGCTCGCCGATCGACTGAGCCGCGATGATGCCTACCGCCTCTCCCAGATCCACGAGGCGCCCGGTGGCCAGGTTCCGGCCGTAACACATCGCGCAGACGCCCCGCCGCGCATCGCAGGTGAGGACCGAGCGGATCTTGACCCGGGCCACGCCCGAACCCTCGATCGCGGTCGCGATCTCCTCGCTGATCTCCTCGCCGGCGTCGACGATGAGGTCCCCGCGGAAGTCCTTGACGGCCTCGAGGCTGACCCTGCCCACGATGCGGTCCCGAAGCGGCTCGATGACCTCTCCGGCCTCGATGATGGGCTCGGCGTAGATGCCCCGGAGGGTCCCGCAATCGACCAGGGTGACGATCACGTCCTGGGCCACGTCGGCAAGCCGGCGGGTGAGGTAGCCGGCGTCCGCGGTGCGGAGCGCCGTATCCGCCAGACCCTTTCGCGCCCCGTTGGTCGAGATGAAGTACTGGATGACGCTGAGCCCCTCGCGGAAGTTGCTGGTAATCGGGGTCTCGATGATCTCTCCGGAGGTCTTGGCCATCAGCCCCCGCATGCCGGCGAGCTGCCGAATCTGCTTCTCGCTGCCCCGGGCGCCGGAGTCCACCATCATGAAGACGGGGCTGAACCGCCCGGTCTCCCGCTCCCTGACCTGCATGGTCTTCAGCATGTCTTCGGCCACCTTGTTGGTGGCGTTCGACCAGACGTCGATGACCTTGTTGTACCGCTCTCCGTGGGTGATCGCACCCTGCTGGTACTGCTCGTCAACCCGGCCGACCTCTTCCTTGGCCTCCTCGACCAGACGCGCCTTGTTCGGCGGGACCACGAGGTCGCCGAGTCCGATGGACGTTCCGCTGCGGGTCGCGTACTCGAAGCCGACATCCTTCAGCGCGTCGAGAACGTCGGCGGTGGTCTCGAGCCCGTGGCGCAGATAGACGAGACGGACGAGGCTCTGAATGCCCTTCTTCTTGAGCACACCGTTCACGAACGGCAGGTCCTCGGGCAGCCGGTCGTTCAGGAGCACTCTCCCGACCGTGGTTTCGATCCGCCTTCCCTCGCTGCTCGCGACCTTCACCCGCAGCAGGTCCTGGCTGTCGTGCGTCTCCAGGAGTTCGCCCGAGTAGCGCAACTGAATCGGCGTCAGGGTGGCGACCTGTCCGCTCTCGTGAGCGAGCAGTACCTCCTCGATCGAGGAGAAAGCCTGTTTTTCCTCCGGCGGAGTCACCTGCGGCTTGGTCAGGTAGTAGATTCCGAGGACCATGTCCTGCGTCGGGACGGCCAGCGGTCCGCCGTGCGCGGGCGAGAGGATGTTTCGCGAGGAACGCATCAACAGCGACGCCTCCACCTGCGCCTCGGGGCTCAGGGGAACGTGGACCGCCATCTGATCGCCATCGAAATCGGCGTTGAACGCGCTGCAGACCAGCGGGTGGATCCGGATCGCCTTCCCCTCGACCAGAACCGGCTCGAATGCCTGGATGCCGAGCCGGTGCAGCGTCGGGGCGCGGTTGAGCAGCACGGAATGCTCGCTGATGACCTCTTCGAGGTAGTCCCAGACCTCGGGACGCTGTTCCTCCACGAGTTCGCGGGCCTGCTTGATCGTCGCTGCCAGCCCCTCGTGCTCCAGCCTGTTGAACAGGAAGGGCTTGAACAGCTCGAGCGCCATCTTCTTGGGAAGGCCGCACTGATGGACCTTCAGCTCCGGGCCCACCACGATGACGGACCGGCCGGAGTAGTCCACCCGCTTGCCGAGCAGGTTCTGGCGGAACCGGCCCTGCTTCCCCTTGAGCGTGTCGGAGAGGGACTTGAGCGGGCGGTTGTTCGTGCCCTTCAGGACGCGGCCGCGGCGGCCGTTGTCGAAGAGGGCGTCCACGGCTTCCTGGAGCATGCGCTGCTCGTTCCGGACGATCACGTCGGGGGCGCGCAGTTCAAGCAGCCGCCGAAGCCGATTGTTGCGGTTGATGACCTTCCGGTAGAGCTCGTTGAGATCGCTGGTGGCGAAGCGTCCACCATCGAGGGGCACCAGCGGACGAAGGTCCGGCGGGATCACCGGGATGACGTCCATGATCATCCACTCGGGCAGGTTCCCCGACTTCCGGAACGCGTCCACGACCTTCAGCCGCTTCGCCGCCTTGGTCCGCTTCTGGATGGACCGCTCGTGGCGCATGGCGTGCCGCAACTCGACCGCGAGGCTCTCGAGATCCGCTTCGTGAAGCAGTTGCTTGGCGGCTCCGGCTCCCATTCCCGCCCGGTAGGTGCTTCCGGGGCGCTTCAGCTTCTCGCGGAATTCGTTGTCGGTCCGGCCGAAGAGGCGCTTGAGCAGCCGATCCTGGTCTTCGGTGACCACCTGGCCCTTGCGGAGGGTCCCGAGCCTGATGTTGCCCACCGTGCAGCCCTGGTCTCCCTCGTCGAAGGAGAAGGCGAAGAGCTGCTGCAGCAACTGCGCCTCCTCGAGCGTGAGCGTGACTTCCTTTTCCCGCAGGAGCGAGATGTCAACGTCGCCGGGATCGAGGACGACGTACGACTCGTAGTAGAGGATTCGTTCGAGTTCCCGCGGGGTCAGATCCAGGACCTGGCCGATACGGCTCGGCGGGACCTTGAAGAACCAGACGTGGGAAACCGGGCACGCCAGCTCGATGTGTCCCAGCCGGCTGCGGCGGACCGAGGCCTGCGTGACCTCCACGCCGCACTTGTCACAGATGACGCCCCGGTGCTTCATGCGCTTGTACTTGCCGCACAAACACTCCCAGTCGCTGATGGGACCAAAGATCTGAGCGCAGAAAAGTCCGCCCCGTTCCGGCTTCAGGGTCCGGTAGTTGATGGTCTCGGCTTTCGTGACCTCTCCGTGGGACCACGCCCTGATCTTTTCGGGCGACGCGATCGAGATCTTGATGGCGTCGAAATCAGAGCTGAAGGTTTCCCTTTCCTCAAGGTCCGGGAAGACTCCGGCGGTTTCCCTGGTTGTCTGCATTTCGTCCCTCTCGATTGTTGGTGTTTCTCGATCAGTTCTTGGCGCGGATCAGTTCGATGTCGAGCCCCAGGCTCTGGATTTCCGCCATCAGCACCTTGAACGATGCCGGCACCTCGGGCGAATAGCTCGTGTCGCCCTTCACGATGGACTCGTAGACCTTCGCGCGGCCGCGAACGTCGTCCGACTTCACGGTCAGGATCTCCTGGAGCGTGTGAGCGGCGCCGTAGGCTTCGATCGCCCACACTTCCATCTCGCCGAACCGCTGACCGCCGAACTGCGCCTTTCCGCCAAGCGGCTGCTGCGTGATCAGGCTGTAGGGCCCGATGCTCCGAGCGTGCATCTTGTCGTCCACGAGGTGCCCGAGCTTGAGCATGTAGATGTACCCGGAAGTAACCGGCTGATCGAAGGGTCTCCCGGTGCGGCCGTCGTAGAGAACGGTCTTACCGTCCTCGAGGACATTCGGCCGCAGGCCATCCTCCTCGTCGGCCCGCTCGTTGGCCTCCTCGAGGAGTTTGCGGATGTCGGTCTCCCGGGCCCCGTCGAAGACGGGCGTGGCGAAGTGGCGATCCAGCACGCGCGCCGCCCAGCCAAGGTGCGTCTCGAGGACCTGGCCGATGTTCATCCGCGACGGAACGCCCAGCGGGTTCAGGATGATGTCCACCGGGGTGCCGTCCGGCAGGAACGGCATGTCCTCGACGGGCACGATCTTGGCAATGACGCCCTTGTTGCCGTGCCGGCCGGCCATCTTGTCGCCCACGCTGAGCTTCCGCTTCATGGCGACGTAAACCTTGACCATCTTGATGACGCCGGGCGGAAGATCGTCCCCCTGGCTCACCACGGCCTGCTGCTCGTCGCGGCGAACCGAGAGCAGGTCCAGCTGTTCCTCGGTCTTTTCCTGGATCTCCTGGATCTCGTCCCGCACGTCGTCGGCAAGATCGGTTTCGAACAGGGGAACGAAGTCCAGCCGCTTCAACAGCTCCTTCCGGGTCAGGCGCGTGCCCTTCTTGAGCTCGACTTCGCCGGTGGCGGGGTTCATGCAGTCCTCGACCAGACGGGCGCCCACCATGCGGTCCACGATGCGCTTGTCGCACTCCTCGCGCAGGATCCGCTCCTCGTCGCGGTAGTCGCGCTCGATGGCCTCGATGTCGTCCGCCTCGATCGACAGCGCGCGCTCGTCGCGGTTCGCATCCTTCCGGTGGAAGACGCGCACGTCGACGACCACTCCCTCGACCCCTGACGGGCACTTGAGCGAAGAGTTCTTGACGTCTCCCGCCTTGTCTCCAAAGATGGCCCGGAGGAGCTTCTCCTCCGGGGTCAGCTGGGCTTCGGCCTTGGGAGTGACCCGCCCGACCAGGATGTCGCCGGGACTGACCCGGGCGCCGATGCGGACGATTCCCGACTCGTCGAGATTCCTGAGGAAGCTCTCCGCGACGCCGGGCACCTCGCGCGTGATGGACTCCGGACCCAGCTTGGTGTCCCGCGCCTGCACCGTGTGCTCTTCGATGTGGATCGAGGTGTAGCTGTCGTCCTGGACGAGCCGCTCCGAAACGATGATCGCGTCCTCGAAGTTGTAGCCGCGCCACGGCATGAAGGCGACGAGCACGTTCCGGCCGAGCGCCAGTTCGCCGCCGTCGGTGCACGGTCCGTCGGCGATGATCTGACCCTTCGCGACGCGTTCGCCCACCTCGACGAGCGGCTTCTGGTTGATGGAGGTGTTCTGGTTGGAGCGGCGGAATTTCTTCAACCGGTAGATGCTGGCCCCGATCTCGGTCTCGCCGCCCCCGTCGCTCTCCTTGCGGACGATGATCCGGCGCCCGTCGACCCGGTCCACGACCCCGTTCTCCCGGCACACGATGACCGATCCGGAATCGCGGGCGGTCACGAACTCCATGCCCGTGCCCACGAGCGGCGCCTCCGCCGTGATGAGGGGGACCGCCTGACGCTGCATGTTCGAGCCCATCAGGGCCCGGTTCGCATCGTCGTTCTCGAGGAAGGGCACCAGCGAGGCCGCCACCGAGACGATCTGCTTCGGGGACACGTCGATGAAGTCGACGTTCTCCCTCGGCGCGGGCACGAACTCGCCCTCGTGACGGCAGTTGACCCGTGAGTCCAGAAGCTCGCCGCGCTCGCCCACCCGGGCGTTCGCCTGCGCAATCGTGTGGCGTTCCTCCTCGAGCGCCGACAGGTAGAACGCGTGCGGAATGACAGTGGCGGTCTTGCGGCGGCGCCCGATCTTGGCGTTGGCCGCCTCGGCGTCCTTCCGCGGAACGATGCCGCCGGCCTCGAGCTTGGTGTCCCCGGGATCCTCGACCCGGACGTAGTCCACGATCCGGCCGTCCGCGACCTTCCGGTAAGGACTCTGGATGAAACCGTAGTTGTCGATCGTCGCGTAGCAGGAGAGCGAGCTGATCAGCCCGATGTTCGGACCTTCCGGCGTCTCGATGGGACAGATCCGCCCGTAGTGCGTCGCGTGGACATCCCGCACGTCGAACTTGGCGCGGTCACGCGAGAGTCCTCCCGGACCCAGCGCCGAGAGACGGCGCTTGTGCGTCACCTCGGACAGCGGATTCGTCTGTTCCATGAACTGCGAGAGCTGGGAGGCGCCGAAGAACTCGCGCACGGCGGCGGTCACCGGCTTCGCGTTGATGAGGTCCCGCGGCATCGCGGTCGTCATCTCCTGATACACGTTCATCTTTTCGCGAATCGCGCGCTCCATCCGGACGAGACCCAGGCGGAACTGGTTCTCGAGGAGTTCGCCGACCGACCGGACGCGGCGGTTGCCGAGGTGGTCGATGTCGTCCGCCCGATAGCCGCTCTCGCCGCGGGTGAGCCGCAGGAGGTAGTCCAGAACGAGAACGAAGTCCTCTTCCGCGAGGATCGTCCGGTTGGGATCCATCTCGCGCTCGAGTTTGGTCGCCAGCTTGCGGCGGCCGACCCGGGAGAAGTCGTACTTCTGTTCATTGAAGAACAGGTTGTGGAGCAGGGTCCGGGAGCTTTCCACCGTCGGCTGGTCGCCGGGACGCTGCCGGCGATAGAGCTCGACGAGCGCTCCGTCGACACTCTCGGCGTTCGGCGCGTCCGTGCCCCGCTGCCGCGTGAGGGGATCCTTGTCCAGGGTGTCGGCCAGGACGGTGCCTACCGGATCCGCGCCCGGCAGCACGACCCGGATCGGGCCTGCGTCGCCGAGTTCCTCCACGAGTTCCGGGGTCAGCCGCGTGTTGGCCGGAACCTCCTCACCGGTGTCCGGAATCGTCACGGCGACGGCCAGCCGGAAACCGCCGAGGGCCTCGAGATGGAAGTCCAGCGCCTTCCGGTCCTGCCGGGTGAGCCTCCGGATGTCACCCCGGCTGATGCGTTTCCCGCCTTCGATGACGACCTCGCCGTCCGACTCGATGTCCCGCTCGATGCGCTCGTCGAGGAGCATCTCCTTCAGCGTTTCGGTCAGCGGCAGCCGGACCCGGTCCCCGGCGAGCGTCGCTTCGTGCGGATGAAAGAAGCGCGCCAGGATCGATTCCGTCTTCCCGAACCCGAGCGCCCTGAGGAAGATCGTGGCCGGAAAGCGCTTCTTGCGGTCGATGCGGACCTGCAGGAGCCCCCGCGCATCCGTCTCGAACTCGAGCCAGGAGCCCCGATAAGGCACGACCTGGGCCAGAAAACAACCGCGCTCGGCCTCATGGAAGAAGACTCCCGGCGAACGATGCAGCTGGGAGACCACGACGCGCTCGGTCCCGTTGATGATGAACGTTCCGTTCTCGGTCATCAGCGGGATGTCGCCGAAGAAGACCTCCTCTTCCTTGATGTCGTGGATCGACCGCTGGTTGGTTTCCGGATCCCGGTCCCAGACGGTCAGCCTGATCTTGACCTTCAGGGGTACGGCGTAGGTCTTGCCGCGCTGCTGGCACTGCTCCACATCGTGCTCGACCTTCAGGTGGACCCGGTCCCCGCAGTAGTTGCAGACCGAGCCGTTCCGGGTGTGTTCGATGCCCTCGAGCTCGCCGCAACTGCAGGCCCAGCGGCCTACGGAGTACTCGAGAAAGTCCAGTTCGCAGTTATCGCGAAAGTCCTTGATGGGGAAGATGGACCGAAACACGGCCTGGAGGCCGATCTCCTCGCGATCCTGGGGCTGCAGGTCTTTCTGCAGGAATCGGTCGTACGACCGATGCTGGACCTCGATGAGCTTGGGCAGCGGGATCGACGCACGAATGCGGGAGAAGTCGTGCCGCGGTTTCTTCGGAGTGATTTCAGCGGTCAGCATGAGGACGACCTGTTCGCGTTGCTACGAGACACCCGACGCGGGCCGCCAGGGTGCGCCCCGATGGGTCGGGAGATAGTCCGGACGGCCGCTGCCGCCGGCCGATGGCGGGGCTCCGCCATCGGCCGAGCGCGGGACGCGGCGAAACCGGGGAAAAGAACTTGGCAAAGGAGACGCACCCGATCTACTTGATTTCGATCGTCGCGCCGACCTCCTTGAAGCGCTCCTGGATCGCCTTGGCCTCCTCCATGGGAATGGCCTCCTTGACCGCCTTGGGAGCCTCTTCCACGAGTGTCTTCGCCTCCCGGAGGCCCAGACTCGTCAGTTCGCGCACGGCCTTGATGACCTGAACCCGGTTCGGCCCGGTCTCCGTGAGCACGGCGTCGAACTCCGTCTGTTCCTCGACCGGCGCGGCGTCACCGCCGCCGGCCGCGACCGCCACCGGCATTGCCGCCGCGGCGGAAACTCCAAGTTCATCTTCGAGCGCCTTGACGAGTTCGGACAACTCCAACACGGTGAGCTGCTTGATGTGGTTGACAACGTCCTGCTGGCTGATTGTCGACATGGTGGGCATCTACTCCTTACGCCTTGAATCGGAAATGGGCAAAGTGCGTGACAACGAAGGACCGGCGGCGAGCGCCCGGGTCCGATGCCATGGGTTGAGGGTCACGGGGCGGCGCCCCCGCCGGCGGCGGCCTTTTCTTCGGCTGCCTTGAGCACGAGCACGAGGTTCCGGGGAACCCCTTCGAGGACGTTCATCAGGTTCCGGATGGGCGCCGCGATGACGCCGACGAGCTGGCCGCGAAGGGCCTCCTGGCCCGGAAGCTTCGCCAGGGCCTCGAACTGCTGCGGATCGACCTGCTGGTCGGAAACGACCCCGCCCTTGTACTGGAAGGCCTCGAAGTCCTTCGTCCCCTCGTGGAGAACCTTGGCCAGGGCCACGGGGTCTTCCTCGCTCCAGGCAAGACCGGTCATCCCGACGAGCTGGCCCTCCAATCCGGAAATGCCGACCTCCTCGAAGGCCCATCGTGCGGTGCTGTTCTTTACGACCCGGTACCTGCCGCCGGCTTCCCGGACCCGGCGGCGCAGGTCCGTGACATCGGCCACCGAAAGACCGCGGTAGTCGAAAGAAAACACCGCGGTCTGCGATTTGAGTAGCGCGGCGAGCGACGTAGCCGCTTCCCGCTTCTCCATGCGTTGCATCGTTTCGACCCTTTCCCTGATCTCCGGTTGCGCCTACTTGGCTCCGACCAGCGAAGGACTGATGCGGAGGCCGGGGCTCATCGTCGAACTGATGGCGACGCTCCGGATGTAGCGCCCCTTGGCTGCCGCCGGCCTCGATCGAACCACGGCGGAGACGAAGGCCAGCGTGTTCTCCACCAGTCGTTCGTCGGAAAAGGAGAGCTTCCCCACCGGCGCGTGGATGTTCGAGGTCTTGTCCACGCGATAGTCGACCTTGCCGGCCTTGATCTCCTGGACGGCCTTCGCCACGTCGAAGGTGACGGTTCCGGACTTGGGATTGGGCATCAGTCCCCGCGGTCCCAGAATCCGTCCGAGCTTGCCGACCGAACGCATCATGTCCGGCGTCGCCACCACGGCCTCGAAGTCCAGAAAGCCGCCCTGGATGCGGGCCACCATGTCGTCTCCGCCCACCTCGTCGGCGCCCGCTTCCTCGGCTTCCTTGGCTTTTTCGCCCGAAGCGATCACGACGACGCGGCGCGAGATACCAAGTCCGTGAGGGAGGACCACCGAACCACGCACCATCTGGTCCGCGTGCCGCGGATCGACCCCGAGCCGCATGGCGATCTCGGCAGTCTCGTCGAAGGAGGCGAAGCTCGCGCTCTTGAGCGACTTGAACACCTCGTCCAGCGTTTCCGGCTGTGAATCGGCGAGCGTCGTCTTCGCCGCCTGGTACTTCTTTCCCATGATTTGTCCCTGAACCGTCAGGCCACTTCGATGCCCATGCTGCGGGCCGTTCCCTCGACGATGCGCCGCGCGGCGTCGATGTCGACGGCGTTGAGGTCCTTCATCTTGATCTGGGCGATTTCCTCCACCTGGCTGACCGTTACCTTGCCCACCCGCATCCGGTTGGGCTCACCCGATCCCTTCGCGATTCCCGCCGCGCGCTTCAGCAGCACGGCCGCGGGCGGCGTCTTGGTGATGAAGCTGAAGGACCGATCCTGGTAGACCGTGACCACGCAGGGGATGATCATGCCGGGGTCGTTCTGGGTCTTGGCGTTGAAGGACTTGCAGAAGTCCATGATGTTGATGCCGTGCTGTCCGAGCGCCGGCCCGACGGGCGGCGCCGGGGTCGCCTTGCCGGCGGGCAACTGGATCTTCGCGACCGCGAGCACTTTCTTCATTGCATGTTTCTCCGATCGGAACCCGGGCCCCTCAAACCTTCTCCACCTCGAGGAACTCCAGTTCCACGGGAGTCGAGCGTCCGAAGATCGTGACCATGACCTTCACCTTGTTGCGGTCCGGCTGGACTTCGTCCACGACCCCCTGAAAGCCGTTGAAGGGGCCGTGGATGATGCGGACCGACTCGCCCGTCTGGAAGGTGTGCCGCAGCTTGGGCGCCTGCGTTGCGTCGTCCATCTGTTCGCGAATCCGGAGGACCTCGTCGTCCGGCATCGGCTGGGGCTTGTGCGGCGGTACGAACCCCATGACCTTGTCGGTGTTCTTGACGACCTGCCAGGTATCGGCGTTCATCTCCATGTTGACGAGCACGTAGCCGGGATACACCTGCTTGGTCGTCACCACGCGGCGTCCGCCCCGCATCTCCACGACCTTCTCGGTGGGGATCAGGATCTCGCCGATCTGCTCCCCGAGTCCATAGGCGTTGGCCCGATGGCGCAGGGCTTCCTTCACGCTCTCCTCGAATTTGGAGTGCGTCGAGACGATGAACCACTCTCTGGCCATGGAACTACCCGATCAGGTTCGTGATGAAGGCCGAGATGTACGACATGACCACGTCGAGGCCGTAGAGATAGAACCCGAAGAAGAAGACCGTGATGAGCACGATGATCGTGGTTCCGCGGACTTCGTCCCGCGTCGGCCAGGTGACCTTGTCCAGTTCTCCCCTCACGTCCCCGAGGAACGTGCGGGCCGAGCCGATTCTTTCGAGCACGCTCACGAGGACAACCTCATTCGCCGGAGCTTCGAAGGAACGTGGGGATGGCAGGCCAGGAGGGGATCGAACCCCCAACCCCCGGTTTTGGAGACCGGTGCTCTGCCAATTGAGCTACTGGCCTTCGCACCCCTCACGGTAGTCAACGCGTCTCCCGATGCAGTACGTGCGTCCGGCAGAAACGGCAGAACTTGCGCAACTCCATCCGGCCCGGATGGGTTGCCCGGTTCTTCGTCGTGGAATACGTCCGCCGCTTGCAGTCGGTGCATGCCAGCGTGACGATCTGCCGCTTCTTTTCGCGAGCCATGCCGTTTTCCCGTCGCTTCTACTCCGCTCAGATGTTTCGAGGATGGCCCTCCCGCGGCCGACTCACGCCGTCCGCGGGAGGACCGGTGCGTGCGCTCGCCGTCTACTCCAGGATCTCGGTGGTCATCCCGGAGGCGACCGTCCGGCCCCCTTCGCGGATCGCGAAGCGGAGTCCGCGGTCCATGGCGATCGGGGTGATCAGTTCCACCTCCAGCTGGATGTTGTCTCCCGGCATGGCCACCACCTGATCTCCGAGGAGGGTGGCGGTGCCGGTCACGTCCGTGGTCCGGAAATAGAACTGCGGGCGGTAGCCGCTCTTGAACGGCTTTTCACGTCCCCCCTCTTCCTTGGACAGGACATAGACCTCGGAACGGAACTTGGTGTGAGGCGTGATGGAACCGGGCTTGGCGAGCACCATCCCGCGCTCCACGTCCCGGCGATCGGTGCCCCGCAGCAGGATTCCGACGTTGTCACCGGCCTCGCCCTCGTCGAGCAGCTTCTTGAACATCTCGACTCCGGTCACCACCCGCTTCCGGGTCTCCCGGATCCCGACGATCTCGACCTCGTCCTGGACACAGACCTTGCCCTGCTCGATCCGGCCGGTCACCACGGTGCCGCGGCCGGAGATCGAGAAGACGTCCTCGATCGGCATCAGGTAGTCCTTGTCGATCGCCCGCTCCGGCACCGGCACGTACTCGTCCAGCGCCTTGGTGAGCTCGCGGACCGATTCCCAGTCCGCCGGATCGTCCGACTCGAGCGCCTTGAGCGCGCTGCCCCGGATGACCGGAATGTCGTCGCCGGGGAAGTCGTAGTAGGAAAGCAGCTCCCGGACTTCGAGTTCCACGAGCTCCAGCAGCTCCTCGTCGTCCAGCATGTCCACCTTGTTGAGGTAGACGACGATCCGGGGCACCCCGACCTGGCGGGCGAGCAGGATGTGCTCGCGCGTCTGGGCCTGCGGCCCGTCCGGGGCGGAGATCAGCAGGACCGCGCCATCCATCTGGGCGGCGCCCGTGATCATGTTCTTGATGTAGTCGGCGTGGCCCGGGCAGTCCACGTGCGCGTAGTGGCGCGCCGCGGTTTCGTACTCCACGTGCGCGGTCGCGATCGTGATGCCCCGCTCCCGCTCCTCCGGGGCATTGTCGATCGAATCGAAACTCCGGAAGTTTCCGCCCTGTTCGGCGGCGAGGACCTTCGTGATCGCGGCGGTCAGGGTCGTCTTCCCGTGATCCACGTGACCGATGGTCCCCACGTTGACGTGAGGTTTGGTGCGTTCGAACTTCTCCTTGGCCATCTGGTCTTCTCCTTGTTTGCTGCGAGACCTGAGATTCAGATCGTCCCCGGGGGGACGGAGGCGAGAGTGGAGCCCACGACCGGGATTGAACCGGTGACCCCTTCCTTACCAAGGAAGTGCTCTACCACTGAGCCACGTGGGCGGAGACGAGGGCGGGGGACCCCTGGCATGGAGCGGGAGACGGGATTCGGACCCGCGACCCTCAGCTTGGAAGGCTGATGCTCTGCCAACTGAGCTACTCCCGCGTGATGGAATGAAGGGACCGCCGACGGTGGACGCGCTACCGCGAGCCGGAGCGAGCTGTTGTCGGTGGTCAAGGCAGTGGGTGGGTTCGGTTGGGGAAACTCCGGAAGAGGTGGTGGAGCGGGGAGGATTCGAACCTCCGAAGGCGTAAAGCCGGCAGGTTTACAGCCTGCTGCGTTTGGCCGCTTCGCTACCACTCCGCCCGGGAAACTCCGCCGCTCACGAGACGGGAGAGCAACCTCCCTGATAATCAGCCGGCCGATCCGGAACGGGTCGTCCAGATCAGTCCCCCCGGACCCAGCGCGATCCGGTCCGATGCGGTCTGGCCCGATCCGGAGCTGGCGAAGGGACTTGAACCCTTGACCGGCTGATTACAAATCAGCTGCTCTGCCTCCTGAGCTACGCCAGCGTGCACCGGCGAACGGTTGAGTATAGGAGCGCGCGCGTACGAGTGTCAACTGCGAATCGGGATTCCTGTCTCCGGCCCCGTTTCGGAGGCCCGGAGCGCCTGCTGGCGGACCGCTTCATAGAGCACGATCCCGGTCGCCACCGAAACGTTCAGCGACCGAACCGATCCCAACTGCGGCAGGGAAACCAGGACCTCGCACTCCCTCGACACCCCGGCCGCGAGACCCCGGCCCTCGGACCCCACGACGAGGACGGTGGGCTGGGTCCAGTCGAACTCGTGCCAGCGGACCTTCGCCCGCGGCGTGAGGCCCACGGTCCAGTACCCGTGAGCCCGGAGCGCCCGCAGGGCGTTCGCGGCCCCCGGGATCCGGATCAGCCGGGCGCGGGCGATGGCCCCCGCCGACGCCGCGACGGCAACGGGCGAGGGAGGGGCCGCGCCGCGCCGCGGAACGAGCACCGCATCCACTCCGGCGCCGTCCGCCGCGCGGACCAGGGCGCCGAAGTTCCGCGGGTCCTCGATGCGGTCGAGCAGCAGCAGGCGACTGGGCTTCGGGTCCAGCGACAACACCTCGCCGAGGGCCAACCACCGCACCGGCGACACCTCGCAGGCCGCCCCCTGGTGGCGCGCGCCCTCCGAGATCCGGTCCAGGACCTGATTCGGAACCCGCTGCAGCGGGACGCCCCGGGCTCGTGCGATCTTGAGCAGGGCCTGATGGCGGCTCTCCAGCCGTCCCGTCCGGACGAGCACGCGCCGGACCTGGTTCGGGATGCCCTGCAGCGTCTCCTCCACCCGGGCGGGGCCGAAGACCCAGGTCGCGGCCCGGTCTTCGCCGGTCTCGTCCACGGAGCCGCCGGATCTCGCCGGGCGGCGCTTCCCCGGGCGGGTCATCCCGGAGGCGATGGCGGCTCCGGGAATCGTGACCGCGGATCGAGGCGGACGAGGGCCTTCGCCGCCAGCCCCTCGCCCCTTCCCGTGAAGCCCATGCCGTCCGTGGTCGTCGCCTTGAGACCCACGGCGTCCGGCGCAATACCGAGCAGGTCGCCGAGCCGCCGCCGCATCTCCTCGATCCGGGGAGCGAGGCGGGGACGCTCGGCGATGACGGTGAGGTCCACCTGGCCCGGTCCGTAGCCGGCGCGGGCGGCGACCTCGAGCGCCCGCCGCACGAACCGTTCGCTCGCCGCGCCCCGAAGCGCCGGATCGGACGAGGGGAAGAGCGCCCCGATGTCCGGCCCGGCCACCCCGCCGAGGATCGCGTCGGTGAGGGCATGAAGGACGGCGTCCCCGTCGGAGTGCCCTTCCAGCGCGGGAACGCCCGGAAACGCAATTCCCCCGAGCTGGAGGGTTCCCCGCGTCCCGAAGCGGTGGGCGTCGAAGCCGAACCCGAGGCGCGGCATCCCGGACGCCGCGCCCAGCAGGGTTCGCGCGACCTCCAGGTCGGTCGGACGGGTCACCTTCAGGTTCCGTGGGCTCCCCTCGACCACCCGCACGGGATGTCCCGCGGCCCGCACCAGCGACGCCTCGTCGGTTCCGCTCAGCCCGGCCTCCTCCGCCCGGGCAAGCGACTCCCGGAGCAGGCTCCGCCGGAAACACTGCGGCGTCTGGACGGCGACGGTGCGGTCCCGATCCACCAGGCTCTCCACGTTCCCGTCGCCGCCGACCCGCCAGAGCGTGTCCGGCGGGCGGCACCCGGGGATCGCCGCGCCGTGGCGGCGGGCCGTCTCGATGACTTCCTCGACGAGCGGCAGCGGCGGCGCCGGCCTCGCGCCGTCGTGAACGGCGACCAGGTCCGCCACCGCACCCTCGGCCTCCACGAACCGGGCGTCGAGCGCCTCGAGGCCGCGCGCCGTCGATTCCTGGCGGGAAGCCCCTCCGGGACAACAGGAGACCCGGCCCCCTTCCGGGCCCAGGTGAGGACGGAGTTCCGCCTGCCAGGATTCGAATCCCTCCTCCGGCAGCACCAGCACCAGCCGGGCCACGCTTTCCGAAGCAAGTACCGCGCGGACGGAATGAACGACGAGCGGCAGACCGAGAAGCGGCTGGAACTGCTTCGGAGCGGCGCCGGCGCCGAACCGGGTGCCCGAACCGGCTGCCACGACGACCGCTCCGACCCGCATGGTGTTCCGCTCCTCCGCCACCGGCAGTCAGGGCTGGCCCATCACGGCCAGCGCCTCGTCCAGGGTTTCGGCCGCGACGAGATCGATGCCCGCCGGCGTTTCGGCGCTACCGGCCTTCCCCGGGTTCATCACCGCCCGGCGGTACCCCAGTCGCGCCGCCTCCCGCAGCCGCGCCCCCGCCTGATGAACCGGCCGCACCTCCCCGGAGAGTCCGACCTCGCCGACGAAGACGGTCCCCGGCGGCACCGGGACTCCCCGCCGCCGGGAAACCACCGCCGCCAGCAGGCCCAGGTCGGCGGCCGGCTCGTTCACCGTGAGGCCCCCGGTCACCGACACGTAGACATCGCTCCGCAGCAGCCCTCCGCCTCCTCCCGTCTCGAGGACCGCCAGCAGCACCGCCAGCCGGCCGCTGTCGAACCCCACCGGAACGCGCCGGGGATAGGCGAGCGGGCTTTCGGCGAGCAATACCTGGATCTCGGCGAGGAGGGGCCTCGTTCCCTCGAGCGTACAGACGACGGCCGATCCAGGTTGCGGGGGCCCCCCGCTGAGGAACAGTTCGGAGGGGTTCGGGACCGGGACGAGTCCCTCTCCGGTCATGTCGAACACCCCGAGTTCCCCGGCGGCGCCGAACCGGTTCTTGACCGCGCGGAGCAGCCGGTGCGACTGCCTCCGGTCGCCCTCGAAGTGCAGCACGGTGTCCACCATGTGCTCGAGGGTGCGGGGACCGGCGATCGCGCCGTCCTTGTTGACATGGCCGATGATGAAGACGGGAACCCGCGTCGACTTGGCGAAGAGCACGAGCGAGGCCGCCGACTCCCGAACCTGGGTGACGGTTCCCGGAGCGCCGCTGATGTCGGGCGAGTGGACGCACTGCACGGAATCGAGCACCAGGAGCCCCGGTTCCGCGGACTGGGCCGCTTCGAGGATGCGCGGCATGCTCGTCTCCGAGAGGAGGAGGAGCGAATCCGGCTGGAGTCCGAGCCGTTCGCCGCGCAGCTTGAGCTGGTGTTCGGATTCCTCCCCGCTGACGTAGAGCACGGGCTCTCCGGAGCCGGCCGCCGCGGCGGCCAACTGAAGGAGGAGGGTGCTCTTGCCCGCCCCCGGCTCTCCCGCAACCAGGACAGCCGAGCCGGGCACCACCCCGCCACCCAGGACGCGGTCGAGTTCCGGAATGCCAAGCGGACGGCGGGGCGCCGTCCGGGTGTCTACCTCCTTCCAGGAGACCGGCGCCGCGGCGCCGGCGCCCGCCGCCGCGGCGAACCCACGCCAGCGTCCACCGGCGGCGCCCTCCGGCGGCGCCTCGTGTTCGACGAGCGGGGTCTGGGAGGAACAGGACGGGCAGTACCCCATCCAGCGGGAGTAGTCCTGTCCGCACTCCACGCAGGCGAAGCGAACGTTGGACTGCCTGGGCACCGGTTCACCAACCGGTTTCCTCGTCCGGGCCGGGATAGGCGTCCCGGCCCGCCTCCTCGTCGGCGGGGGTCATGAAGCGGGTGTACTGGCCTTGCCAGGAGAGCTTGATGCTGCCGACCGGGCCGTTCCGGTTCTTCGCCACGATGATCCGGCGTTCCTCCCGGAAGGGTGGCTTCGCCTGACCGGCGCCGTTCTCACCGCCAGGTCCCTCCTTGTTCCTGAGACGATGGATGAAGATCACGATATCCGCGTCCTGCTCGAGCGCGCCGGACTCGCGCAGGTCGGAGAGCCGGGGCGCGGTCCACTGCCCGGTGCGCTGCTCGGGCGCCCGGCTGAGCTGGGAAAGCGCCAGGACCGGAACGTCGAGCTCCTTGGCCAGCAGTTTGAGCGAACGGCTGATCTCGGCGATCTCCAGGTTCCGGTTCTCGAAGCGCCGGGATCCGGGGTCCGCGCCGCGCATCAGTTGGAGATAGTCGATGACGAGCAGGTCGAGTCCATCCTCACGGCTCAGCTTGCGCGCCTTGGAGCGGAGTTCGACGGGGTTCACGTTCGAGTCGTCCACGTAGATCGGCATGCGGGCAACGGCGGGAAGGGTGTTCTGGATGAGGCGGCGATCTCGCTCGTTGAGCAGCCCGGGGCGGGAGAGCTGCCGCGAATCCACCCGCGCCTGGGAAAAAAGGAGACGCGCGGCGATCTGCCGGCGGGGCATTTCCAGGCTGAAGAACAACACGCGCTTGCCGGCGTGCCCGGCCGCTTCGGCGATGTTCAGCGCCAGACTGGTCTTGCCCTCGCCGGGCCGGGCCCCGATCAGGATCAGGTCCGCCTTGCGGAGGCCCCCCATCAGGTTGTCGAGGTCCTGAAAACCGGTGCGGATCCCCGAGAATCCCTCGCGCTGGCGGCCGGACTCCTCGGCGAGGAGGCCGAGATCCTCGGTGAGCCGCACCGGGCCGGCGGCGAAGGTGCCTTCGGCGATGGCGAACAGGTCCTGTTCGGCCGCGGCCAGGATCTCCTGCGGGGAGTCCCGGATCGCGTCGCTCGCGATGCGGCTGCCGAAATGGTGGAGTTCACGGCTGAGCGCCCGTTCGCGGACCAGCCTGGCGTAGTCCGCGGCGTTCGACGAACGGGCCACCCCATCGAGCAGTTCACTCAGGTAGCCGGCGCCGCCGGCGGCGTCCAGCTTCCCGTTCCGCTCGAGTTCCGCGCGAACGGTCAGCAGGTCGATCTTCCGCAGTTCGGGAGCATCGTCGAGTTCACAGAAGGCCTCGAAGATCCGCTGGTGGCGAACGTCGAGGAAATCCCTGGCCTTCAGGATTTCCCGCACGGAGTCGAGCTGACTCCGGTCCACCAGGACCGCGCCGAGGACCGCTCGCTCGGCTGCCAGGTCGTGCGGGAGGCGGACGGCTTCGTCCGGCACGGACAGACGCCTCGCTAGCAGCCTGTGGTGGAACTGGCGTGAGCACCGAGACGCCCGCTGAGCCTCGCTGACAAGGCGCGCGAGGAGGGAATACCGGGTGTATTCCGACCGAAGCGCAACGATGAGCGAGGCGCAGGCGAGCGGTTCAGCGGGGATTCAGCGGGTGTCGAATGCCGCGCGAGTTTCACCACAGGCTGCTCGGGATTTTCCGCTGAGGAAGTGACGCGGCTCAGCCGGAGTCCGTCATGGCCGGGCCGCGTGACGTCTTCCACGGGCTGCTCCGGGCGGGGTCAGTCCTCCGCGTCGTCCGCTTCCTCGGAGGAGGCCTGAGGGACGGCCTCATCGTCATCGGATTCGGAGTCGGCGGCCCGTTTTGCCGACACCTCCGTCGGGATGTCGGGCACCGGCTCCACTCCGAGGGACCCGGCGGCGACCGGGGAGACCTCGATCGGAAGATCGACCTCGATTTCGCTGTGGAGCCGGACCACGGCCGACGCCTCGCCCGCCACCTTGATCGGGCCACCGAGAATGATGCGGTTCCGGGCGATCTCGAAGCCGCCCTCGGCGAGTTGCCGGGCAATGTCCTGCACGGACACCGAGCCGTACAGCTCGTTGGAATCGGTCTTGACCCGGCGCTCGAAACGGAGAGTGTGGCCCTCGAGGGAACGGGCGAGAGCCTCGGCCGCCTCCCGTTCCTTGATCCGCTCGACCGCCCAGACCTTTCTCGCTTCGGCGACCTCCCGGCGGTTCTCTTCCGTGATCGGAACCGCGATCCGGCGGGGGAGCAGGTAGTTCCTGGCGTAACCCGGACGGACGTTGACTTCGTCGCCCGGTTCACCCAGGGCGTCCACGGGCTGTTTCAGCAGCAGGCGCATGGCTCTTTCCCTCGCCAGCCTCTATTCGTAGGGCAGGAGCGCCATCTGCCGGGCGCGCTTGATGGCGACCCGGATCTGGCGCTGGGCCCGGGCGCTGGCGCGCGACACCCGCCGCGGGGCGATCTTGGCGCGGTCGCCGAGGAACTCGCGCAGAAAATCCACGTCCTTCCAGTCCACTCGGTCCACGCCATTCAGCAGTGGATTGACTCGCACGCGCCGGGCGGATTGCCGGCGGCGGCGGCGAGGGGTCGCGGGCCTGTCGCTCATGATGTCTCCTCCTCATTCTGAGTGGACGCGTCCGGTGGCGCGGCCTCCCCGGCGTCGGGCTCCCCGGCCGCCTCTTCGGGCGGCTTGGCGGCAGCCTCGCCGGCCGCCTCCCCGGGGGGCTTGGCGGCACCCTCGCCGGCCGTTTCGCCGGACGGCTGGGCGGCAGGTTCGGCAGCTTCCTCAGCGGCTGCTTCCGCCGCCTTGGCGGCGGCCTCGGCAGCCGCGGCGGCCGCGCGGGCGGCTCGTTCCTCCCGCCGGCGCAGGTCTGCGGCCTGGTCCCGCTCGCGGGTTTCCTTGTCCGTCCGCAACACGATGAAGCGCAGCACGCCCTCGGCGAGGCGGACGCGGCTTTCGATTCCCCGGATGGAGGCCGGGGGCGCATCGAAGTAACAAAGGATGTAGAGGCCTTCATGGTGCCCGGCGATGGGGTACGCCAGCCGCCGCCGCTCCCAGGGTTTGAGGCTGACGATCTCGCCCCCCTGCCCCTTCACGATGCCCTCCACCCGCTCGACCACCGCCAGGGAAGCAGAGTCGTCAAGGGTCGGATCCAGAATGAACATGAACTCGTAGCCGTTCATGAGGGAATCCGGTGGGGGCGGCGCCGCCGTCCGGGGACTCGACTGTTCGCTCATTCGAGAGTGTCTCCAGCGTCACCTGTGACGCACCCCGCAGGGAACCGTGCGGGAATCTGCGGGCGGCTCCGCATCAGGCAGCCGCCCGGTTGAACCGGTTCATGGCAGTTTCGATCCCCTGCCCGACCGCGGTTTCGATGGCCCGCACCGCGCGCTCCAACAGATCGTCCACCGCCGCGGCCTCCGGCGGGGCAAAGTGAGAGAGCACGAAGTCAGCCGGATCTTCTCCGGCCGGGGGATTCCCGATCCCGAGGCGCATCCTGGGAATCTCGTCGGTCCCGAGCGAGGCAAGGATGGACGCGAGACCGTTGTGGCCCCCGTCGCTGCCACGGCGGCGGGTCCTGATCGTTCCGAGCGGCAGGGCGTAGTCGTCGCAGACGACGAGCGTCTCTTCCGGCGAACGGCCCTCACTCTGGAGAAGGCGCCGCACCGGACCCCCGCTCCGATTCATGTAACCCATGGGACGCAGCAGGCCGACCTTCCGTCCGGCGATCTCGGCCTCGACGAGAAGGCCCCCGTCGAAGTGCCGGGTCCGAACGGACCGCTCTCCGAGGAGCGCGGCCACGGCATCAAAGCCGATGTTGTGCCGGGTCCCCTCATACCGGACCCCGGGATTGCCGAGCCCCACCACGATCTGCACCGGAACCTCGACGCGAGCCGGTGTCTCGTGCGGCGTCCCGCCGGGGGCGCCGCCGGTCAGGCCCGCGGGAGGATCGCTCACCGCGGTCGCCGGCCACGGAGCGGCCCGGGGAAAGGGACTGGGCAACACGCTGGATCAGAAGGGTTCCGCCGGTCACTCTTCCGGCTCTTCTTCGTCTTCTTCACTCTCGTCTTCCTGCTCGGGCTCGTCGGTTCCCTTCGGCGGAGAGACGTGAACGATGACCACGTCCCGCTCCGTCGCGAGGGTGAGTCCCTCCGGCAGGCCGATGTCCGCCGCCCGGACGGTGTCGCCGTAGTCGAGCTCGCCCACGGCGAGAGGAAGGTACTCCGGAATGTCGTGCGGCAGGCAGCTGACGGCGAGCGATCGGCTGATGAAGTCGAGGTGGCCGCCACGCTTGACGCCGACGGACTCGCCTTCGAGGTGAACGGGAACGTGCCACTCCGAAGCCTTGTCCGGGTCCACGCGCATGAGGTCCGCATGCAGGACCGAATGGTCGAGCGGATGCAGTTGGTAGTCGTGGATCATCACCTGCTCCGCGCTCTCGTCGCCGTCGATCTCGAGCGAGAAGATGGTGTTCACTCCCCGCGGCGACCGGACGATGTCGGTGACGTGGCGGGGTGAGACGGTGAGCGAACGGGAGCCGGCGGAGCCGCCATAGACGACGGCCGGAATCATCCCGGCCGCCCGCAGGCGGCGGTTCGGCCCCTTGCCGACGGCAGTGCGGGAACTCGCGGGAATCGAGAGCTGAGCCATGGGGTGTGCGTGGGGTTGTTCGTGATGGACAGGGTTGCGCGGAGGCCCGGGAACGGGAAGAGGGGACGCGGGCAGCGTCGTCCTCGAAGGTCCTTCTCGGCGGGCTCCGGAGGAGTGCGACCCAAGAAGTCCGGTGGATGCCGCCGCGGCGCCATCCACTCCTCAGCGGCGATGCAGGGCGCGGAAGTCTAGCAGGCAGGATCGCTGAATTGCGCGTGGGGAAACTCGCGACGCCACCTCCGGCTCGCGTCATGGCGCGGCGGTGGAGTACGGCGGGCCGCGGTTGCGCCACGCGCCGCGGGGTCAGACGAAGAGGGAGCTGACCGAGTCCTCCCCGTGCACGCTCTCGATCGCCCGGGCGAAGAGCGAAGCCACGGACAGGACCTCGATCTTGCTGCCCGGCGCGCGCGCTTCGGGCGCCAGGGGAATCGTGTCCCCCACGATGAGGCGTTCGAGCCGGCCGTTCCGGATCCGTTCCACCGCGGGCCCGGAAAGCACCGCGTGGGTGCATACGGCGAGCACCCGGGTCGCCCCATCCTGATGGAGCGCTTCCGCGGCGCGGACGAGCGTCCCGGCGGAGTCGACGATGTCGTCCACGATCACCGCGGGCCGGCCCCGCACGTCGCCCACCACATGCATGGTCTCGACTTCGTTGTCGCTGCCGCGCCGCTTGTCCATGACCGCGATGCCGACTCCGAGTTTCTTGCCGTAGGCGCGCGCCCGTTCCACGCCCCCGGCGTCCGGCGAAACGACCACCGGCCTGTCCAGCTCGAGGCGCGGCAGGTGGTCCAGCACCACCGGAGTCGCGTACAGGTGATCCACCGGAATGTCGAAGAACCCCTGGATCTGGCCGACGTGGAGGTCCATGCAGATGACCCGGTGCACCCCGGCGACCGTCAGCAGGTCGGCCACCAGTTTCGCGGAGATCGGGACCCGGGGACGGTCCTTCCGGTCCTGGCGGGCGTACCCGTAGTAGGGGATCACCGCGTTGATCCGGGCCGCCGACGCCCGTTTGAGCGCGTCCACCATGATGAGGAGTTCCATCAGGTTTTCGTTGACGGGCGGCGACGTGGACTGGATCACGAAGGCGTCCGCGCCGCGGACGTTGTCCCTGATCTGGAAGCGGACCTCTCCGTCCCGAAAACGGTCCAGCGTCGCCTCCGAGAGGGGAACGCCGAGGTTCCGCGCGATCGCGGCCGCCAGGTCGGGATTGGAGGAGCCCCCGATGACCTTCAGTTCGCCCGCAAAGCCATGGGTCGGGCTCTGGCACTGGCGGTCGGGGGTGGATCCGGTCATCTCGGTCGGGCGGACGGCGCGGGGCGGACGCCCAGCGGGGAGCGCCCGCGTCGGAGAATCACGGACCGATCACCGGAACTGCGGGCTGGGGCGGAAGGATTCGAACCCTCGTAGACCGGAACCAAAACCCGGCGCCTATCCCCTCGGCCACGCCCCATCCGGCCAGTTTCCCTGAAGGGCCGCCCGGTGTTCGCTGCGGGTGATCGTGCGGGTCGCGATTGCCCGAAGGTTAGCCTCCGAAAGGCGGGCGGCCGCGCGCGCCGCCTGCTCCCGGCCGGCAAAGACGCCGAACACCGCCGAACCGCTTCCCGACATGGCCGTCTCCAAGGCTCCGGCGGCCTTCAGGGCGCTCCGCATCCTCGAAATGGCGTCGGGAGGCCGGGTCGTTTGCAGCACGGTGGACCGTTCGAGGTCGTTCGGGAAGCAGCCCGCGAGGAGCTTGCCACTGAGTTGGGGCCCCGAGGGACCCGACGCGAGAAACCGTACCAGACTATCGGGCCGTTCGGACCCGTCCTCTCGGCGAGGAGCAGCCGGCGGTTTCGGCAGACCGCGATAGGCCTCCGGGGTCGAGATACCGAACTCCGGAATCAGGAGGACCAGCGGAAGTTCCGCTGCGTCGGCCAGCGGGAAGACGTGCTCGCCGCGGCCGGTGGCAAGCGCCAGCCCCCCGTAGAGGAAGAAAGGCGCGTCCATTCCGACCTCGACCAACACGCGGTGCAGGACGCGGCGGCTCAGGCCGAGGCCGAACAGGCGGTTGAGACCGATGAGCGCCGCCGCGGCGTCCGAGCTTCCGCCGCCGAGTCCGCGGCCGGCCGGAATCGTCTTTCGGAGCCGGATGCGCGCCCCGGGAAGGCGCCGGCCGAGCCGGTCCTCGAGCCGCGCCGCGGCACGGAGCACCAGGTTCGTCTGATCCGTGGGGATCGAGGGGCTGTCGCATTCCAGCCGCAGCCCCTCTCCGCCCGCCTCGAAGACGAGGGCGTCCCAGAGATCCACGCCGGCCAGCAGGGTGCGGACCGTGTGGTACCCGTCGGGCCGCCGCGAGAGGACCCGCAGGCCCAGGTTGATCTTGGCGGGAGTTCTGATTCCCAGGCGGCGGGCGGTGGGGTCCGGACCGGCCACGCTTCACCGCTCCGGCAGCCGCGAGGCCCGGCTCAGTTCGCGGACCTCCGCCCGCCGGTAGCCGGCCGGCGTCCTCACCTCGAAGGAGTCGGGGTGCAGGGAGGTGTTGACCTCGAGTTCCTCGACCGTCAGGGTGGCGCGCGTGCGCTCGGACTCGACCTCGACCCGGCGCGGCACCTGGCGTCCCTGCCGCCGGTAACGGCCGGGATAGCGAGCCTCGTAGCCGGGGGCCACGACCCGCCGCACCTGGCCGCCGTCCGCCGGATCGTCCCACCAGATCGCGGCCCCGGTGCCGAGGACGGCGGACCCGTTCGCCGGGAGCGACCGCAGGTTCTCCGAGCCGCCGATCGGAACACCGCTTCCCGCGAGCAGGGCTGCTATCGCCTCGCGCCCTACGGAAACGCCGAGCAGCGGTCCCGTGAACTCCTCCAGTTTCTCTGCTTCCGCGAACGCCCGCTCCGCCGGCACCACGAGACGCGCCTCGCCCGGGCGGGCCACGAGTGTCCAGCGGGAGCCGCCTACGGGAGCGAAGAGCTCGAGGCGCATGGCCTCGACGGCTTCCGGGTCCGCGCCGCCGGACGGACGGGCGAACACCACCAGCAGCCGGCCCGAGAAGCGGCCGCGCTCACCGTCGCCGCGGAGCGTCACGACCGCCTGATACCGGCGCACGCCAGCGGCCAGCCGGGCCGTCTCGTCCAGCAGCCGAAACGCCGTGGGCTCGTCCAGGGGCGCCGCCGGAACCCGGCCCGCCCGGGCCGCGCACCCGACGGCAGCGGCGAGGCCGCAGAGGATCGCGAATCCCGGCGCCGCGCCCCGGTGACGGAAACGGCCGAGTCGCGGACGCTCCGGGGCAACCGGGGCCGCTCGGGCGCTACTCCGGATCGTTCCCGGCTTCCTCGATTTTTCGGGCGATCACCTCTCGTTCGAGCTCCTGGTCGCCGTCGTGCTGAAGAGCCATCCGCCAGAAGCGAACCGCTTCCTCGCTGTTTCCTTTCGCCCGGTAGAGATCTCCGAGGTGGTCCAGGACCACGCTGTTCTCCGGCATGCACTGCCGGGCCCGAAGCAGGTTCGGCTCCGCCAGGTTCAGGTCGCCCTGCCGGAACTGCACCCAGCCGAGACTGTCCAGGTAGGAACCGTTGTACGGGTCCTCCGCCAGCGCCCGCTGGATCAGTTCCTCCGATTCTTCCAGCCGGTCGGTTCCGTCGGCGAGCATGTATCCGAGATAGTTGAGCGCGAGGTCGTGGCCGGGATTCGCGGCGATCACCCGGCGGAACGCCGCCTCCGCCTCCTCGAGCCGTCCCTGCCGCTCCAGCAGGGCGCCGAGCTGGAATCGAAAGTCCTGGTCGTCCGCCCGGTCTTGAAGCCACTCGCGGGTGATCCGCTCGGCGACCTGCAGTTCGCCCCTTTCGACGTGGTGGCGGATCAGCGCGTGGACCGCTCCCCCGGTCTCGGGATACTCGGCCACCAGGGCCTTGAGGATTCCCAGCGCGGCGTCGTGGCGGCCTCCCGCCGTCAGGACCCGGGCCTGGAGGGCCAACAGGCCCGGCTCCCCGGGCCGATCCGTGATCAGCGTTTCGATGAGAGCCGCTGCTTCGTCCGGCTGGCCGGCCGCCAGCCGGTTCTGCACGAGGGCCACCCGATACCGGAAAGCCTCCACACTGTCCCCGGCGAGTTGGAGGGCGTCCTGGAGCGCCTCGTACGCTTGCCCGTACTCTCCGAGGTGCTCCAGCGTCTGGGCGAGTCGGGCGAGGGTTTCCCGGCGGTGGCGCAGGCCGTAGAAGTCCCGGGGTAGCGCTACCACTGCCTGGAATTCCTCGGCCGCCCTGGCGTACTCGCAGCGGGTGGCGAAGACGCCGCCGAGCGCCATTCGCGCCGGGACGCTCCGGCTGTTCTCCTCCAGCAGCCGCAGCAGGGCCGCTTCCGCATCCTCGAGCTGCCGCTGCTGCCGCCGGACCATCGCCAGACCCATGAGGGCGATCTCACTGCGGGGCTCCGCCGCGAGGATCCGTTCGAAGGCCTCGGCGGCGGCCTCCAGGCGGCCCAGGCGGGCCAGGCCGTCCGCGAGGGACAGGCGGAGCGGCTGATCGTCGGGATGGTCGGCGGATCCCTTCTCGTAGAGCGCGACGACCTCGGCGAGGGCCTCTTCGGGCGACCGGCCCGGGATCCCCCCGTCGCGGAGAAGGTCATCCACCATCTCACGCGCTTCCGGCTGGCGCGGCTCGATGCGAAGCGACTGCAGGAGGTAGTCGAACGCCTGCTCCCGGTCTCCCGCGCTGAGGCGGAGCTGCGCGAGCAGGAGCAACTCGCCGAAAGCGTCCGGGGCGCGGCGCAGGATCTCGCGAAGATGCGTCGCCGCCTCCTCGCCGCGTTGCAGGGCGGCGAGCAGCCGAGCCAGCTGGGAGCGGCTCCGGAGGTCCTCAGGGTCGAGGCGGACCGCCTCGCTCAGCGAAGCGACGGCGCGCTCCGCGGCCTCGGGATCGTCACCGGACCGGAGGCGGCGAAAGTGCACCGCGCCGAGCGCCCGGTGGGCGGCGGCGGCGTCCGGATTCCGCTCGACCGCCTCCGCGGCGGCCGTCTCCGCGGCCTCCAGGTCGCGGGCCGAGAGGCTGAGGTTGGCGATCTCGATGAGCGGATCGACCGCCTGGGGATCGAGTTCGGCGGCCCGCCGGTACGCGGCGATCGCTTCGCCGCGCTCGCCGGACATCTGCGCGATCCGGCCCTCGCCGAAGACCCGGTAGGCCTCGGCGACGGGATCGACCGCGACCGGATCGTCCGCCGCCTCCGCGGCTTCGTCCTGCTCCGGGGCCTCCTCGACGGGAACGGGTTCCTGGGCGCCGGCGGTCCTCACGGGGAACGCCACGAGAAGCGCCAGCAGCGCCCACAGGGCCATCCGGTACATGGACGGGGAATTTACCGCCGCCGGAAGGCGCACACGGCTTGGAACGCCGGCTTCAGCCGGCACCCGGTGCGCAAAGCGCAGCGGACTGCGCGGCGCTACGCCGCGCGACGGCGTCGGCTCCCGGTCCTTCAGCACGAATGGCGGCACGACGTCCGCGGGCCTGCGGCCCGCTGCGCCGGCTGAAGCCGGCGTTCCAGGCCGGCGGTGTTGTCCGGGCTGGCGGCCTCACGCGGTACGTCAATGGCGGAAGTGGCGGGCGCCGGTGAGGACCATCGCCAGACCCCGCGCGTCGGCGGCGGCGATGACCTCCTGGTCCCTCACGGAGCCGCCGGGCTGGATCACCGCGGCGATCCCGGCGTCGGCCAGCGCCTCGAGCCCGTCGGCGAACGGGAAGAACGCGTCCGACGCCGCGACAGCGCCTTCGACCGAGGACTGGGCTTTCTCGACCGCGAGCCGGCAGGAGTCGAGCCGGCTCATCTGGCCGGCGCCCACCCCGAGCAGGGCGCTGCCGCGCCCCACCACGATGGCGTTCGACTTCACGTGCTTCGCCGCCTGCCAGACGAACCGCAGGCCCTCCCATTCGACCTCCGAGGGCTCCCGCCGGGTGACCACCCGGTACGCGGATTCCTCGTCGCCGCGGTCCCAGTCCTGAACCAGCAGCCCGCCGGCGACCCGGGCGAAATAGCGCCCCCCGGGCGCGAAACCCCGAAGGTCCTTCATCTCGATCAGCCGCAGGTTCTTCTTGCGCCGCAGCCGGGCGAAAGCGTCCGGGTGGAAGGAAGGCGCCGCAATGGCCTCCAGGAAGGTCGAGGCCATCTCCTTCGCGGTGTCCAGATCCACCTCGCGGCTCAGCGCCACGATGCCGCCGAAAGCGGACACCGGGTCGGTCGCGCGCGCCGCCCGGTACGCCTCCACCAGCGTCTCCGCGACTGCGGCGCCGGCGGGGTTCGAGTGCTTGATGATCGCCGCGGCGCCTTCGCCGTCGCCACGGGAGTTCGCCAGGTCGGCGACCAGCCGGACGGCGGCGTCGAGGTCCAGGATGTTGTTGTAGGAGAGCTCCTTGCCGTGGAGCTTCCGGGCGCCCGGAATTCCGGCGGGCCCGGTTCCCGGGTCGCGATAGAGGGCGGCCGTCTGGTGCGGGTTCTCTCCGTAGCGGAGTTCGGCCACCCGCGCGAACTCGAGCGACACCCGCTCGGGGAAATCCTCTCCGCCTCCGTCTCCGGCGAAGGAGCCCGCGACCGCCCGGTCGTAGGCCGCGGTCGCCGCGAACGCCGCGCCCGCCAGCCGGCGGCGCAGCGCGTGGCCCACGCCGGGGTCGGGGTCGTCGAGGGCGGCGAGCACCGCCGGGTAGTCGTCCGGGTCCACGACCACCGCCACGTCGGGCCAGTTCTTGGCCGCCGCGCGTACCAGACAGGGACCGCCGATGTCGATGTTCTCCCGCAGTTCGTCATCTCCGGCGCCGCGCGCCAGGGTTTCCTCGAAGGGATAGAAATTGACGGCGACCACGTCGATCGGCCGGATGCCGAGCGACGCGAGCGACTCGAGATCGTCCGGACGCGCGCGGCGGGCGAGGATTCCCCCATGGATCCGGGGATGCAGGGTCTTGACCCGGCCGTCGAGGATCTCGGGGTGTCCGGTGACCTCGGAGACCTCGCGCACCGCGATGCCGGAGTCGCGGAGGAAGCGCGCCGTGCCGCCGCTGGCCACGATCTCGAAACCGCGCTCGACCAGGCCCCGGGCGAAGGCGTCGAGCCCCTCCTTGCGGCTGACGCTCAGCAGGGCTCGGCGCGGGTGGTTGTTGCGGTCTTGCGAATCGCTCATGGGCCGGAAGGCGGCGGATGCTAACAGGGGCCCAGGGGCTCCCGGGTACTCTTGAGAGCCGCCGCCGGATCCCCGCATCACGGCGCCCCGATTCCGTGTCCGAAAGCCAGCCAGCAGCCCTCGCGCAGCTCCCCGCGGTCGGGAGGCTTCTCGAGACGGAACGCTTCCGGCGCCTCGCCGACGCGTTCGGGAGACCGCTCGTCACCGCCGCGCTCCGCACCCAGATCGCGGACCTTCGCCGGGCCGTGCGCGCGGCGGCCGTTCCGGCCGGCTTCTCCCGCGATCCCGAAGCCTGGCTCGCCGACGCCGTGGAGTCGCGGCTCGAGCGGGCGGCGGGGCCGGACCTCCGGCGGGTGATCAACACCACCGGCGTGGTCGTCCACACCAACCTGGGGAGGGCGCCGCTCTCCGAGCGCGCCGCCCAGGCCGTCTTCCGCGCCGCGAGCGGGTATTCCGACCTCGAGTTCGATCTCGCTTCCGGCGCCCGGGGGAGCCGCCAGGAACACCTCGGCGCTCTCTTCGAGGCCATGTTTCCCGGAAAGGCCTCGGCCGTCACCGGGAATGCCGCCGGCGGGGTGCTCCTGGCGCTCGACACCCTGGCCGCCGGGAAGGACGTGGTGGTGTCCCGGGGGGAACTGGTCGAGATCGGGGACTCCTTCCGGATCCCCGACATCCTGAAGAAGAGCGGCGCGCGGCTCGTCGAGGTCGGAACCACCAACCGGACGCGCATCGACGACTACCGGCGGGCCATCACCGGGAGCACGGGAGGGGTCGGCGCGCTGCTCAAGGTGCACCAGTCCAACTTCCGGATCGTCGGCTTCACCGAGGCGGCGTCCACCGCCGACCTTGTTGCGCTGGGGGCGGAGTTCCAGATCCCCGTCATCGAGGACTTCGGCAGCGGCAACCTGCAGCCCCTGGCCGAACTCGGCGTGGAGGGCGCCGGGGACGAACCGACCCTCGCCGATCGGGTCGCGTCGGGCGCGGACCTCGTCATCTTCTCGGGCGACAAGCTGTTCGGCGGACCCCAGGCCGGAATCCTGCTCGGGACGCCGGCGGCGATCCGGGCCTGCCGCCGGAACCCGCTCGCGCGCGCCCTGCGCCCCGACAAGATGGCCGTCGCCGGGCTCCAGGCGACGCTCTGGAGCCACCTGACCGGACGCGCCCGCCGCGAGATCCCGGTGATCCGCGCCATCGCGCGGCCGCTCGGGGAGATCGCGGCCGCCGCGGAACGCCTGCGCGATTCCCTCGGACCCGCGGACGGTTGGAATGTCGATGTGGTGGAGGAAACGTCCCGAATCGGGGGCGGGGCGGCCCCCGGAGCGGGTCTGCCCACCCGCTGCCTGGCGCTCTCCCGCGCCGGCAGTGAGGCGGAAGCGATTCGCCGGCGGCTCCTCCGGAACGAGCCGCCGGTGGTCGCCCGCATCGTGGACGACCGCCTGCTCCTCGACCTGCGCACGGTTCCGCCGGAGGAAAACGACGAGCTGCTGGCGGCTCTCAAGTCGCTTGTGGAAGGACCCGATTCCCCGGGCTGAATCCGGCCCATCCGCAAAGTACCCTTCCCGGACCGCATGATCCCCGACAGCGAACGGTCCGGCCAGGAGGCTCCCGCGAACCCCGCCGGCATCCTCTTCATCAACGGGAAAGAGCGCGCCGTGCCGCAGCCGGCCTCGGTGCGGGGCGCCCTCGAAGCGCTCGGACTGGTGAGCCGGCCGGTCGCGGTCGAACTCAACGGGAACCTGGTGCGCCGCGCCGATCAGGAAACCACGGCCCTGAAGCCCGGGGACCGGGTGGAGATCGTGAGCTTCGTGGGCGGTGGCTGAGGTGACCGCGGTCGAAGACACGCCGCTCTCGCTGGGCGGGCACACCTTCCGGTCCCGCCTGATCCTCGGCACCGGCAAGTACGCGTCGCTTCCGCTGATGCGGGACTGTCACGCCGCTTCCGGGTGCGAGATGGTGACGGTCGCCGTCCGCCGGGTGGACCTCGACGCCGAGGAGACCCTGCTCGACTACATCCCCCGCGACCGCTACACGCTGCTCCCCAACACCGCGGACTGCTTCACCGCCCGTGAAGCGGTCCGGACCGCGCACCTCGCCCGCGAGGCCGGGCTCTCGAACTGGATCAAGCTGGAGGTCATCGGCGACCGGAAGACGCTCTATCCGGACAACGAGGAGCTCCTGATCGCCACCCGCGAGCTGGTCGCCGAGGGATTCGTTGTCCTTCCTTACACGAGCGACGACGTGGTGGTCGCCCAGAAGCTCGAGCAGGCGGGGGCCGCCGCGGTCATGCCGCTGGGAGCCCCCATCGGCTCGGGTCTCGGCATCCAGAACCGCAACAACATCGCGTTCATCCGCGAGGCGGTCTCGGTGCCGGTCATCGTGGACGCCGGGGTGGGAACCGCGTCGGACGTGACGGTGGCGATGGAGCTGGGCGCCGACGGCGTCCTCCTCAACACCGCGGTCGCGGCAGCCGGGGATCCCGTGAAGATGGCGGAAGCCATGAAGCTCGCCGTCGAGGCCGGGCGGCTCTCCTGGCTCGCGGGACGCATGCCCCGCCGCCGCTACGCCACCGCGTCCTCGCCCCCGGCGGACGCGCCGCTCGCGTAGTGCCGCCCGCCTCCCGAAAGAAGGCCCGGGCCGCACGGAACGAAGCGACTCCGGACACCCAGGCCGCGGAAAGGGCCCTCCGCCGGCGCGCGGGACGGATCGTCCGGGCGCTCGCGAAGGAATACAACGCGGCCGAGTGCGCGCTGCTGCACGACTCCGCCCTCCAGTTGCTGGTCGCCACCATCCTCTCCGCGCAGTGCACCGACCGGCGGGTGAACATGGTGACCCCGGCGCTCTTCGCCCGCTATCCGACGGCCGACGACTTCGCCGACGCCGACCCGGACGAACTCGAGGAGATGATCCATTCGACGGGTTTCTTCCGGAACAAGACCCGTTCGATCATGGGCGCCTGCCAGCGGATCCGCGACGACTTCGGCGGCGAAGTGCCGGACAACATGGAGGACCTCCTGACCCTGCCGGGGGTCGCGCGGAAGACCGCGAACGTGGTGCTCGGCACCTGGTTCGGGAAGAACGAAGGGGTGGTGGTGGACACCCACGTGTTCCGAATCTCGCACCGTCTGGGCCTCGCGCCGAAGAAGACGACGAACCACACCGAGCAGCGGCTGATGGAGCTCGTCCCGCGCCGCGAATGGACCAACTTCAGCCACCGGGTGATCCTCCACGGCCGGGCCATCTGCGACGCCCGGAACCCCAAATGCCGGGAATGCACGCTGGAGAGCATGTGTCCGAAGGACGGCGTCGAGTCGCCGCCAGCGGCGCTCCCGAGGCCGCGGACGCGTCGTCCCCGCGGGTAGCTCGCTTCATGAAGCTCGGCCTCGAACTCGGCTACCTGACGAAAGGTTCGCCCGACCCGGTGGCACTCGCCGAGCGGGCGGAGGCCGCGGGGTTCGACTCGGTCTGGGTCTCGGAGGCCTGGGGTTCCGACGGGGTGAGCCTGCTGGCCTGGATCGGCGCCCGGACCGAACGGGTCGCGCTCGGCACCGCCATCCTGCCCATCGGCTCGCGCACCCCGGCGCTCCTCGCGCAGACGGCGGCCACGCTCGACATGCTGAGCGGAGGACGGCTGATCCTCGGCCTGGGCGTTTCCGGTCCGCAGGTGATGGAGGGCTGGCACGGCGTCCCGTTCGCGAAGCCGGTGACCCGGACCCGCGAAACCGTGGACGTCATCCGGCAGATCCTGTGCCGGGAGGCGAAGCTGGAGTACGACGGGGAATCCATCCGGCTCCCCCTGCCGGGCGGCACCGGACTCGGCAAGCCACTGAAGCTGATGCTCCGGCCGCACCGCGCCGGGATTCCGATCTACGTCGCCTCGATCGGTCCGCAGAACACGGCGCTGACTGCGGAGGTCGCGGACGGCTGGCTGCCGTTCCTCTACTCGCCGGACCGGGCCGCCGAGGTCTGGGGCCCCGCGCTCGCCGCCGGCACCGCGAAGCGAGGCCTCGCGGCGCCCCTCGATGTCGCTCCGATGGTCGATTGCGCCCTGGGCGACGATCTCTCCCGTCTCCGCGACCAGTTGCGGCCGGGGATCGCGCTCTACGTGGGCGGCATGGGGGCGCGCAAGCGCAACTTCTACAACCGGCTCGCGTGCCGCTACGGCTACGAGGCCGCCGCGAAGACGGTGCAGGATCTGTATCTGGACGGACGCAAGGACGAGGCGGCGGCGGCAGTGCCTGATGGGCTCGTGGACGAGATCTGCCTCGTCGGGCCGGAGGCGCGGATCGCTGAGCGGGTCGCCGCCTACCGGGAGGCGGGCGTCACGACCCTGATCGTCTCGCCGCCGGTCGACGAGGAGGGGAACCCCGCGCCGGGCGGGCTGGACGCCCTGCGGCGCGCGGTGAGCTGACCGGCCAACCCGGCATGACGCTCCTCGTCCTGCTGCTGGCCTTCTACGGGATGACCGTACTGCGGGTGGCGCTCGTTCGCCGGGCCACCGGGATCAATCCGGTGAAATTGAAGGCCGACGGCTCGGTGTACGAGGTAACGGGTCGCGTCCTGAAGGCGAGCATCGGGACCTGGCTGATGGTCGCTCTGGTGTACGCCTTCGCGCCCCGTGTGAAGCCGTGGCTGGTCCCCATCCCGTATCTGGAGACCGAGGCCGTGCACCTGACCGGCCTCATCGCCGCCGGTACGGCGATCCTCTGGATCGGCATCGGCCAGGCGCAGATGGCCGCCTCCTTCCGGATGGGAATCGATGCTTCCGAGAAGACGGCCCTGGTGCGCCATGGACTCTTCCGGTGGTCGAGAAACCCCATCTACCTCGGCCTCCTGGCGGGGCTCGGCGGGTTCTTCCTGGTGGCTCCCAACGCCCTCAGCTTCGGCGCCTTCGTCGCCGGCTGGATCGGGATCAAGATCCAGGTCCGGCTGGAGGAGGAGTACCTGCTCTCGAAGCACGGCGACGCGTACCGGGAGTACCAGTCCGCAGTGCGGCGCTGGATCGGGACGCGGCGCGGCTGACCGGGCGGGTCGGCCAGCAGCCGTGACGGCGCCGCCGGCCTGGAACGCCGGTCTCCGACCGGCACGCGCGGTGCTCCGCACCGCGCACGGCGCGGCGCGGACCTGCGGAATCGTTCTGTCTCCTGGCGCGGGGAACTCTCGCGACCGGCTCCGCGAATGCGGAGAGCTTGCCCCCGCCGGCAGCCCGAATGCGGGTAGCTGACGGCCACCGGCTCCCCGAATGCGGATAGCTGACGCCCACCGGCTCCACGAATGCGGATAGCTGACGCTCACCGGCTCCACGAATGCGGATAGCTGACGTCCACCGGCTCCCCGAATGCGGATGGCTGACGCTCACCGGCTCCACGAATGCGGATGGCTGACGCCCACCAGCTCCACGAATGCGGATAGCTGACGCCCACCGGCTCCACGCACTACGCCATTGCGGGGAGCTTCCGTTCCCCGGCCCCGTGCATGCGGGGAGCTGCGTTCCAAGCCGGCACGCCACCTGGGCGCCCCGGGTCAGGACGTGCGCGGCGCGGAGCGCCGCGGTGCCGGTCGGAGACCGGCGTTCCAAGCCGGTGGCGCGATCGGGAGGTGGAGCCCTGCGCGCTTGCGGCCCTGCGGGCCGCATTCTGCCGGTTCCACAGGGTTCCGCAGAGTGCCCTGACGTTCCGCTATGGCTACCTTTATTCAATGGCTTACGGTGCTATACTGTTCCTCACCGGAACGCCGCAGACTCCCTCGTTCCCGCTC